>NZ_LMCZ01000009.1:0-209610 GCF_001424965.1 Rhizobium sp. Root1204
CCGGGAAATACGGTCGTCTGGCGCGGCCTCAGCCGGCTGACCGACATTCGCCTCGGAACCGAAATGGCAGCGACACTCAAATGTGGGTAATTGCAAGCCGGCGAAGGGTAACCGCCCGATTGGCACCGTCTGCCGCATAAGGCCTTAATGGCCTAAGACACGTGTTTAACGACGTCGTTAGCGACGTGTCTTATGCGGGGATTGCGATGCGCGTTGAAATTCTTGGGCAAGAGCGGCGGCGCCGATGGCGCGACGATGATAAGCTCGCGATTGTCATGTCGGTTGGGGATGGTGGAGCGACCATCACAGAGGTTGCCCATCGGCACGATATTACGCGGCAGCAGATTTACGCTTGGCGTAGCGAGCTGAAGAAGAAGGGGCTTCTCTCGGCGTCGTCGAATACATTGTTCATCCCCGTCGACGTGAAAGCGGTACGGATGGATCTTGCTGATGACCCGGAAAGGTGCTCCGGGATGGTCGAACTACGATTGAGCTGCGGCCGCACCCTTCGCTTCGGCAGTGCGTTCGATACGGCTGCCCTGACGCAGATCATCCGGGCGGTGGAAGCAGCATGATCGGGCCTGGGACCGGCGTTCGGGTCTATCTTGCATGCGGGATCACGGACATGCGCAAAGGAATTGAAGGCCTGGCTGCGCTTGCGCAGGATGTCTTGCGCCAGAAGCCGACGGGCGGCGCGGTATTTGCCTTTCGCGGCAAACGTGGCGACCGTTTGAAGCTACTGTATTTTGATGGCCAAGGCTTCTGCCTGTATTACAAGATTTTGCAGAAAGGTCGGTTCCCGTGGCCTTCAGCGTCCGACGGCACAGCGCGACTGACGTCGGCTCAACTGGCGATGTTGTGGGAAGGGATCGATTGGCGTCGTCCTGATTGGGGCGCGCCGCCGGCGCGTGTCGGGTGATTTTATCCCTCTGAAACCACTCGTTTTTATCGCAATTTCTCCTGACTTGTGGTAGTCAGGATCATGTCAATCGCAACGACAAATCTTCCTGATGATCCATCCTTTCTCAAGGCAATGATAATCGCGTTGCAGGCGGAAAACGCGAAGATGTCGGCGACGTTGCAAGCGCACGACCAGTTGATTCAAACCCTGCGGCTGCGTATCGCCAAGCTGAAGAAACAGGTCTTCGGCAAGTCGTCCGAAAAGATCGAGCGTGAAATCGAGCAGTTGGAACTGGCGCTTGAGGATCTGTTGATCGCCGCCGCTGAGAGCAATACTGCCCCGATAGATGAGCCCGATGAGGAAGCGTCTATTGTAGCCTTGGCGGATACGCCTGAGAAGATCATGCGCCGGCGCCCACGCGTCTCGGACAAGGCAGTTCGCGAACGCCGGGAACTCGATCCTGGCTCCTGCTGCCCGGAATGCGGAGGTGAGCTGCGTCTTGTCGGTGAGGACACAAGCGAAATCCTCGACATGATTGCAGCGCAGATGAAGGTGATCGAGGTCGCTCGATTGAAGAAGTCCTGCCGTTGCTGCGAGAAGATGGTGCAGGTGCCTGCTCCGAGCCGCCCGATCGCTGGCAGCATGGCGGGCGCTGGCCTCTTGGCGTACATTCTGGTGTCGAAGTTCGATGACCATTTGCCACTGTACCGTCTGAACGAGATCTTCGCCCGCATGGGTGCCGACATTCCCGACAGCACGATGGTCGATTGGTGTGGTCGTGCCATGCAGGTGCTGCAGCCTCTTATCGAGAGGATCGAAACGGCGGTCATGGCAAGTGACCTCCTTCATGCCGACGACACCCCGATCCGGGTGCTGGATCGCTCGCTCCGAGACAAGGGGATGGGCAAAGGGGTGAAGAAGGGCAGGATCTGGACATATGTCCGCGATCAACGACCATGGGCAGGCAGTTCTGCGCCTGGTGCAGTCTACTATTTTGCTCCGGACTGGAAAGAAGAGCACGTCCACCGCCACCTTAAGCAATCAGGCGGCATCCTTCAGGCTGACGGCTACAAAGGATACGGCAAGCTATACTCACCTGGAGCGGATGGCCTTCCTCGCTTCAAGGAGGCGGCCTGCTGGGCCCACTGGCGACGCGACTTCCACGATATCTGGACATCGAACAAGTCCGAGATCGCGCGAGAGGCGCTCGATCGTATCGGAGCGCTTTACGACATCGAGCGAGGCATCAACGGCCAGCCTCCTGAGATCCGGCTTGCCGCGCGTCAGATGCAGAGCAAGCCCAAGGTTGAAGCATTCCGTCACTGGGCTGAAGCTCAACTGACGCGCATTCCCGGCAAAGGCGATCTGGCGGCAGCTTTCCGCTACGGTTTGAGCCGATGGTCTTCGCTCTGCCTATTCATGGAAGACGGTCGTGTCGCGATCGACAACAATGCTGCCGAACGGGCTCTGCGTCCAATAGGCGTTGGAAGACGCAACTGGCTGTTCGCGGGAGCCGACACCGGGGCGGAGACTTTGGCGCGGGCCATGACAATCATCGAGACGGCCAAATTGAATGGTCTTGATCCACAGGCATACTTGACCGACGTGCTTAATCGCATCCACGATCACAAGATCAATCGGTTAGACGAGCTGCTGCCGTGGAACTGGTCGCCGTTCGTCACAATCTCTGCCGAGGCAGCCTGATGGCAACAGTTACCTACGTCCGTACGATCAAATTTGTCGCCGAAATTCTAAAAGAGGACCCGGAGCTTCTTCAGGCAATCGTCTCCAACGATGATAATCTGAGCTACGGCAGCATCATCTCCGTCTATACCGGAGACGACGAATCCGTCACCGCACTGACAGACGACGGCATGGACGAGTTGGAGCAGATGCTCAAAGACGCCCGCCGCTCACCCCAAGAATGGAACGACTTCCTCGACAGCTTTGTTGACAACGAGCTGCTCGTCGCTCGCATCAAAGCCAAATCCGCGCGGTAGCAATCGGGCGGTTACGGCGAAGGCCGCAGGTCAGGCCGCCTGAGTACTCAGCGTCTTGGGTGTCCAGTTCCACGGTAGCAATTGCTCCAGCCTGCTGATCGGCTTGTCCGCAATGTTGGCGAGGGCGTCGGCAAGCCAAGCCTGCGGATCGATGTCGTTGAGCTTGGCGCTCATGATCAGCGTCGCCATGAATGCGGCGCGATCGGCACCACGATCTGATCCGGCGTGAGCGCTACGAATGGCCCACGGCTTTTGTGATTGACGGAATAGGTTTCTGGCGCTCGGTCAGTATTTCTGCTTTGCCCGCTTCGGCATAAAGTAGGTTCGGATGTTGACGAGTGCTTCGGCGACATCAGCAGCATCCTGGCAGGTCGCTTTGCGTTTCGCCTCGCCGAGCTTGCGGATAGGCGCGATGATATCGCCAGTGACGGCATGGCCTCGCAGGACGGGCCGCCAAAGCTTGGGCGCGTACTCTGTTCCTAACAAAAAGGAGATATCCCAATCGAAGATATCAAAGGTCTGACCATCGATCCTGGTGAACCTGGGCCGGTGGTCTCTCGGTGTTTCGGAAAGGCCTGCCGAGATGCGGTTATACTCTGCGACAATCGTCTGCACGGCTTGATGCTCGGTCGTTTCCATCGGTAGGTTCAGGGCATCCGGACCAGTCAGTTCCGGGATCCATTTGCGTGGGTCGATGAGCTTTGGGCCGATGATGAGGGCCGTGAGGTAGCCATCGAGACCGCTCATGGACCAGATAGGCGATACCGGACGACGTCCCCTGATAAAGGCTTCGAACGCCTCGTCATCGAGCTTTGGTCGTTCCGTCGTCTGCCGATTGTTAACTATCATGTTTGTCGTCGATCAACAATTCAGCGGTAATTTGAGGTCTCCAGCTACTCGAACTAATTCCAGAGCGATTTGAGGCTGGTGATGAAACCCTTACCGGAAGCTGGTTTCGGTGGTTTGGGCACCATTGCCTCAACTTCAAGTGCCCAAGCCGTGTATTTCTGCTCCTCGCTTATAGCGAAGGCTCTGCGGTATAGATCGGCGGCCAACGCCATATTTCCAACACGTTTGAACGCATCAGCCGCTATTGCTAATGTCTCGGCATCGTTGCTGATAGACTTATCGAGCGATACGGCCGCCGAAGCCGCCCATACATTTTTATTCTTAGCCAACAGCTTAGTCAGAAGATACTTTGCGTAATATGGGTTTTGTCTACGAGCGCCTCGGATCAGACGCCTTACAGCTTCGTCATCACGCGTAGCTGCTGCGAGTATCAAATCCCTCAGCCTGGATGCCGATCTTACACAATGAATGGTCTCGTGACCGCAGTTTTGCAACGGAATGCGCTTTTGTGGTGCGACAATGTTGTCTACGTGGGCCGCATCGACCGGATAGGTGGGATCGTAGAAAATATAGCCTCCGCCGTTTATGTCGGCGGGCTCGATCCTTATTACGCGTTCAGCGGGGTTATAGAAGTCGTTGTAGCGAACATCATTCGGTCCAACATCGTTGGGGTTGATAGAGAATTGAGGGGAGAAGGCCAAGACGGTAGGGTCGCCAAATAACCAACTATATTTGAGCGCGGCATAGGCGCCCATGCTGTAGCCGTAAAGAACTACGTGCTTGTAGTTGCGCGCCGCCTTCACCGGCTCCCGAAGAGCGCGGATTGTTTCATGCAGAGGGTACCAGTGGGGACCGTCAGACGTTATCCCAAAGGCCGGTAGGCCGGCCTTGATTAATGGACGCTCTGCCCAGAACCGCTGGCCTTTATAGTGGTTCCACATTTCGTTGAATGTGATGACCAGCGTATCACCTTCGCCTGGCAGGAAATGAAAATCTACATTGGCCATTAATCACCAGTCGGCCATGGCGCCGTCGAGGGCTCTAGCCCACTTGGCTCGGAACTGGGCAAGGCCGAATTTCTGCCGAACGGTCTTCTTCCCGTTTTCCGAAAGCGAGCGCCTCAGATCAAAGGACGCATCGAATTTGTCGATGGCGGCCTTAAGACTGTCCTTGTTGCCTTGCTCAAAAAGCAGAACGTCATGGCCGTCTGTGAATAGCTTCGACCAATCCATGTTGTCTGGTGCAATTACTGGACAGCCACAGGCCATAGCTTCCAGTGGCGCAAAGGACATCGCGACCTTTTCGCCAGTCCATAAGTAAGCCTTTGCCTCGGAAACGGCTGCCTTAAAGTCGGAAACACTCCCGAGAGAGCCAACGCCCTCATCACCATTGCCGCCGCCGTAAAGCTTTTTGGGGATGTCGCCTAGGCTCCTCCAAAAATCGACGCCGGTTCCCCGCAAAGGAGCGAAGAAGTCGTTCACTATATTGATGAAATGGCCATTTGACCCGTTCCACTCAACATCGTCGAAGAAATGAGACGGAACATAATGCGGAATAGCTTCGCAGGCGACATGGGAATAGAAGCCAAAGTCCTGGATCATGAAGTGGGACACAGCTACGATTGGGCTATCCGCTACCTCGTGACGAAATTTTCCAAGCGGCTTGCTGCGTGCCTGGTGCCACCAAGCTTCAGGATTGTAGGACCAGTGCGAAATGTAGATGAGGCGGCGCGGTGAAATGCCGTGCTGCTTCAACGTCGTACGAATATCATCATATTGGTCCGGCCCGTGGGCTAGGAAAATGTCGTATTGGTGGAAATCCCGATCGGAGTGGTCATGGACGTTTGGGGGTTTGGGCCGGTTTGTACTCCATTGCCCGTTAACGAAGTACCATTCGATTTCGGGAAAGGCAGCGGCCAAGCTGTACTGGTAGGATGTGTGAAAAGCCTGTGAAAAAACACGCATCGTGTCCGCTTTCTTTTATGAGCATGCGTTCTGTAGAATTTCAAAAGAGATTCCGATTTCTCGGCAGATGTGGCCTACTTTGTAGAGCACCTCCTTATTGATGTCCAATTCATGCATGTCCCAAGGTTGGCGATAGCCATCAGTATAGAAGTTCATTCCGAAAATATTGATCGATTTCGGCTTGGACAGCGCAGCCAGAAGGGCGATACGAACGCCAGAGAACAGGGTGTCCCATCCATACCAGCCACCATAACCGGTATCGAGATAGCGCCGGCTGGTGATCCATTCGAGTATGTATCTATCTCGCCCGAACGGCGTCGGCTCAATCAGCTCAAAGACCAGAGGGGCGGCAAAGTGCACGTGGAGTTTGTTCGCTAACCCCAGCCTTTGCACGTCAGCCCAAAACCCAGACTGGACGTGATGGTGAGAAATACAGTGAAAACTCTCTGCTTGGAGCAGATGATCGTTCAAGCTGATAAGATTTAAACCTGTTTCCGGGTTGTGAAACTTATCAGGCGAAAAGACTTCGTTCTTCCCAAGCCCTACCCAATGCGTGATTTTCACCCCATCTTCGATTGGGTCACGCCTCCATAGGTAAGGGAAATTGATCCGCACTACTGCATCGTGACTGTCGATAAAATGTCCCTGTCCTGTGACCAGTCCGTTGCCGACAATAGCAACCGACTTGCCGGCTAAAGGCAACGGGCCAGTGTCGTAAAATTGGTCTTGAAACAGAATCCAATCTGTGTCTGCCGATTCTTTATCTGCTGCAACGAACTGATGGCCGAAATGCTCTTTGTAAAAATGAGTGCCAAGCTCTGCCAGTTTCAGGCTGTGCGCCATAATGCCTCCATTCCAGTTGTCGTGTGGATTAGGGCAGAACACTGGGACGACGCAAGCCCCGTTTAGCATCGCATGAAAACGCAATGGGCAAGAGGCGCATCAGAAAATGAAATACGAGCTCGGTCTCGATCACTTCGCGGGCCAATCATGGTAATGTCTCCACCGACAGGTGCTAATGACGACGATCACCTGTGTTTTGCTGCAACATGAGCGCACTCAATGAAAGTCGCCAAAATTCCAGCTTTATTTCTATTCAAAAATAGATAATTAGCTGCGGTGGTTTATTGCGAGCATATTATGAAATTTGGAACGAGCGGCCTTCGTGGTCTTGTTGTTGATCTCGAGGGCCGCGCGTCTGCTCTTTATGCAGAGGCTTTTGCGCGACATTTGATTGGGATAGGTGTGGCAAAGCCAGGCAGTACGGTCCTTGTTGGGCGCGACTTCCGCTCATCGAGCCCTGGCATTTCTGCCACCTGCATCGGTGCCCTTGTGCGTGCTGGTCTGTCGCCGGTCGATTGCGGCGCGATACCGACTCCGGCTTTGGCACTTTACGGCCTATCGCTGAATGCGGCGTGTTTGATGGTTACCGGCTCGCATATCCCCGACGACCGAAATGGCATCAAGTTCTATCGGCCAGATGGCGAAATCGACAAGAACGATGAGGCTGGCATTACCGCGATCGCTGCTGAACTGGACAAGGCAGAGATCGGTTTTGACCCCGGCAAAGCCGCGGATCGGTCCGCGCAAGCCGAGGCACTGTTTAGGGCCAGAAACAAGGGCCTCCTGCCCGCCGCTTCGCTGAAGGGGCTAAAAATCGGTGTCTACCAACATTCTACCGTGGCGCGCGATCTTTTCGTCAGCGTCCTTGAAGCTTATGGCGCTGACGTCGTGGCGCTCGGCCGCTCCGGACATTTCATTCCGGTCGATACGGAAGCGGTTTCGCCGGAGACCGTCAGTCTTCTAAAAGGTTGGGCAAAAGAGTACGGACTCGATGCGATCGTTTCCGCCGATGGTGATGGTGACCGGCCACTAGTCACCGACGAAACGGGCGAACCGCTACGCGGTGATCTAATCGGACTGATCGCGGCCCAATTTCTGGGCGCGGATGCCCTCGTCACACCAGTTACCTCGAATTCTCGTATTGAACGAACTGGTTCCTTCTCGGTAATTCGCACCAAAGTGGGCTCGCCCTTCGTGATTGCCGCCATGCAGGAGGCGGTGGCCGCAGGTCATCGAAGTGTGGTTGGCTTTGAGGCCAATGGTGGCACGCTGACCGCTTCGGACTTCGCCGTTGCCGCCGGCAATTTGGCACCACTGCCGACGCGTGACAGTTTTTTACCCACCCTCGCGGCGTTGTATCTGCGTGCCCAACGTGGGGAACCGCTATCGATGATAGCCGCCAGCTTCGGCCTTGCCTTTGCCGCCGCTGATCGACTGGAAAACTTCCCCGTCGAAACGAGTGCGTCGCTGATGGCGCATTTGAATGGATCGGACGACAATCTCGCAGCCTTCCTTGCACCCCTCGGCGTCATTACTGGGAAGTGCAACATCGACGGCCTACGCGTAACGCTCGACGACCGCCTGATTGTACACCTGCGTCCCTCAGGCAACGCACCGGAAATGCGCTGCTATGTCGAAGCGGGAGGGGAAGGCGAAGCGAGGGCTCTTCTGCGTCTCGGACTTGACCTGATTCGCGACTGGGCGGTAGGAACCAGGGTCTGACGACAACGTGGTTCTTAAGAAGAACTGAAAGCCAACCTAAAAAATTTGAGTAACGAATTTTGACCATTGGCCGTCGACGATTCAACTTAGTTGACCGGCCGCAATAAACCGGAGACGTATTTCATGCGCACCAAAATTATTCCCGTGATCATGGCGGGCGGTAAAGGCACCCGACTGTGGCCATTGTCGCGGGCCACGGCACCAAAGCAGTTTATTGAATTCGTCGGCGACCGCACGCTGTTTCAGGCGACGCTGGCCCGTGTCTCGGATCCAGCTATCTACGATGCGCCTATAATCATCACCAATGACGACTTCCGCTTTTTGGCCGCAGAGCAAGCCCGCGGAATCGGCATTGCCCTGTCGGCCATTCTACTAGAGCCGATCGCGCGCAACACTGCCGCTGCGGTTGCCGCCGCCGCCGCCTTCGTCGCTCAGAAGTTTGGTGACGACACCCTTATCCTGGTACTCGCGTCCGACCACGATATCGTAGCCGACGCCGACTACACCGACGCGATCCTGACTGCCCAAAAGACGGCCGCATCCGGCAAGCTCGTCACCTTCGGCATTACCCCAAGCGAACCCGCCACCGGATATGGCTATATTGAGATCGGTGACAAGCTTTCTACCGGCGCATGCACGGTAAAGCGCTTCATCGAGAAGCCGGCGCAGCCCGCGGCTGAAAAGATGCTTTCCACTGGTGGTTTCGTCTGGAACTCCGGCATATTCATGTTCAAGGCGGCACAGGTGCTGCAGGAACTCGCCCTTTACGCGCCAGATGTCGAACTCGCCGCGAAGCAGGCTGTCGCCCAGGCTGCCAGCGATCTCGACTTCATACGGCTTAACGTAGACGCTTTTGCGACCAGCCCGGATATTTCAATCGACTATGCGCTGATGGAAAAGACGAGCAACGCGGCTGTCGTGCCAGCTTCTTTCATTTGGTCGGATATGGGCAGTTGGGACGCGGTCTGGAAGCTCGGCGCCCGGGACGCGGCCGGCAATGTCACGTCTGGCAATGCGACACTCATCAACACGCAGAACTCGCTTGTGATGTCGCGCCACGGTCATCTTGCCGTGCAGGGCCTGGAAGGTGTTGCCGTCATCGCCAGCGAGGACGCCATCTATGTGGGGCGTTTGGACGAAAGCCAAAATGTTGGCAAACTGGTTAAGCAACTCGCCGCTGATAAATCGACCGCGAGCCTCACTGAGACGCACCCAACTTCCTACCGCCCATGGGGCGGTTACACATCGATATTGAACGGTGACCGCTTCCAGGTGAAGCGGCTGTTCGTCACGCCCGGCAAAAAACTGTCGCTGCAGAAGCACCATCACCGCTCGGAGCACTGGATTTGCGTCAAGGGCTCTGCGGAAGTTACGATTGGCGATCAGGTGAAGACTTTGGGCGAAAACCAGTCCGTCTATATCCCTCAGGGCGAGGTGCACCGGCTTGCGAACCCAGGAAAGATCCTGCTCGAGGTAATCGAAGTGCAGACTGGCTCCTATCTGGGCGAGGACGACATCATCCGCATCGTCGACGAGTTCGGTCGCGAATAATTACGGCCGCGACTAACACATCTATTAATCAGACACCCTTAGTAGTTTGATACGAGATCTCTCAATCTGAACAAGGGGTTGGGATGCTTTGTTACGTCGGAACATCGTCATAAAATAGCTCGGTCTTCGCCTTTATGGCGGTCAGTATTCTCCTTTGATACCGATTCCAGTGATGTTCACTGCATTGCTGCCATTCGATCGAGCTAGCTCCAGCGGAAGTGCCTTGGTGCAAAGATGAGACATGAGAAAGATTGTAGCGAAACTTACCAGTACAGCATGTGGGACGCGGACGGATGATTTTTCAAGAATAATTGACAAAAGAAGACCGAACGACACGACCAATCCTCCTGCCCCGATCGATCCGCCACTGAAGGCCAGACCGAACGATCCAAGCCAAATCGAACTTGCCAGCATGGTCGCCGGAGAGCGCAGAACAGCTTCGTCGGTCGAGACTGCAAAGATCGGGCGAAACCCTTGCCAGCTCAGGGCAATGGCCAGGCTCAGCAAGAGGGGGGCAACGATATCCAGCGGGATCATACGCTCGCCCTCACGGGTTGAAAACTCACCGATCGTTGCGGCACGGCCGTCGTCTTTGCTGCGTATGCCGTTTGCGAAAAAACATGGCCAACTCCAATCAGGATCGGGTTATCCACGCCGATCCCGGCAACAGCGGACGCCAGATCGTCCAAGCGTCCGATCCATCGCGTCTCATTGCTACGGGTCACTGCACTGACGATTGCAACAGGCATGTCAGCATCCATTCCGGCTTCCAGCAGGCGCGTGCGGATCTGGTCTGCAGTGCGGCCACCCATGTAGAAGATCGTCGTGGTCGCGGACTGTGCGAGATCGTGCCAGTCGATGTCCACAGGCAGTGACCCCTGCCGCGAGTGACCAGTGATGAAACGGACGGCCTGAGCGTGATCGCGATGGGTCAGCGACACGCCAAGACCCGCAGCCATGGCGCTGGCAGAGGTGATGCCGGGCACAGTATCGACCTGTATGCCCTGTTGTTGCAGGCAGGCGATTTCCTCTCCAGCGCGGCCAAAAATCATCGGATCGCCCGACTTCAATCGCACCACATGTTTTCCGGCCTTTGCAAGCTGGACCATCGTCGCGTTTATGTCCTCCTGTTTGCAGCTAGTGCGGCCGCCGCGCTTGCCGACCAGCATGCGCTTTGCTTCGCGGCGGGCAAGCTCCAGCACCTCATCAGAAACCAGGTCATCGAAGAGAATGACATCGGCGGCCTGCAAGGCCCGCACTGCCTTCAGCGTCAACAGCCCAGCATCGCCCGGACCTGCGCCGACGAGCGTCACGCGGCCAACGGATGAGGATTGCGCCGCCGCAAGGATGCGTCCGGCATCGGCGAGCAGATCTGCCTTGCTGCTCGCTTTGGAATCCCCGCCGAAAGCACGATCGACGAAAGCCTCCCAGAAGGTGCGACGGGCGGCCGCAGTTCCTATTGTCGCATTGATCTGGTCCCGGATCGAATGAGCCAGCGCACCCCATGACTTCAGCGACGGTGGCAACAGCGTCTCGATCCGCCGGCGGATCGCCTGGGCGAGGATGGGTGCCGCCCCATCCGTGGAGATCGCCACGACAACAGGCGAGCGGTTGACGATCGATCCGAACTGGAATTGGCAATATCGAGGTTTGTCGATGACGTTGACGGGAACGCCGGCTTTCTTCGCGGCGGCGAAGAAAGCTGCTGCTGCCTCGTCGTCAGCGCAGTCTGCGATGGCGAGGGCTGCATGTTCGAAGGACCCGGCATGCCAGTCATGGGGATGATGGACGAAGCAGCCTTCCCCGAATTGTGGTCCTTCATGGAGGAGCTTGGAAAAGGTTTCGCTCAGGTCCGTGGCATAGACATGCACTTCGCTGCCACAGGCCGCCAGCAGTTCGGCTTTCCAGGCGGCGGCGTCCGTCCCTCCGGCTACAACGGCGCGTTTTCCTGAAAGCGACCAGAAGACCGGGAGCGTGGCGAGAGGTGCCATGCGGGCAGGAGCGGTACGAGAGGTTTTTTCATTCGGCAGCAGCTGCAAGACATCCATCGATGATCCCCCTGATTTCCGCGCGGCATGAGCCGCAATTGGTTCCGGCATTCAATTCCTTGCCGACAGCCTCGACGCTTCGGCAACCACCGCGCACCGCCGCGACGATCTGGTTGACGCCAACGCCGAAGCAGGAGCAGACGGTGGCGCCTGGATCCATGCGCCCGGCGCCCGGGCGTCCAGCGATAACCGCGAAGCGTTTTGCAAGTTCGGTATGCCGGATAGTCAATTGTTCGATCGCCCAGTTGCGGGCAACGGCGACCGGCTGGGGGGCGAGAAAGAAGGCTGCGAGCAACTGGCCGCCATCAAAGAAGGCGAGGCGCAGGTCGCCGGATTGCGCATCCGCATAACCGAGTGGTTCGATATGGCTGGGAATGCCGAAATGCAAACGGCACCAATCGGTCCAGTTTTCAGGTGGAGCATCAAAGGCCAGCTCCAGGCGCCAGCCCCCCTCGGCCTTGGCCAGAGCCCAGTAAACGGTGTCGAGGTTTTCAGGTTTGGTGAAGGAGACCGCAAAGCCGTAGCTTTCCACTGTGAGCGGCCGGGCTCTGACAGCAACATTTTTGGAGGCCGGTTGCCCGGAGATTGCGTCGGTCAGCGGCGCGACGGCCGAGTCGATACGGGCTTTGGCGGCGAACTGGCCGTTCCAGTGCATCGGCACGAACAGGCTGCCGCGCGCCTGCCGTTCGGTGACCAGCGCGCGCACCACGGCCTTGCCGTAAATGCTCTCGATCTCGACGAGAGCTGCGCTCGCGACACCGATATCCATCGCGTCGCGCGGGTGGATTTCGGCAAAGGGCTCGGCGATGTGGGCTGAAAGGCGGGCGCTTTTACCCGTCCGCGTCATCGTGTGCCATTGGTCGCGGATGCGCCCCGTATTGAGCGTCAGCGGGAAGTCCGCATTGGTCCGGTCCGATGCGGGAGCGCTGACGGCAATGAAACGTGCCTTGCGATCGGCATGGTAGAAGCCGCCATCGGCGAAGAAGCGGGTGGTCCGTGTCTGCGCGCCTTCAGGCTGGGGCCACTGAAACGGTTCCAACCCATTGTAATCGGCGGCGCTGATCTGGCTGTATGCGCCGATATCGAAATCGCGGCTGCCGCCGTTGTCGAAAGCCGAGAGGGCCGCATGTTCGGCAAAGACATCGGCTGTGGCGGGAAAGGAAAAGGCGCCGGTAAACCCCATGCGGCGTGCGACTTCCGCCATCTGCCACCAGTCTGCCTTCGCTTCGCCGGGTTGGCTGAGAAAGGCGCGCTGGCGGGAAATGCGGCGCTCGGAATTGGTGACCGTCCCGTCCTTTTCGCCCCAGCCAAGCGAGGGCAGGAGAACGTGGGCATATTGCGTCGTGTCGGTTTTCCGAAGGACGTCCGACACGACAACGAAGGGACAGGCTGCGATCGCGGCGGCCACTGCATCCGCATCGGGCATGGAGACAACCGGATTGGTTGCCATGATCCACAGGGCCTTGATCTGGCCGTCTGCCACCGCACGAAACATATCGACGGCCTTAAGCCCTGGTTTTCGGGCGATATCGGGCGATTGCCAAAAACGCTGGACCCGGTCGCAGTCCTGCGGGCTTTCGATCGCCATATGGGCAGCGAGCATGTTGGCAAGACCACCGACCTCGCGCCCGCCCATTGCGTTTGGCTGGCCGGTCAGCGAGAAGGGACCCATACCCGGCCGGCCGATCCGGCCGGTTGCCAGATGACAGTTGATGATGGCGTTGACCTTATCCGTACCGGAGGCGGACTGGTTGACCCCCTGGCTGTAGCAGGTGACGACTTTACCGGTTTCCTCAAAAAGCCGAAAGAACTGTCGCAACTGCATGGAAGGCAGGCCTGTCAGTTCCATCAGGTCGGCTATGACAAGGGCCGATGCGCTGGCAAAAGCTTCTGCAAATCCGGTTGTGTGTGTGCCGATATAATTCTGATCGATCGCGGCGGTGCCTGCGAGATGGGCAAGAAGGCCCATGAACAGCGCCACGTCGCCATCCGGCCGGATCGCCAGATGCAAGTCGGCAATATCGGCCGTCATGGTGCGTCGCGGGTCGATGACCACGACTTTCATGCTGGGTCGGGCTGCCTTGGCAGCGGCGAGCCGCTGGTAGATGACGGGATGGCACCAGGCGAGATTGGAGCCGGTCAGGATGACCAGATCGGCAAGCTCGATGTCTTCATAAATACCCGGCACGGTATCATTGCCGAAGGCGCGTTTGTGCCCGGCAACGGAAGAGGACATGCATAGCCGCGAATTGGTATCGATATTGGCCGAGCCGATAAAGCCTTTCATCAGCTTGTTGGCGACGTAGTAGTCCTCCGTTAGCAACTGGCCTGAGACGTAGAAGGCGACGGAGTCAGGACCATGTTCAGCGATAGCTTGGGAAAAACGGGAGGCGACGAGGTCGAGCGCTTGATCCCAGCTTGCGCGTTCTCCACCAATGTGCGGATGAAGAATTCGGCCGTCGAGATCGATGGTTTCCGAAAGAGCCGAGCCCTTGGAACACAGACGGCCGAAGTTTGCAGGATGATCAGGGTCGCCCTTGACACTGACGGTGCCATCATCGTCGATCTTGGCGATGACGCCGCAGCCGACGCCGCAATAGGGGCAGGTGGTCTTGGTTTCAGTTGGCACAGGGACATCTCCTCCGCCCGAAGCTTTCACCACCCTCTGTCAGCCCAGCTGAGACCTCTCCCCCACAGGGCGAGATTGGCCGCTCGCCGCGCCGGCCGTGTCCTCCAGTGGTAAGTTGGGCTAGGAGAGCTGCCAACTTGTCACACAGGGCGGCGGTATGTGCTGTCCAATCTCGCCCTGTGGGGGAGAGATGTTGCGAGGCGACAGAGGGGGGTGTTTCTTGCTCCATGTACCTACTCCGCCGCCATCATCAGGCTTTCGAGCGCGATGGAGAGTGCGCCGTTGTCGTTGCGCACCTTTATTGTTCGCACCTCACCTTGGTCGGCACCCAGCGCTTTGCCGGTTTCCAGCGAGATGACCCAGTTGTGCAGCGGGCAGGTGACGGCCGTTCCATGCACGATACCTTGGCTGAGTGGTCCACCTTTGTGAGGGCAGTGGTCCTCGATGGCATAGGCCTCGTTCTCCGCCGTGCGAAACACGGCGATCTTGCCTTGAGGGGTTTTCACGCATCGCGCGCCGCGCAGCGGGATGTCGTTGATGTTACCGATATCAACCCAGTTCATATCCATCACTCCGCTGCCTCCGGATAACCGACCGTCGCCATGGGCCGGAACTCGTGCTTGTCCTTGCCGGAGACGCGCTCCGACCAGGGATCGATCTGGGCGAAATTCTGGGAGAAAACGAAGCGCTCGTAATAGGCCTGGCGCTTGTCCGCATCGCCCATGATCTGGCGGCGGATTTCGTCGAGCCCGATGCGCTTGGCCCATTTGTAGATGCGCTCGAGATAGCGGCCCTGCTCGCGATACATCTGCGTCAGCGCGACGATGTACTGCAAGGCTTCGTCCTCGGTTTTCACCAGGCCCAGAACCTCTGTGCCCTTGATGTCGAGGCCGGCGGCCCCTGCAAAATGGATTTCAAAGCCGGAATCGACGCAGATCACGCCGATATCCTTGCAGGTTGCCTCGGCGCAATTTCGCGGACAGCCGGAGACGGCAAGCTTCAGCTTGGCCGGGGTCCACGAGCCCCACATGAATTTTTCGATGCGGATACCAAGTCCTGTCGAATCCTGCGTGCCGAAGCGGCACCAGTCGGAACCGACACAGGTTTTGACTGTGCGTAGGCCCTTTGCATAAGCTTGGCCGGAAATGAAGCCAGCCTTGCCGAGATCGGCCCAGACGGCGGGCAGGTCTTCTTTCTCGATACCAAGCAGGTCGATGCGCTGGCCACCGGTAACCTTGACCATCGGGATTTCAAATTTGTCGACGACATCGGCGATCGCCCGCAATTCGCCGGAATTGGTGACGCCGCCCCACATGCGTGGCACCACCGAATAGGTGCCGTCCTTCTGGATATTGGCGTGGACGCGCTCGTTGATGAAGCGTGACTGGTAGTCGTCGGCATATTCGTCCGGCCAATCGCAGACGAGGTAGTAGTTGAGGGCTGGGCGGCATTTGGCGCAGCCGCAGGAGGTCTTCCACTCCAGTTCCTGCATGACGGCGGGAATGGTCTTCAAACCTTTGGCCTTGATCAGACGGCGCACATCGTCGTGACCGAGCTCCGTGCATTTGCACATGGGCTGAACGGCGGCCGGATTGTAGGCGTCGCCGAGCGTGATGGTCATCAGCTGTTCGACAAGGCCGGTACAGGAGCCGCAGGAGGCGGATGCCTTCGTATGAGCCCGCACATCGTCGAGCGAGGTCAGTCCCTTTGACGTTATCGTCCCGGTGATCTTGCCCTTGCAGACGCCGTTGCAGCCGCAGATTTCCGCATCATCCGGCAAGGCTGCAACGGCCGCCATAGGGTCCAGTGGCGACCCTCCCTGGTAGGCCTGGCCGAAAATGAGCGTTTCGCGCATATCGGAAATATCGGTGGCTTTCTTCTTCAGGTCATTGAACCAGGCTCCATCAGCGGTTTCACCGTAGAGCACGGTACCGATGATGCGATTATCCTTCAGCACCAGCCGCTTGTAGACACCCGCCGTCGCGTCGCGCAGCACGATTTCCTCGCGGTCGTCACCTTCGGCGAAGTCGCCGAGTGAGAAGAGGTTGATACCTGTCACCTTTAGCTTCGTCGGCGTGTCGGAATGGACGAAGGCGGGCGAACGATCGCCAGCGAGATGCGAAGCGGCGATACGGGCCATTTCGTAGAGCGGCGCGACAAGACCGTAGACCATGCCATCCACTTCAGCGCATTCGCCCAGCGACAGGATATCGCCATCCGAGGTCTGCATGCCGGCATCGACGACGATGCCGCGATTGACGGCGAGGCCGGCTTCCTTGGCGAGACCTGCGCTTGGCCGAATGCCGACCGCCATGACGACGAGCGTCGCCGGGATGATAGTGCCGTTGTCGAGCTCGATGCCCTCGACCCTGCCATTGCCAATAATGGCCTTTGTGTTGGCCTTGGTGATGACCTTGATGCCGCGTTCCTCGACGGCCTTTTGCAAGAGGTAACCGGCGGCTGGATCGAGCTGGCGTTCCATCAGCGTCGGCATGACATGGAGCACGGTCACATCCATGCCACGCGAGGCAAGACCTGCCGCCGCCTCGAGCCCGAGCAGACCGCCGCCGATAACGATGGCCTTTTCGCGCGATTGGGCCGCGAGCAACATGGCTTGCACATCGTCGAGATCGCGATAGGTGATCACGCCGGGCAGGTCCTTGCCGGGTACCGGAATGATGAAGGGAACGGAGCCGGTGGCTATGACCAGCTTGTCGTAGCTTTCCGTCACGCCGTGATCGGAAGTCACCGTTTTCCGGGCGCGATCGATGGCGACGATCTTGTGGCCTTTGTAGAGGGTGATGCCGTTTTCGATATACCAGCCGTCGCCATGAATGACGATCTGCTCGTAGGTTTTTTCGCCGGATAGCACCGGCGAGAGCATGATGCGGTCGTAGTTGACGCGGGGTTCGGCGTTGAAGATGGTGACGCTGTACAGGCCGGGTGCCTGTTCAAACAAGTGCT
Organism: Rhizobium sp. Root1204; assembly: GCF_001424965.1. Lineage (NCBI taxonomy): Bacteria > Pseudomonadati > Pseudomonadota > Alphaproteobacteria > Hyphomicrobiales > Rhizobiaceae > Rhizobium > Rhizobium sp. Root1204. The sequence continues at coordinate 17,472 of NZ_LMCZ01000009.1, forward strand.
CCAGCATGCGCCCGGGTGCCATGCCGTTGCCGATGATGATGAGTTTCTGGGTCATGCCGGTTACTCCGCGGCTTCGACGAAGCGGTGACGCTCGTAAAGGAATTTGAGCACGGCCTCGCGGCATTTGAGATAGGTCCGGTCCGAGGCGAGCTCGATGCGGTTGCGCGGGCGGGCGATCGGAACGTCGAGCACTTCGCCGATAGATGCCGCGGGGCCGTTGGTCATCATGACGATCCGGTCGGAGAGGAGAACGGCTTCGTCAACGTCGTGGGTGATCATCAGCATTGTGTTGCCAAGGCGAAGGTGGATTTCCATCACCGCGTCCTGCAGATGCGCCCGCGTCAGGGCGTCAAGCGCGCCGAAAGGTTCGTCCAGAAGCAGTATCTTCGGCTCCATGGCGAGTGCCCGGGCAATGCCGACCCGCTGTTTCATGCCGCCGGAAATCTCCGATGGCCGCTTGTCTTTCGCATGTGCCATTTGCACGAGGTCGAGATTGGCCATCACCCAGTCATGCCGTTCCGCCTTGCTCTTCGTTCTGCCGAAAACCTTGGAGACGGCGAGATTGACGTTTTCATAGACCGTCAACCACGGCAGCAGGCTGTGGTTCTGGAAGACGACGGCCCGTTCCGGGCCGGGTGCATTGACCTCCCGGTTTTCCAAAAGCACCGCGCCGGAGGAGACCGGCGTCAGTCCAGCGATCAGGTTGAGAAGGGTTGACTTGCCGCAGCCGGAATGGCCGATGATCGAAACGAATTCACCTTTTGCGATCGTCAGGTTGATGCCTTTCAGCACTTCGGCGCGGCTTCCCGCCCGGTCGAAATACTTGTCGATATGGTCGAGTTTCAGATAGGCGCTCATGATCCAGACCCTCAGTTTGCGGACGCGCCGCGGGTAATGATGGAGCCGGCTGCGGAAACCAGCTTGTCGAGGATGAAGCCGACGACGCCGATATAGGCGAGCGCGACAATGATGTCGGGCAGGCGCGAGGAGTTCCACGCATCCCAGATGAAGAAGCCGATACCGACGCCGCCGGTGAGCATTTCGGCCGCAACGATGGCAAGCCATGACAGGCCGATGCCGATGCGCAGGCCCGTGAAGATGTAGGGTGCAGCAGATGGCAGCATGATCTTGAAGAAGAACTCGAACTGGTTGAGGCACAGCACCTTGGCGACGTTGCGATAGTCCTGCGGGATATTGCGAACGCCGACGGCGGTGTTGATAATCACCGGCCATATCGAGGTGATGAAGATCACAAAGATGGCAGACGGGTTCGAGTCCTGGAACGCAGCCAGCGACAGGGGTAGCCAAGCGAGTGGCGGCACGGTGCGCAGGATCTGGAAGATCGGATCAAGCCCGCGCATCGCCCAGATCGACTGGCCGATCAAGGCGCCGACGAGAATCCCGGTGACAGCAGCAAGTCCAAAGCCGTAGGCGACGCGCTGCAGCGAGATCAGCACCCGCCAGCCAAGCCCGATATCCTGCGATCCGTAGTTGAAGAACGGGTAGGCAATCAGATCGTAACTTTCCTGCCAGACCTGCGATGGCGGTGGCAGCGTTGCTCCGGCTTCGGAACAGAGAACCTGCCAGATGATCAGAATGGCGGCCAGCACGATCAGCGGCGGCACGGCATTGCGAGCCACGGCAAGCGCAACCTTTCTGGTGTTGAATTTTGCCATGGGCCGGCCGGGCAGGGTGACGACCCTTGCGCTTGTCTTGGGCAATACAGCCGGTGCGATTTTTTCCGTGCGGGCGAGTGCGGGCATGGAGTATCTCCTGAAGGTAAAGTGGAATCCGGTGCAACCGTCATGCGCCGGAATTGTTTGGGTCAGGACGAAGCCTTGATCGACAGGCTATCGAGATAAGCAGAGGGATTTTCCGGGTCGAAGACCTTGCCGTCGAAGAAGATTTCCTTGCCGCGCGATGTGGTAGCCGGAATGCCCGCGGCGGCGATGCCGAGATCGGCCGCCGCAGCGCGCCAGATATCCTCACGGTTCACCTGATCGACCAATGCCTTGATGTCCGTGTCGGGGGCCAGTTTGCCCCAGCGGATGTTCTCAGCGATGAACCAGGTGTCGTGGCTCTTGAACGGGTAGGAGGCGGCATTGGCCCAGAACTTCATGTAGAGGTCGGTGCCGGTTACAACGCGGCCATTGCCGTAATTGATGTCGCCCTTCAGCCGGCCGATGATGTCTTTCACTGGGACGTTGAACCATTGGCGCTTACCGACGATCGCAGCCATTTCCTCCTTGTTGTCCATGTTTTCGCACCATTGCTGGGCTTCCATCACGGCCATCATCAGCGCCTTGGCGGCATTCGGGTTTTTCTCCACCCAGTCGGCTCGCATGCCAAGTGCCTTTTCCGGGTGACCTTTCCAGAGTTCGCCGGTGGACGCGGCAGTGAAGCCGATGCCCTGGTTGACCAGCTGTTCGTTCCAGGGTTCGCCGACACAGAAGGCATCCATGTTACCGACCTTCATGTTCGCGACCATCTGCGGCGGCGGCACAACGATGGTGGAGACGTCCTTGTCCGGATCGATGCCGCCGGCGGCGAGCCAATAGCGGATCCAGAGATCGTGGGTGCCGCCGGGGAAGGTCATCGCGACCTTCACTTCGCCGCCATCGGCCTTCTTCTTTTCAAAAGCCGCCTTCAGCTTGGAGGCGTCGAGCTGGACGCCCGTATCGGCATATTCCCTGGCGACGGAGATCGCCTGACTGTCGCAGTTCAGGCGGGCAAGGATCGCCATAGGCACAGGAACGTTGTTTTGCGTCACCTTGCCGGTGTGCATGAGGTAGGGCATCGGCGAGAGGATATGCGCGCCGTCGATACCGTTGGCTTCGCCGCCGAGCACCAGATTGTCGCGGGTCGCGCCCCAGGAGGCCTGCTTGGCGACCTCGACATCGGGAAGCCCGTGCTTTTCGAAAAAGCCCCTTTCCTTGGCGACGATGAGCGCCGCCGAATCTGTCAGCGCGATGTAGCCGAGTTTGACACCGGTCACTTCCGGGCCAGCCGTGGCGGCGAAGGCACCGGACGGAAACGCCGTTTTGGCCGCAGTGAACAGTGCTGCGGTGGCGGTCGTCTTGAGAAGGCTGCGACGGGTGATGCCGTTGCTCAAAGTCGTCTTCATGAACAGGTTCCCTTAAGAGTGGCCGGTCGGATTTTGGGCAATAAAAAACGCCGCTCGGAGACTTGCGTCTTCGGGAAGGAGGAATCCCGGACTGCAAAACCCTTGCGACGTCGATGTCTTTGCGAAGGCCTGTTTGGCTTCGGCTTGTTGCGATCGCCGTTGACCGCAACGATTTATATCAAGCAAAGCCCGTGCCAGTTTCGTTGGCGGAAATTATGCTATTGAAATTTAAAGGATTTTCGTGACTTCTATGGGAGTGCCCAAATCTTCGACATCTTAGGCCTGTGCAAAAAAAATTAGCGTTTGCTGTAATGCGACCAAAAGCTAAGTGGAAATTTTGTGCAGTGCAGAAAGAGAAAGGTTAGATTTCTTCGTCTGAACCCGCGCCAATCATGTTGCTCTTGACCGGAAACTTGGCGAGATAGTTGGCGATCTGGTTCGGGTCGAAAACCTGCCCGTCTACGAAATGGTCTCCATCGGAGGTACCCTCGACGCGGATATCCTCCTCCATCGGCGGTGTGGCATTCGTTCCAAGCGCCAAGCGGTAGATATCCGGCCGATAGGCCGCAGTTGCAGCTGTCATTCCCTTGGAGGAAAGGCCTGCCTGACCCCAGCGGATCATCTGGCTGTAAATCCACAGCGCCTGGCTCGGGCGCGGATAGTTGGCAAAGTTGGCATGGAACTGGAAATAGCCGTCGATAATGCGGTGATTGCCCTGATCATCAAGGTTGAACTCACCTGCCAGCACGCGCCGGATGGTGTCAACCGGGGCGGCGATATAACGGCTATCGGCCAAGGCCTCAGACAGGGCGTCGTGATTGTCCGGCTGGTCGCACCAGCGTGCCGCTGCATCGAGTGCCACGATCAATCGGGATACCATCTCGGGATTGCTTTCAGCCCATTCCGGCCGCATGCCGATGACTTTTTCCGGTGCGGATGGCCAGATATCCTGCTTGGCGGCGACGATGCGTCCGACGCCGCGCTCGGAGGCGACCATGTTCCAGGGCGCGCCAACGCAGAACCCGTCGATGGCGCCGGCAGCCAGCGCATCGGATGTCATCGGTGGTGGCACAACGACGAGTTTGACGTCGTGATCTGGATCGATGCCGCCTGCTGCCAGCCAATAGCGGAATTCGTAATTGTGCGAGGAGAATGGATAGGTGACGCCCAATGTCGGCAGCGGCTCGCTGCGCGCTTTCATCGCGAGAATGACCTTTGCCAGCGCCTGCGCATTTTCGAGCGCGCTGGCCGTTTCGCTCAAGGGTGCTTCTTGCCGCATACGGGCATAAAGTTGCGTCGACAGGGTAATGGCATTGCCGCCGCGCCCGAGCGAAAACGCCGTAATCGTCGGTGAAGGGTTGGAGCCCAGTCCCAGCATGGAGGCAACCGGCATGGGGGACAGCATGTGGGCGATGTCAAACGGCCGGAAGGCGAGCCGGTCGCGGACATTGGCCCAGGAGACGTCCTTCACGAGATCAAGAGCGATCCCTTCCTTCTGCGCAAAACCGAATTCTGACGCTGCAATCAGCACGGAAGCGTCAACGAGCGGAATGAAGCCGGCGCGGAGAGTGCGCGGGCCTTCGCGGCTCAGGCGCGCCGGCGCGGCAAGGCCGCTGTCGCCGCCGAAGTCTGTGAGCCTGGTGATCATGTTCACTCCAATTTCTTCCGCCGGACGATGTCCAGCTGGCGCGGGCATCACATCAGCAACCCGGCAGCCGTGACGACGCTCTGGGCAATGTCAGCGATCTTCTTCTTTTCATTCATCGCGGTCTGGCGCAGCAGCGCAAACGCCTGTTCCTCGGAAAGGCTACGCATCCTCATCAGGATGCCCTTGGCGCGCTCAACGATCTTGCGCTCCTCGAGTGCTGACTTTGCGTCCGCGAGCTCCCGCTGCAACCGGCTGAAAGCGTTGAAGCGGCTGACGGCCATGTCGAGAATGGGCTTGACCCGTTCCTTCTTCAGCCCGTCGACGATATAGGCCGACACGCCCGCATCGACGGCCGCCTCGATGGAGGCTGTATCCGATCGATCGACGAACATGGCAATCGGCCGGCCAACGGTGCGCGTCAGCTGGAACAGGTGCTCCATCATGTCGCGGTTCGGGTTTTCAAGATCGATGAAGATTACATCCGGCTGCAATGTCTCGATCACGCGCGCGATACCGTTGACCTCATGAACGACCGTAACCCTGGAATGTCCGGCCTCGCGCAATCCTTCCTCAATGATCGAGGCGCGAATTGTGTTCTCGTCGATCACAAGAATGGTGAGATCCAAATAGGTCATCGGATATTTATGCCGCAGTGCAGCACATTGCGCAATGTGCGCTAGCCTAAAATATCAGCATAAGATTTTGCGGCTAATATTTAGGCGAATTCATTGACGGATTCACGGCACACTACTTGCGGTCCTTCGCAAGAGAGAACAGCCAATTCGTGCCAATCTGCGGTGAAGACCTCGGCGAACAGAGTTTGGTGCATGCTGCCCCTTTTCATCACACAGAATGTGCCAACACAGGCTGCCGGGTCCGAACGCTCAGACGAGGTAGGTGACGATGCGGTTTCCCTGGAGTTCGTGCACCTCGAAGGCGGTGTCGTAGACCGCTTGCAACACGTCCGGCCGGACGATGTTGTCCGGGGCCCCCTGGAAGGCGACCTTGCCATTGCGCATGGCGACGATATAGTCGGAGTAACAGGAGGCGAAGTTGATGTCGTGCAAGACGATGACGATGGTCTTGCCGAGTTCGGCTGCCGCTCTTTGCAACAGCTTCATCATCGTGACGGCGTGCTTCATGTCGAGATTGTTCAGCGGTTCATCGAACAGCGCAGTGCGAAGCGGAGGCATCGCTTACCTGCCGCTGACTGCCATGTCCGGCCAGATCAAGAGACTGGTCGGCCTCTATCCTCTGCTTGAGATGCGGCTGCCGCTGAACACCGTCGTCCATCTGCTCAATCCGCTGGGGGCAAGCCTAAGCCTGCTCGGCGTCGCCAAGCAATCGCATCGTGAGCTTCACAGGGAAACGGCGAAGCTTCTCGACATGTCCAACATTTCCATTATCGGCAGCAACCGGGACTTTGCCGAATTCACCCCCTTCCGCTCCACAACGCTCTTCCGGCTGATAGACGGTGAACCCGCCGATACCATCATTCCGATGCGCGCCATGCCCCCTATACAAACGCCGTCAGGATTTTCCAGCCGAGAGTATTGGGAAGCGGTCTGGAGCGGGGCGGCCCGCGACGCGGTGGCTGAAACAACCATCATCACGACCGCCGCCGCAGCGTTGATGAGCTTGCGCAAGCACGGGCCACGTCCTTCGACGTCATTTGCGAAGAGGTGGCCATACTTTGGGATGCCCGCGTGAAACGGCCGTCTTGATCCCGACGCTGGAGACAGAGCCGACCACCGGTTTGAAGCCGTGGTGCGTGAGGCAAAACATCTGTGGATACGGGCATTCCGAGTTTTAGCGCGAGGATATCTGCAGTTTCACATCGTTTTGCTACGCAGCCCCTGAGGCTGGAGACATGTAGAATACCTGTCAATCGCGCCAAATCTATAGCTTCATCCGTTGCGGCGTCCCCACCTGATGCGGTCATGCCCAAGAGGGCAGGCCCCCAGCGCAGCGACGCGCACCATGTGGGACGCTCGCGGGATATCACTCCTCGTCAACAATTCGCACGGACAAGTGTCGTGCTCAGCTCCTGTTGATCAGCGCGGGACAGGAAGCGCCCGGGCGCGATTGCGGCGAAAGGCAGTGTCCTCTTCCATGGTCCGATGTTAAAGAGCCGCAACTGCCACCACATATACTGGACGGAATTTCCATGAGCGTTGCACGATATGCTGACTACATCGGGGACCTGAGGGTGCTTTTTGCCGAATTGGATCGCAGGTCCGAACGCTTCCAAACCTTCGATGTGCGACTGGAACTGGTTGCAGCCGGTAGCCTCGTCGTCTACGAAACAAAGCGACGAAAAGGCCAGACGGACAGCTTGTATTATGGTCGCTCTGCAGCGACTGGCCAGAACCAACAGATTTCACAGGCGGCTGCGTTTTCAGCAATCGACCGGTTTTTCGCGCTTGGCCAATTTGCGGCTTTGACCGATCTGGTCGCAACCGGGAAGGGCGCCGAGAGCCGAACGGTGGATGCGCAGTATCCGCACTGCGCCGTCAATTTTTCCTATCGAAAAAAAGGTCAGGCAGTCGCCCGCTCGATGCTGATGGTCTTTGTCGGGTTCAATGACGAAGCCGATGCATTGGAATTTACGTCGATAGCCGATGAGCCGGGCGCATTCGTAGCCCAACGGCCATACCACACAGCAAAGTCGCATGAATGGAAGTGAGTGAAGCGGGTGGCCTTCTGACCAAAAGCGGCTGCGCCGGATAGCGAGCCGCAGGCACGGATGCCCTTCTATCTTTCCAGTTGCTTCATACAAACGTGTCCTGTACCAGCCGCTGCGACATCTTGAAGCGCTCCACCAGCCAGGCCAGCTCGCCTGCGGTTATCACGCAGATCACCGGTCGGAGACCAGTGATCTTCCCGTCATTCTCTTTAAGGCAATCGAGCGCCTTTGCCGCCTTTAAAGCGGCGCTAAAGCGTGATCACCGCTCTCGTCGCGTATGCGTGTCGGGAGCCCCATGCCGTGCAGGAGTTCAAGCAGCGGCCGAGGGCGCAGTTCCTCGACGTTTGCCATTCTTCTGACATCCCACTCTCCGGTGGCGACCAGCATTGCGGCAGCGACTGGCGGGATGCCCGCCGTGTAGGAAATGCCCTGCGAGCCAACTTCCTCGAAGGCTTGCCCGTGGTCCGCGACGTTGTAGATGAGCACCTCGCGCTCCGTCCCATCCTTCATGCCCTTGACGAGATCGCCGATGCAGGTCTTGCCGGAATAATCCGGGGCGAGGGACGTCGGGTCGGGCAGCACCGCCTTGACGACCTTGAGCGGCACGACCTCAAGTCCCTCCGCGGTCTTCACCGGTTGTTCCGAGAGTAGCCCAAGGCTGTTCAGCACGGTAAACACGTTGATGTAGTGATCGCCGAAACCCATCCAGAACCGTACATCCGCGCCATCCATGTTCTTTGAGAGCGAGTGGACTTCGTCATGACCGGTCAAGTAGGCCTTCTGCTTGCCCACGACAGGCAGTTCGAATTCCTGACCGACCTCGAACATCTTGTTCGTCTGCCAGGCCCCTTTCTGCCAGGAGTAGACCGTTCCGGTGAATTCGCGGAAGTTGATCTCCGGGTCGAAATTGGTGGCGAAATATCGGCCATGGCTGCCGGCATTGATATCAATGATATCGATATCGGTGATCGTGTCGAAATACTCGTCCTTTGCGAGCCTCGCATAGGCGTTGACGACGCCGGGATCAAAGCCGATGCCGAGAATGGCGGTAATGCCCTTCTCCTCGCATTCTGCCGCCCGCTTCCATTCATAATTTCCATACCACGGCGGCGTCTCGCAGATCTTGCTGGGATCTTCGTGGATCGCCGTATCGAGATAGGCCGCGCCCGTGTCGATGCAGGCGCGCAGCACCGACATGTTGACGAAGGCTGAGCCGACATTGATGACGATCTTGGATCCGGTGCTGATGATGAGAGCCTTCGTTGCTTCCACATCCATGGCGTCGAGCGCATGCGCTTCGAGTTTCACAACCGTCTTCAGGCTCTTTTTCTCATGGATGGATTCGACGATCTTGCGGCATTTCTCCACCGTGCGGGATGCAATGTGAATGTCTCCCAATACATCGCTGTTCTGTGCGCACTTGTGTGCCGCAACCTGAGCCACGCCTCCGGCGCCGATGATGAGAACGTTCTTTTTCATTTCCGGGGATATCTCCTTGGTAGTGTGTTGAATGGCCTCAGGAGAGGCTTTGCTTGTAGTCCGCGTAAGTGAATTCGCGGACCGTCCTGACGTTTCCGTCGAGGTCCTTGATGGCGATCGCCGGCATTTTGACGCCGTTGAACCAGTTTTTCTTGACCATGGTGTAACCGGCGGCATCCTGGAAGGAGATGCGATCACCAACCTTCAATTCGGCCGGAAAGCGGAATTCGCCGAAAATATCACCGGCAAGGCACGACTTGCCGCAGATCAGGTAGCTGTGCGGGCCTTCATTCGGCGAGACCTTGGCGCTTTCACGATAGATCAGCAGATCGAGCATATGCGCCTCGATCGAGCTGTCGACGATTGCGAGATGCTTGCCGTTGTAAAGCGTATCGAGCACGGTCACCTCGAGCGTCGTGCTGCCGGTGATCGAGGCTTCGCCGGGCTCCAGATAGACCTGCACGCCGTGGCGGTCCGAAAATGCCTTCAGGCGGGCGCAGAAGGCATCGATCGGGTAATCGTCTCCGGTAAAATGGATGCCGCCGCCAAGGCTGACCCAATCGACGCGGCCGAGCAGCGAGCCGAACTTCTCTTCGATCTGCGCCAGCAAACTGTCGAACAGCGCAAAATCCTTGTTTTCGCAGTTGTTGTGGATCATGAACCCGCTGATCTTGTCCATGACCGTCTCGACCTTGCCGGTATCCCATTCGCCCAGCCGGCTGAACGGCCGGGCTGGGTCTGCAAGATCGAAGCTGGACGAACTGACCTGCGGATTGAGACGCAGGCCGCGGGGTATGCCGGTCGCCTTTGCGGCATAACGGTCAAGCTGGGAGATCGAGTTGAAGATGATCTTGTCGGCATGCGCGATGACGTCGTCTATCTCGTTGTCGTCATAGGCGACACTGTAGGCATGTGTCTCTCCACCGAACTGCTCGTGACCGAGGCGGGTCTCGAACAGGGACGACGAGGTCGTTCCATCCATGTAGCCGGACATAACGTCGAAGGCCGACCACGTCGCAAAGCACTTTAGCGCCAACAGTGCCTTGGCGCCGGATTGTTCTCTTACATAGGCAATCTTCTCCAGATTGCGGATGAGCTTTGAGGCGTCGATCAGATAGTATGGTGTTTTAATCATGGGCATTCCGGCTTTGAGGTCAAAAGGGCAGGGGAACGAAAACACGGGGCCGAGTTGTGATGCCCTGGTTTCGAAGCATATTGAGGAAAATCACCAGGGCCGCGGCGCATTCGCACTGCGCACCCTGAGTCCAAGCGCTCGCCGTTTCATGATGCGTGCAGCCAGGGAGATATTGACAGATATCTTGGTCCTGTAATTCATCTCCAGTGTCGAGGCCGCGGAAGAGGGCCTTTCGAAAACAGAGCTCGGTAAGCGATCATCTTTACCGTTGTCGTGCGCTTGTGGCAGAAAAGTCCCGTCGGCAACCCGTCCAAGCCAGACGCGATCGTGACATACAGATCGATTTAGTCCCGCCAATTGCTGCAGGAGTTCTTGACGGGCAACACAGTCATGCGGGTCGCTGGCAACTCGTCGTGAACGCGCGTGGAGATTTGCCGCAGTCACCACCGGCTCGACTTCAGGCCTGCGCCACAAAAGAAACCGGTCATCGACAAGGTCCAGATACTCATCCGTCACCTGCAAGGGCAACATCTCGTCGGCAACGGGATCGAAAAGCCGGAAGGGATCAGGTCTCTCATGATAATGCGAAGCAAGCCCAGGACTTTGATTGTGCTCGAAATCGGTGATCGCTGCGACAGAGGCGCCAATTTGCGGGCAGCTGGACACGACCTGGGCAGCGACGTCGCTCGATAGTTTCGCCTGTCTCCAAAGCGCATGAGCGATCGCAAGATTTGCTCTCATTGCGGCGGAAAGGGTAAGGCAACGGGTGCTGCCTTCGTGTTCCTGGCGGGCGAACTGGTTGAAAGCCGGATATGCCAGGAGCTCGCTCAGCGTCTCAACGTCTTCCTCCAAAGCTTCGGAAATTTGCGATTGGCTGAGCACGCCAGCGTGCCAGCTAGCACCTTCGTGAGAGCATCCCATGTGAACCTGCAATTTCGGGCTTCTTTGCCTTCAATCGGCTGTGATGTCAGAACGACATTCCAATCAGCCGCACTCATGTGGTCAACATGCCGGAGCATGCGATACGAAAAAGCGATACCCGAACGAGGCTACCCCGTCCGGGCTAAATTCCCGCTTTGAGACGTAGAGGCTCCCGTCTCGGATGATGGTTGAGTGGCATCATGGCCTTATCGTAGATGCCGAAGCCAGGAAGTCAAGTTTCGTTTCATGGGAGCCCGCGCCAGGAATTTTGGCGTTTAACATCCCTGATGTTCGGTCGATGTTTTTGGGTGACGATGGTTCTCGCGAACGGAAAGTCACCCAAAAACGTTCGTCAAATCACGCCGAGTGCGTCCATCGCTTCGGCAACTCGGACAAATCCAGCGATGTTGGCGCCGAGCACATAATCGCCTGCGGCACCATATTCCGTGGCGGTTTCCGCGCATCGGTCATGGATGTCACGCATGATGGTCGCCAGGCGTTTCTCGGTCTGCTCGAATGTCCAGCTGTCGCGCGAGGCATTCTGCTGCATTTCCAGTGCGGAAGTCGCAACGCCACCGGCATTTGCGGCCTTGCCCGGCGCAAACAACACCCCGGCCTCCTGGAAGATGCGCACGGCGTCCGGTGTCGATGGCATATTGGCGCCTTCGCCGACGGCGATAACGCCATTCTTCACCAGTGTCTTTGCGTCCTTGCCGGTCAGCTCGTTCTGCGTTGCAGAGGGCATGGCGATGTCGCAAGGCACATCCCAGATGGAGCCATTCTCGATATAATGAGTACCGGTGCCCTTCAATCGCGCATACTCGGATATACGCGCCCGGCGGGTCTCCTTTATCTCCTTGATCAGTTCAAGGTCCAGACCATTCTCGTCAACGATGTATCCGCCCGAATCCGAGCAGGCCATGATCTTGCCGCCGAATTCCATGATTTTTTCCATGGTGTAGATAGCCACGTTGCCGGACCCGGAAACGACCGCCCGCTTGCCTTCGAAAGCGTGGCCCTTTGTTGCCAGCATTCTTTCGACGAAATACGTGGCGCCGTAACCCGTCGCTTCCTTGCGAGCGCGCGAGCCGCCATAAAACAGAGCCTTGCCGGTGAGCACGCCGGCTTCGTACCGGTTGGTCAGGCGCTTGTACTGGCCGAACATGTAGCCGATTTCACGTCCACCGACGCCGATATCACCAGCTGGAACGTCCGTATATTCACCGATATGGCGATAAAGTTCGGTCATGAACGACTGGCAAAACCGCATGATCTCGCCGTCTGAACGGCCACGGGGATTGAAATCGGAACCACCTTTGCCGCCACCGATCGGCATGCCGGTGAGCGCATTCTTGAAGGTCTGTTCGAAACCGAGAAACTTGATGATTCCGACATTGACCGACGGGTGGAACCGTATGCCGCCCTTGTAGGGACCTAACGCGGAGTTGAACTGGACGCGAAAACCGCGATTGATCTGCACCTGACCTTTGTCATCAACCCATGGGACGCGAAAGATGATTTGGCGCTCGGGCTCGCAAATCCGCTCGATCAGCGCATTGTCCATGTATTTGGGATGTTTGGCCACCACGCGGCCCAGGCTTTCCAGCACTTCGCGGACTGCCTGATGAAATTCGAGTTCACCGGCGTTGCGGCGGATAACCTCGTTGAGAATCGGCTCAAGTTTTTCGTCTACGCGGACCAATCATTTTCTCCAATAACGTCAAGGATGCCCAAAAAGTGAGCGACCTAGCGTTGATAGCGTATGTTTTGAGCAACTCCAGAGAAATGTGCCCAGAGGCAGTGCAAATGCACAAAACCGAGGCCGGCGTTCATCTTGGGAAGGCCAATTGCCTATCTGTCAGGCTGCGTGAAGCTCGCCCTCACGGTTCGCCGCCCGCTCAACGGGGAGGGGCGGCGTCCGCATTCAGGCCGCAAACGGACCCGGGTCGTCGTCGTCTGGGCGCCGCGCAATTGCGGGTTTTTGCTTCGGTTGAAACTTCAGCACCTGCGGCGATGGATCAACGGCCTGGCGCTGGGTGCGGGAGAAAGCAGCGTCCTGCTCGCGCAGCCTTAAGTTTGCCTCAGGTTGAAACTCTACCGCCTCAATAAAGATGGTTTGCCGTTTGCCATTGTCTTCGATCGCGGTCTTCTCCCCCTCTGCCAGGCCCAGAAGGCTGAGCCCGCAGAGGGTATGGATCGACAGGGCATAGTCCGGCAAGTCCTCGCCTTGGCATTGGACCACCAGATGGGGGCCTTTAATTTGCCCGTTTAGCCGATAGGTGACGCGGCTGTTCAATGTCACGACATCGCCGGGAATATCGTCGCGGAAATAGACCGTCGCGTGGTTGAGTTTCTCGCGAAGAAGCGTCGCGAAAGCATCTGCTTGATTGTCGTATCGCTCCAGAATTGTCGTCAAGATAAAAACGTCTTTTGTGGTCAATTGGGAAAAATACTCTCTGGACATGGGAAATCTCCCGCGGAATCGAGCCAAGATGGCACCCGCGCCAAACGTTGATCAGACATGGTGAATGTCTCCCCTGGCCCATTTTTGAGCCAGGGGTCAGGCCCCTGCGATAAGGCACCCACTCGGTCGGAAAGCGCCGCGGTCGTGGTCGCTCGAACCTGTCATCGATCTCATCCGCCAGTGCCGGATGTGGGACTGTGCAGCCATGGTGAGACTGCCTTGCTAGGTTGTCGCCTCGACCACGTTGGAGACGGTGATCACGGTCAGGCGATGGCGTCGCCCATCACGGGCCGCCCAATCAATTGATTGTCCTTCCGACAGTCCGATCAAGGCAGTCCCGATCGGAGTGAGAATTGAGATTTTACCCTGGGCAATGTCGGCATCACCCGGATAAACCAAGGTCACCTGTCGCCTTTGGTTGTCGTCAGCGGCGTATTCCAGGGTTGAGCCCATGCGAACAACTTTTTCCGGCATCGAATGATGCGGGATGACCCTTGCTCTCTCCAATTCGGTGAGCAGGTCGTCCGAGAGATCCGGCATCCGGTTGGCTACGGTGGCCGCAAGGCCACTCAATCGTGCCTCATCGACGTCGCTAACGACGATCACCGGTTTGTTCTGACGAGGATTGAATTCATTGGTTGTCATTTTTTAGGTTCCTGACACCACCCTGAGCAGCCGCACGGTTAACGCATCGCGCACCAGCGGATTGCCTGAATGATTTGCGCCCAGCCGTTCGAACCCGGTCTGGAACAATAGATTTGTGGAGTTTTTGATGGTCACGCCGCCCCCGCGCTCGGGGCGTTCAGGCCGGGCCGGGGGCTACAGTCCTGCGATCGGGCAACCCCGATGGGAAAGGATGAGCAACATATGGGCGTGCGTCGGTTTCATCGCGACAGGTTGGCTTATTTCGGCGGATTGTCAAGTGAGGCAGAACTCGCCGGGTTCACTTCATTGTTGCTAATCGATGGAACACATCGAATGTCACACTCCCCATTCGGAGAACGGTGCTGCCGATCGCCGTTGGATAAAGTCCACGATTTGACCCAAACGGACAAAGATTTGTCTGACGATCTCTCACGCATTTTGGGCGTTCGGGATGCATCAATTACTTTCACGGATCTGCTTCGGGCGGCGGTTCTGGAAGTGTCGCTACCAGAACTGGGCATGCCGGCCGGAACTTGGAGGCGGTGGACCTCGCTTTGCGCGATGCCAATCCCCCGGCCCTGGAGCGCAAAGGGCTGCTCGTAACATCGAGAACGTCCATATCTAGAACCTTCCGGTGAGCCGTTTTTTCCTGTTCGAGAAAATCGGCCATTCTTAATCGGGCGGAGAATTGTGCAGACATTTAGTACTGAACAGGAGTTCCGTTCTGCCTCAGTCGCGTCTATCTCTTCGCCGTCTTGGCGTGCTTAAGGTTCGCGGCAACCAGCCGTCTACACACAAACAGGTCAACGATGGCCAAACGTGCTTTCTCACTTCCCGTAATAGGAGCGTTGCGGAAATTGGCCGCCATCAAAGGACACCGACGTTCGTAAGCCGGCAGCGCTGCGCTGGAGCGCCAAAGTGGTCGAAGACTTCGACAGCCGGCGCTATACGTCCTAACCTCCATGGATAAGAAGGCGCGTGAGGCTCTATTCCTCCATACGCTTAAACGGTGATGTGAAGCTGGAAAACCATGCGCCTGATCACATCCGCAATCCAGAGAACAACGCGCTTGTCAGCTCTTCTTTCATTTGTAAAGTCATCGTGAGTTTGCGGATTGGCAAATTTGATGCCGATATTGGTGAGATTCGAGAAAGCCATTTGCTTGGCCGCCGCCGTTACCACACGGCCCCAGACACGCTCGGCCGCCCTTATGCCACAGGACAAGTCCGTCTGAGCCATAACCCATCCGCCGAAAATGTCGCCAGCCGCATTGGCATCACCCGGCATGGCTAATGTGCGCAGGGTCAGTTCCCCGTTCGGTCTTGTCGATGGCGGCACGTGTTCGTTCTCCGATCGTCACGATGAAAGGAAGCGGTTCGTATTGGCTTTTTCTGCGGGTCGCCTCAGGCGTTGCGCAATTTGCCTTCGAGCAAGTCGATGACAGCGCGGCCGGCTTCCATGACGTTTGTTCCCGGGCCAAAAACGGCGGCGACGCCGTGGTCGAGCAGGAACTGGTAATCCTGGCGGGGCACGACGCCGCCGACGACGACGACGATATCCGCCGCACCCTTGGCCTTCAGCGCTTCGATCAGTTGCGGCGCCAGTGTCTTGTGGCCGGCGGCGAGCGACGACATGCCGACGACATGCACCCTTGCCGCGACTGCCATATCGGCCGCTTCCTCCGGCGTCTGGAACAAGGGACCAGCGAGCACCTCGAAACCGATATCGCCAAACGCCGAGGCGATGATCTTGGCGCCACGGTCATGGCCGTCCTGGCCGAGCTTGGCCACCATGATTTTCGGCTTGCGGCCGGTCGATTTGGAGAAGCCGGAAAGCCGGGCAGACAGCGTCGCCAGTTCCGGCTCGTCCTTGTAGGCATTGCCGTAGATATCGCTGACCACGTTCGGCACGGCGCTGTGATCGCCGAACACGGCACGCATCGCATCGGAGATTTCGCCGACGGTGGCGCGGGCGCGGGCGGCCGTGACGGCGGCTTCGAGAATATTACCTTCGCTGGTGCGAGCAACGGCCGTCAGCGCCGCAAGCGCCGCATTTACTTCAGCCGTATCGCGCCGTCTGCGCGTTTCCTCGATGCGGCCGATCTGGGCGGTGCGAACGGCGGCATTGTCGATGTCGAGAATGTCGAGGTCGTCCTCGGCCTCCAGCCGGTATTTGTTGACCCCGACGATCACCTCTTCGCCCTTGTCGACGGCGGCCTGGCGCCGGGTGGCGGCTTCCTCGATCAGCCGCTTGGGCAGGCCATCGGCGACGGCTTTTGTCATGCCGCCGAGTGCTTCCACCTCTTCCATCAATGCCCAGGCCTTATCGGCCAACTCGGCGGTCAGGCTCTCGACATAATAGGAGCCGGCCAGGGGATCGACGACCTTGGTGACGCCGGTCTCGTGCTGGAGGATCAACTGGGTGTTGCGGGCAATGCGCGAGGAGAATTCCGTCGGCAGCGCGATCGCCTCGTCGAACGAATTGGTGTGCAGCGACTGGGTGCCGCCGAGCACCGCCGACATCGCCTCAAAGGCGGTGCGGATGATGTTGTTGTAGGGATCCTGCTCCTGCAACGACACGCCGGATGTCTGGCAATGGGTTCGCAGCATCAGCGAGGACTGCTTCTTCGGATGGAAGCCTTCCATGATGCGGGTCCAGAGCAGGCGGGCGGCGCGGAGCTTCGCGGCTTCCATGAAGAAATTCATGCCGATGGCAAAGAAGAAAGACAGGCGGCCGGCGAATTCGTCGACGCTCAATCCCTTGGCGATGGCGGCGCGGACATATTCGCGGCCGTCGGCGAGCGTGAAGGCCAACTCCTGCACCAGCGTCGCCCCTGCCTCCTGCATGTGATAGCCGGAGATCGAGATGGAGTTGAACTTCGGCATTTCGCGGGCCGTGTAGTCGATGATATCGGCAACGATCCGCATCGAGGGTTCCGGCGGATAGATATAGGTGTTACGGACCATGAACTCCTTGAGGATGTCGTTCTGGATCGTGCCGGACAGCTGCGCGCGCGGTACGCCCTGTTCTTCGCCGGCAACGATGAACGAGGCCAGGATCGGGATGACGGCGCCATTCATGGTCATCGACACCGAGATCTTTTCCAGCGGAATACCGTCGAACAGGATCTTCATGTCCTCGACGGAATCGATCGCCACGCCGGCCTTGCCGACATCGCCGACGACACGTGGATGGTCGGAATCGTAACCACGATGGGTGGCGAGATCGAAGGCGACGGAGACACCTTGTTGGCCGCTCGCCAGCGCCTTGCGGTAGAACGCGTTCGAGGCTTCGGCGGTGGAGAAGCCGGCATATTGCCGGATCGTCCAGGGGCGCCCCGCATACATGGTGGCGCGCGGGCCGCGGGTGAACGGCGCAAGGCCGGGCAGCGAACCGAGATGACCGGCGGCTTCCAGATCAGCCTCGGTATAGAGCGGCTTGACCGCGATGCCTTCGGGCGTCTGCCAGGTAAGGCTGTCGGGCGAGGCTTTGAGCTCGCGTTCGGCAAGGGCTGCCCAGTCGGCGAGAGTTTTGTTATCGGACATGGGAAAGTCTCCTTGCATCGATCGAACGTACACCCTCCCCTTGAGGGGGAGGGGCGGCACGCAGTGCCGGGGTGGGGTGACGCTTCAAACGTCCCTGACCATCACCCCCACCCGCCGCTTTGCGGCGGCCTCCCCCCTCAAGGGGGAGGTAGAAGCTTGCCTCAACTGCCGTTAGCCACGCGCGCGATCCGCGCCGTGGGGCTGCTGCAACGACACTCGGACGGGGCGCTGGAAGCTGCCGCGAGAGAGTAGAAGAGATGGCACCTTTCAGCACCCCGTTCAGCGGTTTATGCCTGCGACTTGGGTCTCTCTGAGGTGGCTCGCTGGAATGGTGTTCGTGTGACCCGATAGAGCCCGGCCGAACCAATTTATCGGCAACGCTCCACCCGGCCGCCGCCGGTGCCTCCGATGTCCTCGTCCTCGGGTTAAATCCGAGACATAGAAGAGAAATCAGACGGACTTTTGATGCATCCGGCGAAACCATTCCGTTTGCCACCCTGTGTGCCGCGCAGGCACGCCCGGCGCGCTCTTTCGGGCATCGGAAGCAGGAGGGTCGATCCGTAACCTGTCCGCTTCTCCCGTGTCGCCGGAGGGAGACCATTTTCCGCAGACCCCCGATGCCAGGATTTGCGTCATCCCCTTGCATCAGGCGCCGGTCCCGCCTGACTGCCACGCCTGGCAGCGTATCCGATGGCGGGATGGACACAGGATGACACGGAGGCTCTTGGCGGGGATGAAAGACCATTCGATTTCTCTAAGCCGTTGTTTTCGTTCACGGTGACGGGAATTTATATGCCCGGCCGCCAACATAATTCAGGGGCGGCAGGGTAGGTTCGGAGTTTGTGGCTCCCCCTCATCCGGCCCTTCGGGCCACCTTCTCCCCGTTTGGGGAGAAGAGGGAGCATGCCGCCGCCTTCGACCCAGCAACGCATATTGCCGGCGCGGCCATTATTCGAACTCCATGATCAGCTCGTCAACGGCGAGACTGGCGCCTGCCGAAACGGCCACACGCTTGACGATACCCCGCCGCTCGGCGCGCAGGATATTCTCCATCTTCATGGCTTCGACCGTTGCCAGCGCCTGGCCGGCTTCCACGGTCTCGCCCGCAACAACCGTGACGGCAGTGATAACGCCGGGCATCGGGCAGAGCAGCATTTTCGATGTATCCGGCGGCAGCTTCTTCGGCATCAGCCGCGCCAGCCCGGCAACACGCGGGCTGCGCACATGAGCGGTGATATCGATGCCGCGCCAGCGCAGACGAATGCCGGTGCCAACAAGATCAATCTTCACGCCCATCACGGTGCCATCGATATTGAAATTGGCGTGGCTGCGGCCGGGCGTCCAGTCACCGGCAGCGGTGAGGGAGCTGCCATCGGCCAGCCGGGCGTAAGCGCCATCGGCGGACGCATCGAGCGTCACAGTATGCTCCTGCCCGGCAAACGTGACGGCCCAGTCCTTGCCGATCACCCGGCGGTGATTGCCGATGGTGCCGGAAATCTGCACGGCGCGATCCTGCACGGCCTGATGCACCAGCGTCGCGACGGCGGCCAGTTTCTGCGCGGACGCCACATCCGGCTCGACACCATGGAAGCCGTCCGGAAATTCCTCGGCAATGAAGGCGGTGGTAATCTTGCCGGAGCGGAACCGTTCGTGCTGCATGACGGCCGAGAGGAACGGCAGGTTATGGCCGATGCCCTCGACCTCGAAATTGTCGAGTGCGGCGCTCATCGCGTCAATGGCGGTCAGGCGATCAGGAGCCCAGGTGCAGAGCTTGGCGACCATCGGGTCGTAATACATCGAGATCTCGCCGCCTTCGAAGACGCCGGTATCGTTACGCACAACGGTGCCATCGGCCGCCATGCCTTCAGCCGGCGGCCGGTAGCGGGAGAGGCGGCCGATCGACGGCAGGAAGTTGCGGTAAGGGTCTTCCGCGTAAAGCCGGCTTTCGATCGCCCAGCCGTTGAGCCTGATATCATCCTGGCCCAAGGACAGCTTTTCGCCGGAGGCGACACGGATCATCTGCTCGACCAGATCGATGCCGGTGATCAGTTCGGTGACGGGATGCTCGACCTGCAGGCGGGTGTTCATTTCGAGGAAGTAGAAGTTGCGGTCGCCATCGACGATGAACTCGACGGTTCCGGCCGAATGATAGCCGACCGCCTTGGACAATGCCACGGCTTGCTCGCCCATGGCGCGGCGCGTGGCCGCGTCGAGGAACGGTGACGGGGCTTCCTCGATAACCTTCTGGTTTCGCCGTTGGATCGAGCATTCGCGCTCGCCGAGGTAAAGCACGGTGCCATGCTTGTCGCCGAGCACCTGGATTTCGATATGACGCGGCTGGGTGACGAACTTTTCGATGAAGATGCGGTCGTCGCCGAACGATGCCTTCGCCTCGTTCTTCGAGGACTGGAATCCTTCGCGGGCTTCTGCATCGTTCCAGGCGATCCGCATGCCCTTGCCGCCGCCGCCGGCCGATGCCTTGATCATCACCGGATAACCGATCGCGGCGGAAATCTTAACCGCCTCTTCGGCATCGGCGATCAGGCCCATATGGCCGGGTACGGTGGAAACGCCGGCCTCAGCCGCCAACTTCTTCGACGTGATCTTGTCGCCCATCGCCTCGATGGCGCCAACCGGCGGACCGACGAAGGCGACGCCGGCCTTTTCCAGCGCCTGTGCAAAGGCGGCGTTCTCCGAGAGGAAACCGTAGCCGGGGTGGACCGCGTCGGAGCCTGTCTTCCTGATCGCCTCGAGGATCTTGTCGATGACGATATAGGACTGGTTCGACGGCGACGGCCCGATATGCACGGCCTCGTCGGCCATCGAGACATGCAGCGCACCGGCATCCGCGTCCGAATAGACCGCAACTGTCTTGATGCCCATCCTACGCGCCGTCTTGATCACCCGGCAGGCAATCTCGCCGCGATTGGCAATGAGAATTTTCGAAATCATTTTCTTCTCGATCTATTCAATCTTGCTCTTGTTTCCGTCATCCCCGGTTTGGTTGGAGGATGGATTGCGCCAACACTATAGGGGTATCGTATCGTGTTTTCGCCATAGTTGTTCCTTGCGTTTGCCCCTGAGTGAAGCAAAGGCGCGGGCAATGCGGCGGCGCGACGAGTGGGGCATGATCACTTCGTCGATGAAGCCGCGTTCGGCGGCGACGAAGGGGTTGGCGAAGCGTTCCTCGTATTCTTTCGTCCGGGCGGCGATCTTGTCGGCGTCGCCAAGCTCGGAGCGGTAGAGGATTTCGGTCGCGCCCTTGGCGCCCATCACGGCGATCTCGGCGGTCGGCCAGGCATAGTTGATGTCGGCGCCGATATGTTTCGAGGCCATGACGTCATAGGCGCCGCCATAGGCTTTGCGGGTGATCAAGGTCACCATCGGCACCGTTGCCTGGCTATAGGCGAACAGCAGCTTCGCGCCATGCTTGATGACGCCGCCATATTCCTGCGCCACGCCGGGCAGGAAACCGGGCACGTCGACCAGCGTCAGGATCGGGATCGAGAAGGCATCGCAGAAGCGGACGAAGCGGGCGGCTTTACGCGAACTGTCGATATCCAGGCACCCGGCCAGCACCATCGGCTGGTTGGCAACGACGCCGACGGTTTGGCCTTCCAGCCGGATGAAGCCGGTGATGATGTTCCTGGCAAAGGCCTCCTGAAGCTCGAAGAAATCGCCTTCGTCGGCGATCGCGTGAATGAGCTCCTTCATGTCGTAGGGCTTGGCCGAACTGTCCGGGATCAGCGTATCCAGCCGGTTTTCGAGGCGGGCCGGATCGTCATGGAAGGGGCGGACCGGCGGCTTTTCGCGGTTGTTCAGCGGCAGGAAATCAAACAGCAGCCGGACCTGTTCCAGCGTCTCGATATCGTTTTCATAGGCCGCATCGGCGACCGAGGACTTTTTCGTGTGCGTGCCGGCGCCGCCGAGTTCTTCAGCGGTGACGATCTCGTTGGTGACGGTTTTCACCACATCCGGGCCGGTGACGAACATGTAGGATGAGTCGCGCACCATGAAGATGAAGTCGGTCATGGCCGGCGAATAAACGGCACCACCGGCGCAGGGACCCATGATGACGGAAATCTGCGGGATGACGCCGGACGCTTCGGCATTGCGGCGGAACACTTCGGCATAACCGGCAAGCGAGGCGACGCCTTCCTGGATGCGGGCGCCGCCGGAATCGTTCAGCCCAATCACCGGCGCGCCGTTGCGCACCGCCATGTCCATGATCTTGCAGATCTTCTGGGCGTGGGTCTCGGACAGCGAGCCACCAAGGACGGTGAAATCCTGGGAAAAGACGTAAGTTTGGCGGCCGTTGATCGTGCCCCAGCCGGTAACGACGCCATCGCCCGCCACCTTCTGCTCGGCCATGCCGAAATCGACGGCGCGGTGGGTGACATACATGTCGTATTCTTCAAACGAGCCTTCGTCGAGCAGCACCTCGATGCGCTCGCGCGCCGTCAGCTTGCCCTTGGCATGCTGCGCATCGATGCGCTTCTGTCCGCCGCCAAGATGCGCCTCGGCGCGGCGAACGCCAAGCTGGTCAAGTATTGAACGCATTATCACTCCATCCACGTGCTTCGACATGAACATTCATACGTGTTTGGCCCTTTCGAGAAAATGGTTGATCGGGCGGCATTGCTTAATATAGAATTTTGCAAACTAAAATTTGCGAAAGTGCAAACATGGCGATGCGCAAGCTCTTTATCGGCCGGAAAATCCGGTCCCTGCGTGAAGGCCTCAAGGCCACTCAGAGCCAATTTGCAGACCGGATTGGTATTTCAACAAGCTATCTCAATCAGATCGAAAACAATCAGAGGCCGGTTTCGGCCGCTGTGCTTGTCGCCCTGGTCGATAAGTTTCAGATAGATTTGAGCGAACTTTCGGCAGGCGAAGGGGACCGGTTGTTGTCGGCCCTTTCGGAAGCGCTGACCGATCCCCTGTTCGAATCCTATACGCCAAATCTGCAGGAGCTTAAACTCATCACCCAGAACGCCCCGTCTCTGGCGCATGCCCTGGTCCGGGCCCACCAGGCGTATCGGCGAAACAGCGAGCAGTTGGCGAGCCTCAATGACAGCATGGGCCGATCGACGCTCGCTGCGGAAGCGACGCCATACGAAGAGGTCCGGGACTTCTTTCATTTCGTCGACAACTACATTCATGACCTGGATGTGCAGGCGGAAGAGCTGGCAGGCGAGCTTGGGCTCGAGCACGATGACCGCCATGCGGTCCTGACCAACTATCTTCAAAGGGTGCACAATGTAAAAGTCGTCCGGGCCGAGCCTGGGCGGGACATCCTGCGCTATTTTGATGCGAAGACACGGATTCTATCTCTCAACGCATATATTCCGGCGACTAGCCGCGACTTCCAGCTGGCCCTGCAAATTGCGCAGCTGCAGGCCGCGGAAACCGTCGACAAGGTCGCTAAGACCGGCAACTTCCGGACCAAGGAAGCGGCGGACATCTGTCGCATCGGCCTTCACAACTATTTTGCCGGTGCCTTGCTGTTGCCTTACAGAGCGTTCCAGTCCGCTGCGAACCAATTGCGCCACGATCTCGAACTTCTGGCGTCGCGTTTCGGTGCGAGTCTGGAGCAAGTCTGTCACCGGCTCAGCACATTACAGCGTCCGGGCGAGAAGGGCGTCCCGGTCTTCTTCGCGCGGGTCGACAGGGCGGGAAACATTACCAAGCGGCATAGCGCGACAAAACTCCAGTTTGCCAGATTTGGGGCGGCCTGCCCGTTGTGGAATGTCCACCAAGCGTTCGAGGCGCATGGCCGTATCATCAGGCAACTGGCGGAAACGCCGGACGGCGTCCGCTATCTGTGTCTTGCGACGCAGATCACCAAGGGCGGGGGCGGTTTCAATAGCTCATTGCCGCAATACGCCATCGCGTTTGGATGCGAAATCTCCTACGCCTCTGCTTTCGTTTATGCGGACGACCTTGATCTTTCAAATCGCTCGAGCTTTGATCCCATCGGGATTTCATGCCGTATCTGCGAGAGGACGCAGTGTTTTCAGCGCGCTGTCCCACCTCTCATGAGAAAACTCCATGTCGATCACGACGTGCGCACGGTCCTTCCCTATAGTATCGGCGACAATTAAAGCTGGTCCTCCGGCGGCTTTTAGGTGGGCGAGCTGTAACTTTCTGGTGGCGAAGGCTTGCTCCTGTCTGTTTCCCGCACTGGACGTTTGAACACCTGAAAGTGTCCTGCGAATGCGGAATGCGTCACCGGCCCGGGCGGTCGTAGATGGGCCGGTTCGATCGAGGATGCAGCCAAGTGAGCCGGCCATGCCGCGTAGTGGCGCAATCACCGATTACCGCCGAACCCTATTGCGCAAGCGCTGGCGAACCAGAGACCCGGTCGTAAACGACCTTGCCGCCGACGACGGTCAACAGCGAGCGGATAGAGTCGATTTCATCGGCGGGGATGCTGAAGAACGGCTTGTCAAGCACCACGAGGTCGGCAAGCTTGGCCTTTGCAAGCATGCCTCTATCCTGTTCGGCAAAGCCGATCCATGCAGCATTCTTCGTATAGAGCTGCAAGGCCTCTTCCCGGGAGAGAAGCTGGCTTGCCGGCTTCTGGATAGCCCCGCCGAGCGACCGTCCCGTCACGTGATACTCGATGGCCTGCCATACTCCGAAAACTCCGATCCGCGTCGAGTCCGTACCGCCGGCAACGAGAATGTTGCGGTCAAGGGCAGCGCGTGTCGGCGGTGATTTGGCGGCGACATCTTCGCCGTTGGCTTCAAGGATCGCCGGGCCTTCGAAGTAGGGCCCCATCTGAACGGTGAAGGAAAGCCCGAGCCTCTTCATGCGTTCCAATGTTTGCTCGGAGCCTGTGTTTAAATGGGCAATCGACCAACGCAGGTCCTGCAACGGGTGGGTTTTGTTGACCTCCTCGAAAACCTCGAGAATGGAGCTTGCCGCATCATCGGTATAGGCATGTATTTCCAGCGGAATATGCCGTCCGGCAGCAAACCGCGCGACGGCCAGAAGCTCTTCCTTGGCTTTGTCAGAGGGCGCAAAGCCAGGGCCCATCTGGACACCGTCGTTCATGGCGGCGACGATGGATTCGCCGATGCCGACAAAGCTGATCAGGCCGGTCTCATAGTGCGGCTGGCGAAACGCCACGACATCGCGAAACCATTGGGCTTCCGCACCCGCCCACATCGCCGGGATGCGATATCCGGCACGGATGGTGAGCTTGTTCGCCCGCTCCAGGGCAAAGAGCGCGTCGTAACTGGAGGCTGGCCCTGCAGACGGGTCGATGAAACCGGTCACGCCGGCGCTGTTAAGTGCAGTGAAGAATGCTTGCAGGCTCTCTTTCCTGCGCATCTCGTCCTGTGGTGCAATGTGAGCGAAGAGGGCGTTGTAGGATCCGATATGGCCGAGCAGCTTTCCTGTCGCCTTGCCAGCGGGACCACGCTCGACGGTAATCCCCGGCGGTACGGCAGGGACTTGATCGTTAAGCTTCAACGCTTCCACACCCTTGGCATTCACAAGGGCGTAATCATAGAGATACTGGATATAGGCCGGACGGTCCGGGACGGCTTGCGTCAACTCATCAACGGTCGGGGCTCTTTTTTCTTCGAACTGTTCGGGATGCCATGAGCCGACGACTGCGACCCATTCATTTTGAGCACGTGCGGACGCCGCTGCGCCAAGCGTCTCCAGCGCCGCCGTCAGGCTCGTTTCGTCATACCAGTAGGTTTCGAATGTGTAGGTCTGGCCACCTCTGATGGCGTGAATATCTGTATCGACGAGACCGGGAATGATTGTTTTTCCCTCAAGATCTATGACGCGCGTATGTTCGGTGCCCAGCGCCTTGACAGTTGCCTCGTCACCGATGGCGGTGATGCGTTCGCCCGTAATCGCAAGGGCACTTGCCTGCGGCTTGTTAGGATCCATCGTGACGATGGCGGCGTTGTGGAGAATGAGATTCGGTCCGTTTGCAAAGGCGGGACTGGCAAGCAGGAGCGAGCCGATCGAAGCGCGGATGGTATTCTCAATCAAATGTTTCATGATGTTCGGATATCCTGAATGGCGAACGCCGGTTGGCGGCGAGGGCAGCGGCGAAGGGCGGCGGGGTTCCCGCCGCCATTGTCCTTGACGATCAGCTGCGCTGCGAGTCGAGCAGTTCGTGATTCTTTTCAACGTCTTGAGCCTTGAGATAGCTCTCGATCAGCAGCTGGTAGGCCGGGAAGATCTTGGTGTAGATACCAGCCCATTCCTGCGCATCGTCGCGGTGCCAGGTCTTTTGCAGCTCGGAGGCGACGGCCGCCGTATCCATTGGCACCACACCGGCCTGCACGACGCGGGCGAGCGTGATCTCCTGCGCCATCTTCGAATAGGTGCCGGAGGCATCTACCACGGCGAACACCTTGTACCCGTCATAGGCGGCGCTGATCGCGGGGAAGGCCATGCAAACGCTGGTGATCGTGCCAGCGATGATCAGGGTCTTGCGGCCGGTTGCCTTGACGGCAGCGACGAAGTCCGGATTGTCCCATGCATTGATCTCTCCCTTGCGGGCCACGTAAAGCGCATGCGGGGCATTTTCATGGATTTCCGGGATCAGCGGGCCGTTGGGTCCCTGCGGCACGGAGGCCGTGGTGATCACCGGCATCTTGGACAAGGTCGCCATCCTGGCAAGTGCCGCCGCATGATTGCGCAGAACCGGCATCGGCATGTCGGCAACGGTCTGGAAAAGACCGCTCTGGTGGTCGATCAGCAGCATGACGGCGTCATTGGCATCGATAACCGGGCGCTGCCCGTCGAAGTTGGCTAGGGTGCTCATTTCAAAGTCTCCTTGTTTGAAGTCATGGTTGGAAGCGGAACCGGAGATCTCTCCAGCCCAAAAGATGGGATGGGTCGAAGGCGAGGCGTCTTGCGGATTTGCCGTTTGGCAATCTGCTGAGGAAAAGGTACGCGGGTATCGACCTTGGCAGTAGGTGGCGAAATCGGGCATCACTGTCCTGAATTCAGGACAATGGTGGATCGAGAGAGCGGTGCAGGTTTTCGATGATGTCCTAAAGGAGGGGTTCGAGATCACCCCAAGGCCAGAGCTGGTGTGAAACTGCTTCGCGCGGCCATCGGGACCCGTCGGCCTGACCATCATGCTCAGGCGCTGCCCGGGAGAGACATCCGGCGCGGATGGTCGCCGCTTCCTGTCATCGCTCCAAAAATCCGGGTGGCGCAGAAGACAAGGCTTTCAACCGTGTGAGGACCGATAGCAGATTTTCATTTCGGATGCCTTGACCTTCCCATGGTTGGAAGCCCCATCTTCTGCGGCGTAAACCCAAGCAAGGAGAATTCCAATGGAACTGATAATCGAAAACATGACCTGCGGCGGTTGCGCCAAATCCGTTACCAAGGCGATCCAATCCGTCGACCCGAATGCGGTGATCGAGACCAATCCTGAGGCCCGAACCGTCCGGGTCGAAACGGCCGCGAGCACGGTGGTTGTTCAAAAGGTTCTCGAAGATGCCGGCTATCCGGCAACCGCGAACTGAGCAGGAGAAATCCGATGCGACGGCGCGACATGACAGATGCCGGGCATGGGGCGCCGAGCGGAGCATGCCGCAATCAAGAGCGGCTCTTGTGAGCCGTTTCAGGACAGAGCTGAACGGCGTTGCCGCTGACTGTCAAACGACCGAGAGGAAGACGATCAATGCATCGGCGGACTTTTCTGACGGGCCTTGCAGGTCTCGTCGTTGCCGGACCTGCGGCTGCCCAGATGAAGCATGACATGGGCGGCATGGGCGGTCACGGTAATCACACCATGCCCATGACGGGTGCCAACCCCGTTTTGCCGGAAGGACAGCCACTCAAGGCGTTGCCGCGTCTGTCCAACCAGTCGGCCGCGCCTGGCATGTTCAGAGCAGAACTCGCGGCCGAACCGGGTTTTGTCCGGTTCGCCGAGGGACTCGATACGCCTGTGCTCCTTTATAACGGCGCCAATCCGGTGATCGAGGCATATGAGGGAGACAAAGTCGAGGTCAGTTTCAGGAACGGAATTCCATTTGAGCCGACCACCATCCATTGGCATGGCATGCCGGTGCCGGCCGACCAGGACGGCAATCCGAGTGATCCCGTCGCCGCAGGGAGCGAGCGCATCTATGCGTTTGATCTTCCGCAGGGCAGCGCCGCATCCTACTGGTTTCATCCCCATCCGCATGGGTTGACCGCCGAGCAGGTTTATCGTGGTCTCGCCGGGATTTTTATCGTCAAACCGAAAAGTGATCCAATCCCGCCGGAATACGGCGACACGATCCTCATGCTGACCGATCTGAGGATTGGCGCCGACGGCACGATGCCGGAAAGCACGATGATCGATCTGATGAACGGCCGGGTTGGCGATCACGTCCTCGTCAATGGGCAGAAGAATCCGGCTATGACTTTTGCGCTGGGCGAAAAGCGCCGGTTGCGCCTCTTCAACGCGACGAATGCCCGTTTCCTGCGGCTCAGGTTCGAGAATGCCAGCATGACCGTCATCGGCACTGACGGCGGCCTGATCGAATCGCCCGTCGCCGTCGATGAGCTGTTGCTGACGCCGGCTGAACGCGTTGAACTGATCGTTTCCTTCGACAAGCCGGGAGCGGCCAGGCTCACGACGCTTGATTATGAGCGTGGTTGGATGGGGCCGGGCAAGCCGAACGAAGCCGGGATGGTTTTGCTGACGGCAAACGTATCGGAACAGGCGGTGGCCGCGATGCCGCCGTTACCGGCAAAACTACGTTCCATCGGGCCCCTTGGAAAACCGGCTGTCACGCGGCGCTTTGTTCTGACGGAATCCATGGGTGGAATGGATCATGGCGGCATGCCGATGCAGGGCATGGATCACGCTAACAAGTCCATGTCTTCCGGCGGTATGGAGATGAAGTTCCTGATCAACGGCGCCAGCTTTGACATGAACCGCATCGATGAGGTCTCGAAAGCCGGGCAGGTCGAACTGTGGGAAATCGTCAACGAGGCGGACATGGATCATCCGTTCCACGTGCATGGGACGCAGTTTCAGATTGTCGAGCATGAAAAGGACGGGAAGATCACCACGCCACCCTATCGCGCCTGGAAGGATACCGCGAATATCGTGGCAGGCGCGACGGTCAGGATACTGCTGCGTCAGGATATGCCAGGCCCACGCATGTATCACTGCCACATCCTTGAGCACGAACAGCTCGGCATGATGGGTACGATTGACGTTCGAGCCTGATACGGTTCAGCGAATGAAACAAAGGCTCGCCGCGACGCCGTTCGCGGTGGGCCTCTTCATTGAGGGACTGCGAGCGCTGTGCCGGTCCCATGGGCTTCCCTTCGCCGATGTCGGCGGCAGCCAAGTTCCCGGATACTCGTTCGGGCAAGCGATAGCAGCCATAGAACGGATCGTATCGGAAATACCGAGCTTCACCCATCAGGGGAAGCAGGCCGGGAAAACGGTTATGTACGTCTTCCCCTTGTCTGTTCTGCCCCCGTTTCTGATCCTCACTGCCGTTCGCTGTCTTGCTTTCACAGCAGGGCTGCCGGGCGTGCAATACGCCGCAGCGGGTTCGCTAGATTCCCGATCCGTCGAACCGCTGGGCGTCGTCGCCTTCCCAGGGCAAGGGCATGGATGTGCGATTGCCATTGGCGGACGGCATTGGCATCCAGCACTTCAGCTCCGGCTCGGCATATTCAATGACGCAGCCAGGCGAAGAATCCGAGGCGCGCCAACCTTCTACGCCGAACTGATCGCCATTCGACCAGTAGGCCAGGTCAACTTCCGCCGGCCCCTGTTCAGACGGGCGGACCGTGATGAGGATACGGCTACCGTCTTTCGGTGCGCTGCCCATGGGGCGCCACCTGCCTGGTTCGTCCATCGCTTTGTCTCCAGCTTTGCTGCAAGCAGAGTGTCGCTTTGCTATCGACAGCGGTCAACCCAAACTTTCTTGCACGAGCTTTCCTCCGCCAGTTTAGGCGATCGGGTTTAGTCCGGGCAATGAGGCGGCATGCCTGGTGTCCCCCGGTTTTGGAATTTTCCGCCAAGCCTCGATAGCGTGTCTCAGTGCCGCCCGGTCAAGACCGGGGCGATTGCGACCGGCACCAAAGAGTTCACTCTCCAGCTTGCGTATTTGCGTCGCGGCATCGTCGTCGCCGCATTGCAAAACCCAGTCCGCGATCGATTTGTAGCCTGCTGCGCGAGTCCAGATTTCCAGATGACGGTAGATGATGCCGGGATCCTCGGATCCGATCGACGCGATCAAGTCCGCGAACGCACTGCGCTCGGAATTGCGGCGTGCATTCCTGCGCGTTCGCAGTCTCTCTGTTATCCAGGGCAACAGGCGGAGGAGGACATAGCCTGCCGCCGCTAAACCGATGGCAGCCGCCGCTGCCGCCAGAAGATGTTTCCTGGTCAGCCAGGCGTGTGCACTGGTGTCAACTTCCTGCTCGAGCTGAGGCGCCAGCCCCGTGTGAGCCGAAGCGGGCGCTGCCACCCTCATTGTGGCCGCTTGAAGCGTAGCCATTGCGCTGGCCCGCGTATCGACGTTGAACCAGGGATAGGAGATGGCGGGGATCTCGAACGTTCCCTCCGTCCCGGCAACATAGGTTATGGTTTCCGTCCGGGTGCTTCCCGTCCTGCGGTCCTCGGTTTCCACGCCGTCGGCGAGCTGCGGCGATTTCGAATATTGTTTCAGGCCGTTGGCGGCAACGGCTGGGATGGCCGGGATCATCATCGCCTGCGTGTTCTCGGCGAAGATGGTCATCGTTCGAACCACTGCGTCGCCGACCTTCAGCTTGGATGGATCGCGATCGAAAGACTGGGTTATCGTCACGCCGCGCGCGGGAAACGCCGGCGTGGCGGCGGAACTGTCGGGAGGATCGGCAACTGTGAAACTCAGCGGCTGCAGAACTGCCTGGCCTGGAATGGGCTTGCCGTCCTGCGAATAGCCAAGGGTGATCACCGCAGGCGGCAGCGTGAACGTTCCGGAGGTCTCTGGAACCACAGCATACGTCCGCCGGATTCCGGCATACTGCACGCCGTCGATCGTCTCGATAAGGTTCTGAGAGCGCTCATCGACCAAAGAAACCATCGCGTTTGGCAGGTCGAACAGTGGAAGTTCTGGTGGCGACGTGAAGAAATCCGGCACGAAGACGTCGACCGTGATCCGAACCTGCTGGCCTGGCACGATGCTGCCCTTAACTTCGATGGCAACGCGCGTGAAAGGTTCGGCTGCAAAGGCCACCGAGCCCAGCACGAGCCAGAATGCGACGACGGCGCGGAGCAGCATCATGGCTTCTTTCCCTGGGCTTCGATGGCGAACTTGCGCGCCATGAGGTCGGCCGGACTGACGACGATATTTTTCATCCAGAGTTCCGAGGTCTGCTCGGCGATGTTGATCTTGCCTGCCTTGCCCTGTTTCCCCTTGTTGTCGAACTGGATACTGTCCGGCGGCAGGTTCGGGTCGTCCTGCTGCTCCTGCTCTTCGTCCTTCTTCACTTTCACCAGCCTTTCGGCAATGGCAAGGTTTGCGGCGGCGTCGGGCCACCCCTGCCGCTTCTTCAGCGCGGTCTTATAAGCGGTGACCGCCTCATCGAGCTTGCCGAGATGCAGCAGCGCATTTCCCTGATCGTACCAGCTCTCGGCGCTATCAACGGTGGCAAAGGCGTCGATCGCCTCGGCATATTTTCCGGCGCGATAGAAAGATGTTCCTTTCCACATGGGGTCGGCGAAATGCGCTGCTGCACCTTCGAAATCGCCCTTCTCGTAGGCCATCCGTCCCTGCTGGTCCGGTGTCAGCCACATGCCGGCAAAGTCGGCGGCCTGGGCATCCGAGGGCAGTAACAAGTGGGCGGAAAGGAGAACCACGCCAACCCGCACGATCCAGCCCTTGCGGAAAGACAGAGCGAACAGAAGCAGCAATGGACCGATCAGCCACCATCCGGCGTCCTGCCAGTGATCTCCTTCGGCCGCCCGTTTCTGGGCGAAGTTGGTGCGGATTCTTTGCGATACCCACCGAACATCGGTATCGTCGTCCGTGAATGTGGCGACATCCGCGCCGGTGAGCGCGTGGAGGTTCTTCAAGCCTTCGACATCGAACTTTGCAGTGACCCGCCCTCCGGCTGCATCGGTCAAAAAACTGCCATCCGCGCCTTTCACAGGGCCTCCGTCAGGCGTGCCGATGCCCAGCACAATGATCCCTTGCTTCGACTTGAGCTTGAAGGCATCGAATGCCTTCTGTTCGATCCCATCGGTCAGAAACAGGATCGTGCCTGGCACATCCTCCGAGGCAAGGGTGGTTTCGGCAAGCTCGAGAGCCTTGGCCGTATCCTTGCCATCGATAGGCATGATCCGTGTCGCCAGGGCATCCGTGTAGGTCTCGATCAGCGACCCGTCTTCGGTGAGCGGCAGGACCAGATGGGCGGATCTGGAGTACGCAACGACTGCGGTGCGCGCACCGGAGCGCCCGGTGATGATGTCCTTGATCTTCAGCTTGGCACGTTCCAGCCGCGACGGGCTGACATCGATCGCGTCCATGGCTGGAGAAAGATCGACGGCGATGACGAGTGGAGCAGTGTCCTCGACGAAGGGGGGCAACTCCCGCTCCCAAGTCGGCCCGGATACAGCCAGGATTGCCAAAGACAGTACCAGGGCCAGCAGCCATGACGGGCGCATGCGCGACCCGGATGAACTGTCTATGACAAGACTGTCCAGAAGATGCGGCTCGATCATGCCTTTCCATTGGCGGCGTGTATCGGCAGAGCGCGACGATATCCAGACGATGATTGCGGGGAGGGCAAGCGCCAGCAGCCACCACGGCCTCAACAGGTGAAAGTCTTCAATCACGCCGATGCCCTCCTTCTGAAGAGCCCTGCCAGTCCGGCCAAAAGATAATATGCGGCAAGGATGACGATCGCCAATCCAAGCGGCCAGTGGAACAGCTCGATGCGCGGCCGCCAGGAGAGGTTCTTCTGGTCCTGCGGTGTGATCTTATCGAGCGTGTCGTAGATGGTTGCGAGCTGTGTCCGGTCCTGTCCGAAGAAATAATGCCCGCCCGTATCAGTGGCGATCTTCTGCAAGATCGAGGTGTCGAGCTTGTCTTCGCCGGTCGCCTTCGGGTCGCCGATGCCGACCGTGTGAATGACCACCTTTTTCTGCTTGGCGATGTCAGCGGCCTTCGCCGGGGGCATCCGGCTGGCCGTGTCATTGCCGTCGGTAAGAACGATCAGAACCTTTTCGGGTACGGTCGTCTTCTCGAACATCTTGATGGCAAGCCCAAGGGCGTCTCCGAGCGCCGTCCGCGGGCCTGCAATTCCGGGAAGCGTATCGGCAATCACCGCCTGGACCGTCTTGTGATCCATTGTGAATGGCACGAGCGGGTAGGGCGCGTCGCCGAAGGCGATCAGCCCGATGCGGTCGCCAGGGCGCTTCGTGACGAAATCGGCAACCACCTTGCGGACCGCATCGACGCGGGCCTCAGTGCTGCCGTCAGGCGAACGGAAATCCTTGGTATCCATTGACTGTGACAGGTCCAGCGCCAGCAGCAGATCGCGCTGTGGTTCGACCTTCTCGATCGGCGGTTCGACGAACTGGGGGCGGGCGAGGGCCACGACCATCAGGCACCAGACGAGCGTTTCGCAGAGCAGCTGTGTCCAACTGCGCCGCGCGATCACGGAACCTTCCGTGGGGTCGATGCCAGCGGCCTCGGCGACCTGGCGAAAGAATGGCAGCCTTACCGATGCGGCCGTCTCGCGATGGGCGGGAAGGAGCAGCCACACCAGGAACGGCAACGGTATGACAGCCAAGAGCCAGGGAAGGTCAAGCTGATACATGATGCCGCCCGATCCATGACCTCGCCGAGGAAATGTAGTCATCGAAGACGGTGTCGGGCATGCCGCCTGAACCGGGATCATGGCGGTATTCGTAAGCATCGAGCAGCGTCCGCAAGGATTGCGCTGTGCCAGCCTCTGAATGCTTTTCAAGAAAATCGACCCAGGCCGCTCCTGATAGAGCCGCGACGTCTTCGCGCCGCCAGGCGGCGAGTGCGACACGCTTCAGAAGTTCAGCAAGCTCGTCGACAGCGTCGTGGCGGGTCTGGGGTTCCCGGATGCGCAGTTCGATGGCGCGCAGTTCGGCAAGCGCCTGCCGGCGGTAGGCGTTCGCCCGGTAGCGGCGAAGTGCCTGAAGCGAGAGAAACACGATCAGGCACAGCAACAGAAAGGCGACCACCCCCCATCCCCAAGTCTGCGGCATCCATGACACTGGCTCTGGAACCGATATGTCCTTCAGCTGCTTGAGAGCGAGCTTTGTCAGCGGATCGAGAGGCGCCACCTTGTCGGGTTCCATCAACGCCTCCGCTGCCGCCAGGCGGCCTGCTCGAGGAGACGGCGGAGTTGCGGCGCGGTTTGGTCTGCCGCCGAGACAGGGAGCATTGGCAGGCCAAGTTGCCGCTGCCAGTCACGCAGTTCCCTGCCACGATCCCGGGCAAACGTATCGATCGCCTTCCTGATGTCGGCACGGTTCAGCGACAGTTCTGCCTGCAGCCGGCCGCCACTGACCACGATGTCGCCTGACGTGGGAAGGTCGAGGAGAAAAGGATCATAGACCAGGATACAGATGACGTCGTTCCTGCTCGCCAACCGGAGAAGGGTATCCCGCGTCGTGGTGCTGTGGCCATCAAAATCACTGACGACAATCACAAGATGATCGTGATGGGCGACGCCTGCTGCGCGTTGCAGCACGGTGTCCAGCGCCGCGGGCGATGGCGTTCCGGCGAATGCGGCGTCGAGGCTCTCATTCTGAGCCGCGATTTTGGCCGCGAGCGTAATCACCGATTCGCGGCTGCGGTGCGGCCGGACTTCATCGATACTGGTATCGTTGAAGACGAAGCCCCCAACCCGATCGCCGGAACCAAGGACGCGCCACGCGCAAAGCATCGCCGCTTCGGCCGCGGTCACCGATTTCATCGAGCGCCGGCTGCCAAAGAGCATGTTGATGCGCTGGTCGACGATGATGAGGGCCGGCCGCTCCTTCTCCTCACTGTAGACGCGCACGGCGGGCTTGTTCGTGCGCGCTGTCACCCGCCAGTCGATGGAGCGAATGTCATCACCAGGCAGGTAGTCGCGCAATTCCTCAAACGTCAGCCCGCGGCCGCGCATCGAGGATTGCATGCGGCCCGAAAGCTGCTGGTGGCTGCGGGACTTCTGGACGAAGCTCAAGTCACGGGCACGCGCTTCCAACGCCACGAGCTGGTCGGTAGAGACATGAACGCCTTGCGTGCTCTCAGTCGTGGGCATCGCCACTCCTTACGATACCGCGACGAGTTCGACGATGCGGTCGATGACCGTGTTGGGTGTCGTATCCGAAGCGTGCGCCTCATAGGACAGGATGAGCCTGTGGCGGAAGACATCGTGCACGACGGCTTTGACATCATCCGGGGTGACGTAATCACGGCCTTTAAACCAGGCGTAAGAGCGCGATACCTTGTCGAGACCGATGACGCCGCGGGGGCTGACGCCGACTTGGAGAAGCTTGGCAAGATCCTTGTCGTAGCGCTCCGGATAGCGTGTCGCAAAGACCAGAGCGACGATATATTTCTCGATAGGGCCCGACACGGTGACCGCGCCGATTTCCTTGCGCGCATCGAAGACTGCCTGCGGATCCAGCCGTTCGGCTGCCGTTGACCTGGCTTTTCGCCCGTCAGCGCTCTCTTCGCTGCGCACCAGCCGCATGATGGCGGCCTCGGAGGTTTCGTCGGGATAGCCGACCTCGACATGCATCAGGAAACGGTCGAGCTGGGCTTCCGGCAGCGGATAGGTGCCTTCCTGCTCGATCGGGTTCTGGGTGGCCATCACCATGAACAATTCCGGCAATGGATAGCTCTTGCCGCCGACCGTGACCTGGCGTTCCTCCATTGCTTCGAGAAGTGCCGACTGCACCTTGGCGGGTGCGCGGTTGATTTCATCGGCGAGGATCAGGTTGGCGAAAATTGGTCCCTGCTGGAACTTGAATTCGCCCTTGCCGCCTTCGCTGAAATAGACTTCCGAGCCGGTGATATCGGCCGGAAGCAGATCCGGCGTGAACTGAACGCGCGACAGTTCCGCATTCAGGTTCTTTGCCAGACTTTTGATTGCCCTGGTCTTTGCCAGGCCGGGAAGGCCTTCGACAAGGAGATGGCCATTGGCGAGCAGGCCGAGCAAGAGGCGCTCCACCATTTCCTCCTGGCCGATGATGGATTGGCCGATTCGTTGGCCAAGGGCGAGTATGTCGTCGCGTGCCGTCATGCCGAACTCCGTTCCCGTGAACCGGACGCACGGCCTGGGCGCGTCCGAAGGTTGTTGTCATAGGAGCGTTGGCCGACGCTATTTCTCGATGCCACGATCCTTGAAGGACTGGTCAATCGCCTTGTCCACCTGCGCGCGAACGCCCTCGAGATTGAAGCTCGCACCACGTTGGCTCGGCGGATACTTCACGAATGTCTGGAGGAATGCAGCAGCCTTCAACTGCGCCTTCACGAGAAGGTAGTCGTTCCTGACGAGAAAGTCGTTGTACTGGTCGGAAACAATATCGGCGCGTTCATACGGATCCATGCGCAGATTAAACAGCTTCGGAACGCGCCACGTGACGAGAGGCGTCTGCCATACAGCGAAGCCACCGGGAGCCGGTTGCTCATGAAACACGACTTTCCAGTCGTCAAAGCGGGTCGCGACCAGATTTCCATCGTCATCGAAATAGTAGAATTCCGAGCGAGCGCTCTTGTCCGATTTTCCGGTCAGAAAGTCGATCTGGTTGTAGCCATCGAGATGGTTCTTGAAGCTTGTTTCGCTTCCCGCAGGCGTCCAGCCGTTCAGAAGGCGGTTCTTGACATCCGGATCCCCAGCAGCTGCGACAAGCGTCGGGAACCAGTCAAGGCCGGAGATCATCTGGTTGGAGACCTGGCCCGGCTTGACGTGGCCCGGCCAGCGAATCATGGCGGGGACACGGAACGCGCCTTCCCAGTTCGTATCCTTTTCGGAGCGGAAGGGGGTTGTTGCGGCGTCCGGCCAGGACCATTGGTTCGGGCCGTTGTCGGTTGTGTAGATGACGATGGTGTTGTCGGTGATGCCGAGTTCGTCAAGCTTGTTCAGAAGCTTGCCGACGTCGCCGTCGTGTTCGACCATGCCATCCGCGTACTCGTTGCCCACCATGCCACTCTGTCCGCGCATGGAATCACGAACGTGGGTGAAAGCGTGCATGCGTGTCGTGTTCATCCAGGTGAAAAACGGCTTTTTGGCTTTGGCCTGGCGGTCGATGAAGTCGATGGCCGCTGCTGTCGTTTCGTCGTCGATCGTCTCCATCCGCTTTTTTGACAGCGGTCCGGTGTCTTCCACCTTGCCATCAGCGGTGGACTTGACGACACCGCGCGGAGAGTAGGCCTTCAGAAACTCCTGGTCGTCCTTCGGCCAATAGGGCGCTTCCGGTTCTTCCTCGGCGTTCAGGTGGTAAAGGTTGCCGTAGAATTCGTCGAAACCATGTTTTGTCGGCAGATATTCATCCTTGTCGCCAAGATGGTTCTTGCCGAACTGGCCGGTTGCGTACCCAAGCGGCTTGAGGGCCTGAGCTATGGTGATGTCGCCAGCCTGGAGCCCGACGGGGGCTCCAGGCGCGCCGACCTTGCACAAGCCGGTTCGCAGGCACGATTGCCCCGTGATGAATGTCGAGCGGCCAGCGGTGCAGCTGTTTTCGGCGTAGTAGTCCGTGAACTTCAAGCCTTCGTTGGCAATGCGGTCGATGTTCGGTGTCATGTATCCGACGAGACCGTCGGAGTAGGCGCTGATATTGGTCTGGCCGATATCGTCGCCGAAGATCACGAGAATGTTCGGCTTGGCGGCGTCTTGGGCCACCGCTGGGGAGGTGGTAAACGGTACAGCCGTCAGCGTCATCGCCACTGCGGCTGTTGCGCTCAGCAGTCGGCGCGAAAGGGGTTTACTCATGACAGCGTTCTCCTGATGCTGCGTTCAAAGTCATTGCACATGACGCTCTCCTTCTGGCCGGGGCAGGCCGGAATCTGCTCCGACGTGGATGTCGCTTTGACTTCGGGAGTTTGCCGGAAAACCGCGTAGGCGGAAGTACGTTACGGTAACAAGGTGGAAATCGGGATGTAACAAGCCCGCAGAATGGTGTGTTTACGTCACTCGGTCGGCCCGATTTGGATCATCCTGGAACGTGTCCCCGATGCCAGCACAACGCCCGTTTTTTCGCAGGGTTAGCGGGCCATCGCCGCGTCGCTGAACGCTACGCCTGCCGCATATCTGCGTGCTGTAATAGAAAAACTGGCGGCAACAGCCAGGGTGGAATGTCTGAAATGCAATTTCGGCAGGGTGTCCACAAGATGATGTACCGCTCAATCAATTTGAAATTGACTGCTTTTTGCTCACTCGCCGGATGAGCTTATTATTTGTACATATATGTATAGACAACCTTCAAAAAAGGTGATGCTATGAGGGGGTAGAGACAACAATTGGACCCGTGGCACGCCCGATGAATGTACCGGCACTCTTCGATCTGACTGGGCGAAAAGCACTTGTGACGGGTGCAAGCCGTGGTCTCGGGCAGGCAATAGCCCAGGCGCTCGCATCTGCCGGGGCGGATGTCGCAGTCACGGCGCGTGACGTCAAGGGTCTTGAGGAGACAAGAGCGCGTATCAGCAATATGGGGAAGCGCTCTTTTGCCTATGCGCACGACGTCCGCGACGTCGATTCCTGCTCTTCTGTCATCGATGCTGCCGCGCACGCGTTGGGCGGGCTTGATATCCTCATCAACAATGCCGGTTATGAAGAAATCCGTCCGGCGCTCGACGTTGACGAGGCGTTGTGGGAGCGGATTGTGTCAACAAACCTGAAGGGTGCTTTCTTTTGCGCGCAAGCAGCTGCGCGCAACATGGTTGCGCTCGGGCAAAGGGGCGCTATCGTCAATCTCTGCTCGCTGACCTCCTATGTGGGTGTCCCCACAGCAGTGCCTTACGGCTCGTCCAAGGCCGGTCTGATGGGTATGACACATGCGCTGGCCGCCGAATGGGCGCAGCAGGGCATACGCGTTAACGCCATTGCACCCGGCTATTTTCGCACGGCGATGACCGATGTCTTTTATCAGGACGGAGCGTGGCAGGAGGCGATGCTGGAAAAGATCCCGCAGCGCCGTTTCGGCGAAATGGAAGACGTGGCGGGCGCCGTCGTCTTCCTTGCGAGTGACGCTTCGCGCTATGTGACCGGGCACTGCATACCGATCGACGGCGGCTATCTTGCCTCGATCTGACATTTTACATGCGGCTGGAGCGCCGCTGAAGGAAAGCATAATGCCGGCTGTACTCAACGGATCGTCGATCAAAGCCAAATCGGAGGAGGCCAGTGTTGCCGTATCCGTCAAGGCGGTGAACATGGTCTATGACGGGGTCCATGCCGTCCGGTCGGCGTCGTTCGATCTGGAGGCGGGTAAGTTCCTGACGATTCTGGGGCCTTCCGGCTCAGGAAAGACCACGCTGCTGCGATTGATCGCGGGTTTCCAGCGTCCGACAAGCGGCGAAATCTTCATTAACGGCGCAGCCGTCAGCGCTGTGCCGCCGCATCGGCGATCAATCGGCATGGTATTCCAGAAGCTCGCCTTGTTTCCGCATATGACTGCAGCGGAAAATGTCGCCTTTCCTCTGAAAATGCGGCGCAGTGATGCGCGCGAGATCCCCGCACGGGTCGAACGCTACCTGGATATGGTGCGTCTTGGCGGCTATGGCGCGCGCCGGGTGCACGAACTGTCGGGCGGCCAGCAGCAGCGTGTCGCGATTGCCCGCGCATTGGTGTTCGAACCGGACCTGCTTTTGCTCGATGAACCGCTTGCAGCTCTCGACCGCAAATTGCGTGAGGAAATGCAGCTTGAGTTCCGCCGCATCCAGCGCGAGCTCGGCGTGACCACGATCAATGTGACACACGACCAGCGGGAGGCCTTGGTTGTGTCGGACGAGATCATTGTCATGGACGGTGGGGAAATCCAGCAGAAGGCGCGGCCGACCGAGACCTATCGGAGCCCGTCGAATGCTTTTGTTGCCAATTTTATCGGCGTTACGAATTTCCTCGATGCGCAGGGCGGCGAACGCCGGGCAATCCGGGCGGAAAAAATCCGCATTGCTGCCACCCGCGACGGGTTGGCGGGGACCGACACGATTGTCGAAGGGGTGGTCGTGGACGCCATTTTCGAGGGCGAGAGGGTCGTCTACGAGGTCCGGGTCGCATCGCTTGGCGATGCGCTGCTGCGGGTTTTCGATCACGATCCGTCTGCGCATAGCCAACTGGAGGCCGGATCTGCCGTTTATCTCGGCTGGGCCGCCAGCGATGTCCTGGAATTCAAACCGTAAGCCGGAAAACCGGTCAACCAGAGGAGAATGATTATGAGGGAAGATAAGCTGACATCCTTGATGCTTCGCCGCCGCCGGTTCCTGCAAGGCGCAGCCACAATCGGCGGCGCTGCGAGCCTGTCGTCGCTGGGCTTGTCCAGCGCTTTTGCGCAGGAGCCAGAAAAACCGAAGGAGTTGATCGTTCGCGCCTGGGGCGGGAGCTGGGTGGACGCGCTGAAGGCCGGCGTTTCCGATAGTTTTACCGCCAAGACCGGCATCGCAGTCCGCCACGATCTGACGGAAGACAACGAAATCCAGCCAAAGGTTTGGGCAGCCGTAGCCCAAGGCCGCGTGCCACCGATCCACATCAACTGGGACACGACCACCAACGCCACGAAATCGGCGCTGCGCGGCGTTACCGAGGATCTGTCGGATCTTTCCAACCTGAAGAATACGACCGATCTTGCTAAGCCGGTGGGCCTCGACGGTTATCCGATCGTCAACACCTACGGTTATGTCTATGTCCTTGCCTACCGTCCGGATGCCTTTCCCAACGGTGCGCCGAAGTCCTGGAAAGACTTGCTTGATCCCAAGTACAAGGGCCGCATCGCACTCTACAATGACGGCATCGGCTTCCATTTCCCCGCGCAGGTCGCCGGCGGCGGTAAGCTTGAGGATATTCCGGCCAACATGCAGCCAGCGTGGGATTTCGTCGCCAAGATGAAGGAACAGCAGCCGCTGCTCGGTGAAGACCCGGATTTTACCACGTGGTTCCAGAAGGGCGAGATCGACGCTGCCTGCACGATTTCCACCAATGCGCGCGAAGCCAAGAAAAACGGCATCGATATCAAGTGGATCGTGCCGGAAGAAGGGGCCAAGTTCGATACGGATGGCCTCTGGATCCCGAAGGGTCTGCCGGCAAACGAGCTTTACTGGGCGAAGGAGTATATCAACCACTCGCTGACGGTCGAGGCCCAGCAGATCTGGCTTGACGGGCTCGGTCTGCCGGGCGTTGTGCCGGGCGTCAAGCCGCCCGCCGATCTCGTCGACGATCCCTCCTATCCCACCACTGAAGACGCTTTCAAACACCTGATCCGCATCTCCTCCAAGGTGCAGGTGGAAAACGAAAGCGAGTGGTTCTCGAAGTTCAAGGCCATCATGCAGGGTTGAGCCCTCGGATGCCCTAATATTTCCCTCTCCCCGGTGGGGAGAGGGAGCGAGCGTGTCTGCCTCCCGGTCCTTCTCCCTGTTTACGCAGGAAAGGTGGCCAACAGACCAGATGAGGGAGCGCTCCCGAGCACGGACCCAGGTACCGAACAAGGACTGACATGCGAGCGGCGAAATCTGCCTATCCCCTGACCTGGCGCATCATGGATGCACTGGAAGCCTTCGCGGCCTTCGTCTGGCCCGCGCGCTTAGGCCGTGCAATACCGTGGCTGATGCTCGCACCTGCACTGCTGCTTGTCGGTCTTCTGGTGCTGGGTCTCTGGCAGATCGGCGATGCCAGCCTGCGGACATTGGATACGAGCACGTTCCTGATGTCGGAAACCTATACGCTTGCGAACTACCGGCGGGCCTTCACCGAAAGCCTGTTTGCGGTCGTTGCCTGGCGCAGCCTCGCAGGATCGCTGATGGTTACGGCCGTGACCCTCATTCTCGCCTTTCCCTATGCCTATGTGATGGTGCGCACGTCCTCTCCGGTCATCCGCAAGCTGTTGCTGATCGCGCTGTTTCTACCCTTCTTCATCGGCCAGGTTGTGCGGGCCTATGGCTGGCTGATCATTCTGGGCAATCAGGGCATGGTCAATGAGGCCCTTAGTCTTGTCGGCATCGCGCCGATTCGCCTTCTTTACAACTACTGGGCTGTGCTTTTCGGCCTTGTTCAGTACATGCTACCCTTCGCCGTCTTGATGCTGGCGCCGGCGCTTACCGCCATTCCGGAAGAGCTGGAAGCCGCTGCTGGCTCCCTTGGGGCCGACTGGGTCCGTACCTTCCGCCACGTGGTGCTGCCGCTTGCCAGACCGGGGCTGGTTGGTGCCGGACTGGTGGTGCTGACATTATCGCTCACCGATTTCGCGATGCCCGCGATCCTTGGCGGCGGCAGCCAGGATTTTATCGCCAACGCCATCTACGATCAGTTCTTCCGCACCTCGGATCAGGGACTGGGCTCGACGCTGGCGCTCCTGCTCGTCGCCACGGGCTCCCTGCTGGTTGGTCTGGTCTTCACTCTGTTCGGAGCCGGCACGTTGGCCATGGGGAGGGCGCGCCAATGACCGCTCCCTTGAGCAAAACCATCGTTCTCTGGATTTTCGTCGTCGCGGTACTCGTTCTTCTGTCGGCGCCGACAATCGTGATCCTTGGGGCCTCGTTCACGTCCGGAAACATTATCACTTTTCCGCCGGAGGGTTTTTCCCTCAAATGGTATGAGAAGATCGCCACCTCGCGGGATCTGTGGGATGCTTTCCTGCGTTCCCTTTATGTGTCGGCAATCTGCACGGTCGTCGCCATCCCGGTGGGGACGCTGGCTGGTATCGCGCTTGCAAAATACGCAATCCGTTTTGAAAAGTCGGTGCAGATCTATCTTCTGCTGCCGTTCACCATCCCGCTCATCGGTTCTGGCATCGGATTGATGCTGATCTTCGGTGAGACGAGGCTTCTGGGCCAGCTCTGGCCGGTTGGGCTTGCCTGCTGCGTCATCAACCTGCCGTTCATGATCTGGGCCGTAACCGCGAGCGCCTCCAGCCTTGATCCCGACCTTGAGCTCGCCGCCGCCAGTTGTGGTGCGCCACCGCTCTCCACTTTCTTTCACGTAACTCTGCCCGCTGTCATGCCCGGGGTCATCAGCGGGTCGCTGCTGATGTTCATTCTGGCGCTGAATGAGTTCCTGGTGAGCCTACTTTTGACGGATGCGCGTATCGTCACCTTGCCGGTCCAGATTTACAATTCCATCCGTTCCATCATCACGCCGGATCTTGCGGCGATCTCGGTGGTCTTCATCGCCTGTGCGGCGCTGGCGATCGTTCTGCTTGATCGTCTCGTCGGTCTTGAAATCTTCCTCAAATCTAAATGACGCAGAAGCCGGCGGGTTGCGCCGGCGAAACGGGAAAAACAGCCATGTCAGATGTTTCCTTTCACGATCTTTCCGCGTTGGATGCGCCGAGCCGTGCAGCGCTCTTGCGCCGCTCGGAGACCGACCTCTCCGGCTTCATGGAAACGGTGAAGCCGATCATCGAAGCGGTTCGCGTCGAGGGCGACGCAGCCCTGGTGCGCTATGCGCGCGATCTGGACAAGGCAGAGCTGGACGAGAGCCGGCTCAAGGCGACGGAAGCCGAATTCGACGCCGCTTTCGATCTGGTGGAAGAGGATGTCATTGCGGCCATCCGGTTCGGCATTGACAATATCCGGCGCTTTCACGAGGTGCAGAAACCGGAACCGATGTGGCTGAAGGAAATGCGTCCCGGCGCCTATGCCGGCGATCGCTTCACCCCGATCCGGTCCGTTGCGCTTTACGTTCCACGCGGCAAGGGCGCATTCCCTTCGGTGACCATGATGACGGCCGTTCCCGCCGTCGTCGCCGGTGTGCCGGAGATCGCCATTGTCACGCCGCCGGCGCCGGATGGCTCCGTGGATGCCGCGACGTTGGTTGCAGCGCGTCTCGCCGGTGTCTCAAACGTGTACAAGGTTGGTGGTGCACAGGCTGTGGCGGCTGTCGCCTATGGCACGCAGACCATCAAGCCGGCGCTGAAGATCGTTGGTCCGGGAAGCCCGTTCGTAGTCGCGGCCAAGCGGCTTCTGTCCGGCGTCATCGATCCGGGCCTGCCTGCCGGCCCGTCAGAGGCTGTCATCTTTGCAGATGATACGGTGAATGGGGGCCTTGCGGCGCTCGACCTTCTGGTCGAAGCCGAGCACGGCCCGGATTCATCCGCCTACCTCGTTACCCATAGCCGCCGGGTCGCAGACGAGGCTCTCGCCGCCTTGCCTGATCACTGGGGCCGGATGACTGAACAACGGGTCGCCTTCTCGAAAGCGGTGCTCACCGGCCGCTGTGGCGGCATCGTGCTCACGTCCTCCCTTGAAGAAAGCTATCGCTTCATCAACGACTATGCGCCGGAACATCTGGAAATCCTGTCGGCCGATCCCTTCGCCCATCTTGGCCATATCACGGAAGCCGCGGAAATCCTGATGGGACCGCATACGCCGGTCTCTATCGGCAATTTCGGTCTCGGACCCAACGCCGTTCTGCCGACAAGCCGCTGGGCGCGTACCTATGGGCCCCTATCGGTGGCCGATTTCGTCAAGCGCTCATCGAT
Source organism: Rhizobium sp. Root1204 (assembly GCF_001424965.1). Lineage (NCBI taxonomy): Bacteria > Pseudomonadati > Pseudomonadota > Alphaproteobacteria > Hyphomicrobiales > Rhizobiaceae > Rhizobium > Rhizobium sp. Root1204. Next base: position 61,766 of record NZ_LMCZ01000009.1, read on the forward strand.
CGGTTATGTCACCGCATCGGCCTATCCGGAGTTTGCAAGACACGCCCGTACCTTGGCCCGCTACGAGGGTTTTTCCTCGCATGAGCATGCGGTCTCCGATGTTCGCAAGGACTATCTGTGAAGATGAAAGCGGCAAGGCTGTACGCTGCAGGCGATATTCGGGTCGAGGATATCGAAATCCCCGGCACGCTTGCGCCCGGCTGGGTCCGTGTCGCTGTTACCGCCGCCGGCATCTGCGGCTCCGATCTTCACAATTTTCGCACGGGACAGTGGATCACACGATCGCCTTCAGTTGCAGGCCACGAGTTTGCCGGCGTGGTGACCGAGGTCGGAGCTGGCGTTCGTGAGTTCAGCCCCGGCGATACCGCCGTTGCCGATTCCCGGTTCTGGTGCGGCGAATGCTCTGCCTGCCGAAGCGGCCGGCAGAACATCTGCGATCATCTCGGCTTCGTTGGAGAAATCTGCGATGGCGGCTTCGCTGAGCAGGTGGCATTGCCGGCGCGGTTGCTGGTGAAACATGATCCGGCGCTTGATCCCGCCATTGCGGCCATGGCCGAGCCGCTGGCTGTCGCCCTGCATGCGGTTCGCCGGCAGGCGGTTCCGGCGGGCGAGCCAGTTCTCGTTATCGGCTGCGGCCCGATTGGCGGCCTTGCTGCTCTTCTGCTGTCGCGTCTTCACGACGGCCCGATCCTTGTCTGCGACCGCAACGCGGATCGCGCAGAGCTGGTTGCGCGGGTGGCCGCGGCCGCAAGTGTCACTCTCGACACAGAATCTCTCCGCGACGCGCTTTCTGGACGGCTGATACGCTACGCGCTCGATGCGACGGGCCATATCGATGTCCTGAGGCAGGTTATCGCCCTTCTTGGTGGCGGCGGTTCGCTGACGTTGGTCGGCATCACGCACGGCCGCATCGAGCTTGACCCGAACTTGCTCGTCGAGCGCGAAATAGCACTCATCGGCTGTCACGCCTTTACCAGCGAGTTGCCGGAAGCGGTCGCCATGCTTCCTGGACTGTCGGCCGCCCTTGCCGAGTTGATCGATCGGGAAATCGCGTTGGATGCCATACCGCAGGCCTATGAACGCCTTCTCAACGGGGACGCAACGGGTCTCAAAACGATCGTTCGGTTTACCCAAGACGAGTACCGCCCGTGAGCCAATCCCCCGACGCAAAGCCGGCTGCGACGAAGCCACTGACGGACAATGCGAGCCCGCTCTACGAGAAGGTCAAGGACTATGTCCTTGCGCATATCGGCAGCGGCGAATGGGACAAGAACCGCAAGCTGCCATCCGAGCATGATCTGGTGGCGGCACTCGGTGTTTCGCGCATGACCATTCATAGAGCACTGCGCGAATTGACATCCGAGGGCTATCTTCTGCGCATCCAGGGGGTGGGAACATTCGTCGCGCCACCCAAACCGCAATCGACCCTGATCGAGGTCGCCAACATCGCCAACGAGATCAGCGGACGTGGCGGAGAACATCGGGCCGAGGTCATTCTTCTCGAGACTATAAGGCCGGAAATCGAACTCCTGGCAGCCTTCGAAGCCGGTAGGCAGATCCGCGTTGCCCATTCGATTGTCGTCCATTTCGACAGCGGCGTCCCTGTCCAGGTGGAAGAACGCTTCGTCAATTCCGAACTCGTGCCGGACTACGAGCAGCAAGACTTCGCCGTCATGACCACTTACGACTATCTCCAGCGCTCGACGCCGATGACCGAAGTGGAACATGTCATTTCCGCCATCGGTGCGGATGCGGGAACCGCACGGCTGCTAAAGCTGGAAGAGGGGGCTCCCTGCCTGCTGCTTCACCGCCGCACCTGGTCCGGCACAAAGGTCGCGACGGTCAACCGGCTCACCTATGCCGGAGACCGGTATTCCCTTGGCAGCCGCTATGCGCCGTCATCGTTGAAGTAACGTCAGAGACTGGAAGATGAAGATGACCGAAAGCAACAGCAGGACAGCGGATATCCGCCGGATGGCGCGAACCGATGAGCCGGCGGCAACAGCACTCCTGGCCGGCCTGCTTCTGGATCTGTTTTCACTGAAGGCGGAGCAGGTCCGCATCAACCACGATCAGTACAGCCTGAATTCGCTGAATGGCTTTTTCGACGCCGGCCGCCAGTCCTTCTTCTTCAAATTTCATCAGGAGGACGGTGAAGAGGCGATGTCCGGCGAATATTATCGCGCCGACATTCTTGCGCGCGCCGGGCTTCCTGTTGACCAACCGCTCTATATGTCGGTTCTGCCGGGCGAACAGATCCTCATTTACCGCCGGCGATGCGATCCGCGCTTTTCCGATGTGCTGCGGGCGCTGGATCTCCAGCCGGACCCGGCGGCGGAATCGAAAGCCGTCGCTGCAGAACAGGCTCTTTCTGCCCGGGTGCTTTCCGTCTATCTGGAAACCCTGCATGACGTAACGTCGCAGGAGGTGGCGGCCGAGCCGATTCATAGATTGTTCTACGACAGGCTCACCGATCCGCAATCCGGCGCCATTCCGGGCGGGCGCTACAAAAATTTCTATGTCGGCCAGCAGTTTCTTCTTCCAGGCGTGGATCTTGACTGGGGAACTTTTTCGAAAGCCCGGATCGTCATCAATGGCCAGCGCTATCGTTACAGCTTCGGAGAACTCTTCGATCTTGCGAGTGTCCGCTTGAGACCTGACAAGCTTGCTGACGCGGGTGGCGTTGTCGCGCATGGCGATGCGCACAATGCGAATGTCTGGTACACGGAGGCGGATGGCCGGGCGGAACTATCCTATTTCGATCCGGCCTTTGCTGGACAGAACGTGCCGTCGCTTCTGGCTGAGGTAAAGACGACTTTTCATAATATTTTTGCACATCCGCTGTGGCTCTACGATCCAGCTGAAGCCGAAAAACGATATTCGGGACTTGCACGCTACGAGGCTGGAACACTTTTCCTGGAAACCGACTGGGATTTGAGCGCGGTGCGACGCAAATTGCTGGACGTGAAAGCCGACAATATGTGGCGTCCTCTTTTGAGCGCGATGGATGCCCGGGGCATGCTTCCGCACGATTGGCGCCGCGTCATCCGGCTTGCACTTTTCCTGTGCCCGACGCTTGTGATGAATATCAGGGCCGGGGCATCGAGCCACAACCCGACCTCTTCACTGATAGCAATCGCCGTGGCCGTCATGGTTGGGAGCGAACCGGAGACAGGGAGCGACATGATGTCACGGTTTCTGGATCGTATTGATCCCGCTTTCGATTGTGTTTCTGAAACCTGATCAAAGCTGGTCCGGGTGGAATGGGCGCGGTGGCCGGACACACCATAGCCCAGAGCGTGCCTTCAAACCTGGCAAGTGAATCTTTCGAACAGGCCCGCCGGTAGCGCTGCTATCATTGAGGCCTCTTTGCCACGTGGATCGCGACGGGAACGGAAAATGCTTAAAGCTTGGCGTCGACCTTTCCGACCAAGTTTATGCTGACGACCGCCGGGATCGACCGCGCAACTGGCAATTATCAGAAAAGCGGTCTGCCGGCGACCATCCTTGCCAATTATTTGCGGGAGATCAACGTCATCCCGGAAAAGAACGACCTCACAAGCATCCTGTTTCTGATGACCCCAGCTGTCGGCGAAGGCAAGATGGCGATGCTGCTATCCGCCCGCGAGCGGTTCAGGGAGCACTACGAAGCGGACAGTCCCCTGTCGGTGGTTGTGCCTGGTCTCTATGCCCGCAACGAAGCCCGGTATCGCGGCTATACGCTGAAGCAGCTGGCCCAGGAAATGAAAGATTTCTTCGTCGAGAAGGACGTTAAAGAGTTGCAGCGGCTCTGCTTCCGCTACGATTCCTTCCCAGAGCAGGCAATGTCAGCGCGCGACGCTAACGAAGCATTGATCGGCGACGACGTCGATTTCGTCCCGATGGACCAGGTCAAGGGCCGTATCGCAGCCACGCTAGCCCTGATTTACCCGCCAGGAATCGGCATTATCGTCCCTGGCGAACGCTACGACGACCGCGAGCACCCGATGATCGACTATTTCCTGACCTTCGAAGACAGTTGCAACAGGTTCCCTGGGTTTTCCTACGAAGTGCAAGGTGTCTATCAAGTTAGGGAGGAAGGAAAGATCCGCTTCTACACCTACGTGGTCAAGGAATAGACCCGCCTGGCGACGGGCCTGCCGGATGCATGCCCGTCGCCGACTTTTGTGCTCCAATCCAGCTATTCATCATGGTTGGTATCGGCTGCCGTTCCTGAACAACTGGAGCGCGGAAGACCGCGAAAATGAAAACCGTTGTCCAGCCCAAGTGCAGGATACAGCTCACTCCTACCAATGCGGCTGCAAACCGCCATTTTCCTCAAAACGTCACATCGCCGTCATCGACGTTGCAGGTGGTGTGGAAAAATAATGCCAGCCTTCTGACCTCTTGTAGGGGCTCAGGATGGTCACGAATGACGTTCGACTACCATTGACTTGCCGAAGGCAGGGGCGGTGCACAGGGCGACCCGACTATTCTGCTATTGCCCACGATTAATGTACCGTGCAATTGAAATGACTTTTACTTGGCTCAAAGTGCGCTCGATCTCGACGGCCAGGCCGTCGACAAGCTCCGTGAATTCGCGCCGGCGCTCATCGCGGATCTCGCTCGGCATTTTGTCGACCGAAAGAAGTGCCTGCTCAACACAGGCGAGGTCATCGCACATTGCGCGAAAACTCTCGTTTCGTTGGATCAACGTACGCATCTGAGCCGCATGCGTTGGAAATCGCCGAAGCGCAGCTGCCAGCCCCTCATCTTCCAACTCGAAGCCAGTCCGCTCCGTCATGGCCAAATCTCCAGTCAGGCGATGCGTCTCATCGTAACAAGCCCCGACGATATAATGGCGCGCGTGAGATGTGAGGTAACATACTTGAGATTACACGCGTGCAATCGACGCGGCCTACATCTGCAAGACCAATATCGGGGGTGACCGGCCGGTAAGATGTGAGTTCCTCGCGGGTTATCGGATGGTCTACCAGTTCGACCGATAGAGGCTACGTGATGCTACAGGCTCCTCCTTCGAAAACAGCCTAAGATAACGGCTATCATTGTTGGCAGCCTGCTTGGTTAAGCGCCGGGAAATTGGTAAAAAGTCGGAAAACTTGTGCTGCTGCGGGAGGGGTGAACGTGTTCTTAGACTACTTTGCTTTGGGTGTCCTTTTCTTCATGGTACTCACGTTGTTTTATGGTGTCATAGCCATTCACGACATCCCTCATCTGCTTGCAAAGGCGCGGAACCACCCGCATCAGGATGCCATCCATGTCGCTGGTTGGGTCAGTCTTTTCACCTTGCACGCAATCTGGCCGTTTTTGTTCATATGGGCGACGATTTACCGTGAGGACCGAGGCTGGGGCATCCAGCCGAGCGGCAAGCTTCAGGCGGAAGTCGAGGCCAATGCCGAGGTGGCGGTATTGCAGGCGCGTGTTGTCGAACTCGAGCTACAACTGAAACAAGAGCCGAGGGAGACTGTCTGATGGATCTGCTCCTCATCCTCACCTATACCGCCCTTTGCATCGCAGTATTCAAGATCTTCCGCATTCCAGTGAATCAATGGAGTGTTTCAACAGCTGTGCTGGGTGGTATCTTTCTGATCGGTTCGTTGATCCTGTTGATGAGCTATAACCACCCGTATTCCGGTGACGGACGTATCTACTTCACGTCCGCGCCGGTTATTCCTGCTGTGGGTGGGCTTGTCGTTGAGGTGCCGGTTCAGGCCAACGCGCCCTTGAAAAAGGGCGACATCCTGTTTCGTATCGACCCACGTCCCTATCAATATGCTGTCGACCAGAAAAAAGCGGCGCTCGCAGAAGCCAAGCAGGCCGTGCTTCAGCTCAAGGCATCGCTGGATGCTGCGACCGCAATTGTCGAGGGTGCCAGATCCACGCGCGATCGCTCGAAACAAAGCTATGAACGCTACCTTGATATTTACGAAAAATCGAAGGCGCGCGGCGGTGGCACGGCAGTCTCTGAACTCGACGTCGAAAATCGGCGTGGTCTTTATATGACCGAGGTCGCAGCTGTCGCCACAGCGGAAGCCCAGGCCAGCCAGGCGCGGTTGGCCTACGAATCCGAGATTAACGGCGTGAACCCGGCCGTTGCCCGCTTGCAGGCAGAGCTTCTTAACGCGGAGTTCGATCTTGATCAAACGACGGTCCGCGCGCCCGGCGATGGCTACGTTACCCAGGTTTTTCTTCGTCCGGGTATGATGGCAAATCCACTGCCGTTGCGGCCGGTTATGGTTTTCATCGATAGCGAGGACCGTATGCTTGCCGCGGCCTTCATTCAGAATTCGTTGCAGCGGGTGATCGTTGGCGACGAAGCCGAAGTGTCGTTCAAGGCGGTGCCCGGTAAGATCTTTAAAGCAAAAGTCGGCGCCATCATCGATGTAATGGCCCAAGGGCAGCTCCAGCCCACCGGCGCTCTGATCGATCCACAATCGCCCGAGCGCTCGCAGGCGGGGCAAACACTCGCCCGTATCGATATTCTCGAAGACACAAGCGCCTACCAGCTTCCGGGCGGTGTGGTCGCGGATGTCGCTGTTTACACCCATCATTGGCATCACGTTGCCATCCTTCGCAAAGTCCTCCTGCGCATGAGCGCCTGGATGAACTATGTGTTCCTCGAGCATTGACATGGGGGGCGGTTCATCAAACCCCGCGTGTTCTGTTACGGGTTCGCTCAGCAAAGCGAGCCCGCGGCGGGCTTCGGGTATTGGTTGGATACCAAGATGAACAAAGTTTCTGGCTTGCCACTCTTCAGAGGGTTCGCCGGTTACAGGCCTGAATGGGTCCGCAACGACATTTCAGCGGGGCTTTCGATCGCAGCCGTCGGGTTGCCGAGTTCGATTGCCTACCCTGCCATTGCCGGCTTGCCGCCAGAGACTGGGATTTATGCCAGTATCGTGGCAGCGATTGCCTATGCGATTTTTGGTGCTTCCCGCCGGCTGACCGTCGGTCCTGATGCCGCATCCATGACCGTGATTGCTGCGGCCATCACCACGATCATTGCCGGCATGCCCGCTGAGGACCCGGTAGACCGGGTGACGATTGCCGGGCTCCTTGCCATTGGCGTAGGATGCATCTGCATAGCAGCCAGTCTGCTGCGGTTAGGCGTCCTTGCTACTTTCCTGTCACGGCCCATCCTTGTCGGCTTCTTCGCTGGCATATCTGTCTCGATCCTCATCGGCCAACTTGGCCGCATGACTGGCGTAAAGATCGAGTCTGACGGATTGTTCACGCCGCTGATGGAATTCGCAAGCAAGGTGGGCCTGATCCACTGGCCGACAATCGCATTGACGGCCTTCATGTTCGTCGTGCTCATTGGGGCAAAGGCCGTTCGATCTCCGGTACCCGGTCCGGTCATTGTTGTCGTTCTCGCCGTTGTTCTGTCTTCGTTATTGCATTTCCAGTCCATGGGGATTGCCGTCGTTGGCGAAATCCCGGGCGGTGTCCCGAGTTTCAGCATGCCGGCGTTCTCAGACGTGCCGCTCGACAGCCTGATCTTCGGATCGGCGGCTATATTTCTGGTGAGTTTTGGCTCTGGCATCGTTACGGCGCGCAGCTTCGGTGCGCGCACCGGCGATCCGGTCGATGCCAACCGCGAGCTTGTTGGCCTGGGCAGCGCTCAGGTAGCGTCGGGACTGTTCGGTGCCTTTCCCATCAGTTTTTCGGATTCCCGGACAGCGATAAACCTGTCGATCGGTGGGCAGTCGCAGCTTGCGAGCCTCGTGTCTGCGGCATCCCTGATGGCGGCACTGCTTTTCCTGAACGACGCACTGCGCATCCTGCCGGTCGCGGCATTGGCGGCGATCCTCGTTTCCGCCGCCTTCAGTTTGATCGACGTCGGCGAGTTGCGCGCGATCTGGCGCATTAATCCCATGGAATTTGCTTTCGCCTTGATCGCGATGTGGGGCGCAATCAGCTTCGGCGTGCTCAACGGTGTTGTTATCGCCATTGCGGCAACGCTGGTTTACCTGCTGCGCGGCATGATGTTTCCGCGTGATGCCTTTCTAGGTCGGATCGAAGGGCGTGATGGCTTCTACAAGCTGCATCATGTTGCCGAGGCAAGGGCGGTGCCCGGTGTCGTGGTTTGGATCCTTCAAGGCAGCCTTCTGTTTTTTAGCGCGGACTATGTGCGCGAGCGGCTGCGGGAAATTACCAGTGCGTTGCCTGCCGATACTCGCTGGTTCGTGATCGACGCGGGTGCGATCGCCCAGATGGACAGCACGGCAGCTGCGATGCTGGAAGAGGTTCGCGCCGAATTGGAAGAGCGGGGTATTCAGCTGTGTTTAGCTGAACTGCACGCGGAAGCAAGATCGCTGCTCGAAAGAGCTGGGCTGATCGAACGCGTCGGGGCAGCGCATATCTATGACGACCTGGATGACGCCCTCCAGGCTTTCCACACTTTGGGCACCGGGAAGTCAGAGCAGTTTAATGCAATCGAGGGAAAATCCTAAACCGGGAGAAGTTAGAATGGCTAAGAAACAGAAGGGCACGCGCGAATCCACGCCGTCCGAGGATGATGGCGGCAACACTGTCCGCGATTACGATGAGCAGATGGAGAAACTCGTTATCGAGCTGGCTCATCTGCAAGCGTGGGTAAAAAAAGCTAGCGCGCGTATCGTCATCATCTTCGAAGGACGCGATGCCGCCGGCAAGGGCGGTATCATCAAGCGTATTACCGAGCGCGTCAGCCCGCGTGTCTTTCGTGTCATGGCGCTACCGGCGCCAAGCGATCGCGAAAAGACCCAAATGTATATGCAGCGCTACATTGCGGCCTTGCCAGCCGGCGGCGAGGTCGTGATTTTCGATCGCAGTTGGTACAATCGGGCGGGTGTAGATCGTGTCATGGGGTTTTGCAGCGAAAAAAAGGCGCGCCGTTTTCTGGAACTTGCGCCACGTTTTGAGGCAGCGATCGTCGAAAGCGGCACCATCCTTCTCAAGTATTTCCTGACCGTGAGCGAGGATGAACAAGAACGCCGCTTTCGTCGCCGTATCGACGATCCGGTACGCCAATGGAAGCTGAGCCCCATGGACGTTGTATCCTACCAGAAGTGGTGGGAGTATTCCCGCGCCTATGATGACATGTTGCGGATGACCGACAGCGAGCATGCGCCATGGTGGATCGTGCCCTCTGACGACAAGAAACGCGCGCGCATCAATTGCATATCGCACATCCTCCAGTCCATTCCCTACGAACGCATCAAATTCGAGCCGCCGGAACTGGGGAAACGGCAAAAGCGACCGAGTGACTACATCGAGGATACAGGTTTGCGCCGGACTGTGCCCGACGTGGCGTGAACCCGGTTGCCGCGTCTGTGGTGCGGCTGATGCGCCCGAACCGCGCACCAGCCGCATCGTCGCCATCGACGCGGCGGCCACAATAGCGTTACGCACGCGAAGTTACATGTATCTACAGGTGGAATACTACCGCTTGCCGCGATGGAGGAGCAGGATCAATGGGGGCCTGTTGGCCTGATTGCCGCTTCCTGGTCGCTGGCGCCAATGCCGGCCCGGTACCTTGCCGTCGTTCAGTTCTCTTCCACAGATGCGCTGCTTCGACGTTGCCGCGAACGTGAGGATTTAAGTGATGAAATTCAGCGGACTGTCGATCGATCTTCGCTCTCTGGCTGCCACGTTTCTGGCAGCGGCGATTGGCTTTGGAGTTTGTGCATCTAGCCCCGCCTTGGCGCAACAGCCTGCTTCTACTGCGGCGGCAAATGACGACCAGGCTGATGAGACACCAGACCTGCTCTCAGAGGATGAACTCGAGGTGCTGGTGGCGCGTATCGCGCTCTATCCGGATGAACTCGTGGCGCTGATCTCCTCGGCATCGCTTTATCCGTTGCAGATCATCGAGGCGCAACGCTTCCTTGAACAGAAGAAGAAAAACAAGGACGCAAAGCCGAAGGACAGCTGGGACGACAGTATCATCTCGGTGCTCAATTATCCCGAGATCGTCTCGATGATGAGCAACGACCTCGACTGGACGCAGGCGCTCGGTAGTGCCCTTGCCTACCAGCAGAAGGACGTGCTGATAGCCATCCAGAACCTCCGCGACAAGGCCGTGGCCAATGGTGTCATTAAGACGGATGAGAAGGTGAAGGTCGAAACCCAGGGCGAGAATGTCGTCATTCAGGCGGCGAACCCGGAAAAGATCTACGTTCCGAAATACGAACCGGAAATGCTTTATGAGCCAGGTTACGTGCAAGCGCCGATTACATATTATGACGAGCCTTATCCGAGCTACTATTATCCCTCGGCGCCTTATTTCGCAGCCGCCATCACCGGCGCTGCGATCTGGGCGTCCGTGATCGACTGGGACGATTGGGGAGTTTGGGGCGGCCGCTGGAATGGCGATGTGGATATCGACTGCAACAAGTGCTTCAACAACATCGATATCGACCGCGACAAGTTCAAGATGGGCGACGTCGACTGGAAAAACATCGACCGTTCGAAGATCAAGTTCGACAGGAACCAGATTGCCAATATCGACCGCAGCAAGTTCAAGAACGACTTCACGGCGAACCGCAGCAACAATATCGCCAATCGCGCCAGGGATTCCCGCGCCGCCGGCGGGGATCGTATGGCCAACAGACCGAAGGTGACGGTCGACGATGTTCGAAAGAGTAAGGTCGATGCCAACCGCCAACGCGCTGACCGCGACCGGACTGCGAGAGCCGGCAACACCGGCAACAAGGCCGGCCAAGCAGCTGCGGCCCGAAACAACAGCGGTAAGGCAGCCGCGAACCGACCCGCGGCGAACAACAAAAAGGTATCCAACAAGCAGAGCAACGCCAACCGCAAGGTCAATAAACCGAAGCCGGGGGGGCAGGCCAACAGGAAGTCTAGCAATCGCTCGGCTGTTGGAAACGTCAGTAATAAACGTCAGACGCAGATGTCATCGAACCGTGGCCGCCAATCGATGCAGGGCGGCGGGTACCGCCGGCCTCAGTCGATGGGAGGACATCGCGGCGGCGGCGGGCGGCAGATTCACCGTGGTGGTGGTGGACGCGGTGGCGGACGTGGTCGTTGATACTGACACAGAAATACTGAGGAGATGACGACGATGAGACTAGCATGTGAAAGACTGACGCTCATGACTTTCGGGGTGATTTTTCTCAATGGAACATTGTTGACAGCCCCTGTCATGGCGGCGGATCAGGATAACGACCCGCCGCTCGAAGAATATATGGCAGCGCAGAAATCAACTGGTTTTGACACGCCGGAGCAGGCCGTCGAGGCTTTCAAGTCGACCGTTAATGGCGGCGACTTCAACAAGCTGGCGCAGCTCCTGGGGCTGGATGCCGCAAAAGCCAAATCCAGTGATGGCGCGAGCGACAACTACGCTGCAATTCAATCCGGTTTGAATGAAAAACTCGTCGTCGAGGATCAGGACGGTGGCAAGATCCTGGAAATCGGAAACCAGCTTTGGCCTTTGCCTTTCCCCCTGGTGAAGACGCAGGAGGGAAAGTGGGCGTTCGACACCTATGCCGGACTTGAGGAGATCGCAAACCGCCGCGTTGGCGAGAACGAAATTTCAACCCTTGAGACAATGCGGGCCTATGTCGATGCTCAGGAAGACTACGCTTCGGAAGATCGCGATGGTGACGGCGTGCTCGAGTATGCGCAAAAGCTGATCAGCAGTGATGGACAGCATGACGGGCTTTACTGGCCTTCCGAGCAGGGGGATGGAGAGGAAAGTCCCGCCGGCCCAGCTCTCGTCGATGGCAATGCTCTTGAAAAGGCCAAGGCGGGGCTTGGCTACAACGGTTACCGATACCGGATACTCACCGGGCAGGGAGAGAATGTTGCGGGTGGAAAATTCGATTATATCATCAACGGCAACATGATTGCGGGTTTCGGATTGGTCGCGTGGCCGGTGAAATATGGGATTACCGGTGTCAAAACGTTCGCCGTTAACAAAAGCGGCATAGTTTACGAAGCGGACCTGGGAGATCAAACCGCTAGTGTCGCTGAAAAAATCCGGGCGTTTAACCCCGGAGACACCTGGGACGTCGTCAACGAGTAACAGACGGAAAATTGTAATATAATTCTCGTTGCCTACCTGCTTCTTGTTGCGTAAAGTTCTTTAGCTTTACCTAGCCGTGTTAAAATGTTCATTGAACGGGCGTTTGAGTAGGGGGCAGATGATGAGTTTTTCACTTCCGGGAACGCTTCCGGAGGACGCTTTTGTTCCTCCATTGGACCGCGAAATACGAGATCAACTTGAAAAGATTCGCGCCAGTCCGGCGTTCGATGCCCCTGACCGCGCTCAAAAATTTTTGTGCTACGTGGTCGAGGAAGCTTTGCAGGGGCGTGCAGACCGGATCAAGGCCTACTCAATTGCGCTCGAGGTCTTTGGCCGAAATGCATCCTTCGATGCCCAAAACGACCCCGTCGTTCGCATTGAAGCTGGCCGCGTGCGGCGTGCGCTCGAACATTATTATCTGCTCGCCGGTCAGAGAGATGCCGTTCTCATCACGATACCGAAAGGCGGATATGTTCCAGCATTTACGCGTTTCAATGAGACGGCACCAAATGCCGAGAGGCCGCCTCAGCAAAACCAAACTCCCACGCTCAAGACCAGTAGTGGTGTGCTGAGTCTCCTGTCCGCTGTGGTGGTGCTCCTTGTAGCGGGCGTCTGGTTATTTGATAAATCAGGGGTTCAGCTGTTCCAAACGACAAAATCGAGCGGTGGGGCTGATACCGTTCCGAAAATCCCAAGGGTTGTTGTTGCTCCATTCGAGGACATCACAGGGATGCCAAGCTCGGCCACTCTCGCGCGGGGTCTCACAGATGAGGTGACCTCCCAGATGGCCCGCTTCAAGGAAATCGTGGTCATTGCGGGGAAATCACCGACTTCTTCGCCTGAAGGTTTACCCACCAGTTCCGATCTGCCGGTCTATGGCCTGGAAGGCAGGGTCAGGTTGGATCAGGATCGGCTGCGCCTGTCTGCACGCCTGGTAAATCAGGCCGATGGCGCAATTGTCTGGACGAAGGCCTATAATGCACAACTTGGTCAGCGCGAGCTTTTTGACATCGAAACAACGATAGCGAGCGAAATAGCGACTTCGCTTGCGCAACCGTACGGAGTTATCTTTCAGGCGAATGCGTCAGAGGTCACTCAGACTTCATCGAAGGACTCCAAGGCTTTCGCGTGTACCTTGTCATACTATGGCTACCGTGCGGCCTTGAACCGGCAGACACACGCTTCAGTTCAAAATTGCCTTAAGGAGGTTGTTGCTGAATTTCCCAATTATGCGACAGCATGGGCATTGTTATCGTTCACCTACCTCGACGAATTGCGCTTCCGCTATCGGCTTAAATCGCCCAGCCCGCCGCCCATAGACCTCGCCGTTGAGGCTGCTGAAAGGGCAGTTGAGCTTGATCCCGCTAATGTACGGGCGCTTGAAGCCGAGATGCTTGCACGTTTCTTCAGTGGCGACGTCAATAATGCGCTGATTATTGGTGAGCGGGCATTCGCGATCAATCCCAACGATACCGAGTTTGCGGGCGAATACGGTTTCCGCCTCGCTCTATCGGGCCAATGGGACCGTGGCTGCGAGTTGGTCTCCAAGAGTGTCAAACGCAATCCTGGCCCGGTAGAGTATTTTCAGTCGGCCATGGCTGTCTGCTCCTATATGCAGCACGACTATCCCGGTGCGGAGAACTGGGCCCGGGTTTCAAATCTCCGCGACAATCCGATCTACCACCTCATATTGCTCGCCATTTATGGGCAGATGGGAGAGCTGGCACACGCACAGGGAGAACGGGAGTGGCTCGCACGCAACGCGCCTGAATTCCTCGAGGATCCGCGCAAAGAGGTGGCCACACGTATCCTGCGCCCCGAGGATCAACAGCATTTTATAGATGGCTTGCGAAAGGCGGGCCTCGATGTATCCCTGCATAACGCAACAGGGGTTGGCAAAGAGGTTGCGCAAACCCGCGTATCCCAGAACAAAGAACTGCCCCAACCCCAAGAGTGAAGAGACGAAAGCCGCCGGAGTCTGAAATATCGAGAATGCTGTGCGCTGAACACACTGGCTGCCTGTGAGGAAGTCTGTTCCCATGTTTCACCGCGCGAAGACTGTCCAACCTGGAGAAAACGGCGTTATTGGGTGAGCTATTTCAAATCGGCTCAACTGAAAATATGGATCAGGAGGACGACGTCGGCTGATGGGGTAACGCATGGCCGCGCACCCATGCGACCAGAAGATCATAGAAAACGCTGAGGACGATCGGGCCAAGAAAAAGGCCTATCAAACCGTAAGCGAGCGTGCCTCCGATCACGCCCATGAAGATCACCAGCATGGGGGTGGAGAGTCCCCGGGAGACGAGCAGAGGCTTCATGATGTTGTCGATGATGGCGACCGGGACCAGCAGTAAAGTGAGTGACAAGGCATAGGTAAAGTCTTGCGTTGTCCAACTCCAGATGACGACGGGGAGCAGCACCAGCGCAGGCCCGATCTGGATAATGCAGAGGATGAGGATCACGAAGGTCAGGCCTCCGGATGCCGGGACGGCGAAAAAGCGTAGCACCAGCCCTGCTAAAAACGTCTGCAGGACGGCAACGCCGATAACGCCGCTGGCAACGTTTCTTATGGTGGCACCAGCAAGGCGAACGAAGCCTAGGCCTCTTTCACCTGCGATGCGCTCGGCGAACCGGTCGCCACCAGATGCAAGCTTTGACCCATGGCCGAAGCAGAAGCCCGCAATGATGATTGAGGTCATGAAGCTGAGCAGACCCAGGCCGATGACGGCGCTTTTGCCAAGGATGAATTTCCCGGCCTGGATAAGCGCCGGCTGCAAATGATCGAGTGTTCCCGCAAGATTTGAGGCGGCAAGCACCCAGGCTGAGAAAATTCGCTCGCCAACGAGCGGCCAGTCGCGCACGAATTGAGGGGGCGCGGGAAAATGCAGCGATCCTGTCGAGAGCTTGACGATCAGCCACTGTATGGCTTCCACGAAATTCAAGGCAATGGCGGTGAGCGGGCCGATGATGATACCGAGGCAGAGAATGGTGATCAGGAATGCCGCGATGCGGCGATGGCCGCCCAGCAATGCTTGTAAGCGTTCGTAGAGCGGATAAAGAGCTACGGTGAGGATGGCTGCCCAGATTACGATCAGTATGAAGGGAGCGACGAGCGTATAGGACAAGTAGGCGAACAGGACGACCACGCCCAGGCGGACGAAATCGGTGATGCGTGTTTCAATGCTGGGACGTCCGCTGATGTCCAGCTCGGCGGACGGCGTCTGCCTGTCGTCCATGGGCAACTCTTTCGGTGAAAACCGCGTCGATTTGGATCCCGGTGCCAGAGCGTGCTGCGGCCGGGGCATGCCGGTAGCTCGAAGAATTGGCGCCGACGCACCGCGTCAGGTGACCGGTGGTTCCCAGTTGAGATAAAATCCGATGTCGCCGGGGACGCCGTTAGGGAAATTGATCACCATAGCCTTCAGACGGTAACCCTGCGGCTGCGCCACTTCCTTGAAGCGATCGAAGAGTTCCTTGGCCTTGCCTTGCAGGGTTTGGGGCCAATCGGGATCGGCGTTATTGATGGCACGGCCGCTGTCGGTACAGAAGTCGGAAGGGAAGCTATAGACCAGAGCTTCCATCTTGCCATCTTTCACTGCCCGCGAAACGACGTTGCGGATGATTGAACGTTCCTGTTCGCCGACATGCTTGTTGAAGAACTCATCGGTGAATTTCGAGAGTTGTTCACGCTTGAGGTCCCTGATTTTGTCCTCTCGCTCCATCTCGTTAAGCTGCTTCTCAAGCATCTCCCTGCGCAGTTCGTCCGCGCTGGGAACGGGGGCGTTCGGATCGAGAGGGTTTTGCGGCATGTCAGCGGCTCCGGATTGTTGGTAGCCTCATAATAAGCTCTGATAGAGCACGCCAGAAGTAACATACGGGAACATCCCTAGTATTGGTTATCCGCCCTGGTGGCGGGTTGCCGCAAAGCTTGCGCAGAGCCTTAGCGGTTCGGCGTCGCGTATCGACCGAGCAGACCGGTTTCCCAACGTATTCTACCCCGGACTACAGCGTAACCTACTTCCATATCCGCTGCATTCAACGGATCGTCCTGCAAATTCAAAGGAACAACGCCTCCACGCTCCGCGATTGGAATGCGCTGTGCTACAAGGAGGATAAGGTTATGGCCAACGCCGGTATCTACGCCAAATTCGAAGATCTCAGCCCATTTGAAATCAAGGATGAACTCATCCGTTTGGCGCAAGCTGACAAAGCCGGGCGCACGTATCTGAACGCCGGGCGCGGAAACCCGAACTGGGTCGCAACGCGGGCGCGCGAGGCATTCTTTCTGCTAGGGCAATTCGCGCTCACAGAATCCAAACGGGTTTTCCACGATGAAACAGCCGGCCTTGCCGGCATGCCTCCGACAGACGGGTGCCACAGCCGTCTGAAAGCCTGGGTGCAAAAGCGCAAGGGCGATCCGGACACGCCCGGCGCCGAGACGCTGGAGGCGGTCGTGGATTTTGCAATCCAGAAATTCGCCTTCGAACCCGACAAGTTCGTCAATGAGTTGACCGATTCAATTATCGGCGACCACTATCCCGTACCTGACCGTTCCCTGGTGCACAACGAAGCCATTACCCACGAGTATCTGATGTGGGCCATGTGCGCGGGCCATCGTCCCACTGCGAAATTCGATCTATACCCCGTCGAGGGTGGCACAGCCGCGATGTGCTATATCTTCAAGGCCCTGAAGAATGCCCGGCTGCTGAACTCTGGCGATACGATCGCGATGGTCACGCCGATCTTTACGCCCTATCTGGAGATGCCGCATCTGGAAGATTATGCGCTGAAGCAGATACACATTTCGGCCGATGCCGAGGATCGTTTCCAGCTGACGGATGATGATCTGAAGCCGCTTGAGGACAAGACGGTCAAGGCCCTTTTCATCGTCAATCCCGGGAATCCATCGGCCGTGGCCATGGATCCCGAGACGATGGATCGTCTGGTCAAGTTCGTGAAGACGAAACGTCCAGATTTGATGGTCCTGACGGATGACGTTTACGGCACCTTCGTGCCGAATTTCGAATCTGTGATGGGCCACCTGCCACACAACACCATTGGCGTCTATTCCTACTCCAAATACTTCGGCTGCACGGGTTGGCGTCTCGGGGTCGTTGCGGTGGCCCAGGACAACATCTTCGACAAGATGATCCGTAATCATCCGGAAGCCACGCAGAAAATCCTCGACAAGCGCTATCAGGCGCTGACGCTGACGCCGCGCGACCTCAAGTTCATCGATCGCATCGTTGCCGATAGCCGCGATGTGGCACTGAACCACACTGCGGGCCTTTCGCTTCCGCAACAGGTGATGATGTCACTGTTCGGCCTCGTGGAAATGATGGATGTCGACAAGATCTATCAGAAGGCGTGCATGGCCATCTGCCAACGCCGCTTCGACAAGCTGATGAACGGAATGGGGATCGAATTCCAGGCCAGGCCATACTTCGACCGGTATTACGGCATCATCGACTATGAATTCTGGGCAAGGAAGTATGTCGGCGATGAAGTCACTGACTGGGTCAAGGAGAACATCCACCCGCTGGACATCGCCTTCAAGCTCGCCGAAGACCATGGGATCGTGGTTCTCAACGGATCCGGTTTCCAGGCAGCAAACTGGTCGGTGCGGGTATCCTTCGCCAACCTGCCTGACGAAGCATACGACGCTATCGGACGCGCAATACGGGCGGTAGCACGCGGCTATCTGCAGGCCTATCGAGCCTCCAAGGGAGAGATGGCGCAACCTTGATAAAGGAAACCCGCTCACCTGCCGTATAGCCCTGCTCAGGAGATCATACCGTCATGTTTGAATGGTTCACCGCGACGCTTCAAAAGTACCCCGAAATTGCCCTCTTCCTGTCACTCGCGATTGGATATTTCGTTGGCAAGTTTACCTACAAGGGGCTTGGCCTTGGAGCCGTGACCTCGACACTGCTTGCCGCCGTGGTCATCGGTCAGTTGGGAATCGTCATTTCGCCGAATGTGAAGTCGGTTTTCTTTCTGATGTTCCTGTTCGCTGTGGGATACGGGGTCGGCCCGCAGTTTGTCCGCGGTATCGCTTCCGACGGTTTGCCACAGGCCGCTTTTGCCGTGGTCGTCTGCATTTACTGCCTGGCGGTTCCGGTCATCATCGCCATGCTGGCGGGTTATGATGTTGGTTCCGCTGCCGGTCTTTATGCAGGAACGCAAACGATCTCCGCCTCTATGGGCCTTGCTACGGACGCGATCAACCGCCTTGGCATGCCAGCGGATCAGACCGCTACAACGCTGAACGCGATGCCGATTGCGTATGCGGTAACCTATATATTCGGTACGGCGGGTTCGGCTGTCATCCTGGCTCTCATCGGCCCCCGGCTTCTTGGGATCGATCTCGCTGCCGCGTGTAAAGATTATGAAACTCGCCACAGTGCGGCAGCCGAATTGGGCGGGGCGGGATCGGCATGGCATCGCTTCGAGCTCAGAGCATATCGGATCAAACCCGATGGTCCCGTTGTCGGTCTCACCGCTTCACAGGCTGAGGCTCTCGTGCCCAATGCACGGGTCTTCATAGAGCGATTTCGTCGAAACGGTACTATTCAGGAAGCCACTGCGGAGACAACATTGCAGGCCGGCGACATCGTTGCCCTGGTCGGCCCCCGAGATGTCCTTGTCGACGTGCTCGGCCGTGAGGCTGAAGAGATCAATGATCCCGAACTGCTGAATGTTCCCGCCGAAGGCGTCGATGTGTATGTCACAAGCAAGGAGCTTGATGGCAAACAGCTGTCGGAGATTGCCAAACTACCGCTTGCCCGCGGTATCTTCCTGCGAAAAATCGTTCGAGGCGCGACCGCTGCGGTGATCCCGATCCTGCCCAACACGACGATCCATCGCGGCGACATCCTCACGCTTGTCGGCCGGTCAAAGGACATTGCCGCGGCGACGACAAATATCGGCTATGCCGATCGTGCGACCGACGTTGCCGATGTCGCGTTCATCGGTGCTGCAATTACCTTGGGTGCGCTGATAGGCTCGCTCGTCCTGAATATCGCCGGTGTGCCTCTGACCTTGTCGACAGCAGGCGGAGCTTTGATCGCCGGTCTGGTCTTCGGCTGGTTGAGATCGGTGCATCCGACATTTGGGCGCATACCCTCATCGACCGTATGGTTCATGAATTCGGTCGGGCTGAACATCTTCATCGCAGTCGTTGGTATCAGCGCTGGACCCGGCTTCGTGGCTGGGCTCAAGGAACTCGGCATCAGCCTCTTCTTATGGGGCGTGCTCGCCACTACGATCCCGTTGATACTGGCAATGTACACAGGCAGGTATCTGTTCAAATTCGATCCGGCCATTTTGTTCGGGGCGTGCGCAGGTGCCCGCACCACCACGGCCGCTCTGGGCATGATCACGGATTCTGCCAAAAGCCAGGTGCCCGCTCTGGGCTACACAGTCACATACGCCATCGGCAACACACTCCTGACGATCTGGGGAATGGTGATCGTGATGCTCGTTGCCTAGCGGTCTGGCTGCAACCTTAATACCAATTGTGGCGACGACCCGTCATCGTAGAAGATTGTTGGCATGGTCAGCATCTGGACAAGTTGGGAGCATCAAATGGAAAATGAGACCACACATATCGATCAATTTCTGCTCATCCATTCAGTGCGTAACGACTGCTGGCGCGAAATCACCACATTGGCCGATGCCTGGGCGGCTAATCGCGGCGAGCGCGCGGCGCTGGAAGCCGCGATCGCTGCTGGCGCGGCGGCAGAGGAGTATCACGCTTATCCTGGTGCACGGTTGCTCGCAGCCTTGGCAGAGCGCATTGCCGCGAACGATGCGGGTGGGGCGGCAATGCTCGCACGCCGCATTTCAAACGGGTTGCTGACGCATGCTTACCGCAAGCGTTTGAGCGAGTGGGACGTTCATGAGGAGCTTTCCTCCACCGAAGTGGCGGATGTCCTACCCCACGGCACGGCTGAGGCTGGCAGTCGCCGGCCCTATTTCGAAGTCCTGTACGTTAATAGCCAGCCGGCGGCGCGATGGCCGGCGCTCGCGACAGAACTTCGCAAACTGCGCAGGCCTGAGGATCCCTTTGTTTACGAGCCAATTCTGGTGGGCTCCTTCGAAGACGCTTTTTGTGCAGCGGCATTGAACCCTGATATCATTTCCGTGGTTCTCGCCGAGGGGTTTCCCTATCGATCCCGTCATGACGCGCCAATCCTTCGCTCCGTGCTCGATCCGCTGGGGGAAGAGGAGGGGCCGGACATGTCAGCCTTGCGCCTCGCACGCTCCCTCAAGCGCATCCGGCCTGAACTCGACATCTACTTGCTCTCCGACCGGCAGGTCGAAAAAATTGCCGGTGACCCTGCGGCCGATGCGGTGCGCCGGGTCTTTTACGCGGTGGAGGAACCGCTGGAGATGCACCTTGCCATTCTCGAAGGTGTGCAGGCGCGTTATGAGACGCCCTTCTTTGACAACTTGAAGAAGTATGCCCGCCGGCCGATCGGCACATTTCACGCGCTGCCCATCGCCCGCGGCAAGTCAGTCTTCAAATCCGACTGGATCCGCGACATGGGCGAATTTTATGGGCTCAACCTGTTTCTTGCGGAAAGCAGTGCGACGACAGGCGGCCTCGACAGTCTCCTTGAACCAACCGGCACCATCAAACGCTCGCAGGAAATGGCAGCGCGCGCCTTTGGCGCCGACCACGTCTTCTTCGTGACGAACGGTACGTCCACCTCCAACAAGATGGCAGTGCAGGCGCTTTTGGCACCTGGCGATATCGCGATTGTCGATCGCAACTGCCATAAATCGCACCACTACGGCATGGTGCTGACAGGCGCGCAGCCATATTACGTCGAAGCGTTCCCGATGACGGAATACTCGATGTATGGCGCCGTCCCACTCGCCACGATCAAACGCGCGCTGCTCTCCCTGAGAGCGGAGGGTCGTCTCGACCGGTTGCGGCTGCTGGATCTCACCAACTGCACCTTCGACGGACACATGTACAACGTCCGGCGGGTGATGCAGGAGTGTCTCGCTATCAAGCCTGACCTGATTTTTCTGTGGGATGAAGCGTGGTCCGGATTTGCCCGGTTCTCACCGTTTCTGCGTCCTCGCACCGCGATGGGAGCCGCTGCGGATCTTGAGGAATGGTTGCGGGCTCCAGGCTCGATCAAGGAGTATGAACGGCAACAAGCGGAACTCGGGAAAAATCCGGCGGATGATGCCCTGCTTGCCGCTCACCTGATCCCCGACCCTCGCCTCGTCCGCCTTCGCGTTTACCAAACCAACTCGACGCACAAATCCATGTCGGCGATCCGGCAAGGCTCCATGCTGCTGGTGAAAGACGTGGACTTTCACACGGTTGAAGCCCAGTTTCACGAGGCGGTGTTCACGCACGCTTCGACGAGCCCCAACCAGCAGCTGATCGGCAGTCTCGATGTTGCCCGGCGGCAAATGGAGCTCGAGGGCTATGGCCTGGTGATGAATGCGCTGGAGATTGCGCTCAAGATTCGCCGGGCGGTGAACGAACATCCGCTGATCTCGAAGTACTTCCACATTCTGGGTGCGGATGAGATGATCCCCGGCATATATCGGCAGTCCGGCTTCACGGATTATCTGGCACCTGGATCGACCTGGGCCACCGCCGTGAAGGCCATGCGTGAAGATGAATTCTATCTTGATCCCACCCGCATGACACTGGTCTGCGGGACTGCCGGTTTCGATGGAACCCAGTTCAAGGGATTGCTGGCGAATGAGTACGGCATCCAGCTGAACAAGACATCCCGCAACAGCGTGCTGCTACAATCGAATATCAACAATACGCGCAGTGATGTCGCGCATCTCGTCCGCGTTCTCGTCGAGATATGCCGCGGAATCGAGAAACGTCTGGCCGACGGCGGCGAGGGGGAACGTGCGACGTTCGCAAAGCGAGTGAAATCGCTGATGACGGACGTGCCTGATCTTCCCAACTTCAGCCACTTCCATGAGGCCTTCCGCGGCGACGCTGGCCGGACGACACCGGAGGGCGACATGCGCACCGCCTTCTTCAAAGCATATGATGCCTCGGTGTGCGAATATGTGCCGCTCATCGGTGCGGAATGCGACCGGCGTCTGCGCGAAGGCCCGGAGATGGTTTCGGCCAACTTTGTCATTCCTTATCCGCCAGGCTTTCCAATCATGGTGCCGGGACAGGTCCTGACACAGGAGACGATCGACTTCATGCGCAAATTGGATGTGAAAGAAATCCATGGCTACGAAAGGGCGCGGGGACTGAAGCTGGTCAAGCCGGGTGTTGTGGCCGCGAAGGCGAAAAGATGACCAATCTTTGCTGAGAAAGCAGGCGAAGCAGGGCTGTAGGCTCATCCGCGGGCCTTTTACGCGCGGGCCGGGACATCCCTCGGCAGGACCATTGCCGTTCTCGGAGACACCCCCCTGCGCCGATCGTCAGTGGGGTCGCGTGGTGCAACTGACCGGTTTGACAAGCTATCGGCAGCACCGGGATTGGGTGCGCCTATCGGGTTTCGCCGTCATGCTCCGAGCTCGACGAGATATACTTCTACTTCGTTCTATCGTCGTCCGTCGCATTGAGCGCCCGCACGGCTACGGCCGCCACCAGGCCCGTGAGGACAATGCCGGAAAAGCCAATCAGCAGAGACAATAGCCGGGACATGAGGTGTTTCGGCACGAAATCGCCGTAGCCAATGGTCAGCCCAGTGATGAACGTGAAGTACAATGTTTCATCCATTCGCCAGTCTTCGATGTATCCAACAACTATTCCAGACCCGATGATTATAACAAGGATTCCGGAGAACAAAGGCCACAAAATGCGAATTTGCTGTAGTAGTGTGGAGAAGAAAAATCGTCTCATATTCTTCGCATTAGGCTTGGACCTTTTGCTTTCTGACATACGCTTAAGCCCCTGAATTCCTGTAGTTCACCCGCAACGGCCATTCAGCATTGTCGCGGAACGAAACAAATGGAAAAGTCGTGGTTCTGCCATTCGAGTTTCGGCCCTGGGGCCGGCATAGTTACACTACACTATTTCGGTGTTAGCTAGCCTGCCAATGCAGCGACTGGAACTATCAACAGGTGAACTCGGGCAATGGCGCGTCAGCAGGCCGGACGCCGTTAAACTGATGGAGGTGCAAAGTCATGGTTCCATTGTCGAATGCCGGTCAATTGCCATTGCCGCCGGACGGGACGCTGCGCCTCGACATCATCGCGGGCCTGACCGCTGCTGCGGTTGTCCTGCCGAAAGCGATGGCATACGCGACGGTTGCTGGCTTGCCCGTCAATGTCGGCCTTTACACGGCCTTCGTGCCGATGATTGTCTATGCGCTGCTGGGTAGCTCCCGGGTGCTGAGCGTCAGCTCCACGACAACCCTTGCTATTTTGACGGCAAGCCAGCTTGCCCTCGTCGTACCGGACGGAGAGCCTGGCCGGTTGCTGACGGCGACGGCAACGTTGACGGCGCTCACGGGCCTGCTCCTCATAATGGCGGCGGCTCTCCGTTTGGGCTTTGTTGCCAACTTCATATCTTCGTCGGTCTTGACCGGCTTCAAGGCCGGGATCGGACTGGTGATCGTTCTCGATCAGCTTCCGAAACTGTTCGGCCTCCATATCGTCAAGCAGGGCTTTTTCCGCGACATCCTGAACTTCGTGCAAGATTTGCCGCATGCATCGATCGTCACGCTGGGCATTGGTGTGACCGCGCTTGCGCTCTTGTTGCTGCTGGAACGGATGTGGCCCCATTCCCCCGCGCCGCTCGCCGTGCTCGGGGCAGGCATTGCGGTGTCCTGGATGGCTGGGCTCGGCGCCAGCGGCGTGCCGATCGTGGGTCACATTCCTCAGGCACTACCGTCCTTGACCCTGCCAGATACCGATCTCATTTTGCAATTGCTTCCGGGTGCAAGCGGTATCGCATTGATGAGTTTCACAGAGACGATTGCCGCCGGACGGGCGTTTGCCGTACCCGGGGATCAACCGATCCGGCCCAATCGTGAATTGGTAGCCACAGGCCTTGCCAACCTCGGTGGTGGCTTTTTCGGCGCTATGCCGGCCGGTGGCGGCACGTCGCAGACGGCGGTGGTGCGTGCTGTAGGCGGATCTACTCAGAAAGCGTCGTTGGTCACCGCGGCGGCGTCCGCGGCGACGATGCTGGTTCTTGCACCGTTGCTCGGATTGCTGCCGCAGGCCGTGCTTGCAGCCATTGTAATCGTCTACTCCATCGGCCTTATCAACCCCGCAGAGTTCATGTCGATCCGCAAGGCCCGCCGCATGGAGTTTCGCTGGGCGTTGGCAGCGTTCTTGGGAGTGCTTTTTTTCGGTACGCTGCAAGGCATCATCGTTGCCATTATCCTATCGTTGGTTGGTCTCGCAAGCCAGGTCGCCAATCCACGTCTCCATATCATTGGCCGCAAACGAGGGGAGGATTTGCTGCGGCCGCTTACGGCAGAGCGCCAGGACGATGAAACCTTCGAAGGCCTTCTGATCTTACGGCCGGAGGGACGCCTCTTCTTCTTGAATGCGCAGTTGGTCGGCGATCGTATCCGCGAACTGGTCGATCAGGAAAAGCCACGCATTTTGCTGATGGATCTCAGCCGCGTTGTGGATATCGAGTATTCAGCCCTTCAGATGATCATGGAGGGAGAGCGTAATCTTGCGGGACAGGGTATTGAGCTATGGCTCGCGGACCTCAATCCCGAGGTGCTCGATTATGTTCGCGCATCGGGTTTTGCTGCGCAGCTCGGTGCCGCACGCATGTTTTCGGGCACACGGGCAGGGATCCGCCATTACCAGAGCAGCATCGAGGCTACGCCGGCGCAACCCCTTGCCGGAGAGGGCCCGGCCTGAAGTCCCGAATTTGCGCGCTGACCGGAAAACGCGAAGGGTGACATCAACCGATGCAGCAAGATAGCAACAACTTGCTGCTATTGGCTCGAACAAACAGCCCTGCGCCTTCATCGCGTCCACCGGAGGTTGCGGCCATGACGTATTGCTTTAATCTACAACTCCATGGCAGCGGATGCAGCTGCCATGGAGAGTAGCTGGCGCCAGCTTACTTGCCGGATGCCATCGTGTTGTAGCTGGTGATCAGGTTGCGGTAGTCCGGAATGTGGTTAGCAAACAGCGTGCCCAAACCTTCGATGTCGTTGCGCCAGTCGCGGTGCAATTCACAGGCGACGCCGAACCAAGTCATCAATTGGACACCGGCGGCGCTCATGCGGTTCCAGGCCGAATGGTGGGTCACTTCATTGAAGGTCCCTGAGGCATCGGTGGTGCCCGTCTTGCCAGATTGGCGCCCGGCGTCAGGCATCGTGCACGCGGTATTTCCGTCCCGGCGCGGTCTGCTGCCCTCTGTACGCACCCTCATCGATTTTCTAGCGCGAGAATGCGCCGTTCAACGTCAAACCATTGATCAAAGCCTTTTCTGACCGTAAACCACTTGGGCAACCTGAATGACTGCTTTCGGTATCTGACGGCTTGGCTTGCAGCTGAATTTTTCAGGCTCTCCTCCAGCATTTGCGGATAGATTCGTCAGCTGTGGAGCCCTGCCCGCAAAGGTTGCGGATTCCCGGCAGGCTGATTAACACTTCAAAAGTGTAGCGTTTGATGGGACGTGCCATCAGGTCATTCATGGTGCGGAATTAGCAAAAAGTCCTCGATGACCGATCCAGATGCGCGGTCCTATTGCAAGACAAATAGCGGGGAAAAGTGACAGGCGGTTTGCAAAGTACAGTGGGCATTCACTCCAAGGTATCCAGACGCAAAAAAAACGGGCCAAAGCCCGTTTTCCTGTTTTGGCTTATCTCTGCTGTCTTATCAGCAGGATGCGGTGTAGCGGCGGCCATAACGGTCGCGGTAGACACAGCGGCCCGGTTCGCTGGCATTACCGATCAAGGCACCGGCCACGCCGCCGACTGCAGCGCCGACTGCTGCCCCGCGCACATTGCCTGTCGCCACACCTCCGATGACGGCGCCGGATGCGGCGCCTATGCCGGCCCCCTTCTCGGTCTGGGTGCAAGCCGCGAGCGGAAGAATGAGAACTGCTGCGAGGAGGATTTTTTTCATGACTGGTTCCTTTTCAAGGGGTGTTGATGGGCGAAAAAGCGACGTGCGCGCAGATCAGATGCGGCCCATCAATACGAGGATGAGGAGGATCACGACGACCAGCCCGAGGCCACCTGACGGTCCATATCCCCAATTGCGGCTGTGGCCCCAATTGGGTAGTGCGCCGATCAGCAAGAGCACCAGGACGATCAGGAGAATTGTACCGAGCATGTTGTTTCCTCTTTGTGTTTCTGCCGTGCCAGGCACGGGGTCTGCTGCGGTAACGCCGCTCACGAGGATTTGTTCCCGTGTGAGATTTTCATTAAAGGCCCAGTGGCAGAGTATTGCCGAGCGGCACAGTCGCGGTCCTTCCCCTTCCGCAGCTCTTACGATTTTGGCTCAGCGGCCCGAGCAGAAGAAAGGCGGCGATCAGCTGGTCAACCTTGTCGCGAGCCTCTGCCATGGGCAGATGCCCGACCTTGTCGAGGATGACGGTATGAGCGCGGGGTAGGCGTCCGGACAGATGGATCTGGTGCAAAGGCGGCACAATGGCATCACGGCCGCCAATGATGTTGAGCACCGGCACATCGATCAACGGTAGCTCGCTTACGATGGATGTTTGCGACATCCAGGAGACGAAAGCGGCGATTTCACCCGCCTGAGAATTCAGCAGGCGCTCGCGGACTTGTTCCATTGCCGCAATGGTTTCTTCGGTTTCCCAGCCGGCGGTCTTGTCGAACACACATTCGAGTGCCCCCCACCGAAAGGCCTCCCGTGTTGCTATCCACCGGGTGAACAACCGGATGAAGAGGTGCTGGCCGAGCAGAGGAAGGCGCAGGATTCGCGATGCCAGCCGCTCCTGCCCCTCGAACCGGCCGCAGGCAAAGGCGCCCATGAGAATGACGTTGCTGACAAGGTCCGGCCGATGCCGGGCAAGCAGAAGCGAGACGAAGCCGCCGGTCGAATGTCCAATCAGGGTCACCGGTTCTCCATTGTAGTCCCGCTCGATCGCTTCGGCGTAAGCTCTGACGATCGCTGCTGTGGTCAGGCTTTGCGTGAGATTGTCGAGTCTCCAAGGACTGTGGCCCGGTAGCGGATAGGCGGCGGCGCGGCCTTCGCGGACGATGCCAGGCGTAAAACAGTTCCAGAAGACCGGAGACATGACCATGCCGTGGATCAACACGGTTTTCATGCCTGAATCTTCGGAAAGCCAATATGGAGGCGGCGGGCGCAACATTGAAGGCATTCCTTTGCTGTGCGTCAGCAAATCATGCCTTGGAAGTCTTGGTTTTCTGGGGCGGGCGCGGCCGAGGCCGTCGCGGGTATCCGGGTTCACCAACTCACGCAAGGCATTCCTTGACGCAGAGACAAAACGCTATCTGCGGTAAAAATGTTCCCGGCAAAATTTGCGGAACTTCTCCGGCGACCACCCCGTTTCCCTGCCACATCATTCATTGTGCAGGGAGCACGACGATGGAACATATCGCAGCGATCATGATGCTTGTCGGGTGTACCCAGGGCAATGTTGAATGCAAGGAGCTATCGGCACCGGCGGTCGGGTTTGAAACCGCCGAGGAATGCCAGGCACTGCTGCAGCCGTCGCTCAATGATTTCAGAAGCAAGTACAAGATCGTCTACGGCAAATGTGCCGCTATCGACCCGGCCCTCTATACTGAAGATGCAACGATCACCTGGGCCATAACACCCTCGAATGAACTGGACATCCAGATAACCTTCGATGAGCCGGCCATGCCGCTCCTGGTTGCTGGCAAACGCGATCAGCAGCGCCTGTTGAGCAATTAAGCCCCACTGTGCAGCATTTTCAAACCCGGCCGAACAAGGCTCAACCATAGGAGACACCATGAATTCGGGGCAAGGCCCAGGCCCAGTGGGGCAAGCTGACGGATGACGACCTTGATGTCATCAATGGCCGCCGCCAGGAACTGGCTGGCCGGATTCAAGTTCGCTACGGCGTCGAAAAAGAGGAAGCCGAGCGCCAGATCGACGAATGGTCGCGCCACTGACTACAGTGGTTCTGTAGTTACCAAATGGCGCCCGGATCATCGT
This sequence comes from Rhizobium sp. Root1204, assembly GCF_001424965.1. NCBI lineage: Bacteria > Pseudomonadati > Pseudomonadota > Alphaproteobacteria > Hyphomicrobiales > Rhizobiaceae > Rhizobium > Rhizobium sp. Root1204. Next base: position 89,895 of record NZ_LMCZ01000009.1, read on the forward strand.
CCGGGTGCCATTTTCGCATCCGGCACCGGCTGCCAGTGGCCCGAAATACGGAACAAAATGCGCGCGGCTCCGTTGTCCAGAGCAATCCCAGCCGGCTGAACCCGTGGCTTTCCCGCCCAACTGGCTTTCTCCCAGACGTGCATGAAGGAGTACAACAATGATCCGAACTCTTATGGCGACGACCACGCTTGGCGCGTTCTTGACAACCACAGCGCTGATCACAGGCGCATGGGCGCAGGAAGGCGGCGCGATCAACGCTGATCCGGCTGCTACCGCGAACACGACCTCTCAGGCGCCGGGCAAAGGCCCGGCCGGATATTTTTCCGCCGCGCCAGAGCAGGTTCTGGCAACCTCAGTCCTTGGCAAGACTGTCTATACAGGCGCTGATGAACAGGGCGAAGCCATCGGCGACGTCAATGATGTCGTCATCAACGCCAATGGCGGCGCCGAGGCGTTGGTGATCGGCGTTGGGGGGTTCCTCGGTATTGGCGAAAAGGATGTGGCGGTCGGTTTCGACCGCGTGTCCTGGTCGGACAGGGACGGCCAACGTATCATCGTCGTGTCGGCGACCAAGGAAGACCTTCAGGCAGCCCCCGAATTCCAGCGAACGGCCATCATGGATGGTGTCGCTGCGACAGGACCCGAGGACGACAGCGCCGCAGCGCCTGCAACCGCTCCCGTCATTACCGATGAAGCAGCGGAAGCGACGCCACCAACTATCGGCACCACACCGCAGATGTCCGATCCGGACATCGCCCCGCCGGTCGATACGACCACCACAGCCGCAACGCCACCTGACGAAATGCAGCCGGTCGATCCGTCTTTGGTCAGTGCGGAAAAGCTTATCGGCATCGAGGTCAAGGTTGCCGACGATACCAAGGTGGGCGAGATCGGCGACATTCTTCTCGACAAGAACGGCAAGATCGAAGCCTATGTGATCGATGTCGGTGGGTTTCTCGGGATCGGGCAAAAGCCGGTTGCGATGAGTGCGCAGAGCGTTGAGGTGATGGCCGATGCCAAGGGGACAATGACCATCTATTCGCCTTTCACCAAGGCGCAGCTGGAAGCCCAGGCTGCCTATGACGAGGAGGCCTACAGGGCCAACCCGCGTGGAATCGTTCTGGCAACGCCGGCAAACTGACGAGTATTTGCAAAGCCGGCGCCGAAATGACGCCGGCTTTTTGTTGTTACAAACCCGTCTGAATGCGAACCGGTGTAAAAAAAAAAGGCGGCCGTGTGGCCGTCATCTTTTTGCTCCGGATCAATTGCTAAAACTCAGCTGTCCGTGTCTCTTGTCGAGCGTTGTTCGGCAGCATCGAGATCTGCAAGAAGATTAGACAACGTGCCATCTGCGTTCAGTGGGGCTTCCGTGAAGTAGAGGTCACGCAAAGTCGAGCCAATATGCAGGTGCCGATCGCGCCCCTTTTTCGGTACGCGAACCGAGGCCGCTGCAGATTTCCAGATATTCGTTGTTGATACGGTCATTTTACTATCTCGCATGATGTATATGCCTTCACAACGTTCACTTCCTTGCTAAGGTTCCGAGAAATGCGTGGCCAAACCGTGTCAAAATGAGGCGATCTTTCGCGTCGTAGTTAATGATTGGTTTGTGTCGCGAGGCGCCGCGTCCTGCCTTTTTTACCGGAACAAAGGTTCGCCTCCGGCGTTTAATCAGCAATGATTTAAACCAAGGAGAATTCCCGATGCTGTATTACGCTCTTGTCTTCCTCGTTGTTGCCATCATCGCCGGTGTTCTGGGATTTGGTGGTATTGCTGGCGCTTCCGCAGGTATCGCACAAATTCTGTTCTTCCTGTTTCTCGCCTTCCTGGTCATCTCGCTGGTGGCTGGCCTGATGCGCCGAACCTGATCCCATATCAGGTGATGCGTGAGAGAAGGGAGCGATGCGAAAGCATCGCTCCCTTTTGCTGTTGGGGTCGAAATGTCTCGCCAATACAGGCCGCTTCCGCCTTGCCGAAGGCAATGGGCTTGGCTATTCATGACCGGATTATCTCGCAATTGCACATGCCGGAGCTGCACCAAGCATGAAATCATTGGAACTCATCGTTGAAAGAATCATCCTGTCGAGCCGCTGGCTCCTAGTGGTCTTTTACCTGGGGCTGGTTGCAGCGCTGGCACTTTACGCCGTGTCCTTCGTCTACAAATTCTACAAGATCGCCATCATGGTCTTCACCTATGACGAATCCGACATGATTCTTGCCATGCTCGGCCTGATCGATGCGGCACTAGTCGCAAGCCTGATCGTCATGGTTATGATCTCGGGCTACGAAAACTTCGTAAGCCGGTTCGATGAAGCTGATGCCGAAGTCTCGTTCCTTGGCAAGCTTGATTCCGGCAGCCTGAAGATCAAGGTGGCATCGTCGATCGTGGCGATCTCGTCCATCCATCTGTTGCAGATTTTCCTGAACGTGGCGAACTACACCAGCGAGCACTTGATGTGGGCGACCATTATTCACATCGCTTTCGTGGTGTCCGCGCTGATGCTTGGTTTCCTCGAACAGATCATGACCAAACTGAAGAAATAGACCGCAACAAGCAGAATGGGGTGGCGGGCATGAAGACTGATGTTGTTGTTTTGGGGGCGGGCATTGTTGGCCTGTCGACTGCCATCCATCTTTCGCGGCGGGGCAAGTCCGTTGTGCTGCTCGATCGACGCGGTGCTGGCGAGGAAACGTCCTATGGCAATGCCGGCCTGATCCAGCGCGAAGGCGTTTTTCCCTATGGTTTCCCTCATGATTTCGGGGCGCTGTTTCGCTATGCTCTGAACAACACGATCGACGCGCATTATCATTTCCGTGCATTGCCGGGTCTCGTGCCGTTCCTCATCCGCTACTGGTGGAATTCAGGCTTCACTCAGCACCAGAACATCGCGTCGATGTATGCACCCCTGATCGAGAATTCGATCACCGAACATGCCGACCTGATCAACGCGTCCGGCGCCGGCGATCTCATCCGCAAGGATGGCTGGATGAAGGTTTTCCGCACCGAGGCAGCCCGTGATGCGGCCTACAAGGAAGCCGAAAAGCTGTCATCGACATTCGGCGTCAATCACCAGAAGCTGTCCAGCAGCGAACTGAAGACGATGGAGCCGTCGATCCGGGCGGACCTCACCGGCGGTCTGCGCTGGACCGACCCGTGGTCGATCCGCGATCCGCACAGCCTCAACAAGGCATATCTCGCTTATTTCCAGTCGCTCGGTGGCCGCCTTGTGTCCGGCGATGCGGCGACGCTGGAACATGTTCTCGAGGGTGCGGGCTGGCGTGTTGCAACGCCGGAGGGGCCGCTGGAGGCCAGGGAAGTCGTGGTGGCGCTCGGCCCTTGGGCCGATACCGTGACGAAGAAGCTCGGCTACAGGTTTCCGCTGGCGGTCAAGCGCGGCTATCACATGCATTACGGCATGGAAGAAGGCGCGCAGCTGAACAACTGGGTGCTCGATGCTGAAAAGGGCTATTTCCTGGCGCCGATGCTGCGCGGCATACGGCTGACCACCGGCGCTGAATTTGCCAATCGCGATGCGCCGAAGACCCCGGTCCAGCTGACGAGAGCCGAGCGCGTCGCCCGTGAATTCTTTCCGCTTGCCGAGCGCCGCGATGAGGAGCCGTGGATGGGCGCGCGCCCCTGCACGCCGGACATGATGCCTGTCATCGGCAAGGCGCCGCGTCACGAAGGTCTTTGGTTTGCCTTCGGCCATGCCCATCACGGCATGACCCTTGGCCCGGTCACCGGCCGCGCGCTCGCCGAAAAAATGACCGGCGAAAAAACCGTTATAGACATCAAACCGTTCAGGCCTGACCGGTTTTTGGCCTGATCAACACGAGGCACAGACGCCGGGAGTGATTCCGGCGTCCAATTCTGCTGCCGATTCTTTTCCGATTAATTTTTCGAAGACCGGAACAAACGTCACAGCCGTCCGTTATGTGGGTTGGCTGACGGCGAGGGCTCGGTCGGCTGAGTCATGAACAGCATTTGGAAATGACCGCCGTGAGGAACGGTGGCAGGAGCGGTATTTCATGCAGAAACAGGTCGTAGAGTTAAACGGCGAAGCCGTTGGCGCTCTGATACGCGAGGATAACGGGTTTCGGTTTCTCGCTGTCAGATATGGCGTATGGAGCCTGGATGGCCGGCTGTTTTCGAATCCATCCGAAGCAAAACACGCGGTAAAGGCCCTTCTGACGAAGCCGGCAGGGCGCTCGATGCCATCGGCCAGCTTCTGGGAGCCTGATGACGGTGATCCTTTAAGCGGCCAGTTACGATGGAACGCCGTTTCGCCGATCCGTTCGCGGCACAACGAGAGTCGCCCCTGACGGGGCGGCGAGGCGGAGCTACCGATGGCGGCGCAGATGCCTTTGAGTCCGCCCTTGATGGGTGAGTGACAAAGTGCCGGACCATAATTTCATGCTCGCGATCTTGCTGCGCGATCAATCGTCCCAATCAGCTGGAATGCCGCTGTCTGCTCCAATTGCTTCCAAGTCGTTGCGGATACGGGTCACGCCGGACACTGCATAGATCAGCGCTTCGATCTGGCGGCGCTCGCGCGCGGTATCGACGGAACCTTTCAGCCATACGGCTCCACGGCGGGCCTTGATGTCGACACTCGATGTGTCGATATCACTGTCCTCAAGTACATTGGCAATCATGTCCTCCAGAGCATCGTCGTCAACATCCGCCTCGGTGTCGTCGCCGAAAAGGTCGGGACCGTTGCTACTTTCGATCGCCGTCTCGTCGCTGCGCTGGAATCCGGGATTTTCCGCTTCATCGAAGTTTTCGGCGCTCTCACCGTAGGACCGGTTTCCGACCCTGGTGTCTGATCCGGGCGCCGCGTCGGCGTAGGGCCAGCCCTCGTTAAGATCTCGTTCCTCGTAATCGCGGTAATCGTCCTCGCGCCCTGTGGATTTTGGTGTTTTTCCAGTCATTGCCATGTCCTTGTTCTGGGAGAGCCGAGGAGAAACGGATGACGAGGCATTTGGTTCATTTGCAAGACAATCTTGCCGAATATTTTTGCGATGACCGGCAACAGCAAATGACGAAGCGGCTGAAGCCGCTCCGTCATTTATCGAACGTGTCAAGCGTCGTTTAGTTCTGCGGGGCAGTGCCGGTGGCTGGTGTCTGCGTACCGGTACCAGTTGCCGGGGTTTGCGTTTCCGGGGTCGCAGGCGTGGCGCTCGGGGTCGTTGTGGTGTTCGGCGTCACGTTTGTGTCCGGAGTTGCAGTGCCGGGCGCAACGGCACCCGGTGTCGCGCTGTTGTCAGCCGGCGGGGTAGCGGTGTCGGCTGGTGGAGTTGTCGTCTGTTCTGTCGCCGTGGGCTGAGTTGCTGTGCCACTGGTCTGATCGGTCGACATATCTGCTGGCAACCAGACGAGAAGCGCCAGAACCAAGCCTGCAAGCAGGATGATCAAAACCGGCCATTTCGAGCGTGCCGATCGGGGTTCGAGGTCTTCCGGCCGCCGCTGGTTGGCCAACGGATCGTTCACCGGAGCGCCTGTCACCGGATCGATACGCGGGCCTGCCTGTTCAGCCGGCCATGCCGCAGGATTCACGTTACGGTTTTCAGTGGGATCAAAACGTTGATTCATGGCGGACATATCCTTTCGAGAAATGGTGCCTGTGCCAGCAAACGTTGAAGGCAACTGCCCGATAAACGTCGCTGTAGGGCGAATGTTCCTCGAAAAGACCGGCGAAGGCGGTAAAGCCTTCAAACTGCGGGGTAAAGGGCCTCCGTCGAGCCAAAATCGTCAAGAAAGGCGCCGGATCTTGGCAAGATCAGCTTGATGGCAGTTCGGCGATATCCCCGAATTGGGCGAGCAGGCGCGGGCTCGTCATGTCGCCGCTCTCTTCATCGACCTCGACGGCATAGGCCGCGACCCCGACAAACCGGTCTGCCATGGCTGCAGCAATCTTTTCTGCGCTCGCAGCATTGGATGCCTGGCGCATCTCGCCCGGTCCAAGTCCGCCGCGCGTCTTTTTGTAGGGAACAACGATGAATTTCTCGGCCATGGATGGCCCTTTCAAATATTGGTGCCGTGACAGTCAGGGCCGTTTCGATGAACGCGATGGACTGATTACGGCAGGCAGTGCCGATGACATAGCCGCGATCTTTAGCATTGATTGCCGTGCACCTGTACCGGCAACCGCTGCAATGTGAAAAAAAAGCTGGCCAATTGCCTTGCTGTCGATCCGAAAGAGGCAGAGGTTGAACCTCCGCCGAACACTGATGGCTTGTCATAACATGATAATACTCAACGAGTTGATGCTATCATACGGCCGGATGCAGGTCGCAAAAAATGGACGGCCACGTTCTTTCGTGGCAGCGAGAGAGACGTCAATCTGCCCGCCCGGCCCTATTCTAAATCTAATAGCAGCCGCGTCCTGTCCTTGCGGACGAAAGGCCTTTCGCAGATTTTCCGGGCAATTGAAACCCCGATTTTTATAAGGCTGCTTCCTTGATGGGACAGAAGAGCCCCGCTCGCGAAGGGCTGCATAGCGCTGTCGTTCTACCGCCGTTTGTCGGAAAACTGATGGGACGGGCCGAAAAGCAGGCATCGTCTTGAGCTACATCTGCGCTCACCCTGCCAAAAATCCGATACTGGAGAATGATTGATTGCTGTCATTCACAAAATGGAAATTATAGTCCTCCCAAGAAGGGTGACGCTCTGGCTTGGATGAGGATGGTCCTGCCTCGAAAATTTCGCGCACTCCGGCAACCACAGAAAGTCAGATCGAAATGAGAAAGGCCAAAGACGTCAAAACCATTGCTGCAGCAAACGGTATCGCTACCGATAGCGCCTTTGGCGCCGTCACTCCGCCTCTCCATCTCTCAAGCAATTTTGCGTTTCGACATTTTGAACAGACGCAGGATTACGAATATTCGACGACGGCCAATTCGACACGCGACCTTTTGGGTGACACCTTGGCAAAGCTGGAGGGTGGTGCCGGAGCCGTGATGACGGCCTCCGGAATGGCTGCTGTCAACTTGGTTCTCAGCCTGCTGAAAAGCGGAGACAGCGTCATTGCACCGCATGATTGTTATGGCGGGACATACCGGTTGCTTTGTTCTCTCCGGGACAAGAGACATTTCGACGTGGAGTTCATCGACCAGCAAAATGCCACAGCGCTCAGAAGTGGTCTTCAGGGCTCGCCAACCCTGGTTTTCATCGAAACCCCAAGCAACCCGCTGATGCGCATCGTTGACATCAATGGCATTGCGCAACAGGCGCATGCCGCCGGTGCACGCGTCGTTGTCGACTATACCTTCCTGTCGCCGGCGCTGCAGCAGCCCATTTCTCTTGGAGCGGATTTTGTCATTCACTCGACAACAAAATACCTGAACGGCCATTCCGATGTTGTCGGTGGCGCGGTTGTCGCGGCCCGTTCGAGTGATGCGGAGGCGTTAAAGGACTGGGCAAATCTGACCGGAGTGACAGGGTCGCCGTTTGATTCGTATCTTACGCTTCGCGGTGTCCGTACTCTCTTTCCCCGGCTCGAGCGCCAGCAGAAAACCGCTGTCGCGGTGGCGAATTTTTTGGCGGGGAGGCCGGAGGTTGGCATTGTTCACTATCCTGGGCTTGAGACGCATCCCGGACACGAACTCGCCAAACGGCAACAGTCAGGCTTTGGCGCCATGTTAAGCTTCGAGTTGGCTGGCGGGCTTGAGGCCGTGCGGTCTTTCGTCAAGCCGTTGCAGGTATTCACGCTGGCTGAATCGCTCGGTGGTGTTGAAAGCCTGATCGCGCATCCGGCAACCATGACGCATGCCGGAATGGGGGCGCAGGCTCGATCGGCCGCCGGCATCACCGACGGCTTGCTCAGAGTTTCGGTTGGGTTGGAGGCCGAGGAAGATCTTCTTTGGGACCGTGCATCCAGCCTGTCGGCCATCGGCTCGTTGTCGGCTACGGCACCGTAACGTCAATCAAACTGCGGTGAGCAGGTCGAATTGGCTGTGGGCTCAGCTGCGGTGGCCTTTGGCCGCGTGCTGTGCCGCCACACATGCCGCTCTATCAGGTTATAACAAGCTCGCGAAAGGCGTCGCTTGCACGCGTACGATGCCTTTCGCGATGGCGGATGAGGCTGAATTCGCGCGATGGCAGTTCGAGCGGCATGATGCGCAACCGTCCGGCGTTGACACCCGCTTGGGCGACCATTTCGGAGACCGCAGTGGCCAGGTATCCGGCCTCGACCGCCGCACAGATTGCCTCGTTCGAAGGGAGCTCGATCGGGACACGCAGGCTGCCGGGGTTCAGCCCCAGCTCGCGCACCGCCTGTTCGAAGGAGGATCGTGTGCCCGAACCAGGTTCGCGCAAAACCCATTCTGTGCCGTCAAGGTCACGCGGCAGGACTGGAGGCTGGCTGACCCACGGATGGTCGTGACTGACGATGACGACGAGACGATCGTTGGCAATGGGCTCAACGGAGACGGCCGGCTCGTCGATCGTTCCCTCGATGAAGCCGAGATCGGCATCGCCAGCCAGAACTGCCTTTGTGCACTGTGCCGTGTTCCCGACCTGTAGCCGCAACTCAATCTGGGGGAAACGCTCATAGAAGCGGACTAGGCGTTGCGGCAGCCAGTAGCTGGCAATGGTCTGGCTCGCAAAGATGGTCACCGTTCCGCGCCGGGTACCGCTGAGATCGGCCATGGCAGCCTCGGCCGCGTTGACGCGGGCGACGATTGCTTTCGCCTCCTCAGCAAGAATCTTGCCGGCTTCGGTCAGTTCTATCCGGCGGCCGATACGATGAAACAATTTAACGTCATGCCGGTTTTCGAGCGCGTTGATCGCCCCGCTGACGGTCGATTGCGTCAAGTTCAATGCCTCTGCCGCGCGGGTTATATGCTCTCGCTCCGCGACAGCAAGAAATATCCGCAACTGTTCGAGTGTCACACCACGCCTTTCAAATCATACCACCGGCTGTGCGGAATGGCCGGCAACCTTACTGAGCCAGGTTGACCAGCAGCAGGCCCGCTGTGGCAATGTACAATGAGGCGATGAAGGAAAGAAGCAACGGCAGCAGGCCCCGCTGCTTTAATTTGGTAAAACTCGTCCCCAGGCCAAGCGCTGCCATGGCGGCGGTGAGGAGGACAGGCGTCATTGCGATAATGGAACCCCGCAGCTGTTCCGGCACCAAACCCCAGCTATTCAGGACAACCAGCGAGACGAAGCCGACGATGAAGAAGGGAACTACCTGCGTCAGGGCCGGCCGGCCGGCCGCACTGTGTTCGGATCGGGCGACGTGGAGAGCAAGAGCAATCACAATGGGTGCCAGCATCATCACGCGAGCAAGCTTCGATACGATGGCGACCTGTCCGGCGGCCTCACCGCCCTGGAACCCGGCGCCGACAACCTGGGCAACCTCGTGGATTGTCAGTCCAACCCACAGGCCGTAGGATTGCGGGTCGTTGCCCAAGAGGATGTTCAGAAACGGATAGAGGAACATCGCGATGGTGCCGAATACAGTGACGCAGGCAACCGCATAGGAGACGTCTTCGTCCCTGGCGCGCGTGACGGCATTGGCGCCGGCGATAGCCGAGGCGCCGCAGATTGCGGTACCGGCCGCCAGTAGCAGGCTCAGTTTCCGGTCGACGCCCAGCAATCGGCCCATCCAGACTGTGAAAAGCAATGTCGAGACAACGATCACCGCTGCGAGCATCAGGCCGTTGATCCCGATGCTGGCCAATTGGGCGAAGGTCAGCTGCAGGCCGAGCAGGGCAACCGCCAGCCGCAGCAGTTTTTTCCCGGCAATCGAGATGCCCGCTTCGGCGGACGAGGAAAACCCGACGAGATTGCCAAAAACCATCCCGAGAAAGATCGCTGTGATCATCGGGCTGAGCGACGAGACAAACGGCAGGTTGCGCAGCCCGTAGGCGGATGCCGTGATCACCGCCACCAGCACGATACCGGGAATGAAGCCCGCTAAGGCTCCGGGTTTTGAAGAGGAAACGGCGGAAGAATCGGTCATGCGGATTGTCTCGAAAATATAACTCAGGATAACGCCACAATGAGAAATATCTTCGATAGAATCCAATTGTATTGGAAGATCATTCCGATCGTTATTCGCGATCGGTTCAAGAATGGCCTGACCTGACATCAACAGAAGCTCGGGCGCAATCTGCCATTTCCCGGGGCTGAGCGGTCGGGCGGTTTCGTGACAGATACAACAATGCACACCGCCTATTGACGGGCTTTATGCCGCGATCCATTTGAGCACGCAGAAGAGGGAGCACTTGGCTTCCCTGACGCTGGATTTCAGCAAGATAGGGCGCATCTACCGCTGCTTTGCCAACATGGATCGGGACAGCACGACAAAGAGGCCGATGATGAGGGTCGCTGCGATGAAGAGGAGGGCTGCGGCGGCGATTGCCGGGCTGATATTTTCGCGGATGCTGGAAAACATCTGCCGGGCCAGCGTACGTTGATTGGGCCCGGCGACGAAGAGGGTCAGCACGACTTCGTCGAGCGAGGTGGCGAAGGCGAGTACAGCACCGGAGAGCACGCCGGGCATGGCGAGCGGCAGGGTTACGCGCCGGAAGACCGTTGTGGGTGGCGCACCAAGGCTTTGGGCGGCGAGTTCGATGCGCTCGTCGATGCCGGCAAGCGCGCCGGTGACGCTGACGACGACGAAGGGAACGGCAACGACTGTGTGGGCGATGATCACTCCGGCATAGCTGTTCGTCAGGCCGAAACGTGCAAGCAGAACCTGCATCCCGACGCCGAGCACGACGGCCGGCACGACCATCGGCAGCAGGAATAGCGTGCGTATCGTCCCGCGAAAGAAGATAAGCCGGTTCCGTAAGCCAAGCGAAGCGGCCGTACCAAGTATGGTTGCAAGCAATGTCGTGCCAGTGCCGATAATCAGGCTGTTGATGATCGCGCGGCGCCAGGCATCCGCCGTGAAAAGCTCTTCAAACCAGCGCAGTGACCAGGAGGGGATCGGATATGTGAGAATGACGCTCGAAGTGAAAGCGAGCGGCAGGATGGCGATGAGGGGGGCGACAAGGAAGAGGATTGTCAGCGCCGCAAAAGCGATTTTGGTGAGCTTCATTGCCATGGCCTAGCGTCTCTCCGGCTCTTCGGCAGAAAGCCGTGCATAGATGCTGTAGAGTAGCAGTGTCGCGATGAGCAGCACGACGCCGAGCGCGCCCGCCATGCCCCAGTTCGCCGAACCCGTTGCGTAGAAGGCGATGATCGAAGAGATCATCTGGTCGCCCGGACCGCCGATCAACGCGGGCGTGATGTAGTAACCGATCGCCGAAATGAAGACGAGCAAGCTGCCGGAGGCGACGCCGCGCAGGCTGAGCGGCAGAAGCACGCGCAGGAAGGCACGCAGGGGATGAGCGCCGAGGGATGCTGCCGCTGGCATCAGGTTCTTCGGTATGGTGATGAGCACCGAGTAGATCGGCAGCACCATGAACGGCAGCAGCACATGGGTCATGGCGATGATGACACCCGTGCGGTTGAAGATCAGCGGCAGCGGGCTGTTGATCAGGCCCAGCATTTGCAGCAGGTCGTTGATCAGGCCTTTTTCCTGCAACAGGATGAACCAGGCGGCCGTGCGCACCAGAAGCGATGTCCAGAGCGGCAACAGCACGGCGCCTAGCATCAGGTCGCGCTTCCAGCCAGTCAGCGAAGCGGCGATGATCGCATAGGGGAAGCCGATGCACGCGCAGGCGAAAGTGACGAGGGCGGCGATCCAGAAGGTACGAATGAGGATGACGCGGTTGACCGATTGATCGGCTGGCAGGTGTTCAATCTCGCCGGTGGCGTTGCGGCCGAGATCGATGGCAGCGAGCAGGTTGCGGTCGGTCAGCGGCGAGAGCGCATCGGCGATCGCCAGCCAGAATTCAGGCTTTTCCCAGCGTTTGTCGATGGAGACGAGATCGGCGGGCGGATTCGCCGTGTCCGCGAGCGCGCTCGTCGTCTTGGACATCAGCGTGCGAAAACCGGACCGGGCGCTGTTGAGACGACGCACCATGTCGCCGAGCGCCTGGTCGTCATCGATTGCTCTCAGATCTTCTATCAGCGCCGCTTGCATAAGCATGGTCGGTGGCGATTTGCGGTCCCAGCCCCGCAGCACCTCGGCGCTCCGCGGCAGAAGGCGCAGCACCGCCGTGTCGGACACCGACTGGGACATCATGCTGAACAGCGGCCAGACGAAGAACGCGACGACGAAGAGGAGCAGCGGCGCCAGAAGGAGGATCGATCGCCCTGTTCGTGGCGACGTCCCACTCATGGCGCGATAACCCGGCAATCGCCGGCGGAAAAGGCGGCGTAGACCTTGGTGCCCGGCGGATATTCGCGTGATCGCCGTCCAAGCTTGGCGATTAGCGGATGAGCGGCATTTTGCAACTGCACTCGCAGGTGATCTCCCTGATAGACAGAGTCGGTAACCTCCGTTTCAAGACAGTTGGACATATCTCCGCGAACTTCGGTGAGATCGACACGCTCGGGGCGGATGGACAGAAAGACCGTCTGGCCCGGGACCACAGAGCTGGAGACGGCCGACACGATCCGTGTGCCGGAGGCCAGCCGCACATTGGCTTCTTCTCCCTGCACCGCTTCGACAACGCCCTCCACCAGGTTGGTCTCTCCTATGAATTCAGCGACGAAGCGGGTTGCCGGCTCGTCATAGACTTGTCTTGGCGTGCCAATCTGTTCGATCCTGCCCTTGTTGAACACGGCAACGCGGTCCGACATCGTCAGTGCTTCCGACTGGTCATGTGTGACGAAGACAATGGTCAGGCCGAGACGTCGATGCAGGTCTCGGATGTCGAGTTGCATCTGCTCGCGCAATTGCTTGTCGAGTGCACCGAGCGGCTCGTCCATCAGAACGACGCGGGGTTCGAAGACCAGGGCGCGGGAAAGCGCTACGCGCTGCTGCTGACCACCGGAAAGCTGCGAGGGGCGGCGGTCGGCAAATGCCGACAACTGCACCATGTCCAGCGCCCGCGCCACGCGCTTGCCGATCTCCGCCTTGCCCATGCCCCGCATCTGCAACGGAAAGGCAACGTTTTCGCCGACCGACATATGGGGAAACAGCGCATAGCTCTGGAACACGACGCCCATGTCCCGCTTGTGGGTCGGCACGTCGTTGATGGCGGTGCCATCCAGCAGGATATTGCCGGAAGTGACCTGCTCGAACCCGGCAAGCATCATGAGCAATGTCGTCTTCCCGGAGCCGGAGGGGCCAAGCAGGCTGACGAATTCGCCCTTGCCGATGCCAAGGTCGAGGTTTTCGACCACACAAAGCGGGCCGTAAAATTTGGTGATACGGTCAAATCGAATGAATTCGGCCACGGAAGGCTCCATCGCTTGAGGCAAAGGGCGCGTTATCGGGAAAATCCGCGAGAACGCGCCCGCCCAGACAGGAAGGGCGGCTTATGGGGCGCCCTTCCTGGAGGATGTTCCTACTGGGCGAGCCAGGCGTTGAAGCGCTGCGTCAGCGTTTCCGCGTTGTCGATCCAGAAATCGACATTGAGCGAAATCGAGTCCGTCATGTTCGCCGGGTCGGTCGGCAGATCCTTGGAAAACTCAGCCGGAACCTTTGCAGCAGCTTCCTTGTTCGGCAGTCCGTAGGCCACGAATTCCGGCAGCTTTGCCTGGTTCTCGGGCAGGCTTGCAAAGGCAATGAAGTCCTGTGCGGCATCCTTGTTCTCGGCATCTTTCAACACCACCCAGCTGTCGACGGCATAGATGCTGCCCGGAAAAACGACCTTGAAGTTCTTGCCTTCCGACCGGTTGATACCGGTGATGCGGCCATTATAGGCCGATGCCATCGCCACTTCGCCAGAGGCGAGGAATTGCAGCGGCTGTGCGCCCGATTCCCACCAGACGATGTTCGGCTTCAACTCATCGAGCTTCTTGAATGCACGTGCGATGCCCTCTTCGGTCGCCAGCACATCATAGAGTTCGTCTTTCGAGACACCATCGGCAAGCAGCGCGAATTCGAGCGTGTATTTCGGCCCCTTGCGCAGCGAGCGCTTGCCGGGGAACTTCTCGACGTTCCAGAAATCTGCCCACGAGGCCGGACCTTCCTTCAGTTTGTCGCCGTCATAGGCGATCGCCGTCGACCAGACGATGGCACCGACACCACAGTCATTCACGGCAGAATCGAGAAACTTGTCCTTGCCGCCCATCTTGTCCCAGTCGATCTTTTCGTAGAGACCGTCCGCACAGCCAAGCGCCAGCTCTTCCGCTTCAACCTGCACCGCATCCCAGTTCGGCGCGCCGGCCTTGACCTTCGATTGGATAACACCGATGCCGCCATCCCAGGCTTCATCGAGCACTGGCTTGCCGGTCTTCTCGGAGAACGGTTTGAAGTAAATGTTGCGCTGCGCATCCTGATAGTTGCCGCCCCAGGAGACGACCGTCAGGTCCCGCGCGAAAACGGGTGCGACAAGGCTTGTAGACAGCACGACGGCTGCAATCGTCAGAATTCCGGGTTTCATGAAAGTCTTCATTGTATTCCCCTTTTCTTTGTTAGCGAAGGAACCGGATGGCCCGGCTCCCATGACGATCTCATGCGAACTGCTGGCGTCACCTTCGCCTTTGGCGTAGCGGTGGCGTTCAGTATCTGCGGCCATCGCGCCCTTTTCCCCTGGGTGCTTCAGCCGCTTGATGCATTTCAGTCATTGCCGGTCAGTGGGAGTATCCCTTTTTGACCGTGGTCAGACGTGTTGCCCTCCGTTGATGTGAATTTCCGCACCGTTGATGTAGGACGATGGCTCCGTGCAGAGAAAATAGATGGTTTCCGCGACTTCGCGCGGTTCACCCAGCCTTCCCATCGGCACTTCCGCAGCCACCAGTTCATCCGTTCCGGGCGAAAGGATCGATGTTTCGATCTCACCTGGAGCGATGGCATTCGCCCTGACCCCGCGGCGGCCAAACTCATGCGCCATCTCCCGTGTCAGCGAGCCGAGAGCCGCCTTCGACGCCGCATACGCGACACCAGCAAAGGGATGGACGCGCGTTCCGGCAATGGAGGTGACGTTGACGATCGACCCCTTCGCCGCTTCGAGTTCCGGCATGAGCGCGCGGGCGATCAGCGCCGTCGAGACGACATTGACATTGAGCACCTGCGTCCAGATATCCGCGTCCGTGCCCATCACGCCGAGGCGGCTCTTTCCCGGCCCCTTCGGGGAAATACCAGCATTGTTGACCAGTGCGTGCAGCCGGCCGTTGGGCAGCCGTTCGCGCACGGTCGCGGCGAGGCGGTCGATTTGCGCCAGATCGGCGAGGTCGGCCTGGATATGGCTTTCGCGGGCGGACGGCCAGGCGCATTCCTCGGAGAACGGCTGGCGTGACACAGTAAGGATGCGCCAGCCCTTCGCCTGGAAGAGTTTCACCGTTGCATGGCCGATGCCGCGGCTTGCGCCCGTCAACAACATGTAGCGGCGGTCTTCGGTCATCGGCGCATTCTCCGTTGATGCTTGATACATCGTAATGGGCGGCTCGCGAAATGCAAGCCTCGTCTCACGAAAGTCCTATGCCCTGCGGTCCTGTCGCTCTTCCGCCCTTTCAATGCGGTCCAGAATAGGCTTGCCGCCGAGCAGGATGTCATCGACGATCGCCATGGAAGCGGCCGCGGGATCATGCCGTTTCAGGGCTTCGATGACCGGGTAATGATGGTCGATCATCGCTCGCCCACCCTGAATATAGGCGTCGGAAATGTGCGGCCCCATCTGCAGCCAGAGTCGTCGCAGAATCCCGTTCAGCACCGGAAGGCCGGCAATTTGCGGCAGCATGAAATGGAAGGCCTGGTTGAGTTCTGTCCCTTTCAATCGGTCTCCGGCAACAATTGCTTGCTCGTTTTCGCGCAAAATTCGCTCCAGAACCTCGATATCGGTGCTGGTCGCAACCTGTGCTGCAGTTTCTGCAGCCAGCCCCTCCAGCCGGATACGGATTGTTCGGATCTCCCGGTACCGGCTTTCGCTCAGGCCTGGGATGCGGATGTCGCGGGGCGAGCGGAAGATGATTGCCTCGTCATTGGCGAGCCGCAGGATGGCGTCACGGATCGGTGTGACGCTCGTGCCGAACTGTTCGGCGAGATCGCGAATCTTCAACCGGTCACCGGGCTGGAACCGCCCCTGGATCAGCGCGTCGCACAGCGCACTATAAATGGTGCTGTTCAGGTTCTCATATTCCAATGTGGTGAATTCAGCCATGGAACCGATCCAAATAATCGAGTAATAAGATACTTGATGCATCTTTTCTGGCATGTTTCAAGTACGCTTTGATGCAATAGGCATCTTCGGCCAGCCGGTGCCTAGGCTGCCAAACTGCCTTCCTTGGGGGAGACAACCCACTGAAAGAGGCAGCGATCAAGAAAAATGCGGGAAGCCGCGCAAGGGAGTAGACATGACGCAGCCATCGTCCGCCACCAAGAAAACGGATTCCATGTCTGCGACATGGGAGCCGACGTCGCTTGCCGACGCCGAGGCCGCAGTCGCGGACGTCTATGGCCTTGCCGGCACGGCAAAGCGGCTTTCCAGCGAACGTGACGAGACCTTCCTGTTCATACGCAGCGACGGAACCGATTTCATCCTCAAGATCGCCAACCCCGCAGAAGACCCGGCGGCACTGGACTTCCAGGATGGCGCGTTGCTGCATCTGGCGTCGGCCGCGCCTGCGGTCCCCGTACCCCGCCTTGTCCCGGCGAAGAACGGCGAACCGAGCCACACATTGGCCACTTCGGAGGGGCCGCGTATTATGCGCCTGCTGACCTTCCTGCGCGGCGAGCTGCAGTACCGTACGCGCGCCTGCGAGGTGCAGAGCCGTAATGTCGGCCGCGCCCTGGCGGAACTTGGCCTTGGTCTCAAGGACTACAAGGGACGTCCACCCGCGGGAAAGCTGATGTGGGACATTTCTCACACGCTGGATCTCGCTGCCGTCGTCGATCATGTCGCCCCTGAACGCCGCGCGCAGGCGGAAGCCGTACTGTTCGAATTCGAGCGTGCTCTACCCTTGATTACCGGGCTTAAGCGGCGCCAGATCATCCACAACGACTTCAACCCGCACAATATTCTTCTCGCCCCGGCAAAGCCCACCGAGGTCGTTGGCATCATCGATTTCGGCGATATGGTGCATGGCCCGCTGGTCAACGATCTCGCTGTCGCGCTTTCCTATCATCTGGCGACGGAGAATTGGGCGGCCCGCGCCGGTGCGTTCCTGGAGGGCTTCCTGTCGGTACGCGCTTTGGAGCCCGCCGAAATGGAACTGCTGCCGGTGCTCACCCGCGCACGGCTCGCAATGTCGATCATCATCGCCGAGTGGCGCTCTGCACGCTTTCCGGAGAACCACAACTACATCATGCGCAACCACGCCTCCGCCTGGCAGGGGCTCCTCAATATATCCGATCTAACACCGGCGGGGCTGAAAACGCTTGCGCCCAACTTGTCCGAGGCCTGAATCATGTCGATGGTAAATGCTTTCTCGCGCGAAGATTTCGAACGGCTGAACGAGACGGAACGGGCGCTGATCGCGCGCCGGGAAAAGGTGCTCGGCCCCGCCTATCGTCTCTTCTATGAAAAACCGCTTCATCTGGTTCGTGGCGAAGGCGTCTTCCTCTATGACGCCGCCGGCGAAAAATATCTCGATGCCTACAACAATGTCGCCTCGCTTGGACATTGCCATCCGCGGGTGGTGGAGGCGATTACCAAGCAGACTGCAGTTCTCAACACTCACACGCGCTACCTGCACGAAGGGGTTGTCGACTATGCCGAAACGTTGACGGCGACATTCCCCGAAGCGCTGAGCCAGGTCATGTTCACCTGCACAGGCAGCGAGGCGAACGACCTTGCCGTGCGCATTGCCCGCTATGTCACCGGCGGCACCGGCATCATCGCCACTGAACTTGCCTATCACGGCCTGACGAGTGTGGTGGCGGAATTCTCGCCCTCGCTCGGAGAATCCGTGACGCTCGGCCCCCATGTGCGCACCGTTGCTGCCCCGGACAGCTATCGTCACTCGCCGGAAGAACTGATGGAAAAATTTGGCCGCGACGTGCGTGCGGCCATCGCTGACCTGCAGCGCCATGGCATCAAGCCAGCCATGCTGATCACCGATACGATCTTCTCGAGTGACGGTATCTTCGCCGGGCCAAAGGGGTTTCTGAAACCGGCGGTGGACGCGATCCATGAGGCAGGTGGCCTCTTCATCGCCGATGAAGTGCAGCCTGGCTTTGGCCGCACCGGTGAAGCCATGTGGGGTTTTGCGCGCCACGGCGTTGCACCCGACATGGTGACGATCGGCAAACCGATGGGCAACGGCTACCCGATGGCAGGCATTGTCCTGCGTCCGGAGGTCATCGCCGAATTCGGGCCGCGCGCCCGCTATTTCAACACGTTCGGAGGCAATCCCATCGCCGCCGCCGCCGGCAAGGCCGTGCTCGATACGATCCGGATCGAGGGGCTGCAACAGAACGCACTGGAAGTCGGCCGCTATCTAATGGACGGTCTCAAGAGCTTGTCCCATCCCGCCATCGGCGACGTGCGCGGCTCGGGCCTGTTCATTGGTGTCGAAATCATCGGTGACCCGATATCAAAGAGTCCTGACGCCAGCTTGACGACCCGCATCGTCAACGGCCTGCGGGATCGGCGCGTCCTGATCAGTGCCTCTGGCCCCAATGCCAATATCCTGAAAATCCGCCCGCCACTCGTCTTTTCCCGCGAAAATGCCGATACGCTTGTGGGTGCGCTCGGCGACGTGCTGAAAACCGCCTGACCATAACAAAAAGCTGCGGCTTATCGCAAATAGCGGGATTGCCGTTCGCGCTGCGTCTCACTGTGGGGTGTGGGCCGAAACCTCCGGATTGTGTCTTGACGGTGAGCAAGGTGGGCAGGCGAGACCATCGCGTCGCCGGTTTGCGATACCCAGCCCAAAATTCAGGACAAGGAGTGAGGGGCGGAACACCCCTCACTCCTTACATCCTAGTTTGGCTGGCGGAATGCCTCCGGCTTGAGCGTTGCCCAATCAGCGCCGGTGATGAACGGCCTGAAGAGCGTAAACCGGGACAGGCAGGCCCTCCATCCGCGCCTTCAGTTGCAGTGCCAGATACTGCGAATAATGGCGCGACTGGTGCAGGTTGCCACCATGGAACCACAGCGCTTCCTGTTGAGTCGGCTTCCACATGTTGCGCTGCTCACCCTCCCAAGGGCCGGGATCCTTCGGCGTATCCGAGCCGAGGCCCCAGACTTTGCCGACCTTGTCTGCGGTTTCCTGGTCGATGAGATCGGCCACCCAACCGTTCATCGAGCCGTAGCCGGTCGCGTAGACGATGACATCGGCGGGGATTTCCTTTCCGTCCGAAAGCTTGACGGAGTTCTTGGTAATCTCCTCCACCTGGCCTGCTGCAAGTTTCACCTTGCCGTCGATGATGAGCTGCGACGCGCCGATATCGATATAGTAGCCGGAGCCACGGCGCAGATATTTCATGAAAAGACCGGAGCCGTCGGCACCCCAGTCGAGCTGGAATCCGGCCTTTTCAAGCGCCGTATAAAAGGCCGCGTCGCGCTCTCGCATCTTGTCGTAGAGCGGGATCTGGAACTCATGCATGATCCGGTAGGGCAGGGAGGCGAAAATGAGGTCGGCCTTGGCCGTCGTGACACCGTTGGCAAGCGCCTGCTCCGAATAGAGCGAGCCCAATCCAATATCCATCAGTGTGTCGGACTTCACGATATGCGTCGTCGAACGCTGGATCATCGTGACGTCGATACCCGCCTCGTAAAGTGCCGCGCAGATGTCGTGGGCCGAGTTGTTCGAGCCGATGACCACGACCTTCTTGCCCTTGTAGCCGTCTGGGCCTGGATGTTGGGAGGAATGGTGCTGCTCGCCTTCGAACTGGTCCCGTCCTTCGAAATCCGGAATGTTTGCCTTGCCGGACATGCCGGTCGCAAACACCAGTTGTTTGGGCCGGAGCACAACTTCCTCGCCGTCACGATCGACGACGATCGTCCACTCCTTGGTCACCTCATCCCATTTCGCCGATTTGGCGGCAGAACGGGTCCAGTAGTTCAGCTCCATCACCTTGCTGTAGAATTCCAGCCAGTCCCCGATCTTGTCCTTCGGCGCAAAGACCGGCCAGTTCTTCGGAAAGTCGATATAGGGCAGGTGGTCGTACCAGACAGGATCGTGCAGGCAGAGCGACTTGTAGCGTTTGCGCCAGCTATCACCGGCCCGCTCGTTCTTTTCGAGGATGATGGTCGGTACGCCGAGCTGCCGCAGCCGGGCGCCAAGGGCGATACCACCCTGCCGCCGCCGATGATGACGGTGTAGGGCTGCTTTTCGTAGCCGAGGGTGCGGGCTTCCTCCTCGCGCTCCTCGGCCCATGTCTTGGCGCCGAGGTCCTGGCCATGCTTGGCGCCAAGCGGGCGCGTGAAGCCGGATTTCTCCTCATGGCCCTTCAACTCGGCAAGCGCCGTCAACAGCGTCCAGATCTGCCCGTTTTTGAAACGCACCAGACCGTAGCCGCGCCCGGTTGCCGTCTCAAAGGTGATCCAGCTTTCGAGGACGCCGTCTGCCTCCGTCGCCTCCTCTCCCGCGGCAACGCGCCAGTTCGATGGCTTGGCCGTTGAAAGCTGCACTTGCAGCATATCGCGCACCTGATCGCGGCCTTCGACGGTTTTCAGGTTCCAGGTGAAGGCGACGAGGTCGCGCCAATAGCAGTCCTCGGCGAACTGATTGACGGCATCGTCGATCCGGCCAGCTTCGAGCGCTGCCCCGAACGTATCGAGAAGCGCCTGAAGGCGGGTGGTGGGGGTCTTGTCGAGCATCGTGTTTCTCCTCCAGCTCAGTTTGCAAAACGGGGACGGCTCCTCAACCGCCCCGCAAGACGGATCGGTCTATCGTGACAGGTCGATCAGGATTTTCAGGTGTTTGCCGCCAGGGTCGAGCAATTGCTCGAACCCCTCCGTGACGGCCTCGTCGAGCGAAACATATTTCGTGACGATCCGGCTCGCGGGAATCTGGCCGCTGGCGATCAGCCGTGCGACGCGCGGCCAATAGTGGGTCGGATAAGCCCAGGAGCCGCGGATATCGATGTCCTTGAAGGTGACGTCGAACCAGTTCAGCGGGTTTTCGCCGGGATGGAGCCCTGTCTGCACAACGACGCCTTGCTTGCGGGCGGCGTCGGCGCAGTTCTTGAGCGCATGTTCGTTGCCGACACACTCGATCGCGACATCGCAACCGGCATTGCCTTCGGTCTCGGCCCGGATGACATCGCCTACCTTTTCTGTTTTCGGATTGATGGTGCGAACCTCACCGAGCGCCTCCCTTGCCAGTGACAGCCGTGTGTCATTGAGATCGGAAAGGAAGATTTGCGAGGCACCGGCCGCGCGCGCTGCCATGGCGACAAGAATGCCGATCGGCCCGGCGCCGGTGACGAGCACGCAGTGGCCGGCCGTCACGCCGCCCCGGTCGCAGGCATAGACGGCAACGGCCGTCGGCTCGATGAGTGCCGCTTCCTGATCGGAGAGCGCATCGGGGATCGGCTGGACGTTGTAGTCGTTGAGAAGGGCCTGTTGGGCCATGCCGCCGGAATGCCAGGAGAGGCCGGCGAGCGCGAGATTGGCACTCAGGTGGAAGAGGCCGCGATCGGCATAGTAGTCGCCATGGCGTGGCATGATGAGAGGCTGGATCGATACGCGGTCGCCGGGCTGTACATGGCTGACGCCCTCGCCAACAGCTTTGACCGAGCCACCGAATTCATGGCCGAGAATTTGCGGCCCATGCGCGCCGGTGAACGGGTGTGGTTCCTTCGGCACGAAGATTGGGCCATAGGCATATTCGTGCAAATCCGTGCCGCAGATGCCGCAGAACCTGTTTTCGACAAGTACTTCGCCCGGCCCCGGCGCGGCGGGCGCATTCACCTCTTCGATGCGCAAATCCTTGGCGGCGTGAAAGCGCAGTGCCTTCATTGAATTTCCTCCTGTTGTTCTTGTACAGAAGGTCAGCAAGCGGCGTGCCAGAATGGGCTGAGGCCTATTTCCCTCGCGTTCTCAATATGTTGTGAAGATACATTGTTGATCGGCCAGATAGATGCAACACCTTGGGCGCAACAGGTGTTGCAGCCGTTGCGTCAGTTCAGACGCTTCAGGCGGCGGTGAATCGTGGACCGGTTGACGCCCAGTTTTCGCGCCAGCGCCGAGACGTTTTCGCCACAGTCGTGGAGCGCCTGGCGCAGGTCGCCGTCTGTCTTGGACGAGATCGTCGCGCTCCCGGTAAAGAGGTGTTCCGGCAGGCAGTCGAGATCGATGACACCAGCGTCCGACAGCGCCGCCGCCACGCGCAGTGCGTTGGACAGTTCGCGCAGATTGCCCGGCCAGTCGTGCGCGAGCAGCGCCGCCCGCGCTGCCTTGTCGATGCGGTAGGCCGCGCCATTTTCCTTCTTGAGGCGCCGGAGCAGCTGATCGACCAGCCAGCCAAGATCCTCGCGTTCGCGCAGTGCAGGCAGATTTACCGTCGCGGCGTTCAGCCGGTAGTAGAGGTCCTGCCGGAAGCGGCCGTCCTTGACGAGATCGGCAAGGTCGCGGTGTGAGGCGGACAGCACCCGAAGACGAACGGGCTTTGGCTTTAATGCGCCGACCGGCTGGACCTCGTTTTCCGAAAGCACCCGTAATAGCCTGCTCTGGAGGGGTAGTGGCATGTCGCCGATTTCATCCAGGAAAAGAGTGCCGCCGCTTGCCTCCTCGATCAGCCCGCGCTTTCCCTTCTGGTTGGCCCCCGTAAACGCGCCCGGCGCATAGCCAAACAGCTCGGATTCGATCAGGTGCTCCGGAATGGCGGCACAATTGACGGCAACGAAATTTCCGCTGCTCCCACAGCTGTCGTGGATTGCTCGCGCTAGATATTCCTTGCCGCTGCCCGTCTCGCCCTGAATAAGGATCGGGATATCGCGCGCCGCCAGTTTGGCCGCGCGAATCTGCAACCGCTCCATAGCGGCGTCCCCGTTGCTGAGGTCCCGAAGTGCACCCGGCAGGCGCGGCTCCGGCACGGCAGGTGCGCGGATATTGACAGCAGGAGCGATGGCACTGGCGAACAGCACCAGGCCGTTGCGCGCCCGGAGCAGCCGCTCGCCGTTCGGCCTGCCGCGCATGAAACGCGGCAGATCGTCAATATCGATGTCGAAGACGTTGGATATCTGCTGGCCGAGGAAATCCCGTGTCGCAAGGCCACGCATATTCATGGAGCGGGCGAGCGCGCCGAAGCCGCCATGCGTCAGGCCCGTGATACGGCCGCTTCCGTCGAGCGCGATCGCGGCATCGGGATCGACGTCAAGAAACTCTGGAGAGCGGGCAAGGCGCAGCACCCAGTCATTGCGCGTGCGGGTCATCAGGTTGGCAAGTTCGATGCGTCGCGCGGTGGACGCGACCAAATGCAGCGCCAGTTGCTGGCTGGCTTTAGCCGTCGGCGAGCGGAGTTGCGAAATGTCGAGCACTGCGGTGAGGTCTCCCAGCGTGTCGAAGACGGGGGCGGCAGTGCAGGTCAGCCCGATATGGCTGGTGTCGAAATGATCGTCCTGATGGATGATGACAGGCTCACCGGAGACGATGCACGCTCCGACTGCACAGGTGCCGGCACGGCTTTCCGACCACTCGGAGCCGAGATAGAGCCCTGCCTTGCGCAGCTGATTGTCAAAAGTCGGATCACCCATGAAATCGACCGTGACGCCGCGCGCATCAGACAGCAGCAGTACATAATTCTGCTCAGCGATCTGCGTGAAAAGAGCTTCGAGCCCCGAACGGCCGATGCGGATCAGTTCCTCGGCCTGCTCCCGATGTTCACGCAGCTTGAGTTCGGGTACGATGTAAGCTTCCTGCGCGATCGCCGGATCAAGCTTGTAGTCGTTCAGGCAACGCAGCCAGGACTGAATGACCGGCGTATCACGCGGGCTGACGACGCCCATGCCCACGCGCTCGATCTCCCGTATGTGCGATAGCATCGACACCATGCAGACATCCTCCCGCGCGAATGGTCGCATAATCGGCGCCGGGTCACAATCCAGTTGTTGGGCCAGTTGTGGGGCGGCTTCGGTTGTCTAGGTCCTTCAGGCCGCCTCCCGGTTTTCAACCCGAGGCACAGGAACCGGAGCCGGGCGGGAGTTTCAAGCCGGCGCCAGCTGCGACTGGGCTGCTTTCGGGAACGGCCGGAAGGTCATCGCGATCAGGAACGCACCGATGCCGATGCCCCAGGCTCCAATATAGAGCCAGCTATAGGTGGCGAATGTATCGTAGATGAGACCTCCTGCCACCGGGCCGGTTGCCATGCCGAGACTGCCGGCCATGGCGGTTCCGCCAATGATGGTGCCCATCATCCGCTGGGGAAAGTTTTCGCGCGCCAGAACGGCGTAGAGCGGCATGACACCGGCATAGATGAAACCGAATAGGGCGGCCACGGCATAGAAGCCCGAGAGCTCGCGCACGAACACATAGGCGAGTGCGCCAAATGCCTGGATCAACAGACCAATGACCAGGATGCGTTTGGCGCCATAACGGTCTCCTAGGAGGCCGAAGGCGACACGGCCGCCCATGCCGGCCAAGCCCTCGATGCTGTAGATCGAGACGGCGGCGATCATCGGGATGCCGCAGCTGATGGCGTAGCTGACCGTATGGAAGATCGGGCCGGAATGTGTGGCGCAGCAGAAGAAGTTGGTCAGCATCAGGACGATGAATTGCGGCGAGCGCAGTGCTTGTCCCGTGGTCATCCCCGCCTGTGGTCCCTCTTCGCCAGGGATACCGTCACTCTCCTGCTTCGATACTGGCGGGTTGCGGATGAGGAGCGATGCCGGGATCATGATGGCGGCGGCGAGGGCTGCGATAATCAACATCGATTGTCGCCAGTCATAGACGGTGACGAGCCAAGCTGCGAGCGGAGACATGGTCATCGGAGCCATGCCCATGCCGGCTGAGACGAGGGAAACCGCAAGGCTGCGATGGGTGTCGAACCACCCGGTGACACAGGCCATCAGCGGCGCAAAGATGGCCGCGGTGGCACCGCCAACGACAAGGCCGAAGACCAATTGGAATTCAATCAGTGATGTTGCCCTGCTGGCAAGCGCGAGGCTGGCCGTCAGGATGATCGACCCGGTCAGTACGACGATGCGGGAGCCCCAGCGATCCGACAGGGAGCCCCAGACCATGCTCGCGAGCGCCATCGCCAGGAAGCCGATGGTCATGGCGCTGGAAATGCCGGTGACAGACCAGCCGGTACCGCGCGCGATGGGTAAAAGGAAGACGGGTAGGGAAAACATCGCACCTATTGCGAGACAGCCGAGCAGGCCGCCGGCTGCAACAATGATCCAGCGATAGGAAGATGCGTTCATGCTGATCTCCATTTCATGGAATGCGATGCTTGCCTGAGAACCAGCCGGGTCATCACCGGGCTGCGGTCGGTGGTCGCGTTTAATCGCCGGGCGAATTTCGCCTCTTAGCCGAAATCGAAAGCGATGCATGGCCGCGGCAACCTGCAGCGCTGCATCCGGCTGAGCCCGCAGCAGCGCCGTAGGCCGGCTTAGGCCGTCAGCTTCTGTTCCGTATTGGTCATCGGGTCGCCGAGATTGGGGTCACCCTTGCCTATCGCGATCAGGTTTCGCAGACTGCCGTTGATATAAGTGCTCCATCCATCGGAGCAGGCGTCGTAGCATTCGTATTCAGGAACAAGGCCTTCGTGGGTAAAGCGAACTTCTGTCAGGCCGCCGGCTCGCGAGATATCGAAGATGATCTGAGTGCCCTTCCACTCGGTTTCGTCGTCGGTGAAGCTGAAATAGTTGTCGATGATCTGCCAGACGACCTTTCGGCCAGGGATCAGCTCGGTCACCTTGATCGTGCAGCGATGAATATCCTGGAAGTGATAGTCGAACGTGCTGCCGGCCACGTCGGTCGGGCCTTCGATGGCCTGTGACCACCAGCCGCGAACATTGTTGATGGCGGCAAAGGCAGTCTCCGGTGTTTGATCGACGGTAAAGCTGGTGGTGAAACTGTGACTTGTCATGGTTGTCTCCGTTTCATGGGTTATGTTCAGGCCGGGATGATCCGGTCATATTCGGTCCTTAGGCGGCTCCAGCCATCCCAGAACGGTTCCGTTGCCTCGCCCCTCAGGCGGGCGGCCAACGTGTCGAGATGCATGTGCCAGCCAGCACCGAACATCAGGGCCGCGGCGCGGTCCGGCACGCGGCGGTGGATGACGGTCAGGAGCACGTCCTTGCCTCTCGGCTCCAGTTCGAAGGACACGCTGCCGCTGCCGTCCCAGGTGATGGCGAGCCTGTGGGGCGGATCGAGCGCAGTAATCCGGCTCTGCATGCGCTGAACCTCGGCAAAGCCTTCTGGCCGCTTGCCCGGCGGATCGGATAGGGTGTTGTTGCGCCAGACGAGCTCGAAGGATGCATCGATCTTCATCGGCATCTCGCCCGCCGCCATCCACTGGCTGCGCAGGTCGCTCTGGGTCAGGTAGGCCCAGACCCGGTCGATGGGGCCGGGTAGCAGGCGTTCCATCTTCAGCGTGGCGGGCTCGATCAGCACGCCATACGAATTCGTTGGGGCAAGCGTGTTCATCGGTCGTCTCCTTCTGCTGCAAACAGTGGGAGCCTCTGTGATCAAGGCTTGGTTTTTTCGTCTTCCTCGCGCAGCAATTGTTCGAGGGCATCCAGGCGGTCGGTCCAGAAGCGTTCGTAGAATCCTAGCCACTCATGGGCGCTGGCAAGCGGCGCAGGCTCAAGGCGGCAATGGTGGGTGCGTCCGCGCACTTCGCGGCGGATCATGCCCGCACCCTCCAGAACCTTGATATGCTTTGACGCCGCGGCCAATGAAATCGAAAACGGCCCGGCCAGTTCGCTCACCGTCCGCTCTCCCCCAGCCAGGTCACGGAGCATCTGCCGGCGCGTGGCATCACCAAGGGCATGAAAGACGGAATTCATTTGCAATGCATGTTGTTCAATCATGTGGTTGAATATATGCGCGTCACTCCGTATAGTCAACTCATTGGTTGAATGTTTTTCGCAATTGGTGACAAGTTGTCTCCACAACGCCCGCTGATAACCGATGAGGTCGGGTGCTATGCCGTCAAACAGGATCGCGCAGTGGCCGTCGGGCGACCTTTACCGGAAAGGTCAACATTGCCTTCAGCCCGCCCAGGTCGGATTGCCCGAGGGTCAAAGAGGCTCCATAGGCGTCGGCGATATCCGCACTGATTGCCAGGCCGAGCCCGGTTCCGTCCGGCTCCCTGTCGTCTGCGTTGTCAAGCCGCGCCCCCCTTTGCAGGATGGATTCGCGATCTTGTTCGGCGATCCCGGGCCCGTCGTCCTCGATAAGGATCGCAATCTCGTCCTTTGATCGATGAGCGGAGAAGCGAATAAACGATCGCGCCCATTTTGCCGCGTTGTCGAGCAGGTTGCCGAGGCACTCAGCCAGGTCGGCCGGATCGACGTCAAGCGAGAGCGAGCTATCGATGGAGACCCGCCAGGCGATATCCCGCTCGGCGGTGACAGGCCTCAAGACGCTGACAAGCTTGCCGCCGAGGCCCATGATGGACGTCGTCGCCATTCGTTCGACGCCCATGCGCGCCGCCTGCAATTGACGGTCGGCACGCTGGCGGGCAAGCTCAACCTGCCGAAGTGCCAACTTCCGTTCTTCGGGCGGAAGGTGTTCGGCAAGCTGCGCAAGGACCGTCAGCGGCGTTTTGAGCCCATGGGCAAGGTCGCTGGCCCGTGCCCTGGCGCGCTCCACAGCGACTTCCCGCTCCTCCAGAAGCAGGTTGATCTCGCTGACCAGCGGCTGCATTTCGCTTGGGCCCGCCGTTCCAAAGTCCCGGGCGCGGCCGGCTCGCACCGCCGCCGCCCTCTCGCTGAGGCGGCGAAGTGGCACCAACCCGAGGGCGCCTTGAAAAAATGCGCCGGCGGCCAAAACGCCGGCTGTCGCAACCAGCATCAGCCTCAAACGTCCCTGAAAATCACCTATCGCGGCATCAAGCTCCTTTTGCGGGAACGCCGCAGATGCGACGAAGCGCACCGAAGGCGCATTTGCGCCGAGTGACAGAACCTGACTGTGGACGAGCAATGGTTGCCCATCCGGACCTTCGCTGATGGAAAATCCCTCATAGGGAGAGTCGGTCGACGTGCGGACGTCGATTGTTGTGTCCCACAGCGAGCGTGACCGCATGGCTTTGCCCTTCAAGGGCGAAATCTGCCAGTATCGCCCGCCTGTCGGAAGGTCGAAACGTGGATCCGCAGGTCCGCGGCCCAATGTGAGTTCGCCGTCTCGCACTGCAAGTTCGGCAGCGAGCGTGTCGATTATCGTGGCCATTTCGCCGCGATATCGGGCAACGACATAGTCGGTGAAGAAGCGGCCGAGCGACAGCCAAACCACGAGTACTACCAGACCGATCGCGATCACCGCCCCGACCGCCAGTCGCAGCCGCAGCGAGCGTATCATGAAGGCGTTTCCGGCAACAGATATCCGAAGCCGCGCCGTGTCTCGATGGCGGCGTTTTCGGTTTTGCGGCGCAATCGCCCAATCATCGCCTCGACCGCATTCTTCGCTGAGTCATCGTCCCGGCCCTGAACATGGCTTGCCAGTTCGAACTGGGTCAGGACTTCGCCCTTTCTTTCAATGAAATACGCGACCATACGGTATTCCAAGGGACTGAGTTCGAGCACCCCGCCATCGAAAGTAACACGACGGGTTGTCTCGTCCAGGGTAAAGCGGCCCGCCGACTTGACGACTTGAAACCTTGGTCCGGCGCGGCGCAGAAGCGCCCTCAACCGGGCCACCAATTCTTCCGCGCGAAATGGTTTTGGTATGTAGTCGTCTGCTCCGGCGTCGAAACCGTCGACCCGCTCCATCCACGACCCACGGGCCGTCAACACCACGACTGGTGTTTCAACCCCATCCTGCCGCCATCGCTTCAAAATCGATAGACCATCCAGGCCCGGCAGGCCAAGGTCAAGGATGATCGCCGCATAGCTGCCATCCTCACCCCGCTCCCAGATATCGGGCCCGTGCGCCAACGTATCGACCGCATAGCCTTCGGCTTCCAGTTTTCCACGCACATGACCGGCGATATTGAGATCGTCCTCTGCCAGAAGTATGCGCATGTGTGCCTCAAAATCCGAAGACGTTTATGAATTTGCCGGTGTGGGCATTGATCCTGAGTTCGTGGATCACGCCCCGACCGTCTCGTGTCTTCAACCGATAGACATCTTTACCCCTGTATTGCCGGAGATCGACGGCGATGACAGTGCCGTATCTATCTGGATCAACCCCAGCGAGCACATCCTTCAAAGGCAGGACCCGCCCTTGAGCTACGGCGTCGCGCGCGTTCTCCTGGTCCATACTTTCCCGGACTTCCGATTGCCTTTGGGTCGGCTGCCCATCACGGCTATCGTCATTACTTGTATCCCCCGTGGGCGGGTTGCGTGCATCGCGGTCGCCGTTCGGGCCGGCATCCGAGTGGCTGCCTGCCGCGCCACCATCCGCGAATGCCTCGCTGCCCCCGATCATGTGTACGAGGGATAAGGCTAGGGACCAAGACAGAAGAACGCCAAGATGCCGTCGCCTCCGCGGCACGGCATCGCGCAATCCCGTCAGATCCAGCCGAACACGAATATTCATTATCCCTCGACAATTTGCCCGGCAGAATTAACCATAATAGTGACGAAACACGGGCCGGCAGATAATTTTCGATCAAATCCAGGCGCCCCGCATCAGTTCTGATGCGGGGCGCCTGGATTCATGGCCGACTAACACGGCCGGCATAGGGAGGCGACGAAGCTGCCGCCTCCGTGCAGTTAGCGTTGCTCGATTAGCCGGCGCCACCGGTGCCAGCACTTGTCTCACCGCTTGAGCTACCAGCACCTGTGTCGCTGCTTGCACCGCCAGCACCTGTGTCGCTGCTCGCGCCGCCAGCACCTGTGTCGCTGCTCGCGCCACCAGCACCTGTGTCGCTGCTCGCGCCACCAGCACCTGTGTCNCCGCCAGCACCTGTGTCGCTGCTCGCGCCGCCAGCACCTGTGTCGCTGCTCGCGCCACCAGCACCTGTGTCGCTGCTCGCGCCACCAGCACCTGTGTCGCTGCTCGCGCCACCAGCACCTGTGTCGCTGCTCGCACCGCCAGCRCCKGTGTCGCTGCTCGCACCRCCAGCGCCTGTGTCGCTGCTCGCGCCGCCAGCACCTGTGTCGCTGCTCGCGCCGCCAGCRCCTGTGTCGCTGCTCGCGCCRCCAGCACCTGTGTCGCTGCTCGCGCCACCAGCACCTGTGTCNCTGTGTCGCTGCTCGCGCCGCCAGCACCTGTGTCGCTGCTCGCGCCACCAGCACCTGTGTCGCTGCTCGCGCCACCAGCACCTGTGTCGCTGCTTGTACCGCCAGCACCTGAGTCGTTACTCGAACCACCAGAGCCTGTGTCACTTCCGGTACCGCCGGTGCCGTTGTCGTTGCCGCCGCTAGAACTGGTGTCATAGCCACCATTCGGGCCGGCTTCGAAGCTGCTGGTGGTTCCGCTATCTGCGAGCGCCGTCGCTGCCAGGGGATGGTTTGGACCAAGTGCCAGTACCGAGGTCACGACCGGCCCTCCAGTCACGCTGAGAAGGCCGATTGTCGAAACGAGCAACATCTTCTTGAATGCGCTATGCATGTCTTTATCCTTTTCCTTGTTTCGGGACGGGCGGAGACTGGCATTCGGCAACTGACAGGCCACTGAGCGTGGTTGTCAGCATTCTGTCAGGTATAGTGCACGCGCCTATGGCACTTAGCTGAAACGGAAAAAGCCGCGGGGAAAGCTTGCCCTTCGAGGCGCGGGCTCAAAGGCTATCTGAACTTTAGCTGGATTGCATGGGTGATGATTTACCTCGAGAAACGGTGGTGCCTCTCGCCGTGGACACGCCAGCAAGTGACATCTCACCCATACGGCAGGCTTTTCCAAGCGCCTTCGCACTCCCAGGCCAACTACGTGGGCGAGGGTGTCTTCGAAGTCATCATTTATGGCGCGATTGCCACGCTGGGCGCGGGAAGCAGCCTAATCCTTTCGCCAATCTTGCGCTGGAGGTTATGACGGATGGGGAACGATTGTTGGCTGAGCGGCCTCCATCCCGACCGGTGCCATTTACACGAGGACGTGCATCCGTTGCTGCGCGGCGGGAAGGCCCACAAGGTCTTGAACGGCGGCGATAATATCGGCCGGCTCCGTGCGCACGAGCCAATCTGGACTAACGTCGGAAAATCGCACGGTGTGGTTTCGATCGATGACGATTGCCGCTGGCATTGGCAGTTCCCATTTTCCGGCCTCTGTCGTTGCCTCCAGTTGGACCAAGCTGCTGGACGCTACGCGCCGCGAAGGCTCGTCCAACCAATACAGTATGCCGAAGCGGCGGCCGAGTACGTTGTTTCTGTCCGTGGCAATCCGGAAGTCCAGCGCTTGCTGCTCCTTGATCTCCCGCAGATTTTGCGGCGCTTGAGGGCTGACGCCAACCAGAGTTGCACCTATCCTTGCCAAGTCGGGGGCTAAATACCGATTATAGTAGGAGAGGGTGACATTGCACGTTGGCGATTTGGCGAAACGGAAAAAGATCAGCACGAGGGGCCCGTTTTCCAGAAGCACATCCAGAGTGAGGTCACCCTCATCAACCTCTGCCAGGGTGAAGGCCTGCACACTGTCTCCCCGCTTGACAAAAAGCGAGCGGTCGGCCGTTTCTGCAAGCAAACGTCGCTGATCCACATTCGCCTTCAGCTGATCGGCCGGCATGGTTGTTGCCCGCTTGTCGTGGAAATCGGCGAGTGTCTGATTGAGGCATATTTGCGGAGCCATGCTTTGCTTCCTTTACAAAACGGAGTGACGTTTTTGCGAGTAGCTTCGTTGCCATTGCCAGAGTTCAGATCACAAACTCTACCTTATAGTCTATAGAAATTCTAGACAATATTGACTGGCGATCTGACCCGACTTTGCCGGAATGAAAACGGGAATACTGTGTTCTTCACAGAGGTATAGGGATTGCAATTTTGAGCATATCCTGTCCAACCCTGCTTGGGCCTTACCTCACCATGGGTGATCACCTCAAAAGCAGGTGAGCATCGGCGCCCTGGCGGCGTCCAGTCCAACGTCAAAAGGAAAGCCGGGCAAACAAGTTCCAGCTTCAGGACATCCAAGACTTTCGTGGCGGCATACAGGATATACCGACGTCTTCGCTGCGGCGAACAACGGTCTGATCAGCTGAGCCATTTGAATGGCGGTCTGCCATCAAACGAAGGTTTGGACGAGATCCAGGCCTTACAGGTTTGGCGCGAAACGACGGAAGGTCGGTGGATTTAGAAGGAAAAGGCCTGGGTAACGTGCAAGGTCGCCACCCAGGCCTCTTATCGCTCCTCCCATTAATAATGGTGGCGATTTTCAGAGGCTTGACCTTGGGGACAGCCAAAACCCCAGCCGACCAGAATGGGGCTTTTCTAGCCAGCCAACTTTAATTTTAGCACTTCCTGAAATTACCACAATATAGTGGATCGTCATCCTCCTGAGCATTGGCCGATGGGCGGCGCTTGATGCCGCGCGCATCACTGCTACGCCTCCCGTATGGGATAAATGCGCTGTCGGCATCCGGGCCATCCGTAAGGCGTAAGGCCGGTCTTACAACGCCTATAACGCGTTCATAATTCGGATGGGTGGGCTGAACCGTGCGCGCGTGCCGATCTGCGGGGCATTATGGACTGAAACGCATCCCATCATTGACACAGGACCCGGAAACAACGAGAATTTAGCAGTACTTAATATAATGGATCCTGCCGGCCGCGGCTGCTAACGGTGCTTCGAGAAGGAGTTTCGCATGGCAAGGCTTGTTTCCGGCCCCGTGACGCAGGCGAACCGCTCCAGTTCCAGCAGCGGCCCGGCAAGAAGGGCGGGAGGGTTAACCAGGAATTTTCTGCTCGCAGCCGACCCTGAATGGTTGATCAGCATCGGGCGTTTCGTCACGGCGCTCTTTGCTGTACTGGCCGTCTATCTTGATCCCACGCAGCCGGCGGTATTTCTCGATGAATCGCAGACAAGCCTCGGACTGTACGTGGTTTTCTCCCTGCTCCTGGTCGTGTTCCCGTTGCGCATGCCGCTCGACAGCCCGATCCACCTCATCGTTCACCTAGTCGATGCCGCGGTGCTTGGTTGGCTCGCCTTTTTAACAAACGAACTCACCAGCCCGTTTTTCTCCTTTCTACCGTTTATCCTGTTGGCGATGACCATCCGCTGGGGCTTGAGGGGGGCGATACTCGGCGCGCTCACCATGCAGATCGTTCTTATCATTGTCGGTCTACCCGATTTGGAAGATGGCGAATCCGAGCTCAATGTGTTCATTATGCGTGCGACCTACTTCATGGTAGCGGCCGTGATGCTTGGCTATTTCGGGGCTTATCGCGAGCATAACCGGCAACGTTTGACGCAGCTCGCCGACTGGCCATTCGATGCCATTACCGGCGATCGGGCATCATGGCTCGGCGGATTGTTTCGACACGCAGCTGGAGTTTTGGGCGCATCTTGCGTGGTGGTCGTCTGGCGGGATCAAGAACAGGATATTGGTAGTGTCGCCTACTGGCTGAATAGGGAACTGCGGCTCATAGACGTTAGCGGTGCTGCATTTTGGGATCGGCACGATCCGGAGCATATGCCTGATTTCGGCCGCGGCGAAGCATCCGTGGTCAACGCGGAAGCGTTGTCGGCCATTCTCCGTGACCTGCCGGAGTTGGCAGGCGAGGCGGGTAGGCCGGTGAGATACATCTGCTCGGCAATGTTTTCCAGTGTTCGATATCGCGGCCGGGTCTTCGTCATTGATCCGGCATGCCGTTCAGATGAGTGCGTCTCGCTCACCGAAATTGTTGCGATGAGGTTCAGGTCAGAGCTGGAGCGCCTGGCACTGATGCAGCAAGCTACCGAAGCGGCACGGTCAGCGGAGCGCACCCGCCTCGCCCGGGACCTGCATGACAGTATTCTGCAGGACCTTACGGCGGCAAGCCTGAAGCTCAAGCTCATCGCCAAATCGGCACCCGACGAAACGAAGGCGAATGTGGCGGATGTCAACGCACTTGTCTTCCACCTGCAACAGCGCATCAGGCGGTATGTCGAAGGTCAGCGATCGATCGACCAGTATGCTGACGCGCCACTCAACCAGACGCTGCCGGGCTTGATCAAGCTTCTACAACAGCAATGGGATTGCCAGATCGAGATCTCCCTGGACCCACCGGATATCGACCTGCCCAAAACGATGCTGCATGAAATCATGCAGCTTGTGTCTGAGGCTACGGCCAATTCCATCCGGCACGGCAAGGCGACACAAGTGCGGATCACGCTCATTCTGGTCGATGGGAGGCTCGAACTCGAAATCTCCGACAATGGATTGGGGATAGAAACCGACGCTATGTCGAAACGGCCCTTGTCACTGTCCGCGCGCGTTAGCGAACTCAAGGGGAACCTGACGATCGGCCGCGCATCGCCGGGGCTTAATCTGTTGATCGCATTACCTTTGAAGCAGGGAGCCCATTGATGTATTCCGTGGTGCTCGCCGACGATCATCCTTTGCTGCTTCGCGGACTGCAGGGTCTGTTAAACGCAGCGACGGAGTTTGAGGTTCTGGCGGCAACGGCGAGCGGGACGCAGGCGCTGTCGCTCATATGCGATCTCCGGCCCGATCTGGCCGTACTCGATGTTTCGATGCCGGATACCGGCGGGCTGGAAATTCAGCGGGCCATTGTCGAGAGGCGGTTGGTGGTGAAGGTGATCTTCCTCGCTGCGAGCCTGACGGGCCGCCAGATCGCGGATGCGATCTCCATGGGGGCATGGGGTATCCTATTGAAGGAATATGCTCCCGAAGCACTGCTGGACTGTATGCGACAGGTGGCAGGCGGAGAGAAATGGTTGCCCCCCGAATTGGTGACCAGGGCAACGAGCGCGCTGCCGTCCAACACCCCTGAAAAACTCAATCTGCTGACCACGCGTGAGCGGGAGGTCGCGGTATTGATCTGCGGCGGATTATCAAACAGGGCGATTGCACAGAAACTGGGAACAACGGAAGGAACGATCAGCATCCATCTGCACAACATTTATCGCAAATTGGGGATCACCAATCGCACCACGCTTGCCGCGCTCCATGTCCAATATAGGGCCAATCAAAGTGGCTGATCAAACCGCCGTCACAGAGGGCCGCGTGGCCAGAATTGTCCGGGTCGGACTTGGGGTGATCGTTGGGGTGGGCTTCGTCTACCTTGCCATGCGCAATGTCAGGCTCGATGAGGTTGTCACCCTGCTTGCCGGTGCGACCCTTGCGCCACTCCTGCTTGCCGTCCTTGCGTTTGTGGCCGACTTCTTCCTGAGGGCGGTCCGGTTTTGGATGATGTTGCAGTCGACGAGTGGTCGCGATCTTCCGTTGCGGCTGACGATCGGCCCCTTTATTGCCAGTTTTGGAATGAGCGATGTTCTTCCCTTGCGGGTGGGAGACGCCTTTCGGATTTTGTGGTTTAGCCGCCAATTCTCCATTCCCGCGGGGACGGTCATGGGCACCATGCTGGTGGAGCGCATCCTCGATTTGGTAACCATCGCTTTTTTGGGCGGTGTGGCACTGGCCATGCTGGACCTGAAGGCTCCGCCCGCACTGGTGTGGAATTTCCAGCTTTTGCTAGTCATCGCCCTTGCCGGCGGGTCGACGTTGTTGTTCGCCCCGGCGCTATTATGCCGCCTGCTCGAAATGTTCTTCAACCGGGTAAAATTCGCTCCCGTTGTGGTGGTGATCGCCGCGTTGAAAGCTGCATCCCAGGCTGTCAGGCAAATCAGCTCCTGGCGCAGCCTGGTCACACTAACGATTATGTCGCTTGCCTTGTGGCTCTTGGAAAGCGTCGTCTTCCTCGGAGCCTGGGTGAGTTTGGGTGGGGCAATCGATGTCCTAATGAAACCGTTTCTGGCGTTCGCCTTCAGCACACTCGGGACATTAGTGCCCAGTGTTCCCGGTCATTTCGGCCCGTTTGAATTTTTCGGACTTCAGGCTTTTGCGTTGGCCGGGGTGGAGACAGGGATTGCAGCAGCTGTCGTGTTGCTGGCGCATCTCATCCTGTGGGCGCCGACTGCCCTCTTTGGGGTGGGCTGGCTGATGTTTGCGGCGTCACGAGCGCCGGATGCCACGCGACGGGCCCAGAACGCAGATTGAATGCCGTTGCGATGCACCCACGCGTTCTCAGAGTTTCGACGCGTCAGATCCGAGCGGGAACATATCATTTACCGAGGCGCCGATCTTGGTCGCGCCGGGGCTCAATCATGCTGAGCGGTTTTGCGCATCACATAGACGCGGCCGTCGGCCTCGGTAGCGATGTTGACGAGTGAAAGATGTTGCTTCAGCTCCGCCTCGGTGACGGCATAGAAGCGCCAGTCGATGCGGTCGAGGTAGGCAACGTAGGAGTTTTCCTGTGCCAGCTTCGTCCGCAACGTCTCCAGTTGCGCCTCGAAGGGATTGGCCGGATCGTCGAGGCCGGTTCGCAATTTCACGCGATCCGGAACGAAATGGGCGTCCCGCCTCAGCAAATATGCGATGACATCGCCGCCGTTGCTGTAGATTTCCGCATCCGCCGGCAGGCCACGGAGTACTTTTATAGTCGGCGAATTCACCCATTCACGGCTGGCGTAGCCGACCCCAGAACGAAAGGCCTCAGTGGATCGTACGGCGGTACGGATTACATGGCTGCTGATGACAAGAACGGCGAGGCACACAAGCCCGCGATGCAGGAGTTTTATTCTCGTATTTTCTTCATCCCTGAGATGAGCGAGGATGATCGTCGTCATCAGGACCGTGGTCACGTAGACCGGAAAGGCGTACCGGCCATTCAAAGCCAGATTGGCCTCAGCCGATGTCGAAAGAACGATGAAGCCCATGTAGAAGATGAAAAACAGCCCAAAGAGGGTGGGAAGCATATCGTCAACCACTTTTGCCTTCTGCGCCTGTTGCAGTGTTCTGCGGGCATGAAGAAAAGTCAGGCTGGCCACCGCCACGACAAATGTACCGAACAGGGCGATACGCACCGCAACGGGTACCTGGTCAGGCAGAAGCCAGGCCGTCAGCGCGGTCAGGCTCGTCATCCACTCCTTGGATCCCATGTTGCCATAGAACCACAGCGCGCGACCGACCGAGCGGCCGCTGATGATATGGCTCATGACAGCCCAGCATAAGAAGATCGACGCGCTCACGACCGCGAACAGCACAACGTCGCCGAAGCGGCGCGCCGGTGCGTGCCGGGGATTGAGAAGAAGGCATGCCGCAATCGCCGCACCAAGCGGCGGCGCGGTGAAGCGGGCAAGCGTCGCAACACCGAGCACAACTGCGCTTACCTTCAACCAAGTCCTGTCCTCGGTTTCGAGATACAAAAGAAAGACAAGCACGGTCGCCAGAAGAAAAAACAGGAACGGGGGCTCCGACATTGCCAGAGAATGCAGCGTCACGAACTGAGGCGAAAGCGTCACGAGCGCGGTACCGGCAGCGGCATATACAAATTGACCGGTGGCTCGCATCAGCAAATGCCAAATCAATGCCGTATTCGCACACACGAAAAACAACCCGATTGCCTTTGCGCCGGCAGTGATATCAATCCCGTTCAATGAAGCGAGCATCAACATCCACGGATAGAGCGGCGCATCATAGGGGCGCTCGCTGATTCGCATGTACCGTAAGCTGTCCGGATATATTCCGATGCCGTGGCGGGTGTTGATCAGGAACAAAAGCATGGACAACAGCACAAAGACTGTGCCGCCAATCCAATAGAGCCGGCTGCTCGGATCAATGACTGATGGCCGGGCGTTGTCTGTCGAATCGAGGATAGGAAACTGCATTGCCAGGCCCTTATCTCAGACTGTACCGACGCATTTCAGATGATGCCGCGAAAGACCCGCGTGATGTTTTTCGCGATGAAACGAACAGTTGCCTCGCCCAGACCGCGCGAAAGTATCTCATCCAGTGCTGCGATAAGCCTGTCGATCTGTTCTTTCTTCACGATGAAGGGCGGCATGAAGTGCAGGATGTCCCGTGCACCCGGCTGGAAGTGCACCAGTATATCGTGACCGTCATACAATTCGCGCACGAGCGCGCCGATCAGCACGGTCTGATAGGTCTGAAATAGCGGGTTCTTGCTGATATCCACCAACTTTTCGGCAAAATCCTGCCGGAAATTCAAGCGGATTGCTTGAAACATGCCGCGTCCGCGCACGTCGAGGATCTGTTTCGGATGCTTCGCCTTCAGTCCGTGAAGCTCTTTGGACAGATAGCCGCCCATGCTTTCGGCTTTTTCGATCAGCCGTTCATCCTGCAGGATATTCAAGGTCTCGATTGCGACCGCGCAGCTCTCGCCAAGTCCGCTGAAGCTCGAGCTGTGTAGATTGCAGTCCTTCTTGTTTCCGTAGGCGCGATCAAATAAGTCCTGTGAAGTCACCATCGCCGCGACCTCGCGCTTGCCGCCGCCCAACGTCTTTGCAAGGGTCACGATGTCGGGAACGACATTCTCATGCTGAAAGGCGCAGAACTTGCCGCTGCGCCCCATGCCAACTTTGACTTCGTCGAAGATCGAAAGAATATCGTTGGCCCGGCACAGTTGCGCGAATTCCGTCAAGTAACCAGCGGGAGGGATTTCGCAAGACGTGCCCCGGATCGTCTCGACGATTGCGGCAATGATGGGATTGTTGCCGCGCTCGTCAGTCTCTGCCTTGATCGCGTCTCGCAGTGCTTCGATGTTTCCGTAGGTCACGTAAACGACGTTTTCCTTGGGCACACCAAGAAGGAAACCTGATTGTACGTCCGTTGCCGTGGTGAGAGACAGGGCTCCATGCGTCTTGCCGTGAAATGCGCCCTGCATACAAAGGAATTTGTTCTTTCCTTTGGGCGTCTGCACACGCTCGCTGAGTTTCATCGCAGCTTCGTTGGCTTCGGCGCCTGACACGGCAAGGAAGGAAACCTTCAGAGGCTCGGGCAGGAACAGTGAGAGATTGTAAGCAAGTGCGCCCTGCAATTTATGGGGCGCTACCTTGATGCAGTCAATTATCTTGCGCTCGTGGCATTTCTGCTCCGCCTCGATGATGCGCGGATGATTGTGGCCAAGCCCCAGCACGCCAAGGCCTGCTGAAAAATCAAGCAGCGTGCGGCCATCGTTCAGCCAGATTTCAACACCCTGTGCACCTTTGATATCCATATCCTTCAAGCCGAGGATATCGAACAACTGCAGCATGTACTTGTTCAAATGCTGCGAATAAAGCCTGTTTGCCGCAGCATTGTCGAGGTCAAGGCATTGATCGAGCGAAAGCAGCGATCGATCGTAACTTCTTATGTTTTCTGATGGGGCTGTTATTGGTATTACAGTCACCTGTTATACTCCCAACCGATCACTGGGTTGAAGTATTTTCTAACATGAGCAGCAGTGCCGCGCTATCTAACGAACTATATAGACGCAATGGTCTTTATCGCTGAACCGCCGCCGGAAACTGGGAAGGGGGAGGGCGATGGTAGCCTCGCCAAGCCTTAGCTGAGCCGAGTGCCGTTCCTCTCAACGATCTCAAAACGCCAGCCGTCGAATTCAAAGGCTTTAGCCATGCCTGCTCTATTTTGGGTTTGGCGGATTGAGGCGAGACCTTCGGCGAGAGGCTACGATGTGAGTTCGTCGGTTACCGTCGCAGGGCCTGCAGCAGCCGCGGGCACCAAAACGATGGACATCTTTGGTCTTCGGCAGAACTCTCGGCACTGTTGTAACTTCGATCTCAAGCATGGGAAATGAAAGCCGGACCCCGAAGACCGGTGTCAGCGGGGCCGTCAATCTTGAGCGGCAGACCCGTTTTGCTGGTTCTTGAACACAAGCGCCTTGCTCATGCTGAAGTTGAACAGGAAAACGAGTAGAAGTGACGCGCATTGTGCAGCGACGTAGTGCATCATTCCGAGCAGGACGCTGAAAGCCAGGATGTTGATTAACGCCCCGAGGGTGGACACACCCACGAATTTTGGCATCGCGATCCAATGCGGATCCGCAGAGCGAAAAGTGAAGTGCCGCTGAAGGAAATAGTTGACGATGACGGCGCCATAGAAAGCCACTGTCGATCCCAGCGTCTTGTTCAGGCCTGCAATCTCCACGAGTGCAATCAACATTGCAACTTGCAAGCTCGCTGCGATCGAACCGAAGAGGAAATAGCGCACAAATCTCGACTGCAAAACATGGTTCATGTGAACTCGCAGATCAGGCCAGGAATGCAGTGCGCCCAGCGTTGCGCTAATCTTTCAGTAGCTTTTTCTAATAATTATGGCTAGAAGTTATTTATTGTTTCCATCGTCACTCAATGTAACGAGAGGGTGGGCGTCAAAGGTCATGTTGCGTCATTTTGAACGTGCTATTTTGGCGCTGGCGGAGACTGTGGTGGCGGAAAGGCAGCCGGGGGGAGACATCTCCGGTGTCCTGGGAAAAAGTGTGGCGCAGTTTCTAATGTCCGTACACGCTCGGATGCCTGACTATCTTAGTCCGTTGTTTTACGTCCTTGTTCTCATTTTTAATGCTTCACCCCTTCTGCGGAAGGGAAAGTTCTTTCACCAATTGTCGCTTGGCGACCGCTTGAGCGAACTCGACACGTGGCGTCGGTCCCGGATTGAGGTCCGGCGCCGCTTCGTGGAATTCTATGGTTCACTCGGTGTCTTTGGCCTGTATTCAGATCTTTACGGGACGGACTATAAACATGATCAGCTTCCCACGGGGAAACGGGCTCAGTCTCGATAAAATCGTCGCGGACGTCATAGTGATCGGGTCGGGCCCCGGTGGAGCTGTGACAGCATCCATATGCGCTGAGGCAGGCAAATTCGTTGTCATGCTGGAAGAGGGGGAGCATCTTCCATTAGAATCCGCGCCACATTTTTCGCGTGAAGAAATATTGCAGAAGTACCGGAATGCCGGCGTCAACATAGGGTTCGGCTCAACGAAACTTGCCTATGTTGAAGGATGCTGCGTCGGGGGCGGGAGCGAGATCAATCGGGGCCTTTACCACCGCATTTCCGCGGAGGTTCTGGAGAATTGGCGGCGTGACTACCGGGTCGAAGCGCTGACGGCATCCGACCTCGAACCGCATTTTGCGGCGTGCGAAGAGGTTGCCAAGGTACAGTACCTACCTGGCCCAGCGCCGCAGTTGTCGGCAAAGCTCGCGTCCGGTGCCAGCAACCTCGGTTGGGCATGTCTTGAGGTCCCCCGCCTGTACGCATACGCCACCGATCTCGTGACGGGTTCTCCTGGCCGAAAACAATCCATGTCGGA
Organism: Rhizobium sp. Root1204; assembly: GCF_001424965.1. Taxonomy (NCBI): domain Bacteria; kingdom Pseudomonadati; phylum Pseudomonadota; class Alphaproteobacteria; order Hyphomicrobiales; family Rhizobiaceae; genus Rhizobium; species Rhizobium sp. Root1204. Next base: position 131,162 of record NZ_LMCZ01000009.1, read on the forward strand.
AACGTTTGTGCCTCGTTTCATGAAGGCCGGGGGTACCCTCATGGCGGGTACCCGCGCAACACGGATCTCGCGGGGCTCCGGAAGCTGGATTGTCACCGCGCTTTCAAAGGACGGCAAGAACTGGCGGCAACTTGAACTTAGCGCGAAGACCTTGTTCGTCGCCGCAGGCGCGGTACAGACGCCGTGGCTGCTGCGCCGCTCCGGAATAAAAACGAATGTCGGCAATAGCCTGAGATTTCATCCTATGCTCAAGGCGGTCGCGATGTTTCGGGACGAAATAAACACACCCGGAGAACTTGAGCCCGTTCACCAGATCAAGGAGTTCGATCCACGTTTCAGCATGGGCTGCTCGATGAGCAAGCGCCCCGCACTCGCACTCGCCATGGCAGTTCATCCGGAAATGACCGAGGCGGTCGACCGTGACTGGCGTCGCATGGCAATATACTACGTGCAGAGTACTGGAGGGACCGGGCTGGTCAGGAGCCTGCCCGGCTTCCGCGATCCGCTTGTGCGTGTCAGTCTTCACCCGCCAGATCTGAAGGAATTGGCCGACGGACTTGCCCGATTGGCCGAGGTTCTCTTTGCCGCCGGCGCGGAGGCGGTCTACCCGAGCATTCCCGGCTACCCCGCGCTCCTTTCGCCAGCCGACATCGCCAAGCTGCCGGAGACGATTTCGCCAAAGCAGGCGAACGCGACGGCATTGCACCTGTTCTCATCCTGCCCGATGGGTGAAGACGAACAGAAGTGTGCAGCGGATTCATTCGGCCGCGTGCATGGACTGGATGGGCTTTATATCGCCGATGCGTCGCTGCTTTGCGGCCCGACTGTCGTTAATCCGCAGGGCACCGTTATGGCCGTCGCGCGCCGGAACGTGATGCATGCCATCAGTGCCGGCGCGATCTGAGCGCGCAATTCACAGTGGGTCGGAGGGTAGATATGCGACACCTTATTACTGGGGGATCAGGCTTTATCGGCAACCTGGCTGCGCGGCGGCTGCGCGACCGGGGTGATGACGTTCGCGTGCTCGATATATGGGAGGACGAGTCCCGGCCAAGGGACATCGAATTCGTCAAGTGCTCCGTACTTGACCGCGACGGTGTGCGCGCCGCTATGCGGGACGTCGATGTCGTGCACCACAATGCCGCGCTGGTGGCGCAGACCGATGCCGGACGTGATTACTGGCAAGTCAATGTCGAAGGAACACGCATTGTCACCGAGGAAGCCGCGAAGGCGGGCGTGAAATCGTTGATCCATGTCAGCTCGACCGCCGCCTACGGTATTCCGCCATCCGGGCCGATCACAGCACAAACGCCACTTAACCCCGTCGAACCCTATGGTAAGTCGAAGCGTGCCGGCGAACTGTTGGCGGAGGATATCTGCAAGGCGAATGGCATCACTCTGATCACAATCCGTCCCCGAGCCACCCTCGGCGGCGGGCGGCTCGGTATCTTCCAGATCCTGTTTGAATGGATCCGGGAGAGCCGCTCCGTCTATGTGATCGGAAGCGGCAATATCAAATTCCAGTTCATCCACGCGCACGATCTCATGGACTTTTACATGCTTGCGTTGAATGTCGGCAAAAGTGCGACCTATAATGTCGGGACAGATCGTTTCGGCACTTTGCGAGGCGATCTGGAAGCGCTCATTTCCTATGCGGGCAGCCGCTCAAAAGTAAAGAGTCTGCCAACTGGCCTGACCATAAACACGTTGCGGGCATTGCACTGGATGAGGGTTTCGCCGCTGGTGCCATGGCACTATCTGACCTATCACAAGGAATGCTATTTTGACGTCGAGCCGCTACTGCAATTGGGTTGGCGTCCAACATATTCCAACCAGGATATGCTCAGAGAAAGCTATGATTGGTATTGCGAAAGCCTAAGATCCACGAAGCTTAGCGCAGGTGGAAGCCCGCATCGGTCTCCGATACGGCAAGGGGCTTTATGGCTGTTGAAAGTTGTGTCCTGATCAGGATTGCTTTGCTCCTGCCACGACTGGGCTGAAGACCGCGTCGTCAAAGTTGCGGAACGTGTCAATGTTAACAAGAGGCTTGCGGCTCTTGATCAGCGCCCGCATGCCGTTCCGCCGCGCGACTTCCCAGTCACGATCAACCCTGTCTCCGATCATGATTGCGGCTTGTGCCGGAACATTAGCTTTGTTCAGGACATTCTGTAGGCCCGCTGGATGGGGCTTTAAGAAACCGACATCGGGGTCGCCAGCATACACGACGAAGTCAGCGTTCAGACCGAGAACACGTAGCTTTTCGCGGGCCGGATAATCGGAAAGAACAGCAATTGTTTTGCCTTTGGCACTCAGACCGTCGAACAGTTGCGCGATTCCGGGGTAGCGGCAGTTTCGCAGGGCGTTGAGCGGCCGTCGTTCCATCCACTCTTCAACAATCGACCGCACGTATTCCGGCGTGTGTCCCGTACGCGACGCGACAGACTGGTACTGGAGAACCGCAAAATCGGTTGCCTGAGTTTCACCGAGTTCTTCGCGGTAACGGCGAAACTCACGTAAAATCCGAACTGTTTCGAAGCTCAGGGAGGATATGGCGTTGCCTGCGAGGCGAAAAAGCACCTGCAGACGAAGGCGTCTTTGGTCGTAGAGCGTCCCGTCCAGGTCAAAGACCACCATGCGGATAGTATCCCAATTCACAGGCCCGTGCGGGAGGTCAGGCACGGTCATTGCAGCACGGGGATCGATATGAAGGACGGGGTCGCCACGAAATGAAGGAAGGGCATGTCGACGAAGGTCGCAAGTACGAAGACCGCAATACACGCCACCAACATCACGTCGAGCCGGCGGGAGTAAAAGAGCCTTTCCGGGCGCTGGACAACGGAGCCGGGACGGGCGGCCAGCCAGATATAGGCTGCGAATAAGCCGCTTATGAATGGAAAGACAAGAATGTATTCCACCCGGTATTTGACCAGGAATATCCCGCTCAGAAAAGCAGTCATCATTGCATACACGAAGCAGGAAACCAGCAGGCTCTCTTCGGAGTAGTAATGGAAGGAGCGCCGGTATTTGCTGAGCACCGCCACGCCGGCTGTGGCGGAAATGTCCCGATATTCACCGAGCCGCTTTGCGGCCATGAGGAATGCTCCCGCCATCCAGTATGCGGCAAGCACGCTGACAGGCGGCAGTGTCAGGCCATCGACGATCGCCCATCCCAACAGGAACCGGATAGGATTGTTCAGGCACTCCATCAGTACGTCGAGGTAAGGTTTGTCCTTCACGCGCATCGGACGAACGTTGTAGAGAACCCCGGAAGCCAGAAATGCTATCGACGTGAGAAAGAAAAGCGTTCCGATAAGATAACCGAGTAAAAGTCCGGTGATCGCGAAAAGGAAGTACTCAGCGTAGACAATACTTGGCCGCAACGCCACGACCACGGCGCGGCGCAGAGATTTGGTCGGATGGGCGGCGTCGTGTTCGCGGTCAAGCCATTCGTTGATGACGTAGTTCGCCGACGCGATGCAGATCGCGCTCAGGAGGCCGACCGGCACATTGAAGTACAGCGACGATAGAGCCGGCGACTGCAATGCGTAGGCCAGAATGAGACCAGGCAGAACAAAGACATGTTTTGTCACGTGATCGAATCTGGCGAGGGAAAGATAGTCGGTTAATCGCCCCTGTGGAGCGGCTTCTAAGTTGCCAACGACTGGAATGCTCTGCTGGTTCGTAGGCATGGACCGCCCCCTTCGTCTGGAACCACACGTTCAGTTTGAAGACTGCAATTTTCCGTCGGGTGTCACGTCAGCTTGATAGATGCGGCCGTCCGCGTCGGACTGTACCAGCTTGAGATCCGCCCGCTTCACAAGCTCGTCCTCGCTCGGGAAATAAAAGCGCCAGTCAATCGCATCGAGGATCACCACATACGCTTTCTGTTCCACCAAAGCTCGCCGAAGCCGTTGGACTTGCTCCTCAAAGGGATTTTCTTCGTTTTCCAGTCCGGTGCGCCTCTGGCTGTGAGCCGGAATCCAATTTGTCCTGCGCCCCGTCAGGAAATTCAACGCATCGGAGCCATTGGTAAAGACGATTGCGTCTTCGGGTAGAGCGCGAACCGCCGCCACCGTCGGTGACGTCCTCCAGGTGAGACTTTGAAAGCCAATGCCTTGGTCGTAGGCCTCTGCGGTTTGCACAGCGCTGCGAAGAGCGTTGATGGCCAGCAACATAGCCAAGCCCGTGATCACGACGCTGCGACGGACCGGAGCGCGGTTCAAGCGGCCACTGAAGTTCGCCGCAGCGATGACCAACACGAACACGAGGCCAACGTAAAATGGCATGGAGTAGCGATTGTTGAGCTGTAAATTTGCTTCGATGAGGACAGAAAGAATTATGAAGATGAGGTAGAAAAAATTGAAGAAACCAAAGACGAGAATTAGAACGTCCTGCCGAAATGGTCGCTCCAGACCCCAATTGCGCCATGCTGCGCTTATCACGACGAAGACTGCGATACTCACCACCAGCGCAAGCAATGCGAGGCGAACCAACTGCGGAACCTGGGATGGAAGCAGAAAGCTTGCGAGCGCGGACAACCCGCTAAGCCAGCGATCGCTGTCCGCATTGCCATAGAACGTTAGTTGGCGCCCCACCGCGCGGCCGACGAGCAGTTTGCTACCCACTGCCCAGGTTATAAAGATCCCCGCACTGAGAAGAAACAGCATGGCGGTGTCGTAGACGCGCTCCGCCATTGTCCGCTGGCGATTGTAGAAAAGGATGACGGTAGCAAATGAAGCGCCTATTGCTGGCGCCACGAAACGGGCGAGCATGGCCATACCAACCGACAAGGAGGATGCCGCCAAGACCCGGCGATCCTGCTTTTCCAGGTAGGATAGAAAGAAGGCTACCGAAAGCAGCATGAGTGCCATGAAGAGCGACTCTGACATCGCTATGGTGTTTGCCCAGAGGTAGGTCGGGCTAATGATGACCAGGAGTGTTCCTATTGCCACAAATAGCGGCTGGTCAGGCAGGGCATACCTGAACAGGTGAAGAATGAGCAGCGCATTCGCAATGTATAGGACAAACCCCGCGAATAAGGCGACATGCTCCAGATCAAGACCGGCCAGATGTCCTGCGCTCAATATCCAGGGATAGAGAGGCGCATCATAAGGGGTGCTGACAATCTGCATGTAGCGAGTCGTGTCCGGCAGCACTCCAATGCCGTGTTGCGTATTGGCGACGAAAAGAGTTGCAACAAGAATAACGAAGCCCCATGCCATGGCATCGGTAGCCAAAAGCCCTAACGGGTTGCCGCTTTTTGCACTGCGCGGATTGGCCATGTAAGCCCCTATGCGTGCTTGCTTGGTATCGGACGCTCAACTTTTAATTTAGATTAGTCTAAATAAAATGAAGTGAATATACAAGCGCTGTCCTGCATGCGCAGCGGCGCGGGTTGAGGCGTTTCCTGTGCCGCCGCTACCAGCGAAAAGAATGTAGTTTCAGCGAATTCGCGTTGCTTTTCCCAGAACACCAAACGTTCTAGCGGAGATGCCGGCGGCCCTGTGCGTCCACGATGATGCCATCCCCCACGTCGGCACTGATATGCGCGCCATTGTGGATCAGGCAGTCGGCGCCGATCCGGATACCCAGCAGCACCGTTGTTCCCATTCCCACGACCGTCATAGGTCCGATGCTCACCCCACCAGCGAGGATGGCGCCCGGTGTCAGGTGTGCATGATCCTGCACCCCGCTGTCATGGCAGACGATGCTTCCCTGGTTGACGATGACGTTGTTCCCGATCGTGCAACGCGGTCCGATGCTGGCGCCAGCGAGAACGTGACAGCCATGCCCTATCGTTACGGCCTTTGAAACGATCGCCGATGGGTGGATCACCGGTGGCAGAATAAAGCCCATGGCTAAAGCCCGTTCAAACATCGTCCGCCGCAGGTCGTTTGATTGGGCGCCGCCGATGCCGATAAAGGCGTAAAGCGTTCCTTCATCAAGCAAACGCTGCAAGTGTTGTTCCGTGCCGATGACCGAGATGCCGCCGCAGACGTGATGGCCGACTGGAAGCGCCTGATCGGTACAGCCAAGAATTTCATATCCCGACCCATCGAGGGCGTCGATCAGACATGCGGCATGGCCGCCGCCGCCGATGATGACCGCCCGTCGCGCCGCCCCGGCTGATACGGCAGACGGCAACGTGCCCGGTTCGGCGCCTGTGCTGTTCGGCCGGCGGCTGGCTGCAGCGCGCACTTCAGCTTCGCCGATGCGGCCATCGAGGGGACTGACATCCGCAAGATCGATTCCGAGTTCGGAAGCGATCTTGCGGGCTTTGGCCGTTATCGCGACCTCCTTGACCGCGCCATCATCCGCGCCAGGTTTTCCGGATGTGGCGTCCGCATGTTCACTGAGGAGTTCGCACAGTATGGCCCCGACGGGGATAAAGTCGCCAACCTTGACGTCGAGCCGGCCGATAACCCCGGCCTCCGGCGCATAAATTTCGACGGCAGCCTTGGTGGTCTCCAGGACAAAAAGAATAATCCCTTGTTCTACCCTTTGGCCTTGCACAGCCCGAATGTCGATAATTTGAAGGTGGTCCTCGTTGGCGTTAACCCGTGGGGCTTCGACAAGCACGCTCATGAACACCTAGCCCTTCTTGTAAAGATCGATACATGCCGCCTGGATGGCGCTCACGCCCGGTAGCACATCATCCTCCCATTCCCGGCTCGATGGAATGGGGTGGTCAGGACCGGTCAATCCGCTGAAGTGCTTGACCCGGCCAATCAGTGCACGCGCGCACTCCGACCCAAAACCCCAGCCGGGAGAGCCTTCCTCTACGCTCAGCACGCGGGTGCAATTTCCGACCTGGTCGCGGACATCCTCGTAAGGAAAGGGGGATAGCTGTTCGACAGCCACAACACGGGTCGCGATCTCCTCCTCCGTGGCGAGTTTGCTTGCAGCGGCGACCGCGTGCTCGACGCAGCCTCCGTAGGTCAGGATCACGATGTCCGCATCCGGCGGCCGAGGAAGTGCTGGTGTGCCCAAGACGGGCCTGGCATACATGACCTTGTTCTCGATGATCAGGTGAGGGGATCGGGCAGCAAAAGCCCGGTGCAGCAGCGCACCCGGATCCGCATATTCATGCGTGGCAAGCACGGTAAGACCAGGCACGCCGCAAAAGTGCTTTTCCAGGCTTTGCGAGTGTGTCGGCCCGTAGCCACGACGCCCGCCCATGGGAGCGCGGATAATGATCGGGACCTCAACCTGATCGTTGTACATCCAGCGGAACTTTGCCGCATGGTTGATGATCTGGTCGGCAGCCAGGGCAATGAAGTCTCCGAACATCAGCTCGACAATTACGGGGCTGCCCTTGAGGGCGAGGCCCGTGGCCATGCCGACGATGCCCCCCTCGCTAATCGGCGTTGTCCAGACGCGATCCGGATGGGCTGAGGAAAGACCCTTGGTGACCTTGAAGGCGCCGCCATACGGATCGAGAATGTCCTCCCCCAGGATCATGAGGCGGGGATTGGCTTCCATGAGGTCGTGAAGTGCGCGATTGATGGATTCGACGACGCGCATGGGTCAGCCTCGCGCCAGAAGAGCGGAACTCGCAGATTCCACGGCGCGGTCCACTACCGATCGGCAAAAGGCGTCAATTTCCTCAAAATTCGCAACACGCCGCTGCATTGGGGGAATAGGATCCCGCGCTCGCGCCTGTTCAAGGCGCACAGCCGGCCGCGTGTCGTCTCCCTTGCTGTGAGGGCCTATTCGCTCGGTTCGCAAATAGAGCCAGCAGGGGCGGGATTCAGCGCGGGCATAGCTCACGGCTTCCCGGGTAAGTTCAAATATCTCAACTGGATCGTTACCATCGTAGGCAAACGTGCGGATGCCGAACGGTTCGGCCCTGGCAACGATCGAACCCGAGACAGTCATGGCTTTGGGAGTCGTTTGGGCGATTTCGTTGTCCTCGATCACAAAGATAACGGGAGCGCGGAAAACGGACGCGAGGTTCAGGCTCTCGTAGACGGCGCCTTCACCCATCGTACCGTCGCCGAGGAAAGCGACGGCAACGGCGCCCTCGTGCTTACGCGCCAAAGCGGCGCCGACTGCCACGGGGGTTAAGCCGCCCTGGATGCCATTTGAATGGAAGTTGCGGAAGCACAGGTGCTGGCTGCCGCCGCGTCCTCCGCAGACGCCGGTTACACGCCCCATGATTTCGGCTATCAAGCCTTCGACTTCACCCGAATACGCAATGAAATGCCCATGGCAGCGGTGGTTGCTCCACACGATGTCCCGTTCCCGGTCGAGCGCGTTGACCACGCCCACAGCATTTGCCTCCTGGCCGAGTGAGGTGTGTGTCGTGCCAAACAGAAGACCCTGGGAAAAAAGATCAAGCAAACGCTCTTCCACGAGGCGGATCAGCATCATTTGCTGATAAAACCGGACAGCAATCGGTAGCTCGAGCCCGAGAGACGAAGTTCCCTTATGAACTTCCAGTTGCGAAAAAGCAAAATCCGGTGCTGTTGACGACGCCACTACTTCAGCTCCCCAAAGAAGATTAGAACGTCTGGTGGATATCAAGCTACACCCTCTTATCTCGAGCGGCAATAGACTTCGAAAGGGGGAAGGAAACTGCGATACTAGCGGCTGTTAGTACTCCTTTTGACAGCTTTGACCCCGGGGTGTTGGAGCTGACTTTGACAGTGAAGACACCATTTTGGGGAGGGCGACATTGCCTGAGAGAGGGCAAAGGATGTTAGGCTTGGCAGTCCGAGCGACATCGTCAATTCAGTTGCCGGATGCAGCAGTCTTGAAAAACGATCTCTGCTGACTGCTTGGATTGCAACTCTATTGCTGGCGATCTTAAGCCTTGTGGAAGCGCAACTTTACCGTTGAATTGCGCGTGTGATAGACTATCGTCCGCGAGAATACCGACGACGTCCCAGTCAAGCAACATCCGGCGCAGCGAACTTGAAATGATTTTGCTGGAAATAGAATAAGTTTCATATGTTTCCCGGATTGTAACCTTCACTGTTGCGATGTGTTTTTTGTGGGAAAATTTGTTTTGGTTTGTTCTTGTGTTTTCCAAAATTGTTCATCGCGGGATGGGCGTAGAGCGTCAGTAGAGGTGGATATTGAAGACGATATTCTACGTAATCACGGCGTTGAACCGCGGCGGTGCTGAGATTGGTCTGAAAAAGCTAATCGAAAGCGGATTTTATGATGGCTGCGTTCTGTATGTAGTTTCCCTTGTTGCGGGAAGCGGTGAGCTTCTGGAAGAACTCAAGCTGTTGAACATTCGGACGACCGTGCTGGTCCCGAGACGAAAGCCGTCAATGTTCAGTATGGCTGTAGCAAGCGTCCGGCTGCTCCGGCTGGTCAGGCTCAAAGCGCCGGATATTTTGATCCTCTCGCTACCTCAAGCCAACATTATTGGAAGGATCGTTGGGTCGCTGTGTGGCGTTCGCACGATTATATCTTTCGAGCACAACACCAAGCTCGCGAAGCTGGCATATAAGTACCTGTTTTTGGCCACATCGCCGCTCGTCGATGTGGCGTTCTTCGATTGTATCGAGACGGGCCGCTCTTCATTGGAAAATTACTATTTAAAGAAGCCAGCTCGGCACTATGTCGTGCCGCTCATTTCTTTCGAAGCATCCCCTGAACTTGAAATGGTTTCGGACTATTCGAAGCTCAGGATCGTGATGGCCGGGCGGTTTACGCACGTTAAAAACCATGTAGTCGCAATCGAAGCGATCTCGGCATTAAAGCAACGGGAAATTTATGTCGAACTTCACATCTACGGGGAGGGGCAGTTACAAGCCTCGCTGATGGAGCGTTGTAAAAATCTGGGCGTGGCCGATCGGGTGTTCTTTCCCGGTTTCATAGAGAATTGGTATGACCAGCCGGATTTTAACTGTTTCCTCCTGACAAGTAAGCATGAGGGGCTTTGCTTTGTTGCGCTGGAGGCGCTGTGGAAGGGGATTCCGGCAATATTGGCACCTGTCGGCGGAATACCGGGCTACGCAAATGACAGCAATGCGATCGTTTTGATGGACACGACACCCCGTTCGGTTGCGCAAGCCATTGTGGAGCTCATCCACACGCAGCCGGATATAATCTACGCTCGCAGGAAAGCCGGTCAGGCGATTGTCCAGCAAAAAGCTGGAACTTCCGCGGTGCAGCTGGAACATGACAGGATTCGCAAGGAAGTTCTTTTGTAGGCGCACTTTCCATTTTGAGAGTGCGCGTTGCGCGCGCCTGCTTTTAGATGCTCATCTCAGAAAATCCTGAGTATCGGCGATTTGGCGTTCTCCCTTGCAGAAGGGCCTTCCACGAGAACTGAATGGTGGGCTTGGAGTTCGGAAGCGACGCGAAATTGACCTGTGGCGAAGCAACTGCAGGCGTCGGATTGCCTTCCGCTCAATGCCTGAGTGTGGTTTCATTTGGGGGTCAGGCTAGCGCCAGCGAGAAGCGAAATTATCACTTGTGGGCACTTTGTACATTTAGTAATATATAAAATACAGGGAGTGCAGCATCGATGCGATGCATTTCAAGACGTTATGAAATATAACATCTATTATATTGGAAATGTCGGCGTAATTGTATGTAAATACTTCTGTTATAGTTGTTAATTTTTAAACTCTTTAGAATTTCGGTGTAAAAGTATCAGTTGCGGATATGGCTTTGCCAATCAACAAGGGTTCCATCCATGATGCCCGTTTCATATGAATCCAACGGAAAGAAACCACATGGGATTTGGAGAGGGTTGACGGAACCGTACGAAACATTGCGATATTTCTGGAAATTTCTACGCAAGCGGCGCAAGGGGGCCGCTCTCGCGCGGCATGCGGAAAAAACCGACGCTTGTCTGGTTTCTTTTCCGAAATCTGGCCGAACTTGGCTGCGTTATATACTGTCGTTTTATTTCGCGGCGGCCTTTGGCGACAACGCCAAAACGAACTTGCATAATATGTTTGCGCTTGTTCCGAATTTTGACCTGGACCCGATACGCGGGATTCCTGCCTTTATATCCCAAGGTGCACATGGCAAGATGCCAATGGTGGTTGTCAGCCACGAAGCCAGATCACAGGTCCCGCCCAAGCTGCCGATTATCATCATGGTTCGCGATCCGAGGGATGTTCTCGTATCAGGATTTTTCCATGCCACTCGACACAAGGGGCGTTTTTCCGGTTCGTTGTCGGACTTCATCGACGATGCCGACTACGGAATGCCCAAGATGATCTCCTATCTTAACGGATGGGCCAGCGGTCTCTCCGGCAGACGTCACCACATTGTGAGCTACGAAAACCTTTCGGCCGTCCCGCTGAAGGAGATCGAAGGGATACTCAATTTCCTGGGATGCGAGGTCAAGCCTGCCGTTCTTAAAGCTGCCATAGATGCGGGCCAGTTCGAAAAGATGCAGGAAATGGAAGTCGCCGAAGGCATCCCAGCACACGAATACGATCGTACTGACCTGCAGAGCATGCGCATGCGCAAAGGCCTTGTGGGCGGATTTAACGATTATCTGAGCGATGACGAGATAGCGCGCATTGAAGAATACTGCCACCGCGATCTGACACCTGATGCCAAGAAACTCTTGGCTGCGACCAGCGCAGATTTCAATACGCCAAATTTCCGGCTGCCTGCTTGATTGGCGCTCCGATTTTTGGTTGGCGCGAACTAGAATTTCCCGGAGTTCTGTCGACCGCTTGCACTTGGCATGCGATGTTCATTTTACGATCGGCCATTTACAGTTCGTGGCGGCGATGCTGGATCGCCAACTCAAGCACCCGCTTCAAGCGGTCAATATCTGGCGATGTCCGCCTACCGCTACTTTGGGCTACCTGAAGGTTCCGGTCGATATATTCAATCGCTATCGCGAGTTCGAAATCAGCAATCCCTCTATCGTCTGCGAGTGATTGCGCGACGGTCCAAAGGTCGCATGGCATCATGCCCTCCCACGGCGAATTCATCTAGGCGATGGCAAGCGTAATGGCCGGATATTAACAAATATCTAATATAGCAATGACTACTATATATGCAGTGATGAGCGCTGACTCACCCATCTGTATCCTGCTCGCCTTTAAAACTGATCGGCCACTTGTTGGAGGCCCAATTCGGCAGGTCGCGTCTTATCTCATGTTCTCTTCAACATCCAGGTATACTGCGGATGGTGAGAGCCAGTTCCACGTTGTAAAACCAAGCCCACAGTGTTATTTTAGGCCCCTCTCATATTTATTCGAATTCAGAACTCAGCGCCGTGATTTCTCGAAGCACTTTTTCGCCGATTGAAAGCCTAGACGGGGCTTGAACCGCCATCGTGGCGCCTTCCGTCCTAAAATCTCAGGGGGATGAAACAATGATTCTCAAGGGAACTCTGCTGGCAGACGTGTTGTTCGGCGCCAATGACGCAGATACGATTTATGGCTACGCTGGCGACGACGTGTTGTGGGGATATGACGGCAATGACTACCTCGATGGCGGCGATGGCAACGACAGGCTTTACGGAGGCCTCGGAGACGATTTCTTCAAGGCTGGCCCCGGAAACGACTACGCCGAAGGTGGTGACGGGAAAGATAGTTTCGATGGCGGCACAGGCGACGACCATTTTATCGGTGGCCTGGGTAACGACATTTTCGAGGGCGGTCAGGGCGACGACTTCATCGATGGAGGCGATGGCCATGACCATATTCTCGGTGGGGCCGGTAACGACACGATTTATGGTGGAGCCGGTGAGGAATATATCGACGCGGCCGATGGCGACGATGTGATCTATGCGGGTTCAGGGAATGATGGATTTGGCGAGCGTATCGACCCAGCCACCGGCCTGATGACACAGCAAGCAGTGAGCGGTGGAGCTGGTAACGATCTGATCTACGGCGAAGGCGGAAAGGATCTCTTGAAAGGGCAAGCCGGTAACGACCGGATGTTCGGCGGTGACGGCGACGACAAGGTTGATGGTGGAGATGGTGACAACTTTCTCTCCGGTGGTGATGGAAACGATATCATCGATTCCGAAGGCGGCATCGACGAGGCGCGCGGCGGCGATGGCAACGACAGGATCGAACTGGGCGGCGGGGCCGACATTGCATTCGGGGATGCCGGCGCGGATAGTTTAAGCGGTGAGGGCGGCAATGATGTCCTGAATGGCGGCGCCGGCAATGACCTGTTCTACGGCGGTGACGGAGATGACGTTCTAAACGGCGACGCGGGCCAGGATACCCTTATCGGCGATTCAGGGGTGGATGTGCTGTGGGGCGGTGCAGATGCCGACAGGTTTGTATTCAAGGGCGCCGGCGCTTTTCTCGGGCAGGACACCATTATGGATTTTCAAGATGGCGTCGATATTCTCATTCTGGAAAAAATTGGTATCCGGCAATATTCAAGCACGGGTGCGGCCGGTACCGTTTATGCCTACGACGATCCAACCGGAGGTGTTCTGATTAAAGGCTACGATGCCGCTGGGAAAATCTTCTCGGTGCTTGTCGATGATCCAGGCAATAGTTTGACCGCATCCAATTTCAGCAGTGCTGATTTCTTGTTCGCTTAGCAGCGCCGCGAGGAGACTGTATGAATACTTTCACGCGCGTCACATGCTGTCGCTGATTGCCATTCCTAATTAATAGGATAGGCTTGGCAGAGATTGAACTTCATCGAATTTTCCGTTCGTGCCATGTCGATACGCATGGCAGACGATTGATCGGAGATGTGGTTGGTTTACGATATCGTTGTTGTTGGCTCCGGTTTCTCGGCGATAGCCGTGACAATCAATCTACTACAACTGCTTCCCGCATCGAGTTCGATCGCAATCATTGGCGACAACCGGGGATTTGGCCGTGGTACGGCCTATCGCACTGAATTCCATCTTCATCGCTTGAACGTGCCCGCTGGTCGCATGAGTGTCTTTCCAGATAAGCCAAACGATTTCCTGATGTGGCTGGAAGCAAAGGGCAAGGGGAAATCTGGCGACGATTTTGCCTCCCGCGGCGATTACGGGCTGTATTTGCGAGACACGCTGGCGTCCCTGCTGCGCGGTCACGACAGAGCGAAAGTCAGCTTCATCAAGGCCAAGGCAACAGGCTGCGTTGAGCAGTACCGGGTCGGCACGGTCTTTCAACTGGACAATGCTGCGGAACTGATCGCACAGACGGTCGTGTTCTGTCTCGGTGTCGGTAGCGCGCAACTGCCGGTTTCGCCTGAGGGGTTAGCGGCCGGCGCCAAACGCCACATCATCAAGAATCCCTGGCGCTTGAACTGGTTGCTGAGGGTAGGGGAGAGGGACCGGGTTTGCGTTCTGGGCTCAGGTTTGACGATGATCGATCAAGTCCTGGCATTGCGCGCTCGCGGCCATCGAGGCGAGATTCGCGTCTTGTCGCGAAGGGGCCTAGTGCCGCATCCCCATCACTCGCACCGGGTGTCTCCCATCAAGCCTGCATTGCCGGCTGGCCAACGGCAGATCAGTGCAATTCTCGGTGCCCTGCGCCGGCAGATTAGGGAGGGTGCGGACTGGCGTGCTGTGATGGACGGCCTGAGGCCGGACACTCAGGCATTATGGCAGGAGTTGTCTCGCGAGCAGCGTGCACGTTTTCTCCGGCATGCTCTGCCCTGGTGGAACATCCACCGTCATCGCATTTCACCGACGGTGTTCGAAGGGTTCGATTCCTTGATCAAAAATGGCACTGTCAAGCTGCATGCCGGATTTGTGAAATCCATCTTGGACAGCCAAAACGGTGTCGCAGTCACATATCGCCCGCGCTTATGTGATCGATCGGCGTCGTTCGAGACGGACTGGATCGTGAACTGTACGGGGATGGAGCGGGCTGGCGTCAACCACTCCCCGCTCCTGAAGGAAATGCTGAAGACAGGTATGATCAGCGCCGACGCGCTTGGTCTCGGTATTGCGATCGACACGGAATCCCGTGTGCTTGATTCAAACGGCCAGGCCCAGTCACGCATGTTTGCCGTTGGCGCTCTGTCGGCCGGACAATTTTGGGAAATCACGGCGGTTCCCGATATCCGGGTCCAGGCGAAGCTGGTTGCAGCAGCCATCTCGTCCTGCCCTACGCTTGCAGTGTAGCGACGGATTTTATCGGCAGTCTCGGGCTAAATTCCGTCAGGCGAGCGCCTTTGGCTCTTGGTTGCGGGTTTCCACGGTGCGGGAAAGGCTCGGAACGTCAAGTGCAAGTGACGGCGCTTGCGTGTTGGGCTTCAGCCCTGCAGCTTGCTGTGCACAGGGGGTGGCTTGCCACTCGGTGAGCGCCAGTTATGGGCTTCAATGCAAAGGCCATCACCGCACATGACGACAAAGCCGCGTGGAGTGTGTGCCTGAACCTGACCGGTAATGCCAATATAACGGGGTATGGGGGAAGCTGGCGCAGCAGTGTCAATATGAAGTTTGAGCCCGTTGCAGCTTGTGTAAGCGCCAGGATACGGATCGCCCACGGCTCGAATGAGGGTCAGTATCTGCGCAGCCGGCATGCGCCAATCGATCAAGCCATCTTCAGGCGTACGTTTCGCACAATAGGATGCCTGGCGGTGATCCTGCTCTATTCTCGGGGCGTCGCCCGTCTCAAGCCGGTGCACGGCTTCCGGGATCATTTCTTCGATATTGCGCATATGTTTGAGATAGAGGCTGCGCGCTGTCTCCTCTTCTCCGACGTGAAAGATCTTCTGCAGTAGGACAGGGCCGGAATCCGTGCCTTCGTCGAGCCAGAACAACGTAGATCCCGCCGTCTTTTCGCCAAGCAGGATTGTCCAGGGAATGACGCCTCGCCCCCGCAATCGAGGCAAGGCGGCTGGGTGAAAACCGATGCTCCCGATACGAGCAATGGCGCGAAAAGGCGCTTTGCAGATTTGGGACCAGCCAATGACGAAAGTGACATCCGGTTCCGCATTTTCTATCGCCATTATCGTTTCAGGCGCGTTTGTATTTGTCGTGCGGAACACTGCGCTTCCGATCGCGGCGGCCGGTGAACCGATGTCGGTGAAATCCGAATGCCGATCAGCGGCGTCTTGCGGGAGGGTCACCACGAGAACTGGAGGTTTTCCGGCTTTCACGAGCGCATTAAATGCGACGTTCGAGCTTTCCACGGCGCCAACAAGAACAATACGCATCATTTCCCATCCCGAAAAAGTTCCCAGGCGCTTCAATCCGTCCACCAATCAGCCGAATAAATTCGTCTTCTGAACGCATCGGGGCGAAAGCTTCGGTGGGGCAGACTTGACAACGATACAAAAGGTTCCAGATTTAAAATATCTGTAATTTAGAGATATAGAACACCACGTGCGGGATACTGTCCAGCAGTTAACAATGCCGGGCCGCCAACGAATATTTCATTATGCTACGATATCATTTCCAACTCGAACCGAATGCCATTCGCATACCTGCCTGTGTGAAAAACAACCGGTTGTGCGATCGAGTGGACCGGTGGCTTTGTTTGGATGACAATGGCTTTCGCCGCCGGTAACTGGCTGGCTTCCATTGAAGCAAAGCTAATGGTTCTGGCAATTGCAAATCGGGGTTATCGGAAACAAACGACGCGCTTGAGTATTAAACGGACCGCCATGATGATCATGCATGTCATTACCAATTTCACTGCGAGCGCCGGTGCCGAGACTATGCTCACTCGGTTGTTGCGGATTTCAGGCAGCCAACGGATCGTTGTTGTATCTCTTATGGGGATATCGGGGCGCAATCGCGCCCTCGCTAATAATCCCAGAGTTACCTATGTCGCACTGGAAGCCGGAGTGCCGACTGCGCTGGTCGGGGCGATCTTCACATTGACCAAGTTGATCCGCCAGGAGCGGCCCACGGTCGTGTTGTGCTGGATGTATCATGCAATGATTGCCGGCACGATCGCTGCGGGCCTTTCGCGCCAACATACGCGCGTGTTCTGGAATGTCCGTCAGTCGCTGGACGATCCATCGTCATTGTCGCGCAGTTCACGTATCGCCATTGCTGTCTCCAAATTGCTGTCGCGTCGTGCTGCCGGCTTTATCTATAATTCCTCACGCGCTCTCGAAATGCACGGTGCCTATGGCTACAGCAATCATAATGCCATTGTCATTCCGAACGGTTTTGATCTTCCGCCTCTTTCCGCGCCGGTGTCCCGCATCGCGAAACGGATCGGCATAGCGGCCCGCTTTCATCCTCAAAAAGATCACGCCACGTTCTTCCATGCAGCCACGCTGGTTTCTCAAACACATCCGGATGTGACGTTTACGGCCGCCGGGCATGGACTGTCCTGGGACAATCCCGCCGTCGTGCGGTTGATTGCTGACGCCGCGCTGCCGCCGGGCCGGATCGAGTTGCAGGGGGAAGTCGCAGACATGGCCGGATTCTATCAAGGCATCGATATCTTGGCGCTGTCTTCGCGGACGGAGGGGTTTCCCAATGTCATCGCCGAGGCGATGAGCTTTGCCAAGCCGGTGGTAACGACCAATGTTGGCGACGCCGCCATTGTTGTCGGCGATGGCGGTATCGCTGTGCCGGCGAGAGATCCGCAGGCACTTGCGGGGGCTATGCGCACACTGCTCGATGCAGGCCCAGGCGGTTATGCGCGATATGCCCGCAACGCCAGAGAGCGAATCGAGAGTGAATATACGCTGGCTGCAGTAGAAGCCAAGTATCTGGAATTTTTGAATAAAATATGAGGATATCTCGTTGACTAATCAAATTATTTCGCATGATGGCGAGATTGATAAAGTATGTCGTAAGGTTAAATGCGATCATGGCCGGGTTGTGGGCGAGGTTTGAATTAAATCACTGAAATTTAATAATTTTGTATTATTAGAATTGGCGTATTTTCAGTCTTTATCCACAGATAGACATGGATGGAGTCTGGTTTTATTTCCTCTTATGGTTGTGAAATCGCTGCAAGCCTCCTTTGCGCCTCATTCCGTTCCTACCAGCGCCTCTCCTACCAAGCGAAGAGGTAATCATGATTCTCAAAGGAACCACCCTGGCAAATAAGCTGACGGGAACGAGCGCTGCAGACAAAATCTACGGCTATGATGGCGATGACATCCTGTACGGCAACGCAGGCGATGACTTTCTCGACGGCGGAGTTGGCAACGACAAGCTCTACGGCGGGACCGGGAACGACTTTTTCAAGGCAGGGGCCGGCAACGATTATGCCGAAGGCGGTGACGGTAACGATACTTTCGACGGCGGCGCGGGAAATGACAGGTTTCTTGGAGGCCTTGGAAACGATATTTTCGACGCCGGCCTTGGGAACGACATTCTGGAGGGCGGCGACGGTCACGATCACTTTTTGGGCGGCGCTGGAAACGATACGATTTATGGTGGCGCCGGCGAGGAATATATCGATGGCGGTGACGGAGACGATATCATCTATGCAGGTAGCAGCAATGACGGTTTCACCAACCGCATTGATCCCGCGACGGGGAAATTGACACAGCAGGCCGTGAGTGGAGCTGCTGGCAATGACACCATCTATGGCGAGGATGGTAACGACGCGCTCAAGGGGCAGTCGGGCGACGATAAAGTGTTCGGCGGAAACGGCGATGATCGGGTCGATGGCGGAGACGGCAACAACTACCTCAGCGGTGGCGATGGTAACGACATGATCGATTCCGAGGGGGGCAAGGATGAAGCGCATGGCGGCAATGGCAATGATAGTATCGAACTTGGCGGCGGAGACGACGTGGCGTTTGGAGATGCCGGTGCCGATACCATTAGCGGTGAAGCCGGAGCGGACACCTTGAGAGGTGGCGACGGAAACGACCGTTTCTATGGTGGCGATGGAAATGACACTATCTACGGCGACGCTGGAAATGACGTTCTGATCGGTGATTCCGGTGCTGACACGCTTTGGGGTGGCGCAGGCGCAGACCAGTTCTCTTTCAAGGGTGCCAGTGTCCTGACCGGTCGTGATACCGTCAAGGATTTCCAGGACGGTATCGATACGTTGAGCTTCGAAAGGCTCGGACTGACCAAATATTCGAGTTCGGGAACCAACGGAACGGTTTATGCCTACGACGATGTCAGTGGCGATGTCATCATCAAGGGGCATGACTCTTCGGGCAATGCATTTTCCGTTCTCATCGATGACCCGTTGGGCAATCTTACGGCAGCGAATTTCAGTCAGTCGGACTTTATGCTGTCATAAGCGCGGCCCACCTGGCGCCGTGTCGCAGGCTTGGAAAATCAATGCTGATGCCCCACGTCATCTGCGCCCAATCATCCGATCTGTCACTGTCTCGCGAGTTGCGGGAAGGGGGCCAGGCCGGCGTCCACATTGAGGGCCCAGTGAGGCAAGCGGCCTTACCGGCGCAGTTAATGCTCCTGGCTGGCCCAGCGGTCCAGCCAGGAATTGAACATCAGGATCGTCCAAAGGTGCGCGCCCCAGTCTCGCTTGCCTGAAAGATGTTCCTTCCAACGCGCTTCAATGGGTTCCACCCGGAAAATCCCGTCTCGACGCAAGCGGGACGGAGATAGCAAGTCGCTTGCCCAGGCACGTAAGGGGCCGCGAAGCCAGGCGTTAAGCGGGATGCCGAAGCCTCGCTTTGATTGCGTCAGGAGAGTTTCGGGCAACCGGCGGGCCAGCAGTTTGCGCAGGGCGCGCTTGCCTTGGCCTTCGGAAAAACATAAGGCGCGCGGCGAACGCCAGGCCAGTTCGACGAAGCGATAATCGAGGAGGGGCGCGCGCATTTCAAGACCGACAGCCATTGAGGCCCGATCCAGTTTGACTAGAATATCGTCGGGGAGATAGGCAACCATATCCCTGTACATCATCCTGTCGACCGGCTCGAGAACAGCTGGAATTCGCTTCGATGACATTGCAGACGGCGGCTCACGTCCGCCGATGACGATGTCGGCCGCATCCGGCCATTGAGAGACAAAATTCAGATACCGGTCGTCTCTGTTGCGAATCTGAAGCAGTTCGGCAAGCCGCTTCACACGGCTGCCGGTGGCCTCGTCGCGCAAAGCCGAGGGGAGAGCGTGACGGCCAAGCGGTGCTGCGGCGTCTAGCAGCCATTCGGGTGCGAACTTCGCTGCCTTCAGCGCGAACGTGGGGGTCATTTTTTCCAGGCGGTCAAAGGTCACCATTCGTTGATAGCGCTTGTAGCCGCCGAAAAATTCGTCGCCGCCGTCGCCGGATAAAGCGACGGTTACGGTTCTTCGTGCGAGTTTTGAAACGAGCAACGTCGGGATTTGTGATGGATCGGCAAAAGGTTCGTCATAGACATCAGGCAGATCGGGGATAAGCCGAAGAGCGATTTCAGGTTCCGCCGTGATTTCGGTGTGATCCGTTTTCAGATGAAGGGCAACGGCCGCGGCGGCATCCGCTTCATTGTACTGTTCCTCCATGAAGCGGACAGTGTAGGTTTTGACGGGCGTTGCCGAGACTTCCTGCATCACGGCGGAAACCAGAGAAGAATCAATGCCGCTGGAAAGAAGCGCACCGACAGGCACATCCGACACCAGGCGCTCGCTGACCGCTGTTTTCAGCGCGTTGTCGAGAAGATCCAAAGCCTCCTCTTCGGATCCGATACGGTGCGCATATCCGTGCTCGGCAACTTCGAATGCGTCCCAGTAGGATCTTGCAGAGGCCAGAACTGCCGCAAGAGAGGCGGGAGGCTGATCGACCGAGATGCTGACCCACGAACCGTGCGGCAATTTGAAAACATTACGATAAATCGAATAGGGAGTGGGGATGTAGTTGTATCTCAGGTACAGCGTAACTGCGTCGCGATCTATCTCGGGAGAGTGAAAAGACGGGTGTTTTCTGATGCTCTTCAGTTCGGAACCAAAAGCAATCGCATCACCGGACACTCCGATATAAAGAGGCTTTTTACCAAGTCGATCCCGGGCGAATATGATTTTGCGTTCTACACTGTCATAAAGGGCAAAGGCGAACATGCCGTTGCAGCGCGCCAATGCTTTTTCCAGCCCATATGCTTCGATGGCTTCCAGAAGCACTTCTGTATCGGAGTGGCCGCGAAATTGTAGCCCGAGCGCATCCAGTTCGGCGCGCAATCCCAGGAACCCATAAATCTCCCCATTGTACGCAATCGAGTAGCGGCCGCTGGCGGAGTGCATCGGTTGCGCACCTCCCGGAGACAGGTCAATGATCGAGAGTCTGCGATGGCAAAGGCCGACATGGCCATCTTCGGCAAGCCATATTCCATCGGCGTCCGGGCCGCGATGCGCAAGAGCGCTGGCCATCAGTTTCAGGGTGGCGGTCGATGCTTCACGTTGGCGTCCCGTATAATTTACGAGCCCGGCAATTCCACACATCATTGTTCCCTTCGGTCGAATGATTATCGTCTGATGGCGGTCGAAATACCCTTTGCTGACGTATCGGGAGCAGGTGCTCGTCGTCCGCTACCTTGCTCGCGGCTCCAGCCGGTCCTTAAATATATCACTTTAAAAACCTGGCTTTCCCGGATGCCACCCCTCGGCTGGTGACCAGGAAAAACATCGTTCAACAGGCTGTCATCAATTGCGATCGAGGCCCATGGATGGTGGAGTGCTGGCCACGTGGTCATCCCGATATGCAATATGGCAGTTTCCTTACAGCATATACTTCCGTCTTTGATGATGGAACGAACAGCCCGTTGCCGTCAATGCGTAGTTATTGAAAATCGGAAGATGAAATTTCTTGCCGGATCTCTTCCGGGTGGATAAAAATAAGAGGTCGAATGTTTGCTGGGGCAAATATTATGAACCGTGTTCTTGACATCATATTCGTACTTTCCGCCGGGCTGTTAATGTTGCCTGTCATGATACTGGTTGCAATTGCCGTCATCGTTCTACTCGGCCGCCCGGCAATTTTCGTTCAATCTAGGGCAGGCAAGGACGAGCGCCCGTTCAGAATGATCAAGTTCCGGTCCATGTCGGATGCGCGGGACAGCAAGGGCAAGCTCCTCAGCGACGAGAAACGTACAACCACATTTGGCCGGATTCTGCGCCGATCCCGGTTGGACGAACTTCCTGAATTCTGGAACATCCTTGTCGGCGATATGAGCTTGATTGGTCCCCGTCCCATTCTTCCAGAAACGATACGCAGCCTTGGCGAGCGTGGGGTTCTGCGCTGCTCTGTAAAGCCGGGGTTGACGGGGTGGGCGCAGATCAGCGGCAATGCCATCCTTACGGATGATGACAAGATAGACCTCGACTTATGGTATATCCGAAACAGATCCTTCTGGATTGACCTTCAAATTCTGATTATGACGGCTTCAGTGATGATTTTTGGAGAAAGGTTAAGTGAAAGCCGGCTGGCCGCAGCGAAGCGGAAAGACGTAGGGTAAGGGTTTCAAGCTATGGGCGTAGACACCGGCGCTACACACTCATTCTGGTGTTCGACCGGAAAATATACTTTTGCAGACGAGAGCAGATCGAACTTGCTATCGGATTATTTCGAGCAGCGTTCCGTTGCGAGTGACATTTGATTTTGTTTATCTCGATTTTAGGATCATTGCCGTGTATCGTGAGCTTTCGCCAGATGGCCGAGGCATCGGGCATTGGCTACGCCCGGCGCGGTTGACGGCCGCAGGCCTTAGGACGGCATCACGCAGGATGTCACGTCTGGGTCTGGATGGGAATGTGTTTGCGTAAAAACCCGGACGAATGATCTGCCATCAGAATAGTTTGCCAGGAAATATTATTTAGTGCGGAGGTTCGCACCTACCCAAAAAATCTCAACACAGCTGTATAGACGCAGCGAGATCGCAATATGACAGATATTCCGAACGATCTTGATCAGGAATGGCGAGAGAAAACCTACTCCGCCGAAATGAGACGATCAAAGATCATCATGTTCTTTGATTATCCGCTCGTCGTCGGCGGTGTTTTCCTTTGCTCTATGGTTTATATACGTCCCACAGCAGGAAACATTACATTTTCTGATATTATGTTCGCGGCCGCCCTGGTTGTACTTTTATTGAGTGGGCGGATTTCATTTTATCCCTTCGGAAGAATGAGTGCGGCGGTCTGGTTGGTGGGGCTCTCCACATTGCTCGCGGGCCTGACGATAAGCAGCATGAAATCTCCCGATCCAATGCGCGCGATGGCTGTCGTTGCGCAATATGCCTATGCATACTTGGCAATAATGTTGATTTTCAGCAGTCAATCCGCAAAAAACATCGTGACCTTTGCCAAAGTCTATGTCCTGTCCATCTCGGTGATCTGCCTCCATGGAGTGTATCTCATCCATTATGACGGGCAGAGGGATACGGTGTTCGTAACCGGCAGCGGACGCCTAACCGGTCTAATGGAGCGCACAAATGAATGCGCGACCGTCATAGCGCTTTGTGTACCAATTGTCCTCGTCCTCTGCACGACAGGTCACATGAGAAAGACAACCGGATTTCTGGCGGTAGCAATCATGACCTATGGTATTTTGCTCACCGGCTCCAATTCCGGCCTTATGTCGCTTGTGTGTGGAGTGGGAATTTTTGCCCTTCTCGGGTTGAGCTGGAAGCGTATGCTGCTGCCGTTAGCCATCGGCGTGACGATCTTGGCTCTCAGTGGCGGTCTTGTGACCGAATATCTTCCTGCCACCTTCCAGAAAAGAGTTCTTGGGGCGCTGGAAACCGGTGACCTCGGGAAAGCCGGTAGTTTCGATGGGCGGGTCGAGCTGATAAACGAAGCCCTGGAGATGACGTCGGACACTATCTTTATCGGCGTCGGAGCGGATCAGTATCGCGTGGGCAGCCAATACCATGCACCTGTTCACAACGTCTATCTGCTCTTATGGATAGAAGGCGGGCTGATAAGCGCGATCGGGTTCCTTGTGATGGTGTTGGGCGGGCTGGGTCCGGCTATTTCGGTTTTAAAAGTGCCGGGCGGGCGCCCGTTTGCTGCGGCAATCCTTGCAAATGTCACGGTGTTCTTACTGGCAGCTAATGCTCTTCCGCACATTTATAGCCGGTTCTGGGTTTTGCCGGTTCTTCTCCCGATATTCCTTGCCTCGACTTTTGCAGACAAGGAGCGTGGCTTGCTGCGAGGGAGGGCCGATACTGATCGAGCGCCCAGCCCGCTCGGGGCGCTGGGCTAAGCCACGCTACTATTTAGATGTCTTTTGACCGGCGGCAGACGGCTTCTGCCCTTGAGCAACTTGGCGGGGCCTCCAATGGTTGATGAAATACTAGCGCGACCGTCGGCAAGCGAGCCTGTCAGGCGTGCTGCCTTAAACTCGGTTGAAAAGGCAGGCGAATTCAACGTTGCCGCGCATGGTTTGCGTGGTTTGGCCTCAATCATGGTGCTTGGGGCGCATATTCTCGGCGGGACAGCTCGCCATATCTACCCGGCCAACGAGAGCTACGTGCATGCCATAGAGGCGCCATGGTTTCTGGGTGTCTTTGGCGTTAAATTGTTTTTTGTGATCAGTGGCTATGTGATCCTTCCAAGCGCCCTGAGATACTCCATTCAGGAGTTCGCGCAGCGTCGGTTTCTGCGTATCTATCCGTTATTCTTTGTAGCTTCTGTAGTATTTATAACATTGAACTACTTAACCAACGAATATCCAAAAACGAATAATATAGAGAGCATCGTTTCCGGACTCCTGTTCATAAATCTCTTCACTGGAACTGAACAGCTCACCCCCAATGCATGGAGCTTGAGCTACGAGGTCATGTTCTATGCGCTTACATGCTGGGTCGTCTACACGTCGGTTAAACGACCAAACGCGGTAGCGGCTGCGTTGGCCTGGGCGGTATCGCTGGTTTTTCTCGCCGTTTTTCCCATATCGATCTTCTTCCTGGCAGGCGCCTTGATCCGCCTCTTTGGCTCACGGATAACGATGGGGACAGCCGTGTTGCGGACGTTCGAGGCAACTCTGTTTTTTGCCACCGCCTATTCAGCAAGCCGGGGAGTGTTTGACTATACACTCTCCGATTTCTCGAATCCGGCCGCTCTGGGAGCTTTGATTTTTACCGTGTCCTACTTTTGGCTTGCGGTAGATCCGCGCAGCCTAACCAGTATTATATTTAATAATAAATTCTCAAAATACATAGGCGCCATAAGCTATAGCTTGTATCTCGTGCATCCTTACGCCTATTACTTTGTAAGGCGAGTTTTCATTCAGCTGCAGCTTTTCACCAGTGATGTTTGGTTTTCGATCGCAATCTTTGGATTGGCGGTTTTCGTTGCGTCTGTCGGCCTCAGTCACGTTGCGCATATCTTGCTTGAGCGATGGCCCTACAACTGGTATTTCCATCAGCGAGTTTATCGGACCAATTCCGTTGAATAGCACCTATTCAGCAGAGCCTTAAACGGTACTCTTTGGCGGGGCATCTGGAGGCCGATGATGCTGAGCCTACTGCGCAACCGCGTTGCTTGTTTGATCGATATGGGGTGAGCACTTTCAATCTTTGAAGCCTGCGGTTTTCGTCGACGCTGGTCGAATGTTGGTGCGCCCAGCAAAATCGCCGCTTCGGCCGGGTGGAATTGTTCTGCTGAACCAGCGTTGCAACAGGATGAACTGTTGCTGGAAAGTGTGGCCTCTTTTTTCAGATCGTTGATGTTTTTCGTTTTGAGAATGGAAATTTCAAACGATTTAGCACTGGGATTTATGGCATTAAGTATATGTTTTCGATGGATGCAATGAAGAAGGTATAGATTACCATTTTAATGCGTTAGAATAGCTGAGGCTAAAATAAGCTTTACAGATTATTCATTTTATGCAAACCTTCTAACGAAAGAAAGCTCTTACATATCGGGGATTTCTTCGACGTAGCTTTGTGCTGCGGCGATGCGGAGGTATTTCGCTCATACGATGCCTCTGGGAGAATAGTATATATTTCTTATAGATTAATTTGAGCGCTCGAACCGCTGGGGTTCGACGATATGATTCCGTGCGAGTAGTTGGCGGGGGCTATAATGGATCGCGGTGATGTCGTTTTAAACACCAACAATTCTTCGGCCAAGAAGCGGCTATCCGGCATAACGCTCGCTACCGCCGTCACGGCTGTGCTTTCTGCCGCCAATTGGATGTTGGGCCTTGCGAAAAGGATAGTATACTCGCAGGTGCGAAAAGTCCGGCAGTCGCTCGGGCTTTTTTTGGCGGATATGCTCTCTGCAGGTTCAGCTCTGGGTATTGCTTACGTGACCCGTTACGGGTTCGACACGGTGCAAGCACGGCCCGAGTTGCTAAGGGCATTGTTGATCGCTGGTCCCCAATATCTGCTCGTCTGCGCTGTCGTGTTCCCACTCGCCGGATTGTATAGCCGAAACTGGCGGTATGGATCCGTGTCTGATTTGTGGACGATCATCCGTGCGGTTTTCATAACCACACTGATGCTTGTCTGCGTTTTATTCTTCGCAACCAGGCTTACAGATATGCCGCGCAGCACGTTGTTGCTGGAGGCTCTTCTGCTCCTGGCTTTTCTGTCTGCTTCCAGGCTGAGTTTCCGGTTGGACGAGTTCCCTTTGACACGCCGCGGGATGGGGCTCAAAGGCCCCCGAAATACCGAGAAGCAAATTCCCACGCTCCTCGTTGGTGCCGGGGATGCTGCCGACCTTTACCTGCGCGCACTGAGCCGCGATCGCAACTGCACGCATTGGCCCGTCGGATGCCTGGAAAAAACAAATGAGCATCAAAACATGGTGCTTCGGAACGTCCCTATCCTTGGGGCTGTGGAAGATTTCCGGGATATTGTTGCGCAGCTCAAAGGCGAAAGGATTTCTCCGCGCCACCTCATATTTACGGAAGCGCCATCCGTATTCGGGGAGGATGCGTCGGAGCGGTTGATCGCGGCGGCTGAGGCGCTTGGCATGACCGTTTCCCGCCTGTCTCAGATGACGGAGCTTAAAAATACCAAGCGGGAAAACCGCTTCGAACTCAAGTCTATCGAACTGACCGATCTGCTCGAAAGACCGCAGGCCTCGTTGGACCGGGAAGCGATCTCGCGCCTGGTCAAGGGCCGGCGGGTGCTCATCACCGGTGCTGGAGGCTCGATCGGTAGCGAATTGGCGTTGCAAATCGCAGCGTGCGAGCCCGCGGAACTCGTGCTCCTAGAGAACTGCGAATATAATCTCTATGCGATCGATATGGAATTGAACGAGCGTTTCCAGAGCGTTCCGCGTTCCGCACATTTGTGCAATGTGCGGCGGGCAAACCGGGTCAACGATATATTTTCACTGCATCGGCCCGAGC
The DNA here is from genome assembly GCF_001424965.1 of Rhizobium sp. Root1204. Classification (NCBI taxonomy): domain Bacteria; kingdom Pseudomonadati; phylum Pseudomonadota; class Alphaproteobacteria; order Hyphomicrobiales; family Rhizobiaceae; genus Rhizobium; species Rhizobium sp. Root1204. Next base: position 158,233 of record NZ_LMCZ01000009.1, read on the forward strand.
TGGTTTTTCACGCAGCGGCGCTTAAGCATGTGCCGATGGTGGAGCTCAATCCTTGTGAAGGAGCGCTTACCAACGTTATCGGCACGATGAACGTCGCCAACGCGGCGCGGCAGTGCGGCGCATTGGCGATGGTTCAAATTTCAACGGACAAGGCTGTCAACCCAACCAGTGTCATGGGAGGCACCAAACGCCTTGCCGAGCTTTACTGCCAGGCTCTTGACCTGAACAGGTTCAAGACGGGGTCAGGGCCCCGCTTCATGACGGTTCGGTTCGGCAATGTCCTTGGTTCGAGCGGATCACTTATCCCGCTCTTCAAGAAGCAGATTGCCTGTGGCGGCCCGCTGACCGTAACGGATCTCGAGATGACGCGGTTCTTCATGACCATTCGCGAAGCCGTCGAACTGACGTTGCAGGCATCCGCCTATGGCTTGGAGGGCGATATCGGCAAAGGCGAGATATTCGTGCTGGATATGGGCGAGCCCATAAAAATCATCGAGATAGCCCGCAGGATGATCCGTCTGGCCGGATTTACGCCTGAAAAAGATATTGCAATCAAGATCATCGGCCTACGCCCCGGCGAAAAGCGATTTGAGGAACTCTTCGACAGCAAGGAAATGCGGGTAGCGTCGCCGGTGCCTGGGGTTCTTGGCGCTATCCCTCATCCGGTGGACCTCTCCAAGCTCATGGTGACGTTTGCACGACTGGAGCGCTTCGCCGAACTGGGAGACGAAGCCATGGTCCTTGCATTAATGAGCAGCCTCATTCCCGGCTATGTGAAGCAGCAATGTGCGGCCACACATTTGAAAGATGTACATCCCCAAAGTGCCGACACAGACGAGGATGGTGCGCGGGATCAGCTTTCGGAGCTTCCTGAAGCGCTGTTCAACGCGCTCGTCAGCGATATCGGCCGGAACCCTGCAGCGGGATCGCAGATCAACTAGCGCGCCTGCATTGCCGGTTCGTTTCCTTGGGAGTTATTATGGCGGTCTTTAGCGAGTATTTAGCGACACATGCTGTTTATGAGGACGCTATCCGTCCGCTGCCGCAGACGATGCCGGCGCATCGCAGACAACGCATTGTCGTTCTGTCCAGCTATAGCCAGTCATTGACCAATTTTCGGCTGGAACTGCTTAAGCGGATGGTGGATGCCGGGCACATTGTCACAGCCGTTGGTCCAGAAGATGACGCAAGAACCAGGAGTGCGTTGTCACGAATAGGCGTCGATTTTGCACAGATACCAATGGCGCGCGTAGGGCTTAACCCAGTTGCCGATCTCGCCACCATATGGTCGCTCTGGCGCCTGCTGCGAAAGTTGAAGCCGAACCTGGTCGTTCCATACACGATGAAACCGATAATCTACGGTGGGATTGCCGCGCGGTTTGCTGGAGTGCGTTCCCGTTGCTTCTTGGTAACAGGGCTTGGCCACGTCTTTTCACAAAACGGGTCGGCAACTTTTAAAGGCCGGGTGGTCAAGCAGATCAGCGTTTGGCTTTACCGTCGCGCCTTTGCCGGCGCGAACGTTGTCTTCGCCTACAACGAGGCTGATGCCGCGGACATTCGCGAGCATCGTATGGTCAGGGACGAATCCTTGATCAGGATTGTGCCCGGGTCGGGTGTGGATCTTGATCATTATGCCTTTGCTCCGCCCCCTTCCGATCGACCGGTTTTCCTTTTGATCGCGCGCTTGCTCAAGGACAAGGGTATCCTTGAATATATTGAGGCGGCGCGGAGGGTGCGGCATCTCTACCCGAATGCGGAATTTCAAATTTTGGGACATTTTGATCCCAATCCCGTCATTGGGGTGTCCCGTGACGATATCCAGAAATGGGTTGATGAGGGGCTTCTGAACTTTCTCGGCGACACATTGGACGTCCGGCCTTACCTCGCAGGATGCAATGTTTTCGTACTGCCGAGCTACTATCGGGAGGGTATTCCGCGCAGCATCCTTGAGGCTATGTCCGTCGGGCGCGCTGTTATTACAACCAGCCTTGCCGGGTGTAGCGATACGGTCCAGCCTGGCATTAACGGTTATCTGGTAGAGCCCAGGAATGTTGATGACCTGGCGCGTGCCATGGTGACGCTTGCGGGCAATCTTCCTCTCGCTGCCGATATGGGGATGAAGTCGCGAGAGTTGGCGCAAGCAAAATTCGACGTTCACGTGGTCAATGACATTCTCATCGAGCGGATGGCATTGGCAAGCCCATAGGTGACGGATTTTATCTGATGGTTGGCAAGCTATGGCCACACATTGGATGGTGAAATTTATGTATAATTTTGACGCAGTATGCTATTTCCGGGCAAATGCGAATGTATTGTTGCGACCAATAACATTGTAGGTCGCAATATTCAAATTGAACTTTCATATAAGCGACGTCATTAATATTAAATGATAATTTAGTTGTTTAATATTTTCGTGATTTCAATTATTGTTCCTATTCAAATTGGGTTGCTAAATTTGGCGTATATTGTGCGCTGCGGCAATGAAGTCTTGGGGAAGTTGTCTGGAGGTTAAATGCTGACCACCGATCGCGCAGTTGACCATTCTACAAATAAAATTCAAAGCACGACGATATATCAGATGCCTCCGCGCCGGCCGTACACCTACGGCCTGCAGGACATCGCTGAATTGCTACGCAGGTACATTGTCTTCTTTGGCATTTTTATATTGACGGGCCTGGCGCTGACGATTCTGGCATCGCTTCTCTATACAAAAATCTACACCGCTACCTCCGCGATTGTGTTCGATCGCAATGACGCCCGCCCCTATGAAGCGGTGGTCGAACTGCGCAAGCAGGAGCGCGATAAATCGGTAATGGAAACAGAACTCGATGTCATTCAGTCTCGTGTATTTGCCGGGACCGTTGTTGATGCGCTCAATCTTGTCGAGGACCCCGACTACAATACCTACCTGCACCCGATACGGACGGAGGGGAACGGCCTTATCGGATCATTGTTCGCGCCCATCGTCGGCGTATTGTTTTCCAACGAAGGAAACGGGCCGGAAATGGTTCGCCGCCGTCTTATTTCAGAAAGCGTGCAGCGCAACCGCGCGATTTCCACCCTCCTGAGTTCGTATATTGTCGATCGCCGCGGCGACAGCCTCGCGATGACCATTCGAGTGAGGCAGCCCAACCCATTGAAGGCAGCCACGATCGCTGATGCCATTGCGGAGCGCTATGTCGAATGGACTGCCAAACTTACTGACGAGGCCACCAAGAACACCATCGCATATTTGCGCAGCCAGCAAGCGGAGCTTGCTGGCCGGATTGCGAACATGGAGCGGGAGATCGCCAACTTCGCCACGAACAGCGATCTCACTTTTGATCCACAGGACGATCTCTTGCGGGCGCGCATGGAGCAGTTAAATGAGCAGTTGACGATCGCGCGTGTTGATGAGGCTGGGGCGGTCGCGCGATATAATGAGGCAAAAGGGCTTCTTGCGTCGACGGACGAGCAAGCACTGGGCCGTGTTCTGACGTCAGATCAGCTTGACCGCCTGAGGACCGAGCAATCGCGTCTCGAAAGGGTCCGCGCGCAGCTCAGTTCAAAGTTTGGTAAAAATCATCCGCTTGTCATCGATGCAGATGCGGAGCTTCAAGCCACCCGCGCTATGATAGGTGATGAAGCCCAGAGAATTGTTCAGGAATTGGCAAACAATTCCAAGGTTGCTTCAATCCGGACCGAGAAATTCAGCACTGAAGTGGCTCTTCTGCAAAAGAGGATGGAAGGCCGCAATTTGGCTGAAATCCGCAGGCGGGAGCTTGAGCGGGATTTGCTGGCTGAACAAAAGCGCTACGATCAGATCGTATTGCGATTGGGGGACCTAGATCCTGAGCGCGGCGAGCGCAAGGCGTCGGCGACTGTCGCCTCCTACGCAGAAGTTCCAACCAGCCCCTCTTTTCCAACCCCGAGCTTTGTCATCGCAACCGGTTCTTTCGGTGTCTTTGTTCTGGCTATCATCGGCCTGATGGTTGCTGAGGCTCTTGATAACAGGCTTCATGGGCCACGTGATGTCGAAGAGGTGCTCAACCGGCCGAACCTCGTCACCATCCCAAATTTGAAGGTACCGTTACATTCGTTGCAGATGCCCCATCAGCTTGTAGTGAGCAGCCCCGGCTCTGTGTTTTCCAAGGCGATGCGAAACTTGTGTATGGCCTGGGAGGCGATAGACCGTTCTGCAGGAGGCAAGATCGTCATGATCTGCTCGCCATCAAATGGCGACGGAAAGACGACCATAACGCTTGGTCTGGCCGCGGCCGCGAGAGCGCAGGGATTGCGTGCACTTATTCTGGACTTCGACCCGAACCCGAAGGGGGCCGGCTTCCTTTTGGGTGCGCCACAGGCAGACACGGCACTTTCCAACTTCCTTGAGAACAAGGGGGATTTAAAGAGCGTTATCTTTGCCTCCCCCTCCTACCCATTCCTGGAGGTCATCTCCTCCAGGCCGAATTTGTACGGCGTTGAAGTTCTCTACACGGAATTGCGGGGACTATACGACTTGATCATCATCGATTCACCCGCGCTACAGCACGAAGAGGATTCTGTCTGGCTGGCATCCCGGGTCGATTCCATCATCATGGTTGTTGCAGCCGTGCGCACCAAGGAACGAAGCCTCGTTGACGCGCTGAACAGGCTATCAGTCAATCATCCTGTCATTTTGGGCAGCGTAGTGAATTTCTTCGGGAAACCCGAAAATCAAGATCGCCCCTCCTGGTTCTCGTGGTTTTCGAGGCGGCGTTACAAGGCGTCGGGATCTCCGATTGGCATTTGAATTAATCGGATGCGGATCGTGATGAGCGCGTTCCAATGTGCATTGGAGTTTATATTACTGTTGGTTTTGGATTTTATTGAAAAATAAATGAATGGCGGAATTTTTTACATGAATAGGCGAGGGGGCCTGCGAAAATGACGCTGACGTATCTGGAAAAATTGGAAGCAGAATCCATCCATGTCATGCGTGAGGTTGCCGCAACATTCTCACGGCCGGTCATGCTTTATTCGATCGGAAAAGATTCTTCCGTCATGCTGCACCTGGCTCTCAAGGCGTTCTACCCGGCAAAGCCTCCATTTCCATTGCTTCACATTGATACGACCTGGAAGTTTCGCGAAATGATCGCCTTTCGGGACAGGACTGCGGCTGAACTCGGCCTCAATCTGCTCGTGCACACCAATCAGGACGGTGTCGCCCAGAATGTGAACCCCTTCGATTTCGGCGCAACCGCGTACACGCACATGATGAAGACGCTGGCTCTGCGGCAGGCGCTGGACCACTACGGCTTTGATGCAGCGTTCGGGGGCGGAAGGCGCGACGAGGAAAAATCGCGAGCCAAGGAGAGGATATTCTCCTTCCGCGACAGCAAGCACACATGGGACCCTAAAAACCAGCGGCCGGAAATGTGGAGGACTTACAACACGCGGGTGAACCGCAATGAATCGATCCGGGTTTTCCCGCTGTCAAATTGGACGGAACTCGATGTCTGGCAATACATAAATCAGGAAAATATCCCCGTGGTTCCGTTGTATCTCGCACAACGCCGGCCGGTTATTCGCCGTGATGGAATGCTTCTTATGGTTGACGACGACCGGCTCCGGGTTGCGCATGACGAGAAGGTCGAGGAGTTGCAAGTCCGGTTTCGTACGCTTGGCTGTTACCCGCTGACGGGAGCGATTGAATCGACCGCGCGCACCGTCCCAGAAATCATTCAGGAAATGCTGACTGTCCGAACGTCCGAACGTCAAGGACGAGCGATTGATTCCGATGAAGAAGCTTCGATGGAAAAGAAAAAACGCGAAGGATATTTCTGATGAGGATGGTTCTTGATGACGACATGCTGATCGAGCAGGACGCGCACGTCACCACTACCTTCCTGCGCGTTTTGACCTGCGGCTCGGTTGACGACGGGAAATCCACGCTGATCGGCCGGCTGCTCTACGATACGCAGCTTATCCTGGACGACCAGTTTTCCGCGCTTAAGCGGGATACCAAAAAGCACGGCACGACGAAAGGCGATGATCATCTGGATTTCGCGCTTCTGGTTGACGGCCTGGAGGCTGAGCGGGAGCAGGGCATCACCATCGATGTAGCCTACCGCTTCTTTGTGACGCCGAAGCGAAAATTCGTTATCGCGGATACGCCCGGACACGAGGAATATACCCGTAACATGGCGACCGGTGCGTCTAATGCTGACGTGGCAATCGTGCTGATAGATGCGAGGAAAGGCGTTCTGCGTCAGACGCGCCGCCACACATTTATCGCTTCCCTTCTTGGCATCCGGCATATCATCGTCGCCGTCAACAAGATGGATCTTATCCAATATGATCAGGAAAGGTTCCAAGCCATCTGCGGCACTTTTCAAGCGTTTTCAGAAACGCTGGGCTTCCGCGCAGTCGGCTTTGTACCGATGTCGGCGCGATTTGGAGACAACGTGATCACGGCTTCCCCAAACATGTCTTGGTATAGGGGGAAGAGCCTGCTTTCGCATCTGGAATCCATCGATGCCGACGAAGATCGCGTCGATCAACCGTTTCGGTTGCCAATCCAACTGGTCAATCGCCCGAACCTGGATTTCCGCGGCTTCTCCGGCCAAATTGCAGCGGGCCGGGTTTCCGTTGGTGACAGCGTCGTTGTTGCGAAGTCCGGCCAAACGTCCCGCGTCAAGTCCATCCTCTGCGGCCGCGACAACGTCGAGACGGCTGTCGATGGGCAAGCCGTAACCGTCGTCCTCGAAGACGATCTCGAGCTATCGCGCGGCAACATGCTTGTCGCGCCGCAAAACCGGCCCCATCTGGCTGATCAATTCATGGCGCATGTGATCTGGTTTCACAAAGAGCCCATGATACCTGGGCGGAGCTATATCTGCCGCACAGAGGTCGATAGCATCGGCGCAACCGTTACAACGTTGAAATATACCATCGATATCAATAGTTTCGCGCAGAAGGCGGCAACTGCGCTGCAGATGAACGAGGTCGGCGTCTGCAATGTTTCGACCCAGGCGCCTATCGTGTTCGACAGTTACCGCGATAACCGGAACACGGGCAACTTTGTCCTGATCGATCGTTTCACCAATGCCACTGTTGGCGCAGGGATGATCGATCATCCCCTGCGCCGCGCACATAATATTCACTGGCACGCGGTCGATATCAACAAGCACGCGCGGGCAACCCTCAAGCTGCAAACGCCCAGGGTCTTGTGGTTCACCGGGCTTTCCGGCTCCGGAAAATCCACGATTGCCAATATGGTGGAAAAATTGCTGCATGCCCGCGGCAAGCACACGTACATGCTCGACGGCGACAACATCCGGCATGGGCTGAACCGCGATCTCGGGTTTACGCAGGAAGCGCGTGTCGAGAACATTCGTCGCGCTGCGGAAGTGGCAAAACTGATGGCTGATGCCGGATTGATCGTGCTCGTATCCTTCATATCACCTTACCGTTCCGAGCGGAGGATGGCGCGCGAGCTCTTCGAAAAAGGAGAATTCGTCGAGGTTTTCGTCGATACACCGATCGAAGAATGCGCCCGCCGTGATCCGAAGGGACTGTATCAAAAGGCCATGGCTGGCGAGATCAAGAATTTTACAGGCATCAGCTCACCCTATGAGGAGCCGTCAGCACCCGAAATCCACCTTCGAACTGTTGGGCACGAGCCGCTCGATCTCGCGATGCAAATCGAAAAATTTCTGGATGAAACATGATGGCTTTTGCTGACTGCTGACCAAAGGCGGCAATGCTGAAGCGAGTTACAAGCAAACGAAGCTGCACAGGGGGTGTGATGTTGGATGTGCTGGAGCGTGCTGCAGTGGAGGCGGGAAGAGCGATACTGAGTGTCAGGCCGTCATGTGCCGGCACAACGATCAAGAACGACCAATCCCCTGTGACGATTGCCGATCACATGGCCGAGGCGGTTATTCTCAACGCCTTGTTGCGCGCATTTCCGGGTGTGCCTGTGGTCGCGGAAGAAGCCATGGCGCAGGGACATATCCCCCAGTTCGATGCGCCTGCTTTCTTCCTTGTCGATCCCCTGGATGGAACCAAGGAATATATCAACCAAAGCGCTGACTACACGGTGAACATCGCACTGATCGAGAACGGCGTACCCGTCGTCGGTGTCGTCTACGCTCCGGCAAGACATACCGGCTACGCTGCTTACAAAGGCCGTGCCTCAAAATTTATGGTCGCGGCAGGCGGCGACGTTTGCGATCGCGGCGATATCCGCTGCCGCGCGAAGGGTGTGAGTTTGACTGCCGTCGCAAGCCGGTCCCACAGTAATGCGCAGACTGAGGAGTTTCTGCGCTTGAACAGCATCAAATCCTGCCTCTCTGTTGGATCGTCTTTGAAGTTTTGCCTGCTGGCTGAGGGAGGTGCGGACGTCTACCCTCGATATGGCCGGACGATGGAATGGGATACGGCCGCCGGCGACGCCGTTTTGCGTGCTGCCGGCGGGCGCACATCTTTGCTGGACGGTGCGCCGCTCACTTATGGAAAGAGACGGCAGGCGTCGGACTGCGATTTCGCCAATCCTCATTTCATCGCATGGGGAGCAGACGGATAGGTGGAAGCGTGCGGCACCCGGTGAAGATCCCTGCAGCATTAAGATGCTGGACGCAGATGTGCCTTCATCGCCGAAACGCGCGACAGCCACTCGGAGAGATCCTTGTTGATCAGCTTGCCGAGCCTTTCTGCTTCCGGGGCATAAAATTCAACCATGCGGGCGCAGAGATCGGGCTCCAGCGGACTGTATTTAGTCTCCTGCGCGATCATTGATCTCACCCCCTGTACAACGAAATTGTTGCGGAATGGGGCGAGAACGGGTTTCAGCGGTTTGAGGATTTGGCGAAGGCCAGGAGAGACGATTGGATCGGTCTTATCCTTGACCTTCTTTGTTACCGGCGGCATGCGCAACTCCGACTCCAGCCTCAGGAAACTTCGCACGGTATCAAGCTGTCTTTGAGGATCGGTGCGGATATTTTCATATAACAATACCTGCAACTGCGGGGTTGGAAACAGGTCGAGATAAGGCTGCAATTGCTGGTGATAGAGACCTCCGTTGAGGAACCGGCCACCAGTCGCACGGCGCGGGTCAAGATACTGCGCCACGTCCCGCCCGACTTCACCGCGGCGGTATAACATGCAGTAGTCGGAATATGCGCGGTCAACAGGATTGCGAAGCTGAGCGATCAGCAGAACATCCGGTATGGCTTGCTTTATCCGTGCTGCAACGCCGGGAGTGTCCATATAGGAATTTGACTTCTCTCCGATAAAGCGACGATCTCCAGCGCTGCCGAACTGCGAAAGATACCATTCGTCTCCCTTATCGTAGTTCCTGCTGAAATAATGGAGTTCGGGATCCGGCATGCAGACGGCTGTATCCTGTTGAAGGGATTGTTGGAGCCACGTCGTCGCGCTTTTAGTTGCGCCAATGATCAGAAAATGAATGTCTTCAATCCGCATAGCAACTCCTTCCACGCATTGGAAAAATAAGCTCCGTTCTGCTCCGCCTGCCACTCGAATGAATTAGATCGAGGCGTTTTTACCGGTAAGCCTCTCATAGATTTCCATGACCGATTCAACGTGGCGGCCGAGGCTGTAACCCGCGAGGGCCGAGCTTCGGGCAGTCTCGCTTATCCGTCGCCATTCCGCCGGGTTTTTGAGGAGGATATTCATCGGCTCGACAAAAGCGGGCGGATTTTCGGGCGCAACCAGAAAGCCCGTCCGGCCGTGATCGATCGCTTCCGGATTGCCTCCATGGTCGGTCGCTATGACCGGAGTTCCAAGCAGCATCGCCTCGATCAACGTTCTGCCGAATGGTTCATTCACAGCCGGGACCAGCAGGATATCGACAGAGCACATGTAGGGCGCGACTGGCAGGCGAAAGCCCATCAGGTGGATACGGTCGGCAATGCCCAGTTTTTGAGCCGCCGCCATCACCTCACCGTCCAAGCGAATGCCATATTGCTCGGGCGGACCGAAAAGCAAGCCGGCGATTGGAAAGTCCGGATTTTGCATGTGAAAGGCATGAACGGCCTCCACGAACCGAACCGGCCTTTTCCTGTCTATCAGAGCACCGAAATATCCGACAAACCGCGTGTCTTCACGTAGCCCCAGTTCGCGCGCGACTGCAAGGCGGCACTCTTCGCGATCGGGCAGGGCAGTTGGGTGGTCAAAAGGACTGTGGATCACAGACATGCGGTTTTTTAGGGAAATTAGAGGCGCGGACGGCTGTGCGAATTTTGAGACAGTTACAACATGGCTTGCCACCAGGGGCGCAAGCATGTTGACGCCCTTGGCCGTCGGATCACCCCGGTGGTGCCAAAGAAGCTTTGCTCCAGACAGAACCGTGGGAAGCGCCCACGTTGTGTGAACCAAACCGTTGTTGGTGTGGACGATGTCAATTTTATGCTGACGCAGAAAGCGCAGAAGCTTCAGCATGGTCCATGGGTATTTTGCAGCCGCTGCCGCCATCCGCTGAACACTGTTTCCGTGGCGCGGCCTCAAAACATCAGCATCATCAATGCGGACATAGCTGACGTTTTTCCCTTTCAGGTACTTTGAAAAGTCCCCTTTGTCGCTATGCAGCATAATAATCGGTTGTACTTTGGTTCTGTCGAGAGCCAAAATAAGGTGTACAGCGGAAATGTCGCTCCCACCGAAATCGCCGCCCGCAAATGGAAATGCAACGACTATTGGTTTTGTTTCCACGCAGTCTAATCTCCACCACGTATCATCCAATGCACAAGATCATAGTATTTAAAGACATTGCCAGTCGAGAAAATAATGTCATCTCTTTGGATGATGCCGCCCTGCGCAGATCAGATTGATTCTGATGAAAAAAGAGAGCACTTTGTTGCGCAAGCGATAGGAGTTTTAGGTCGCTTCAGAAGCGGCGGCCGCTACGTGAAACTTCTATATTGGGAAAAATAGTAGAGCGGCGGAGGGCTGTGGAGGATGAGGCGGATTGGTTCGCGGATCGTTGCGGTGCGGCCATGCAGAGCGCAATTTTGGAAGTCTTCATCATCCGGTGCGACAGTTCCACGGATACTTGCTGGCCTGCTGATGTTTTTGGCTTTCCAGCTATGGTTGGCATCCGGCGTTGAAGCCAAGAACCAAGAACTTCAATACGCATTTCCAGGCGCAGAAGGATATGGACGGACAGCGCAGGGCGGACGAGGTGGAGCCATCCTCGAGGTTACAAACCTCGAGGATGCTGGACCGGGCAGTTTGCGCGCATGTGTCGATGCCAAAGGCCCGCGCAATTGTATTTTCCGCGTTTCCGGTGTCATCCACCTGAAGTCCACGCTACTCGTGCGCGAGGAAGCCTCCTTTCTTTCCATTCTCGGTCAAACGGCGCCTGGCGGCGGCATTGTGCTGACGATCGAGGAACCAAATGCCAAGAAATGGAACACTCCGCTTATCGTGAAAAACGCGCATGATGTCGTCATCCGGCATCTGAAAATACGCCCCCAGTTGCCAAACTCCGTCAAGAATGTCGATGCGTTGACTGTCGAGAACAGCGCCCGGGTCTATGTCGATCACGTGTCGGGGGCATGGGCCACGGACGAAAACATCAACGCGCATTCTGACACCACCGATCTGACGATCGCGAATTCGATTTTTGCAGAGGGGCTGAACAAGCACAGCAAATGCACATTGCTGGGCTCCGACCCGCATATGCCGCAAAACATAACCTTCTTGAAGAACCTGTGCCTATCCAACCGTGATCGGAACCCGGACAACAACCATTACGGCAAGTCCTGCATCGAAATTATAAACAACGTCTTTTTCAACGCAAAATCAGAATGGGGAGAGGTGTTTTCGCAGTTTCCGGGCGGCACCCCGATTTCCTATGTGGGGAACTATTTCAAAGCGGGACCAAGTACAGAGGATACGACCTACGCCATTCATTCAAAGGAGACAGACAAGGCGGAGAACCCGCAGATTTATCAGGCGGGCAACGTGTCCTGGGCTCCGAAGTCCAAATCTATCGTCATGATCGCACCGGAAACCGAACCCTACATCGTGTCAACGCCGCCATGCCCGTTGTCCGTGGACAAGATTCTTTCGGCGCCAGCCGCCTATGAAGAAATCCGCACTCACGCCGGCGCTTTCCCGCGCGACAGGCTCGATAGTGACTGGATTACCGATATGGGGCCGGAGGGTCAGGGTGGCCGGGGCCGGATGGTCAATAAATCCGGGGGGCTGCCTCCGGTGGAGCAAGGGACTGCCTATGTGGATGACGACCATGACGGGATCGCAGACTCCATAGAAGCGGAATTGGGCGCAAAGGTCGGGATCAATGACGCATGGTCGATGAAAGAAGAGGGTGAATGGTCCCATTTCGACGAATTCATGCAATGGCTTTCGGAGGAGCGCATCGTCGGCCGATATCCTCGATGAACGCATCCAGGCCGCAGAGCGAGTTGCCGTCATGAACGAACGCCAAAATGTCTTGCGGTTTGAAAAGGTTAGTCCAGGGGGATTACGAGTAACGATTGTTGTGCCCGGATTGTCGGCGGGAGGCACGGAACATGTGGTCAACCTGGTTGCCAATCACTGGAAGGCCTTGGGACACACGGTAACGATCATTACTTTCGAGGTGCCGGATGCTATCTCCTATTATCCGCTTCACCCCGCTATATCGATTGTGAGGCTTGGAGTTCCTCCCGGCAGGATGTCGAAACTGGGATCGGCTGCCGCCGTCGGTCTTCGCATTTTGCGCCTGCGTTCAGCGCTCCAGCGCTCCCGCCCGGATTTTGTCCTGAGTTTTCTCACGCGAACAAATGTCATGACACTGCTTGCCTCCCTGGGCATGCCGGCTCCGGTCGTCGTATCGGAACGCAACAACCCGGCAGTCCAACCCTTTGGCAAGATCTGGAAATGGCTTCAATCGCGTTTGTATCCGCGCGCTTTCGGCCTCGTGACCATGACCCAAGGTGCTCTCGATTACTTTCCACCAGCGATGCGCCGCAGAGGTTGGGTAATCGCAAATGCTGTAGATTTGCCGCCAGACTGGGTCAACAGGCGGAAAAACAATACCCTGACCGCAGTCGGTCGCCTGACGCATCAAAAGGGATTCGATCTCCTCCTTAAAGCGTTTGCGTTGGTTGCGCCAAAACACCCCGATTGGAAGCTTGTCATTTGGGGCGAGGGAGATGACCGCAAATCGCTTGAGGCCCAACGCGATGCGCTTGGGCTGCAAGCGCGCGTCGAAATGCCGGGGGTGACAGCGCGGCCGGGTCTGTGGGTTGAGACGGCTGATGTCTTCGTCCTGTCGTCCCGGTATGAAGGTTGGGGCATCGTGTTGCTTGAGGCAATGGCAGTCGAACTCCCTGTCGTGTCATTTGAATGCGAATGGGGGCCAGGTACAATGATAACCAATGGAGACGATGGAATTCTTGTGCCTTGCGAAAATGTCGATGCTCTTGCGCTGGCCCTTGATGCGATGCTTGGAGATCAAACACAGCGCGAAGCCATGGGCGCCAAGGCTGCGCTGAGTGCCCGAAAATATCTGCCGGAGCGCATTCTCGCTGAGTGGGATGGCGTTCTGTTGTCAGCCGTCGATCGGCAAGGACAAAAAGTGTAACATTCTGTCCGCATTATTCCTCAAGCCGCCACGGGCGAACTTACAAAGAAAACAATTGGGACCGCGCTAATGGTCTTGGGCGATGCAGCTTGTCAGGATACGTAGCGGTCACCCTGAGGGGCGCTTGCTGTATCCATCTCCCTGGCGGAGGAGCGGCTGGCAGAGAGGATAATCCGGCGCAAGACGCGGGCGGTCTCGATCATTGTCTGTTCATCAATGGCAGGGTCCACCAGCAATGCTACACTCGTGTCGCCCAGTTCCTGAGCGACCGGTAACCGCCGACTGGGGCCATGCTTCATGTCCGTGAACGCCTTTTCCAGATATATCTCTGAACAGCTTCCTGAAAAACACGGCACGCCCGCAGCGTTCACCTCCGCAACAATCCTGTCCCGATCGTAGCCGGGTTTCAGCCCGTCCCTTCGAACAAATGTGTAGAACCGATAATAGGCATGTCGAAACCTGCTCGGTGGCTGCGGTGTCCGCAGGGCTTCGAGATCGGCGGTTGCCGCCTGCAGTATCGCTGCGTTACGTGCCCTTTTCGCCTGCCACTCCGTCAGCCGTTTGAGTTGGGTTAGTCCAAGAACGGCTTGGATGGATGTCATGCGCCAATTCGTTCCAATGGATTCGTGCAACCAGCGAAAGCCGGGCGGATGGGCTTTGTGAAAAACGGTGTCGTAGGATTTTCCGTGATCCTTTCGGCTCCATGCTTTCTGCCAAAGCGTGTCGTCGTTCATGGCGATCAGTCCACCTTCGCCACCGGTCGTGATAATCTTGTCCTGGCAGAACGAAAAGGCCGCTATATCGCCAAAGCTCCCGACCGGTTGGCCGTGGATTTCGGCACCATGGGCCTGGGCGCAGTCCTCAATCACCCAAAGTCCATTTTCGCGGGCGAGAGCCATGATGCCCTGCATATCACAGGGCCAGCCGGCGAGATGAACCACGATGATTCCGCGCGTCCGGGGAGTTATCTGAGCGGCGATCGTCCCAGCCGTCAGATTTTGGCTGTCGGGATCGATGTCGGCAAAAATCGGTACACCTCCGCAAAAAGGAACGCAGGCGGCGGATGCCATAAAGCTTCGGGGTGTGACGATGACCTCGTCTCCGTGGCGAAGCCCCAGCGCAAACAATGCAAGTTCGAGGGCAACGGTTCCGTTGGCGAGCGCAATGGCGTGCCGCAGGCCGAGAAAGTCGGCATAGGCCTCCTCGAATTGCCGGACATATGGCCCGGTCCAAGCGTTGACCTCGCCGGATTTCAACACAGAGACCACGTTCTCAATTTGCTCTTGGTCGTAGACCGGCCAACGTGCCATCGCTCTCTTCCTTTGCGTTGCAGATATGAGCAATATGGGCTGGCCAGTTCCAGCCTACGGTAAAGTATCTGGATCAGATCACATGGCGTACCAAAACGAAGGCTTCTGCGGCTGTTGTCATGACTGTCGCCCCCCGCAATGTTGCGAGCGCGCGCAGCGTTTCTATTGACCGCTCATGTGGAGGAGGACGCAGCTGCGACTTGAATGCCTGCATCGCCTCCATCTTCACGTCGAGGTGGTCAGCGATGTCGATAAAGACATTCGGAACGAAACTGGGCGTCAGATAGGGTGCATTCCAGTTGGTTTCGGACAGCGTTTCGTAGGCTAGCAACAACCTTGGAAAATTCTGCTGGTGCGGGCGGGCCGAAACCAGAGACGAAGTGAAGGTTAACTGGTGATCGAGATGCATGTCGCCAATGAATGGCAATAGTAGGGTCTGGGGCGAAAGCGATTGGACCAGCTGGAACAAGCTTGCGTTCAACGCCGAATGGGCTGTTTCAGAAAGGGCGGCAGCGGGAAAACCAAGCCAGAACGTTTCCTTGACCCCGAGAATACGATGAGCTTTCTCAGCTTCCACCTTCACTTTTGACATTGTTTCGGCGGAAAAGGCTGGAGGGCTTCCCCAGGTTACAACAGCCACATACACATCATTCCCCTGGGCTGCCAGACGAGCAATTGTACCGCCTGCCCCCAGAACCTCGTCATCTGGATGAGGGGCGATGACGAGCGTTTTCCCCATGGTTGTCGTGAGGTTCATCAGGCAACCCCCATGCCAACCGTCCCGCGCCAAAGCCTAGACGCTGGCCGGTACGGGGGGCGAAGCGGAGGAAAACATGCGGGCTGCGATGAGCGGCAATGCAAAGAGTATCCGCGCAACGGAAATGACCGGATGAATCCACGAATTGCGAAACGGGAGACGGCTATACGACTGGATGGCAAACTACACTCCACAATCAAACCGGAAATTGAAGACTTAAAGAAAATGCGTGTAGAAAATTGACGGATTTACATGCCGGCAATAGACACTGCCAGAACATCTCCGGGTAAAAGCTCAGTTGATATCGAGGCTTCGATGGTTTCGTGCCCTTTATCCTCAACCCGGCGGATCTCGTAGGTAAATGAAATTTGATTGCGCTTTTTCTCGTCCGTGGCGATGGAAGCGATCAGAAAAAACTGTTCCTGGGCGGTTTGGCGTGCCGCTTCCAGTTTCTTGATGGCAACTTCCCTTTCCTGCAGTTTCACGAGAATATCCGTCTCGCGGTCAGCTTTTAGCTTGGCAAGGTCGAGCTTGAGTTTACCCAGCTCACGTCTCGAATTGGACATCCCGGCGTAGACTTCCAGCAAACGGGACTTTTCATTGGATGTTGTTGTCTTTGTTCTCGATAAATCCGCTTCCGTATTGAGCTCCCGCTTTCGCAGGGCGGTAACGCGATCGAGATCCTTTTCGTTCATCGCCACCACTTCTTTCTGCTGCTCTTCCAATTGCGCCAATATCTTGAGCTCTTCCTCGGTTTCCGTAATCCCTTGCGTCAAAATCTGGACTTGAGAGTCCGTGGTAATGAGGTCCGTTTTCAGAATTCGTTCCTCGATTTCAATGGCACCCTTCAACGACGCGTGCTCAAGATAGGGACGTGCGATTTCCGGTGCGTCCTTCAGGTCGATTTTGTCGGACCCCTTCAGTTGAGCGACAAGCCGTGCGGCGTAAAGCGCTTCGCTGACGATCTCGACCTCGGCGCCATCCATCTCTCCGCGCAGGCGGGCGCGTAACAGGATTCTGTCTGAAGGATTTGATGTCAGGGTTTGCGGTCCTCCAGCCAGGCCAATTGCTTGCTCAACCGTCAGGCCGGGATAAAAAGGAAAAGAGCCGGGCGTTTTGACCTCGCCCAATACGAAGACCGGCCGGAAAGCCGACACATGGAGGGCGAGTTTCGGATCAGTCAGCATCTGGCGCTGGCGATATTCGTTTCGAAGTTTTTGCAGAGCCTCGTTTACGGTCAGCCCCAAAATATTCACGGACCCGATAAGCGGGAATTGCGTGTCTCCGTCTGATGCGATCGTCAGCGTCACCGGGAGCTCGGCGTCGTCCAGGAAATCGAAAGAGACAGTATCGCCACCTGCCAGCCGGTAAGATTCAGCGTCCGCCTTCGCCGCGAAGGGGAAAGCTAGGCATGTCGCGATAACGAGGGAAACAAAAAGAATGAAGGGAATATGGCTGCTTATTCTAGTCTTTATGGTGCCCGGAAACGTCATTTTGCCCCCGCCAAAAAATAAACAAATACCTATGGGTGGACTTTACCACATTCTAATACAAAGATGTCGAATTATTTTCGGTCCAATCGCTTGGAAGAACGAGTTTGGCCGCTACCGGCGCAGGGGCGCTCGATATGAATATTTTCACCGACTGATTTTTTGAGAAAGTACAACCTGCTGCTTCTGCTTACGATTGAATTTATGCATGCGATTCATGGCTTTGCATACTTAAAACTGCATGGGCAAATCCGATATTCGTGGAGCAACGGCTGTCCATATCTAGAATACGTTGCTCTTCAGGAGGAGATATTTCTGTGAGTATGCCGGGGAGCCTTTTGACTAAGCTTGGAAAGGTCAGATCGACCGTGGAAAAAGAAGCACATTTCCTGGTCCGGTTGAAGAATATAGCCCACCTGCTGACAGGGAATTTCGCAAGCTCGTTCATCGGCCTTGCAGGCTTTGCGCTTACTGCACGTGCGCTCGGCCCGACAGATTATGGGGTGCTTGCCATCTGCTTTGCCTATACGCGGGGCGTCGAGAGGCTTGTCAGTTTCCGATCGTGGCAACCATTGGTCAAGTATGGCGCGGAGGCGTTGCAGGCCGAAGATCTGTCGAATCTCAAAACGCTGTTCAAATTCGGGCTTCTTCTAGATGTCCTGGCAGCCTGCATTGCGTGGACAGTCGCCGTGCTGGTGATTTTGCTTGCCGGTCCCCTCGTAGGGGTTTCTGCGGAAATGAGCCGCATCGTCCTTATCTACTGTTCTGTCCTGCTATTCCAGCTTTCGGGAATGTCGACAGCAGTGCTACGCCTCTTTGGGCGCTACAATATACTTGCGTATGGACAAGTTCTCGCAAGCATGGTGCGCGTTGCCTTCTGCCTCTTCGGCGTTTGGGTCGGGTGGGGATTCTTTGAATTTCTCCTGCTATGGATGGGAGCTCAGATTCTTGGTGCTGTGAACATAAATGTCCTTGCCTTCATCGAACTCAGAAGGCGGGGGTTGGGCGGGGTTCTCTTCGCGCCTGTCCGGGGTGTCGCAAAGAAGTTTCCGGGCCTCTACTCTTTTTCGTTTTCGTCCAACCTTTCGTCGGCCATTCGTTCCAGTGCAAGCGAGCTTGACACGTTGATCGTCGGCTATCTCACCGATCCCGCTTCCGCCGGCCTGTATCACATCGCCAAGCGTATTGGCCGCATCGCCCAGCAGGCCGGCGTGCAGGTCCAGGCCGTTCTGTTTCCCGATTTGGCCCGGGCGTGGAGTGCAAATCAATTCAAGGATTTCCGAAAAATCGTCTTTCAGACGCAGATGCTTTTGCTCGTCTTCGGCATTGGCGCGCTGTTGTTTTTCTATCTGACAATCGATCGCGTTTTGCTTTGGACCGCTGGCCCGGAATTCCTTGGAGCTGGACCTCTCGTCATCGTTCAGACCGTTGCGGTGATGATGATCCTGTGCGGCACGGTGCTTTATTCCGCCTTGCTGTCCATGGGGAAGGAAGCCTTGGTGTTGCGCATCGTATTCGCCGCCACCATCGTATTTCATGTCACCGCGTTCACTCTCGTTCCAAAGATAGGTCCGATGGGGGCAAATATCGCTCACATCAGCATGTCATTTGTTCTTTTGTCTGGCATGACCTATATCTATAGGAAGGGTCTCTCGAAAATATAATCGGAGTTTCTTGTAGGCGTTATTAGAAATTATGAATTATTATTATCTAATAATGCTGATTTCCGGCTTTTCTGCACGTTTTCTTGATCTGTTGGCCGCCTGCGATGCCAGCTTGCGCTGCCGTTTTTCGTTTCTCCCTGTGTTCCAGGCGGATGGAGGTACCGAAATGGCATTTCCCGACTTTACCGTGCGAGCCGGAGGCCGCAGGTCCGAATGCTTGCAAGATTAACCCGCTCAACATGAAGAACTGCTGGTCGGGCGGCTCCCGAAATCTCGGTGGACCATGACGCAGGGTACGCGCCGAACGATGAACTCCAGCATCCCCGAAGCGAAATCCCCCGGCATACGGATGTGCCCAAAGCCCGGCGGTAATCGACCATATCGGCACCAAAATGGGCAGGTGAGCGGCGAGCACTGCATCTGGTGCATAGGTGCTCCGACGCATTGTCGATATTCTGATTGGCCTGAAGCGCCTATATTTCCCTCATCAAACGATGCCGGAGCCAATAGCGGCTGCTGACGTCAAAAGAACCTCACGAAAGCGGATCATCATGAACGTAGCACGCTCCTTGAACAATTGGCGCAAGTATCGTCAGACGGTGTCCGAACTGGGCCGGATGACCAATCGTGAGCTGAACGACCTCGGCATTGCCCGCGGTGACATCCACAGCGTAGCCCGCGCCGCTGTCGCTCGCTGATAGAGCTGCTTAATTTTGACGAAGCGCCCGCCTTGTGCGGGCGTTTCGCGTTTCAGTCGGTGGACGTTGCCAGTTGCGTCCTTTTCAGCTTCGCGTTTCTTGCATAGCTGCACTGCAACATAAACTCTTTGAAATGACGAATATCCGGGTATGATGGTTGTCATCGAAGCAATGCACCTCCTCCCGCAGAGCTTCGAGTTTCAGATGGCCCGCTCCTCCTCCCAAGGGCGTCTGAAGGAACAGCGGCACTCCTCCTCCCAGTCGCTGTTCGGTTCTTTTCGAAAAGCCTGCCGCACCTCCTCCCGCGGCAGGCTTTTTCGTTTTGGAGGATTTTTACGACAGCACGTTGAGATCGAATTACGGCCGTTTCGGTGCATCGCCACTGTGATGCACCGCTCTGCGGTCACAGTGTCGCGCCGCGTAGCCGGATAAGACACTGCATGGCAATATTGGCGGCGCTCGGGAAGAAACCGTGTTGCGTATTATCGCGTTGCGCTGGGTAGGTTGCCGAAGGCTGAACGGCTGATTCCACCGCTTCACAAGGCCGCCAGACCTACTCGCAAAATGGCTGATGCTCCGGGCGCTTTTACGCCGGGAAGTCGGGAGACATCTCTCCCAAAACGCAGTTGACCAGGCGCTCCACGTGGATTGGTCGAACCTAAACGGCAATCAAAGAGCGAGTCTCAGCAAAACCCGTTCAGCTTCAGGATCTTATGAGCTTCGATCGAGGCGCGAAGCTCGTCTTCGGAGGTGCGGTTACCCTGGTTGGCGTCAGGATGGTGCATCTTGAGCCTCTCCTTGTAGCGGCTCCTGATTTCCTCCGGTGTCGCCTCCGGCGAAAGGCCAAGTGTTTCGAAAGCCTTGGCTTCGAGAACCTTGAGTCTCCGTTTCTGGAGATCAGCCTTTTGCGCCTGGCGCTGTGCGGCGGTTTTTCGGGCATTCAATGCCTTCGCAGACCCGGAGCGGATAGTGGAAGGGATCGGAATTTCGGTCGCCTCGTTGATCCTGGTTCCGAAGGTCGCACGGCTGCCGATCGTCGCTTCCTTCTGGTAGCGAGCGACGTCCGCGTTCGATGGAGCCGTCGTAAAGCTGTATCCCTTGTTGTATTCTTTCACGTGTTCAAGACAGAACAACAGATACAAGCCTTCCGCACCCGGCCCAACGGGCGCCCGATGCGTGCCAGCCTTTTCGCAGCCGTCCCATTGGCATCTCGGGCCTGTGGGCTCACTGGTAGGAGCCGACTTTTTGCGGGAGGATTTGAGTCCAACGAATATTTTCGAATCAAGCGTCATTACGCCTATATGGACTCCGCGTGCCCTCACGGCAAGATTTTGCGGGCGAGTCAACGACGGTTTTCCCTACGAAACTGGGCTTCTTCAGGGTTTCATTGGTCCCCGGTATTCTCTTGTGCAGGCGCAGGAGACGCTTGGCCTGATGCCGCCTTTTTAAAACGCGGAGCGATGCCAATATAGTTGGGTTTCAAAGTCAGGGACGTTGAGATAGCACAGCGCTTCAGACTTTAGACGCGGCGGACGTACCCGAACAGCCCGTTTTGACATTATTCTCAACCGGCAAGTCTTTGGTTCTGTCTGCTTTTTGTGACGAGAAGACGTATTCCCTTGCACGATAGCGCGACAGATATTTTCGCGCGGTGAGGCGCTGCCCGGCCGTCAAACACCACGACTGGTGATCCCTCGTTAACCTTCTGTTAACCATTGCCTCGCTACACCGTATCAACAGAAAATTTACCAAGTTGAATGATGTGTTAACAGAACCCCGACCGATCCGTCTCAAGGGACGATCTTTCCTTGCGCTCGCGCTGACACCCGAACTGCCGCTCGATGACTGGCTTGTCCAGCTCGACCATCTGGCTTCCCGTTCCGCCGGCTTCTTCCTGCGGCGGCCGATTGTGCTCGACGTTCAGGGGCTCGATATCGAACGCGCAGAACTGCGCGATCTTGTCAGTCAGCTGAGCAAGCGCAATGTCCGGATCATGGGGATCGAGGGAGCTCGCTCCTCCTTGCTCGGCCCGGACCTGCCGCCGGCTATGACGGACGGACGTGCGGCTTCCGACGTCGAGATACCGGTGGGCGAAGAGACGGAAAAAGCAGCGCCTGTCGAGAGCGTTGTTGCTTCTGTCCCAACTTCGGCAAAAGCAGCGCCGTCGATTGTTGTCAGTCAGCCGGTGCGTTCTGGGCAATCGCTCCACTATACTGAGGGAGATGTAACAATTGTCGGCTCCGTGGCGTCGGGTGCAGAAGTGGTCTCCGGCGGATCGATCCATGTTTACGGTGCGCTACGAGGGCGCGCCATGGCAGGCACGATGGGCAATGCCTCTGCGCGCATCTTTTGCCGCAAGCTTGAGGCGGAATTGATCGCGATCGATGGTTTTTATCTGACCGCCGAGGATATGGAGCCAGGTCTCCGGGGGAAAGCCGTCCAGATATGGCTCGAAGGCGAAACGATCAGAGCGGAAGCGCTCAGCTAATAGAAGACGTATTTACGGAATTGGAGAGGTACATGGGCAAAGTAATCGTCGTTACGTCCGGCAAGGGTGGCGTCGGCAAGACAACATCGACAGCCGCGTTGGGCGCCGCTCTCGCGCAGAATGGCGAGAAAGTCGTGGTCGTGGACTTTGACGTCGGCCTGCGCAATCTCGACCTTGTCATGGGTGCGGAAAGACGCGTCGTTTATGATCTGGTCAACGTCATCCAAGGTGAAGCCAAGCTGACGCAAGCGCTGATCCGTGACAAGCGGGTGGAAACGCTTTACCTGCTCCCGGCTTCGCAGACCCGTGACAAGGAGAACCTCACTCCGGAAGGCGTCGAACAGGTTATTGCCTCGCTCAGGAGCGCTTTTGACTGGGTTATTTGTGATAGTCCGGCCGGCATCGAGCGCGGAGCGACGCTTGCCATGCGCCACGCGGACGTCGCTATCGTCGTGACCAATCCTGAAGTTTCCTCGGTCCGCGATTCCGACCGCATTATCGGCTTGCTTGATTCCAAGACGCTGAAAGCCGAAAACGGCGAAGCGATGGAGAAGCACCTCCTTCTGACGCGTTACGACGCCTCTCGCGCCGAGCGCGGCGACATGCTCAAGGTCGATGACGTTCTGGAGATTCTGTCTATCCCTCTTCTCGGCATCATTCCGGAAAGCACGGATGTCCTGCGTGCCTCCAACGTGGGCGCCCCCGTCACCCTGGCGGATGGTCGCAGCGCCCCTGCGATGGCCTATTTCGAAGCGGCCCGGCGTCTCAAGGGCGAAGTCCTGCCCGTCACCATTCCGGGTGAAAAGCGCGGTTTCTTCAGCAAGGTGTTTGGAAGGAAAGCGGCATGAATCTTTTCCGTTTGTTTTCCCGGCCGCAGTCAGCACCGGCCGCACGGGAGCGGCTTCAAGTTCTGTTGGCCCATGACCGTGCATCAACCGGCGATTCAGACCTTGTGACCAAATTGCGCGACGAGATTCTTCGCGCCATTTCCAAGCATATGCAGGTTGATAGCGAAAAGGTCAGTGTAAAATTGGAGCGCGGCGTGCAGGTCTCGACACTTGTCGTCGACGTTGAAATTCCCTTCGATGCAACGAGGAAGGCGGCCTAAAGGCCGCCGCCAGACTGCTGACTAGCCCGTGGATTTTTCGGCGGGCTCCAGGATGGGATATGCGCTAATACAATGGCTGGCTTTGCCGCCGAAAGAATGGAAGACTGCTGGCGATTTGCAGCCTGCGGCTCTCCGTTCATTTCGGTGAGTGCCCCGACACCTCGGCACCGGCGTTATGCTGGAGGCTGAAAAATCTGAGCGACGCAATCAGTCCTATCGCCCCAATCGCGACGAACGACCATCGGAAATCTGCAAGCGCCAGAACCACGTCCCCGCGCAGATGTTGCGACATGCTGAGAACCGCAGCGGCAACGGCAACGCCGAGAACCATGGCAAACTGCTGCAGCATGCTCGACAGCGTCGATGCCGAGCTGCGTTGTGCCGGCGTAATGTCGGCAAAGCCCAGCGTGTTCAATGCGGTGAACTGCATGGATCGGGATAGACCTGCGATAAACAGGAGTGCGTAGATTGCCGAGTCAGGTGTCGCGGGCGACAGGATGGCGCAGGCGGCGATGGAGGCCGAGGCAATTGCGCCATTGAAGACAAGGATCGTTCGAAAACCGAAGCGTCTTAGAAGCGGCGTCGTGACCGATTTCATCGCCAGGTTTCCGGCGAAATAGACCAGGATATATGTCCCGGTCGCAATCGCATCGAGGCTGAAGCCAACCTGGAAAAGCAAAGGAATCAGGAACGGCATGGCGTTGATCGCAAGCCGCGACGCGGTCCCGGCCGACAGGGTCGAAAACGCGAAGGTCGGGATAGCGAAGGGAGAAAGGTCGAGCAGCGGATTGTTGGTCCTGCGAAAATGACGGATGGCCCATGCCGAAAAGGCGAGGCCTGCGGCCAGCAAGGCAGCGACCTGAGTGGCCGGCATTGCCCCGTGAACGAAACTCTCCAATCCTGCGAGCAAGAGCGTGAGACCGAGCGCCGATAGCACGAAACCGGCGATATCAAGCCTGGCTGTATCCTCTTCCTTCTGCTGCGGCACGAAATACCAGACAAGCGCAAGGCCGATCATCCCGATCGGGATATTGATGAAAAAGTTCCAATGCCAACTTGCATAAGTGGTGATGACGCTACCAAGCACTGGCCCGATGACAGGAGCAATCAGGGCGGGCCAGGTGATCAATGCGACGGCATTGACGAGGTCACGTTTCGGCGCGTTCCGCAGCACGATCATACGCCCGATCGGGTTCATCAGCGCGCTGCCAAACCCCTGGACCGCGCGGGCGGCAATGAACTCTGCAAGTGTGTCCGACAATCCGCAGAACAGGGATGCGACCGCGAAGATCGCAATCGCCGCCATAAAGACATTACGGGCGCCATACCGGCTTCCCAGCCAGCCGGAGAGCGGAATGAAGGCCGCCATCGTCAGCATGTAGACCGTCAAGCCGATGCTCATGGCCACCGGTTGCACGCCGAAGGACTGCGCCATCTGCGGCAGCGAGGTGACCACGATCGTTGCATCCAGCATCTGCATGAAGAAAGAGACAGCGACCACAAAGGCCACAAGCCTTGATTGGCTTGACGAATGCTGTATCTCGACGCTTTCAGCTGCATTGACCATTGTCATTGGTTAGCCTCGTGCGCGGCGGCGGGCAAGCGTTCGGGCAAGTAAAGATGCCGAACCGCGGGGAGTGTACCGGAGACGCCAAACAGGAACGTGCCGGCGGCAAGGACCTCGGCCATCCAGTCCCCCGAAAAACTGACGCATTGGGCAATGGAAAAAACAATGAAGTTGCGGCTCGCGGGCGCTGGCATCAGCCGCTGGTCGAAAGGAATTACTGTCATTTCAGTCTTGAAGCATTGAGGGTCATCAAACGACCGCCGGGCAGCGGTGTAATGCCGGCCCGGCGGTCTTAAAGCATAGACGGATTACTGGTTGGAATCGACTTCCTTATAGGCTGCGTCGAGATAGCTGGTGTCAATCCAGGTGTCGTAGTCCACCGAGCCTTTGAGCAGCTTCGCTTCCGCCATGAAAGCCTCTTCATCCTGCAATGCCTTGATGGCTTCCGGGGTGATGCGGGGATCCTGATAGAATTTTCCATCGGCATAGGTGTTGCGGACCGACTTTTCCGATGTCTTGGTTTCATCGACGAAAATTTTGATTGTATCTTCGGGATGGGCATCAGCCCAACGCGCCAGCTGGATATCAACCTTCAAAAGGCGCTTAACGAGATCTGGATACTTCTTGGCAAATTCGCCGTTCACCGAAATGATAAAGGGCGCAGACCATTCCGGATATTTGTTGCTGTCGAGGATGACACGGGCTTCGCCCTTTTCGACCAGCTTCGACGTCGAATTGTCGGATTCGACGACAGCATCGACATCGCCCCGGATCAGTGAAGGCCCGGATGCAGCAAAGTCGAGGTTCAGCGGTTCAACATCATCCGTGGTCAATCCTACGGTCTTCAGCGCTTTCGAGAATACCGAATGACGAACCGTGCCGGCCAGAAAGGCAACCTTCTTGCCTTTCAGATCTGCAACCGACTTGATCGGCGAATCCGGTTTGACGATGATCGTGGTCGACGAATTCTTGGTGAAGCTCGACAGGCCGATCGCCTTGACATCGGCACCAAGGGCTGCGGCACGCAGGGCCGGGTTGTTGCCGGTGTAGGTTACTTCGATTGCCCCGGTCGCGAGCGCGGTCAAGGCCTCGGAGCCACCATTCGTGAAGGCTACCAGCTCGACCTTGATGCCATCCTTGGCAAACTCCTTTTCAAATGCGCCGTCATGGCGGCCCAGAATGAACTTCAGATGGCCCGGTGCGGTGGTGCCGATCCGGATCACGTCCGGCTTGTCTTCGGCAAACGCTGCGCCTGAGAGCAGGGAAGCGCCGAGAAAGGTGAGGGCGATGCCCTTCAAAAGGTTCCGGCGCAGGCGGGTGAATGTGTCGGTCATGGTCGTCCTTTGGCGGTTGTGTGTCGAACAGGGGGTTAGTGGGGGGAGGATTCCGATGGGCTCTTCCAGCCGGTCGCCCAGCGCTCGAACCACACCAGCAGGTAGTTCACGATCAGGCCAATGAAGGTCATCGTCAGGATGCCGGCATACATATCGGCCGTTTCCATCATCAACTGCGAGTTCTGGATGAGGTAGCCAAGTCCGGATTTGGCCGCGAGCATCTCGGCGCCGATCACCGCGAAGATGGAAGATTTCACGGCAAGCCGGGCGCCTGCGACGATGTGCGGAATACTGGCCGGGAGGATGACCTTGCGGAAAAGGTCCAGGTCGGAGGTGCCCATCGACCGGGCGGCCTTCAACAGAAGTGGATCAACCGACTTCACGCCGGCGATGGTGTTGATCAAAAGGAAGAAGATCGATGAGTAGAATGTGATGGCGATCTTGGAAGCCTCGCCGATGCCGAGCAGGAGGATGAAGACCGGCAGCAACGCGAACTGCGACGTGTTGCGCAGGGTCTGCACGAGAAGGTCCGAAACCTTCTCGAACGTCGAATATCGCCCCATCAGAAACCCAAGCGGGATCGCCACCACAAGGGCGAGTGCAAAGCCAATGAAGGCGCGTTGCAGGCTGATGCCGATATTGGCCGACAGCGTGCCATCCAGCAGCATGGCGTACCAGGCGGTCAGCACTTCGCTGAGCGGTGGAAAGAAGAGCGGGCTCAGCCAGCCAAGGCGCGGGGCGATTTCCCAAAATACGAAGAATATGATCAGCAATGGGAGTCCGTAGCCGAACGTGCCCAGATGAAGCCCGCGGCTCTTTCGGCGTGCCGGTGCTGCCTTGTCGCGGGACCGTGGTGTCACTGCAGGCACGAAGCCGGATTTATCGGTTACAAAAGCCATCTTGGCCTCCCATTGTCTTTATGCGGCGTGCAGCCTTCAGGCAGCATAGGCGGGCGAAAGCGCCCAATCTTTCTGCGCCTTGTTCACTTCGTCCCGCAGCGCTTCCCAAACGCGGCCGCGATGGCCGTTGAACTCGGTGCTGGAGCGGATATCGCCGTCGCGCGGACGTGGCAGATTGATATCGATGATCTCCTTCACGCGACCCGGGCGCGCCGTCATCACAACAATCCGGTCGGCGAGATAGATGGCCTCGTCGATGGAGTGGGTGACGAACACCACGGTCGTGTTGATCTTTTCCCAGATGCGCAGCAGTTCACTCTGGAGGATCTCGCGGGTCTGGGCATCGAGGGCCGCGAACGGCTCGTCCATCAGTAAAACTTCCGGGTCGGCCGCCAGCGCCCGGGCAATGGCGACACGCTGCTGCATGCCGCCGGACAGCTGGTTGGGGAACCGGTCCTCGAAGCCCGAAAGGCCGAAGAGCGACAGAAAATAACGCGCTTTGTCGGTGCGCTCGCGCTTGGTGGCACCGCGCACTTCCAGCGCATACTCGATGTTGGCGAGCGCTGTGCGCCATGGAAATAGGGCATATTGCTGGAAGACGTAGCCTGTCTTTGGATCGGGCTTGGTAATGACCTTGCCGTCGATCTCGACCGTGCCGCGGGTTGCTTGTGTGAGCCCGCCGATGATGTCCAGCAGGACGGACTTGCCGCTGCCACTCGGGCCGACAAGTGTGATGAACTCACCCTTGCGGATCGTCAGATCGACCCCGTCGAGAACCGTAACGCTATCGGAGGGCTGGCCGTCGATGGTGACAAACTGACCAGGCTTCAGCTGGAACGTCTTGTGGACATCGGTAACGGTGATACGGTCCATATTTATGGTCTCCTTCGGTCTCAGACTTGAGCGACACGAATGCGGTGTGTCGGATCGAATTGCGTGCCGCCGGCTTTGCCACGCTTCCAGCCGAGCGCACGGGAATAGCTGCCAAACAGGTCGCGCTGCTCGATCTCCGCTTCGGTGATGGCGATTGGTCCATCGGCATGCTCGGCCACATAGAGCGCATCTGTCGGGCAATAGATTTCGCACAGGAAGCATGTCTGGCAGTCATCCTGCCGGGCGATCACTGGCACGCCGCCGGTCTTGTCGAAGACATTGGCCGGGCAGACCTTGACGCAAATGTCACATTCGATGCAGCGGTTCCCGGAAATCACCTCGATCATCACGCAAGCTCCTTGCCGTGCTGTAGGGGAGGGGCGCCTTCAACGCGGATATCATCGACGCCGCTGACAAGAATGGGACGCATGAAAGCGGGGTCGCTTGTTTTGAAGTCAACGCGCCGATGCATGCCACGGCTTTCCTGACGTGCAAGAGCGGCGTTCAGCGACCAGCGGCCGGTTGCGGCAATTGCTGCGGCTTCGCGTGTCCGGTAACGATCGACGCCGCTACCGGCCAGATGATGGCGGACGTCATGCCAAAGCGTGTCAAGCGTCAAGCGGCTTGTCTCCAGGCGATTGCCATCGCGGAAATAGTTCTTCTCGAGCGGCAGGACTTCCGCCTGCACGGCAGCAACGACATCTCTTGCCGTGAGACCGGGCTTTGCCGCGCCAGCCGGCCGCAGGCCCGCTTCTCCAAGTGGCTTGGAGGTCGAGCGAAAAGCCGACCGTTGTTCATGCCGCCTGGCAAATTGCGACGCGCCCTGACCAGACCACCAGCCGCTGGCAATAGCCCAGGAGGAATTGACCGCCCCCCCGCCCGATACGGCGCCCGTCATGTTCTCGCGGCTTGCAGCATCACCGGCCACATAGAGACCGGGTACGTCCGTGCCGCAGTCGGCGGTGGCAACGCGAATTCCGCCGGTACCGCGCACAGTGCCCTCCGCCTTGAAGGTGACCCGGAACAGATCCTTGAACGGATTGATACCCATACGGGAATACGGCACGAAACAGTTGGGCTGCCCTTGGCGCAGCCAGTCCTGCAATGCGGGCTCCGCCTGATCGAGGCGTGCATAGACAGGTGCCTCGATCATCGCCCGGGCGATTTCCTTTTCGCGTTCGCCGATACCGTTGCGCAGGGGGTCGCCGTCGCTGTTGATGATCTCTGTGCCACCCTCGCGATAGAAGGTCGCCCAGCGGAACGGCAAGCCCTTGTTGAGCGAAGAGCCATGCGGCGCCAGCGTATATTTGCCGGTGAATTCCATGCCGGAGAGCGTCGCCCCCGCCTCCGCGGCCATGAGATAGCCGTCTCCGGTCAGGCCCGTGGCACCGAGAATTCGCTCGTGAAAGGCGCAGCCGCCGGTCGCGAGCACCACAGCGCTCGCATCGACGCGCCAGTCACGATGTCTTTGGCGATCCACACCGGCGGCCCCGGTCACGGTTTCGCCGTTGGACAGAAGTTCAAGCGCCGGATGCTGATCGAGAACGGTGACGCCCGCAAGAAGTACACGGCGGCGCATGAAGGCCATGTAGTCCGGCCCCCGAAGATTGGCGATGTAGAGTTTGCCGTCGTCCTCGCTCGGAAACGGGTATCCCCATTCGACGAGCTTCAGGAGATTTTCATAGGCCCGATCGACACAGCGCAGCATCCAACGTGGGTCAGCCAATCCGGCGGTGCGCTGCCATCGCCGTTCAACGATCTGGGCGCGGTCCTCGCCTGGGGCAACGCACCAAGTTCCGGTATTGGACGGCGCCGTGGCTCCGCTGGTGCCAAGATATCCTTTGTCGGCCAGCACGACCTTGGCGCCATTCTCCGCTGCAGCGAGCGCTGCCCACGCTCCCGAAGGGCCACCCCCGATCACGAGAACGTCGGCTTCCAGTTGAAGGCGGTCGGATCCGCTCGGATCTGTTTGTTTTGACGACATTCCCGTCTCTCGTACACACTTTGGGAAGGCGGAGGCGGACCATGCCGCCGCTTGCGGAAAACGGATGCCTCAGGCAGCCGATGACCAGGACGGTTCGTTGCCCGGTTCCCATTTGATGTTGCAACCGATCGAAGGAATTTGGTTGGCTGCCGGGCGGGCGCCGGAGATGACTGCATCCACTGCCGCGCGCAGATCAGCGCCGGTTACATCCTTGCCGTTGCCCGGCCGCGCGTCGTCGAACTGACCGTGATAGGCGAGCTTGCGGTCGGCATCGAACAGGAAAAAATCAGGCGTGCATGCGGCGCCATATGCCTTGGCGACATCCTGCGAAGCGTCCTTCAGGTAGGGGAAGTTATAGCCATGGTTCTCAACTTCTTCACCGAGGCGCGGCAGGCTTTCTTCCGGATGTGCGGCGGCATCGTTGCTGTTGATTGCAATGATCTGCAGCCCTTTGGTTTCGTATTCCCGTCCAAATTTTGCGAATTCCTCACGCAGCAGGACCACAAACGGACAGCGATTGGAAATAAAGGCGACGAGCAGCGCCGGCTTGCCGGCAAAATCGGCCAACTGATGGATGCGGCCATGGGCGTCCGGCAGCGCGAAGCCTGCAGCATCGACGCCGATCTCGATGGGGTTGGATTGAGTTTTTGGCATGGATTCCCTCAAGGCTAAGTTTGATATTAAGATTGCTTTTAGTCTATAGATTTTATGTTCTTTGTATCGGGCGATTTTCCTTTCTGACGGGCTGATAGCGAACGATTTTTCTGCAGATGACGCACCCGGCGTCCGCATAGTGCCAAGCAACGGCAAAACGGACCCTCATTCCCGGTCTTGCGTGATCTTCGTACTTTCAAAAATTGAGGTGCCAGCCGAGGCGCCGTTATGTGCCGGATTATAGTGTGTTTCCGGTATCACCGCATCCTCAGCCTTGCGGGATGCCACCAGCGTTCCCACCTAAAAGGGAGCTATGATGCACTTCTGCCGAGATCGAAAATGGACATAAACTCAGTGGCGCGTTCAATGGTTGGCATTCGCACTTCCATTCCTGATGATGCTTTCACGGCCGGGTCGCTCGGCACGGTTCGCGAAGGCAGTGGCGTAATTATTCGCGAAGACGGTCTGGTTCTCACAATTGGCTACTTGATCACCGAGGCAGAAGAAGTCTGGCTTACAACCGCGGACGGAACAGTCGTACCCGGTCATGCGCTCGCCTATGATCAGGAGACAGGTCTCGGTCTGGTTCAACCGCTCGGCGCGCTGGGTGGCCCGGCCATCACGCTCGGCGACGCTTCAAAAACACGTGTCGGCGACCCTGTTGTCTTTGTAGACGGGTTTGGGCGGTCGTTGCCGACCAAGATTGTCGCAAAGCGGGAGTTTGCCGGATATTGGGAGTATCTGCTGGACGAGGCAATCTTTGTCTCACCCGCCCATCCATCGTGGGGAGGCGCCGCAGTCGTTGGTGAAGATGGCAGGCTGCTGGGCATCGGTTCGCTGAAGCTGGTGATGAGCCGGAACGGGACCACGTCCGACATTAACATGGCTGTGCCGGTCAACCTGCTTCCGCCCATTCTCGACGATTTGCTGACTTTGGGACGAGTGAACAAGCCGGCACGCCCCTGGCTTGGTGCTTTCACCGCGGAAAGCAACGGCGACGTGGTTGTCATGAGTGTTGCTGCTGGCGGGCCTGCAGCGCAGGCAGGACTGCAGGGGGGCGATATTATCGCGGAAGTACGCGATGGAGAGATTACCGGCCTTGCGGATTTCTACCGTCAAGTCTGGAAGAGTGGCCAGGCAGGATCGGAAATTCCTGTCAGGATACTGCGCGACGGACGCGAGGCTTGGCTGCGCGTCAAATCTGCTGATCGCGACAGTTTCTTGAAGAAGCCGCAGCTTCAGTAGATTTGGTCTCGGCTAGACAGCAGCGTGAATGCCGGTCAAATAGAGTGAAACCAGATTTTTTGTACGCTTGAGACCATGCAGCGCTACTTCGTGATCGCCACCTCTGCTGTCCGAAGCCCTCAACCCGGAAGCACCGTCGGACGCAGAACGATACTGCCACTGAGGCTTCGACCCTGCTCCAGCGTTACCAACCCTGAGCCTGCTGGCATATTGTGGGCATTGGGCAGATGCGTCATGGGCTCCAAGCAGAAAAAATCGGCGTCGGCATCCGGCGAATAGATCATGAAGCAGTCGAATGGGCCGTCGGTTATGACGGTGAGGCCAAGACCGTGCTCGGGCCAGTCTATCAGTGCTTCTCCACACCAGCCGTCATACGCATTGTTCAGCCAATGCGGGGGAAGGGTTCTCGCATCCGCGAAGTCCAGGTGGTTGGGGATCGAGGTGGGAGCGTCAGGCAAGTGTCCGCTACGCTCGGTCCAAAATCTCCTTGCCTTTGTCATCAACCGGGTCTGCGGCGTGCGCGGGAAGAAGGGGTGAAAACCCAGCCCGAATGGCAGTGGATCATGGGACGTGTTGGTGACCGTCAGTCCCAATGTCAACGCATCTCCATCGAGCAGGATCGTCTGTACGGCGTTATAGGCGTAGGGACCTGACGGGTTTTGATGGTGGACATAGCGAAGTGCCACTTCGCAGCAGGATTGCGACAGGACTTCCCACTCGGCGAGCCAGCCGTCTCCGTGCAGGCAACAGGGGTCGGCGGTATTGGGTTGCATCGAAAACCGCTTGCTGCCGAAATCGAAGACGTTCGCCTCGATCCGGTTGCCGTAGGGCACAAGCGGGAAGCTGGCCTCCGCGCCGAACCGGCGTGACGCAAGCCCCGCCGTCGGCGTTGGTTTCAGGAAGGGTGTTCCGCGATACATTCCAGACAGAAGCGAGCCGCCGAAGCGGCTCACGTCTACCGAGAGATCACCATTCCGCAGATGCAGAACGTCCTCGCCCATCCGCGCTTCAGCCGCGCCGGCCGACGGCCACGGAGCGCAGGTTATCGAGGAGAACCGCGAGCAGCAGGATCAGTCCGCGCACCACATATTGGTAGAAGGCCTGAATATTTAGAAGGTTCATGACGTTTTCGGCAATGCCCATGATCAGCACGCCGACAATGACACCGGCCATGGCTGCGCGGCCGCCTGCAAGCGAAACACCGCCGAGAACGCAGGCTGAAATCACCGAGAGTTCAAGGCCAGTTGCAGCATTCGGCTGGCCCGAAGTGATCCGGGACGCAAGCAGCACACCGGCGATGCCGCACACCAACCCCTGCAGCATGAAGATCCAGATGCGCATGCGGACGACATTGACACCGGCCAGCCGCGACGCTTCTGGGTTGCCGCCGATTGCCAGCGTATTTTTACCGAAGACGGTCCGGTTCAGCAGAAAGCCGAAGGCTACAAAGAGCACGCCCATGACCCAGATCGGTGTCGGCACGCCGAGGAATTTTGAAAGCGCCAGCTGGTAGAAGCCGGGATCATTGATGCCGACGGCCCGGCCGTCGGACGAGATCAATGCCAGGCCGCGAACGATCTGCATGGTCGCCAATGTGGTGATCAGCGCGTTGATACGGAAACGGGCAATCACCACACCATTGACCAGGCCGACGAAGCTGCCGCAAACCAGTGCTGCGAGCAGACCGAGAACGATTGATCCGGTGGCATTCGAAGCCATGACCGCGACCATGCCGGAAAACGCCACGGTCGAGCCGACCGAAAGATCGAAGTCGCGGGAAGCGAGGCAGAACATCATGGTGCAGGCAACGATGCCGATGGTGACGACCGACTGCAGCAGGCCAAGCATGTTGCGCTCGGTCAGAAAGTTGGGAACCGTCAGCGAAACGATCGCGAAGGCCAGGGCGAAGATGACGACCAGTCCCTGTTCGCCGAGAAGGAGTTTTTTCAAGGATGTCATCGGCTCTGTACCTGTTGAAGAGGAAGTTCAGCGGCGTTCGAAACGTCCGGCAGCGCGGCGGCGAGTATCCGCCGTTCATCGAAATCCGGGCGTTCGATCTCTGCGGCCATGCGGCCTTCGCACATGACGATGATCCGGTCGGTTATGCCCGTAATCTCCGGCAATTCACTGGATATGACGATGATCGCCATGCCCTGTGCAGCAAGATCATAGAGGATTTCGTAGATTTCCGACTTGGCGCCAACGTCGATACCGCGCGTCGGTTCGTCGATCAGCAAAACTTTGACGCCCTGCTCGGAAAGCCAGCGGCCGAGGATGACCTTCTGCTGGTTACCGCCGGACAGGTTGATGATGTCCTGTTTGCGGGACGGCGTGCGCACGCGCAACTTGGCGATAAAGGTTTCGGCAAGCTCGCCTTCCTTCTTCGGGTTGAGGATGCCGAAGGGGGAAAAATGACGGCGCGAGGAAATCGCCATGTTTTCCTCGATGGACCGGCCCTGAATGATACCGTCCAGCTTGCGGTCCTCTGGACACAAAACGACGCCAGCGCGGATCGAGTGCGCGGGACTGTCGGCTGTGACAGTTTCTCCGTCCACCGCGACCGTGCCTTGTGTCCTTGAGTCCGCGCCATAAAGGAGCCGGGCCATTTCGCTGCGACCAGCACCGATGAGGCCAAAAAATCCGAGGATCTCGCCTTTCCGGACGCTGAAATTGATCGGCTGGGGCAGTTTGGGACCGGCAAGATTGTCGATCTGCAGCCGCGTGGCCCCCAGAGGGCGGGACCGCCATCCCCAGATATTGGCAATCTCGCGCCCGACCATCTCGGCGATGATCTGATCGCGCGTTACCTCAGAAATATCGGGATGGTGAGCGGCGAGCTTGCCGTCGCGCAGCACCGATAGGCTATCGCAGAGGCGAAAGATTTCATCGAGACGGTGCGAGACATAGAGAATGACCGTGCCGTTTGCCCGCAATCGGTCAATCAACGAAAAGAGAATTTCGCTTTCGCGGGAAGACAGGGATGAGGTTGGCTCATCGAGCGCGATGACACGCGCATCGACCATGACGGCCTTGGCAATCTCGACCATCTGGCGTTCACCGATGGACAGCGATGCAACCTTGGCGGCCGGGTCGACATCGATGCCCATCTCGGTGAGTTTTTCAGCCACGACACCGATCAGCTTGCGCCGGTCGAGCACGCCGGCCCGGGCAGGGAAACGGCCGAGCCAGAGGTTCTCGGCAACGGTCAGTTCGGCGACCAGCTGCAGTTCCTGATGGATGACGATCACACCGGCCTGAAAGGCATCGCGAACCGACTTGTAGACCTGCTGTTCGCCGGCGATGCGGATTTCGCCGGTATCCGCAGCCTGATCGCCGGACAGGATGCGGATCAGGGTGGATTTTCCGGCGCCGTTTTCACCCATCAGGCCATGCACGGTCCCTTTCCGGACGGAAAAAGAGACATCGGACAGAGCCTGAACACCTGGATAGCCCTTTGATATGGCTTTGAATTCGAGAAAGTCTTGCATGAGCGGCGCTCCGAATAGGGGCGCCCGGCGGCTGAAGGCCGCCGGGCGTTTTTCGTTGATGCGACGATCACTCGATACCAAGTTCCTTGCGGACCGCTTCATAATTGTCGCGCAGTGCCACCTGGCCGGCCGTCAAGATCAGCTTTTCCGGCTCCTTGCCGTTGGCAACCCAGTCGTACATGTTGAGCGCAGTCTCATAGCCGTGACGCTTCGGCGAGATGATGATCGTGCCGAAAAAGCCGGTGGCCGTTGGCTTCTTGAACTCGTTGATGGCTGAATCCGCACCGCCGATGCCGACGCCGATCATGCTGTCAGCCGTAATGCCGACAGTTTCAGTGGCGCGCACGGCGCCGAGAACGGCTTCGTCATTGAGGCCAACCGCGACCCATTTCTTGATATTGGCATTCTTATTGAGAACGACGGTCGATGCGTTGAGTGCCGCTTCCGTATCTGTCTTTGCCTGGGGTGCATCAAAGATGTTGGCTTCCGGGAAGCCATTGGCCTTCAACACCGAAAGAGCACCTTCGATACGATCGACGGCCGTCGGAAGCTGATCGTAGGAAACGCGGATCGCGCCGACTTCGCTCATGTTCCAGCCGCGCTTCTTGATCTCGTCAACGATCGACTGACCGACCGCTTCGCCGATTTTTGTGGCAGAAATGCCCATGTGCGGCACGTCTTCGATCGGGCTGCCATCGGCGTTGACCAGGCGATCGTCAACCGTCATCAGCTTGAGATCGTTGGCCGCAGCCTTGGCAATGATGCCGGGGCCGAGCTTGACATCAGGCGTGCAGATGATGAAGCCCTGCGCACCCTGTGCGCCAAGGTTGTCGATTGCCGATTGAACCTTCTCGCCGTCTTCCGCGCCGATCTTGACGAGCGTGAAGCCCTTCTCCTTGGCAGCGACTTCCGCGAATTTCCATTCATCCTGGAACCAGGGCTCTTCAGGCTGCTTGACGATGAAGCCGATTTTCACATCGGCAGCAAAGGCCGACGTGGCAGCGAAAACGGCGACAGTGCCAGCCAGGATGGCTGCTTTTATAAAGCGCATGGTCTCTCTCCCTAAATCAAACTGCTCCCTGCAGTGATCATTTGTGTATGATGAAACATCATACTGGTCAATTGCTTTTGTATGATGATTAAAATATCTATGTATGATATTGTGAATGAGCGTGGCGGACCGTTCGCAGCGGTCGCCATGCAATTCAAACTGCGATATGCATCGCCAAAGGCGCGTTGAGCGTGCTGCGGCGGGGATGGAGATGCCGGTGGAAGGACAACAGGATCGATCAGTGGACGAGGGCGGCAACACGGTTGTCCGGCGGCCGCGCGTCCAGAAGAATGTGACGAGGGCTATCGCCGACGATATCTGCGCCGATATTTTTTCGGCTGGCGATTTCCTTCCAACAGAGAACGACCTGTGCGACCGTTACGGCGTCAGCCGCACGGTCATCCGCGAGTCGCTGAAGATTCTCGAATCGAAAGGACTGGTGCGCGGGCGTTCCCGTGTCGGTACCGTCGTCTGCCGTAAGGACGAGTGGAATATCCTCGACCAGCAGGTGCTGGAATGGATCGGTCCCCGGATCTTTGAATTCGATCTCTTGAACTGCATCCTTGAAGCGCGTCGCGCGATCGAGCCGGCTGCGGCGGAACTGGCTGCCGAACGGGCGACGGTCCAGGAGATTGCCGATGTCGAACGCGCCTGGCTTGAGATGCGCGACGCGGAAGGCGATATCGAGCGTTTTACCAAGGCGGACGTTGCGTTCCACACAAGCCTTCTGAAGGCCAGCCACAATCAGGTATTCCTGCAATTGTCGAGCATCATTCAGGTCGCATTGGAATTCTCGCTGCATGCTTCCAACGAGGTGGTGGATAGGCGCGACGAAGCTGTCGACATACACCGGCAGCTGGTCGAGGCACTGCGCATGCGTGACACGGCGGCCGCCCGCAACTGCTCTCTCCAGTTGCTGTCTCTTGCCGCGCGCGACCTTGCCGTCGCCGTAAAGAAGCACCAGCCGCAAGCCTCTTCATAACTGTCCGTTGCATCGGCGCCATGGCCGCTTCGATCCTGACGGACCAACACTTCTCTTCGACACAGGACCTTCGCTGATGAAGATCACCAAACTGACCACTTATATCGTTCCGCCGCGCTGGCTGTTTCTCAAAGTCGAAACAGATGAGGGCATCGTCGGATGGGGCGAGCCGGTGGTCGAGGGACGGGCGCTGACGGTACAGGCTGCGGTTCACGAGCTGGAGGACTACCTGATTGGCAAGGATCCGTTCCTGATCGAAGATCACTGGAACGTCCTGTATCGGGGTGGCTTCTATCGCGGCGGCGCCGTGCATATGAGCGCCATTTCCGGCATCGACCAAGCGCTCTGGGATATCAAGGGCAAGGCGCTCGGCCAATCCATCCATTCGCTGCTCGGCGGCCAGGTTCGTGACAAGATCAAGGTCTATTCCTGGATCGGTGGCGATCGCCCGGCTGACGTTGCCAACAATGCTAGGGACGTGGTTGCCCGCGGTTTCAAGGCGATCAAGCTGAACGGCTGCGAGGAAATGCAGATCGTCGATAGCTACGACAAGGTTGAAAAAGCCGTTCAGACAATCGCCACCATCCGCGAGGCGGTCGGCCCCTATATTGGCATCGGCGTCGATTTCCACGGCCGGGTTCACAAGCCGATGGCTAAGGTGCTGGCAAAGGAACTCGATCCTTACAAGCTGATGTTCATCGAGGAGCCGGTTCTGTCAGAGAATAAGGAGGCCCTGCGCGATATCGTCAATCATACCTCGACGCCGATAGCGCTTGGGGAGCGGCTGTATTCGCGCTGGGATTTCAAGCAGGTTCTGTCGGATGGCTTCGTCGATATCATCCAGCCAGACCTCTCCCATGCCGGTGGCATCACAGAATGCCGCAAGATCGCGGCGATGGCGGAGGCCTATGATGTGGCGCTGGCGCCGCATTGCCCGCTTGGGCCGATCGCGCTTGCCGCCTGTCTGCAGATTGATGCCGTCAGCTACAATGCCTTCATCCAGGAGCAGAGCCTCGGTATCCACTACAATAAGAGCAATGACATCCTCGATTACATCTCCAACAAGGAGGTCTTCCAGTATGCCGACGGTTTCGTCTCGATCCCGCAGGGGCCGGGTCTCGGTATCGAGGTTGATGAGGCCTATGTGATCGAACGGGCCAAGGAAGGTCATCGCTGGCGCAACCCGATCTGGCGCCATGAAGATGGCAGCTTTGCCGAGTGGTAATGGGGGAGTAGTGCGATGACGGACCGGCTCAAGGGCAAACGGATCATGATCACGGGAGCGGCGCAAGGCATTGGCCTTGCGATCGCCCGCGCCTGCGTCAAGGAAGGCGCAAGCCTGTTTCTCGTCGACCTCGATGCCGGCTTGCTGGAGACGGAAGCAAAGGCATTGCAGACCGGTGGCGCCGCCATCGGCTACGCCGTCGCGAGCATCGCGGATACAGTCGCAATTTCTGCAGCCATCGACCGTGCAGGAACCGAGATCGGCCCGATCAACGCGTTGATCAACAATGCCGGCGTCAATGTTTTTCATGAGCCGTTGGAGACCAGCGACGCGGAATGGCAGCGCTGCTTTGATATCAATCTGAAGGGCGCCTGGAATTGTTCGAAGGCCGCGCTTCCGGGGATGATCGGACAGGGCGGTGGCGTGATCCTCAACATCGCCTCGACCCATGCCTTCACGATCATCCCCCACACATTCCCCTATCCCGTGGCGAAGCATGCGCTCCTGGGCATGACCAAGTCGCTTGGCATCGAATACGCGCCCAAGGGCGTGCGCGTAAATGCTCTGGCACCGGGTTATGTGTTGACCCAGAAAGCCACCGAATACTGGAACAGCTTTCCCGACCCCGTGGCTGCCGAAGCAGCTACAATGAAGCTGCATCCCGGCGGCCGTATCGCCACGGCCGATGAGATCGCGCTCGCGGCTCTCTTCATGATCTCCGACGAGTGCCCGTTCATGAACGCCACCTGCCTGACGATCGATGGTGGCCTGAGCGTCCTGCACCACCCCGTCTGAACCGGCACGCTGTATCACCATCTCTGCTGAATTGACCATACATCAAAAGCTAGAAAATGTTGTAAAAGCATTAATCGGGAGCCATACTCGAAATGTACTCACAGTAAAATCGATCTCTTCGAGCAAAGCCGCCAAACTACGGGATGGTGGCGGACTATACCTTATGTCTAAGGGAAATGGCCGTTATTGGATACTCAATTATACATTTGGCGGCAAGCGCAGGGAGATGGGTTTCGGACCATTACACACTCTCGGGTTGGCGGACGCCCCTACAAAGCTAAAGATGCGCGCAAACTGATCCGACAAGGCGTTGACCCAGTCGCAGCGCGCAAAGAAGGCTGCAAAAGCAGGCAGGTGGCGCGGCGCAAATACCGAAGCGCGGTGGCGCAATCTGCTCGAAAACCATGCGAGGCCCATCAGGTCGAAAGCGTTGCAGGATATCACGACGACCGATGTCGTCGCATTGCTGAAGCCGCTTTGGGGCGAGCGGCAGGAAAGTGCCGAAAAGCTTAGGGAGGCCATCGAGCGCGTCCTGGATGCCGCGAAGGCAGAGGGCCATCGGCGAGGTGAAAACCCTGCTCGGCGGAAGGGCCACCTTGCCCTGTTGATGCACAAGCCCAACACCCTGACCACCGGAAGCCACCATGCCGCCATGCCGTATGGTGAAGTGCCGGCACTGATGTCGCGGCTTCAAAAAGAGAAGGGCGTCAATTTTCGCGCGCTGGAGCTCACAATACTCACGGCGGTTCGCAGTGGCGAGGCCAACTAGCATGTCGAGAACGATGGTCACTCGCTACCTCGCAGAAGGGCGGTTTCCGGTCATCGAAATGGGTGATCGACGGATCGCCTTTGTCCGCAGCGAGGTGACGGAAAGGGTTAGGGCGAAAATTGCATTAAGGGCTGTAGCGTGAAATAAGGCGATTTGTTGTCTCGCCCCTTGATGGAGCCGGACCCAATATCGTTAATATCTACAGCGGGCCTAAATTGGAGCCCGTTACTTTTTACTATCCGCAGCCAACATCAGCCCAGCATAAATCTGAAGGCAATCACCGGAACCGCGGAGGCCGTGGCGGTTCATTGTTTTTCACCTCGTGCTGCGGCGCGTGTTTGCCGAGCAGTCTAAGCAATTTGCGCTCCTCAGCGGGGCCGATACCGAATTTACGACATTGCTGCACGACGCATCGGTCGTTGGGTCCGGGGGTGCGAATCTGACGATTATCGGATGAATGAGACATGACGTTTTCCTCCATAAGGAGGAGAACCAATCGCCGGAAGAGTTGTTCCGGCTCGCGGCATAAAACCAAGCAGTAGCAAAAAAACAACCGGCATTTTTTCTCGCCGTTTCACTACTTACAGTAACCATCAACCCCACCAACACGATCATGAACCGGCCGCTGCGCCGGGAGCAGGATCTATGCCCATTATTGCCACCAAAGAAGGTATCAACGTGAACCCGGCCCATGTTGTGCAGTACGAAAAGCTCCGCAACGGCTAAGTCCAAGGCTGTGGCGAATCAGAAGGCCGCTGATGCTGCTGCAGAAGCCGCAACGGTGCGCACCGATCTTGCAGCTCACCATCTGCACGGTGCGGAAAACTACATCGCCAAGGCAGGTATGCGCGAATCCACCAAGTTGATCATGGAGGCGCTACAAGGCGTCAAGCAAGCCGTCGATCATGTGGCGCTGCGCGTTGACCGAGTGGTCGAGAACCAGATTGGCAAGCCGCGCCCGCGCTCAGTTTAGCGAATCATGATATCCTGCCAGTGGTGGCGGACTGAACAGCCCCTTGCCTTAATTGGCGAGGGTTTTTTTTGCTTTTTACCTCTCGGCACGGTATTTGCGTAGAGGCTAATATAAATATTGCAAATTGAGGATGTGTCATGGGTTCGGACATATCGTGCCAATTTCCGACGGTTTGGCTGCTTACTGATGTCGGAGAACAATACAAACCAGTGAATACTGTCCTTGGAGCTGCTGATATCCTGCTTCATGAATGGCCACTGACTGTAGGAAAAGCTTACTTGGGGGCACTCGAGACCTGCCTTAGCGCGCTGAAGGAAAATGAACCGGCAACGGTTGTCCCCGAAGCACTAATGCGAGCCGCAGATGAAGCTTTCATTTGTTACATTCACGTTATTGGCGGTGGAATGCGACCTCACTGACAGCAAAGAGCGGTGTCCCGGTCACAACACTTCTAAACTCGCCGGACTCCGGCCTGCAATGCTGGACGTTGCCTCACTCGGGGGCTGCACCCCTGGGAAATCAGTCCTATGAGGAAAATGCAACTTAGCGAAACCCTAATGGCAAATTCCGATCTGCCAAAAATACGGTTCGATGTGAGCTTTGTTCGGGGCTTGTGGGTAGCGACGGTCTACAACGGTGACAATACCGAAAATCGGTCGTTCCGTAATGAGGACGATGACTTTGACCACGCTGAGGCCCGAATTGACCAGATCCGTTCGGGCCATCAAGAAATCCGCATATCCTAAATCCATTAACTGCTAATATGAGAAGAAAACCCTCCCGCGTTTCCGCAGGAGGGTCTGGGGGCATATGCTTCAAGCCGCTTGGAGTGGCCGTCCAAGCTCATGCTAATATTCCCACCGCGAGGTTAACGAAACGTTAACGTAGTCAGTCGGCAACCTCGGTCTCGCCATCCACCTTTGCCCACGTCAGTGACCATTCGTCCATGCTACCGGCGGCATGGGTGTAGGTGCCGTGGTCGGAAATCTCTGGGTCCATCATGTCCCAATCCAGCGGCGCCCCGCCGGGAAGGTCCATGACGCGCAGGTATTCATGCAACTCGGCCAAATCGGTGACGCGCTTGATATCTTGCCGGCCAGGTTTTGCGATGGTCCATACATAGATCGTCATGATTTTTCCTCGCCACCGCGGCCGTGGATGAGGGCGCGACCTTCATTGCTCTCTTCCTGAGCGGCGTTAGGATGGGGATGATCAGCGTACATAATGCGAAGGTTTTTCAGAACTTCTTCCATAGCGCTGATAGTCTCGAACGTGCCCCAGCCGTGAGACGTTGCTCGATCAAGGATGTCTTGCAGCGATCCGTCAACTTCCTCCTGACAGAGAAGATGACGATCGTCGTGAGAGACGGGAACTTTCGGCGTGTCAATCATCTTTGTACCTCCTATCGCGAGGAACCTGACTGCTACCGAATTGTTCCCCCCGAGAGGAGGGATCAGTCAACCTCGAAAAAATTGGCTTCTTCGGCGTCATCGCGAAGCCCTTTGAAAGAGGCATGCCTTAGTTTTCCGTCACCCGTCCAAGCGCGAAACTCGACTTCAGCGACCAGTTTCGGGTGGGCATAGACGAGGTTCTTCCCTTTGATGGAAACGGGCGGCCGCTCGATCGGCATCTGGTCTAGCTGCTGTTTCAGCTTGCGGGCCTCG
The DNA here is from genome assembly GCF_001424965.1 of Rhizobium sp. Root1204. Classification (NCBI taxonomy): domain Bacteria; kingdom Pseudomonadati; phylum Pseudomonadota; class Alphaproteobacteria; order Hyphomicrobiales; family Rhizobiaceae; genus Rhizobium; species Rhizobium sp. Root1204. Next base: position 200,827 of record NZ_LMCZ01000009.1, read on the forward strand.
CTGTGTTTGAAGCCAGTTCCTACAGAACCGACGTAGACCAGCCTGCAACCTTTGCGGGCGGCCAATAGCAGGCTGGCAATGGCGCCGGGCATCGTGGTCGATGGCTCGTAACCCACTACAGCAAAACTCTCGCTCTGAACGCACTTTATTTTTAGCCAGTCACCGAGCCTGCCAGACCGATACGGGCGACGGCGATGCTTCGCAATGATGCCTTCGAGGCCATACTCGCACGCGGTCGCCAGAAGCATATCGCCATCGGCTCCGATCTCTTCCGAGAGCCGGATTGGTCCCTCCATCTCGGTTATGATGCTCTCAAGGATTGCCCGACGTTCTCCTTGTTCCATCCGGGTGAGATCATGGCCATCATAATAGAGAAGATCGAACGCATAGAAGATCGCCGCCCCGGCATTTCTCTTCCCACCCCGGCCGCCCAGCGCAGTCTGCAGCGCTCCGAAATCTGACCGGCCCTGGTCGTCAAGAACGACCGCTTCCCCATCCAAGATCATAGTGGCGCCGAGGTCTCTGGCGGCTTTCTCTAAGCCCGAGAAGCGCGTCGTCCAGTCGTGGCCGNGAAATTATTATACGGTTGAATAATTTCTGTAATCTGACCGGCCCTGGTCGTCAAGAACGACCGCTTCCCCATCCAAGATCATAGTGGCGCCGAGGTCTCTGGCGGCTTTCTCTAAGCCCGAGAAGCGCGTCGTCCAGTCGTGGCCGCCTCGGGTCAGTATCCTGACCTTTGTCGGCTCGACGTCGATTGCCAGCCGGTATCCATCCCATTCGATTTCGAATGCCCAGTCGTCGCCCTTTGGCGGTTTGCCAGCCAGTAACGCCAGAGAGGGCTCTATTCGATCTGGCATGGGGTCGAAGGGAAGGCGGGGCTGGTTGGCGTCTCGGGTTTTGCGCGCCCGACTCTTCAGCGGCAGATCGGGTTCGGTGCGAAGGTCTATGGATTTGGGAGGTCGCTTTGCCATCCCGATATTGCGCCACAATCAGATTAACGAGTACTTGTGGCGCTTTATTTCGCGTCAGTTGGAGACGGTGGCGGGGTGGAGGCCTCGTCCCCTGCGTTTCTGGCTAGGCGCATCTCCCTGAGACGCTGTGTTTTCCGGGCCTCCGCTTCGCGATGTTCCCGGATCGTGTCCTCAGCTATAGCCTTGGACTGGTCGAAATTTCCGTATGGAGAAGGGCCGCGCTTGCGTTTCGGTTTCAGCACTTCCATTTCATGCCTCCTACAAGTAGCCGGCCACCTTTTCTTTGGCCCGAGTGAGAGCAGTGATTAAATCTTCTGGCAGACAGGGCTTTGAAACCCAAACGGCTTCCGTAAAAACCGGATCCGCGTCCTCCTGACTTGAGCCAGAACAAACGACAAATGGAACGCCCTTGTTCCTCAAGATTGTCGCAACGTCGGAACACGGGCCATCTCGGAGACGGACATCCAGTAGGGCGATTGTAGGGGAATTAGACTTGAGCCATTCGAGCGCTGCGGAACACGAGGAAAACATCGTGATCTGCGTAAAACCAGCTTGCCTCACATGGAGGTCATGATCCAAAGCGATGAGAGGCTCATCTTCAAGAATAAGAATTGATCTGGTTGTTCTGGCGTCCATTAAGGTCTCCTTCCATGACCCTAGGCGTTTCAACAACCTTGAATTAAAAATCTGATCTCGTCCGGAAGCAATAAAGAATTTAATACGCCTCGATATTTTTGGGGGTGGGAGACGTCCGTGTTTTCGGGTCAGTTTAATTGCGCCCTGGCGTCGCTGCTGCCCAATAGTCGGCCGCCACGTGCTCGCTGCACCGCCACTCAATAACGCCGCGGCGATCCTTCCCGAACGATCCCCAGCGCTTGCAGCCCACGTGCCCGCACCAGTGTTCGAAATGCACCGGCGAGTTCGGGTAAATCAATCTCTCGTCGCTCATGATCCCCTGCCTTGCGGGTCACGCGGCGCCATCACCCGCAGACACAGATCCCATCGTTCCTCAACCTTCTGCGTGGCAAGTCGGGCTGTGGGAGCGCAGCCAGCGTTCGGCATCGGCAGGGTTCCGATATGGGTTTTCGGGAACCAAGCAGCCCAGTGCCATTTCCCCTTGGTCGGTCCGTGCATCTCTTTTCGGATACGGCCGATCATTAATTCACCGTCGATGCCGATCCAGTCGGTATCCCTTGGCGGGTCGTTCTCGTCTAGCTCGGTGCGGTGCCATTGGTATTTGGGCTGGTAGTCGGTCATTGTTTCTTGCGCATATCCTGTGGATAGGCGGTGCATAACTCGGTAATGTTTTCCTTATTGTTCTGCTTATGTTCCAGAGGTGGCCGGAGTCAAGAAGGCAAGCCGAGCATTCTTAAAAACGGACCAATGAACGCCGTCAGTGCGATGCCGACAGCGAGGAAAATCAGCGCAAGAAGAATGAACTCTGGGAAGCGCTTGGGCATCAAGCCAGAATAGAGCGACAATCCAGTTTGGCAACCAGATGGAAGCCAGCCGCAGCGCATAGCGAGCAGCCAGCTTCCATGTCGCATCCGCCTTTGCGACGGGAATAAATAGCATTTTCTGTCGATCTGATCAACTTTGAGGGGAACATTTGAGCCTGGATTTGATGGGCAACTTCCAACGCTAAGCGGGACGAGTGGCGTAGGTTTGTGTCGCCTGTCGAGCCGGCAAGAAAAAACCCCGCCGGGAAGGGCGGGGCAAAACTGCTTCTGGGATTGGCTCACAGCAGATGCAGGGAAGTGGCAGCCCAGAGAGTGGGAGGGCCGCCCGCCGCAACAATAAGTGAGTTCATCCAATAGGGAAGGCCGGATTCCGCGATTCCGGTACGGTTGCTACAATAAAACGCCATTCAAGGCGGGCTTTCGGTTATCACTCGCCCCTCAAAACCTCATCTTTGGCATCCAGCACCATCTTCAGCGTCTGTATAGTTTCGGCCGCATCGAGCAGTGCATCGCGGGCCTGGTCTTCCGGCAAACCCTTTGCCCTCGCAGATGACGTTTGCAAGTAGATCACCACGTCACGGCCGAGAGCGGATTGCTCCACCCCAGTCTGCTCGCGCATGTCACGGATTGTATCCACCGATCGATCGAGCAGGCAACTGACCTCGAAGGTCGGCAAGCGATCGAGTTCGTTGGCAGCTTTGATCAGTTCGGCGATGAAATCGGTGGTGTTGGACATGTGCGGATGATTTTCTTGCGGGGCTGGGTGAGGCAATTGCAAAGAAAAAGGCCGGGCGAGATTCGCACCGACCTTCCATCATCGCCACACAGCAAGTGCCAGTACATCCGTGGTCTAATGCCGCGGGCGAGTTCTGCAATGGGATATGGGACGTCCGGCGGCGGTTTCAAGGCCGTGTGAGGGAGGCGCCGCCCAGTTGGAAACCAGCCGCACAAGTAGCGCGACCAAACGCCGTGCCGCTTTCAGGTGATAGAATATTCATCCGGTTTTTATTGGAAAGTGCAAACGATCGCGCGCAACGGAATCTAACATTTCAGACGATCATCCGCAAATAACGATATCTCACAAATGACTTCGACGCTCTCACCGCAGACGTGGTAGGGCGTCCGCTGAATTTGAGCACCAAAGCATTTGGCAGCGGGGGGCTGTGTTGCGTTGGTTGCGGCTATCATAAACCTGCATCAAAGTTCAGTGAAAATTGCCCCGTGGGTCATCGCGATCGGCCCCGTTGCCAATTGTTGCTCGTCTTTCCAGCCGAGATGGAAGAGCTCCAATTAATTTCGACCGAAATGATCCGTTTTGCAGCCAGAAAGGCCAGAAACGCGGGTTTATGACGGATGTGGAGTCCCTTGAGTCGGCAGTTTCGTATCTCCGCCGGTAGCCCGCGCCCTCGACGCTGCCAACTCCCAACACCTCGTCGAATATCGGGTGGCTGCAGAGTGATGGCTAGCTCAGATCGGTCAAAACGTCACGGATGCTCGGCTCGTCCGGCTCCGGCCCTGGCTTGTCGTCGGGAACACGATCCGGATTGGTATCGCCCGGCGCAGGATCCGGAACATCGATTGGCGGAACGGGCGGGGTCGGGCCGGGCAGGTCTGGGCCGGGATTTACCGGAAGGGTCATGGTCAATTCTCCTTGGTTGATGTTGTTTAACCTGTGTCCGGCCAATAGGTTCCTACGGAGAGGGCAGCAATGTCGAACCTACGGAGATGATCGGCTGACTCGACCGCCGTATCGCCAGCGCAAGCCTATGGCTTGAGGATCATGGCAGGGAGCAAAGAGGCCTCGTCCTGAAAACGAGATTGCCACGAAGGAATACGACATCGCTCGGCTCGAGGAAATCCGTGCGGCATATGTGAAAGCGCTCGAACGCAGATCGGCGGCGGCATGAAGCGGGGATCTGGTCGTAGTTTCAAAGGAATGCTGGGAGCCGTTGCCCGGCAATCACGATCCGACTTGAATGTTCAGCCCGGCCTCGTGGGCGGCGGCGATAAAAGCTGCACGCGCGTAATCAGGGGGCTGTTTTCTCAACATCACGTCACGACAGGCTTCCTTAGCAGCAAAAAGGGCTTGGCCCCCACTTACTGGCCACTGGAAAAGAAGAATTTCGGTGGCTTTTCTGGTGTCGCTAACAAAGCGCTGCGGGCCTCGAAAGCTGAGTTGGATCACAACACCGTCGCTCCACTTGAATTCTTCCATTTCCGAAGACCTTTCGCCCCGAAAGCGCTGAGGCAAGAACGCTACAAACGAAACGCTAAGAAAGAATTTGGAGCAGCGACATGAGGCTCTTCCAAGATACATGGCCGTTCAGTGACCTAGAGCCCCACAGCTTCGACTTCATCATGGCGGATTTGAGAGGAAGTCTGCTCAAGCGCATTACAAGACCATGCCGAACGACGAGATCAATGCGATGCCGATCCTTGACCTCGCTGCGCCAGATACGTTGCTCTGACTGTGGGCAGTCAACCTTATCCTGCCGCAAGCGATCGAGACAATGACCTCGTAGGGGTTCGCCTTCAAGACCGCCGGCCATGGCTGAAGACGACCAAGCACGGAAAGGTCTAATTTTGGCACCGGTTACATCTTGCGCGTTCCGACGAGCCTTTCCTCATTGGAACGCGCGGTAGTCCTCGCACGGCCCAAAACGCCCGTTCCGGCTTCACCGGCCTGATCCGATCGCACTCCGAGAAGCCTGAAGGAGCCTACAGCGTCGCTGAGAAGCTCATGCCCAACGCGACGAGGCTGGAACTCTTCAGCCGGACGAACCGCTCAACGTGGGGCGATGAAGCAGGCAAGTTTGGAGAGGCAGTATGAGCCTAGTTCGCTCTCAACTCTTGATCCATCGTCGCGGCGATGAAGGCTTGTCTCGCCTGTTCCGGCGGTATCTTCCGCTCCAATGCCAGACGACAGCACCGGGCGGCATTCGCGCAGATGTTGCTATTCGGGCTGACCATGTGCAGGCTCAAGATTTCGAAACCCTGGAGGGGGCCGCATATCGTCCTCTCACCGCCACCGCGCAGTTTCACGATCACGGGTTGCCATTGGATCTCGGTTGGATTGCAGATTTCGTTCGGGTGCATCTTACTTCTCCCAGAATCTCTCCGCGCGAGAAACCGGCATCAGAACCTTTTGTTCCGGGGAGTGAAGTGAGCCACGAAATGGTGGTCCGATGAGTGGCGTCGTCTGGTCAAAATTCTTCTGGCAGGATTGGGAAATCGCCCTTGCCGTACGCCTCTGCTCCCTTTCGGCACAGGGGCTTTGGATGCGGATGCTCTGCATCGCGTCAGCGCACGACCCGATCGGCTACGTCGCGGTAGCAGGCAAGGGCCTTGATGAAACCTCACTCGCTCGACTGACCGGGCGCCAGGAATCCGAGATCGCTTTCCTTCTCACTAGCCTCGCACTCGAACAGAGGCGCGGAAGGATCAATTATCTTTAGCCCCCACAAGGGCTTTCAGCGAATGGTTTGCCGTTTATGACGCCGTAGCAGGCCTCGACACCATCCACGTCCATTATTTCCATCCAGTCGCCACTTCGGTTGCTGGCCTTCTTGTTCTACACTCTTTTGGGAGTGAAGCCGCGGATGGTTCCCTTTTCGACATTAGGATCTCCAGTCGCTCTGGACAAAATCATCGAAATTTCGGCCAGACGCCCCCGGACTTCCTCCGATAGCCTGGCAAGTCTTTGAACGTCATCGATGCTTATCTCTGCCATGTTGTCACTCCGGGCTGGTGGGGTATACATCCCATAGTTTTGGTTAGGCAGCATTAGTCTATTCGAATGTACGAATGTCGGCTAGGGCTTTTGCCGGCAATAAAAGCACGACAATCAGTCGGGGTAGAGCTTCCGGTAGGCAACCGTTTGGGAAACTGATGTAAAGCGAAGCCGATGAAATCGGGGCAGGCTAGTACCCGGAACGACCGCCACCGCTGTTGCCGCCGCCATGCTCGTTGCCACTGTAGGAAGGGCGATTATCGTAGTTTGGCCCAGTCTGACACGCCGAAATCGTCAAAGTCGCAAGCGCAATAGCGATCGCTGTCACCGTATATTTGAGCTTCATGATTTTCTCCTTTAATGGAGCGCAGGGCCAGCCAGTCCGGCGTGGACGCCAGTGATTGTCTTCCTGATGTCAATCAAAGGCAAGCAACGAGGGCGACAGACAGTCGATCGCACTCACTGAAATCTGGCGCCGCGCCTCTGGCAACTTTAATTGATCATTTACCTTTCGACGCCGTCTTCTGAAACTATCGAGAGCCTCTACCGTTTCCCCTCTTCACATTTGGGGGACGCATGGAAATCGATCGAATTGAATGGCTCCGGGAAGCTCGTCAGCCNAAACTATCGAGAGCCTCTACCGTTTCCCCTCTTCACATTTGGGGGACGCATGGAAATCGATCGAATTGAATGGCTCCGGGAAGCTCGTCAGCCACATAGTTACCGGCGCATGTACGGTCTCGTCATGATGATACTCGCTAACTCATCCGTTACCGCCGCAGAAAAGCGGATGGCCCAGTACATAAGCCGATTGCTCAATGTAATGGAGTTGGCGGTTGCCAGTGCGCCGGCCCTATTTAGGGCTCGAATCGGTTTTGCGCATTTAACGGAAATGGTCGTGGAAGCCGCGTGCAGTAACGCTTCCGGTGAGAGGGCGGTAAGCCCACGGTGAAGCTTGCAATTACCCACATTTGAGTGTCGCTGCCATTTCGGTTCCGAGGCGAATGTCGGTCAGCCGGCTGAGGCCGCGCCAGACGACCGTATTTCCCGGNGCTTGCAATTACCCACATTTGAGTGTCGCTGCCATTTCGGTTCCGAGGCGAATGTCGGTCAGCCGGCTGAGGCCGCGCCAGACGACCGTATTTCCCGGAGGCGGATCTGATGTTCTTGCAAGGTAACCACCCAAGCGAGCGAGTTTGATGAGATAGAAGTTTAGCGATCCCAGCGTAGCCTGCCGGTTGCCTGCGTTGCTGACCATTTGATCGAGGATTTCAATTTCCTGTTCGGTGAGAGCCGCGGTTGGTGGTGTTTCGGGCGCAGTGCGCGCGAGCATCGTCAACCAGAGCACTCTCCAGCTCATGATGCAGAACACGGCGACGAGGTTTACCAGTCGGTCGGCCGTTCGTAATCTTGCGTCTTCAGCCCGGCAACCGGACTTGAGGATCTTATGGAAGACCTCAATCTTCCAGCGCATCGCGTACCATTTGATTTTTTCGACTGCCTCCTCGCAGCTATTCACCTCAAGATCGGTCAGTAGCTTCCACTCGATACGCTTGCGGCCGGCCGGAGGGTTGGGCTCCACCGCGTGGACGACGGTAAGGTCCAAAGCAGGATATCGCTTCTTCTTGCCGATGGGCGGCAGCACCCGGATCCGTTTGAATCGGATATCCAGGTGGACTTTGGTGACCTCATCGGTATCGGCGCGAACTTCGATGAGATGCCGGCCGACAGTTTCAACATCGCGCATTTCAGCCGATATCGTGTGATCCCCGTTGCCAGCCAGCCGGTCGACGACGGTGCGTACGACGAAGTGTGTGCCAAGCTCCTTGGTCAGGCAGTAGAGTTCGTAGATATCACTTTCACGATCGCCTACATGAATGCATCGGTCTGGCTGACCGAGAAGCCCGACGGATTGGCGCAGATTTTCGAGCCAACGGATGCTTTCCTTGGTTTCGATCGGAACACGTGTCGGATTGATCTTGCGTTTGAGCTGAGCCGTACCCTTGAACTTGTCGCGGCTCCAGAACTTGACGGCGGCCAACCCTAAGGGCAGCCCATCCAAGGTCACCGCAAGGCTCGAATGCATCAATATCCCGCAGACCGTATGGTGGCGCAACCGCTCCTGTTTGTCACGGCCACTGTTGACGCTCTTCGTAAAGCCAACTGCATGCGAATTTCGGCGCTGATAGGTAAACTCGGTCGTGTCCTGCAGCACCAAGATCGGACCTTTGGAAGCATCGTAGCGTTGAGCGGTCGCGGCGAAATGGCCGTTGAGGATATCGCCTTCCTCAACATTCGGGTTGGAGAAAAACCGATAAGCGGCTTTTGTGTTGGCCCAGTCCTGGCAGGCGAAAGGAATGGAGCCGCCCATATGCTCTCCAAGCTGTCGTAAAAGTTCTGTGCAGCGTCGGCCAAGGCGAGCATCCTTGAAAGACCCCGCGTCTATTTCCTGCTTGCTCCAATGGCTGTCATTATCAGCCATCACATCGTCTCGAACCGACATAAAGCACCGCCTTAAAAGAATCAGGTGCTCGACACAGAATCACAAGTGATTCTTTCGATTCAAGATTTCAGCGAAAGCTTTTTGTAAACGAGTCAGCTACTTATGGGTAATTGCAAG
>NZ_LMCZ01000010.1:0-75105 GCF_001424965.1 Rhizobium sp. Root1204
CGCGCAACCAGCTCTGGAAGCACAACGCTCGTTATGCAAGCACAACGCTCGTTATGCAGCGTCAGCCATAACAGCGCCAAAACGGCATCGTCGATCTTGTCCTCATCGATCTCCATCAACCGACGTTACCACGCGCGGCGCCCAAAATCCTGCGGCCCTGCTCGGATGGATACGTCCAGCAAACCTCCAGTATCGTAGCAACGTGAGCCGCCGCAGCGGGAGGGCGGCGCGAATGTTTAGTTCCGTTCGCCACCTCTTTTGTCCATTGAAAGGAACCGCAGGAAACTTGATAAGGCGGGGCGTGATCTTTGCTCAACATCCTACCGTTATGATATCTTCTCCTCTATCTCCATTGCAGCGACTGTGCTGGGGCAGCGCCGCGGTCGCCCACACTTCCCAGGACTGTGGACAAATCTCGCCCACACTTCTCAGGACTGTGGACAAATCAATGTTCATTTCCTTCAGGGTCGCGACAGTAAGTAGTGTTAAAATCCTCCCCGCACTGGGCCGTCAGACCGGGTGCCCTATCATCAAGTGCGCCCTGCCGGGTCGCTGTTGCCCAAGTAAGATCGACGAACTCTCCCGATGGTGCTGGAAATTTGCACGCCGTTGTCATATCTGGCTGAGAAAATCCTCCGTTGAGGCGATTTCCAATTGCGCCGAGAACCGATCTCCCAAAAGCTCGAGTGAAGCGTCATGGGTTTCGTCGGCACCACTACAGACGGCGTCCTTGAGTAGGAAAACTCTATAGCCAAGGTCGATTGCTCCGAGAGCTGCAGCCAAGACACACACGTCGGTCTCCCCGCCGGAGATCGCCAGTATTTCAACACCCTCCCCCGCCAGGACGCGGTGAAGCTCGCCTGTGATCCACGGCGAGTACGTCATCTTGTCGAAGATCCGGGCGGGCGGAACCAAGGCCTTCAATGACGGGACGAGATCGACCTTGTCCGGTCCCAGTCGATCCAGGGTCATGTTGTCCCATTTCTGGTAGTAGCTGCGCCACATGCCTGGCATATCATCTGCTCGCTTGGGCGGCACGAAACGCGTGAACACCGTGCGCTGCGGATAACGCTGCGCGACTTCCTGTACCTGAGGCGAGACGTCCCTCATCCATGGGACATGCCAGGGCGTCTCCTCTGCAAACATTCGCTGCATGTCAATGCACAAGTGAATCCAGTGACTGTCTTTCATCATCTCCTCCGTCCGACGAGAACCATCATCACAGACGGGTGGTTCCCCATGACGGGCAAAGCTTCACTCCGCCGGTTCGCCGATCGGCGCCATGGGCAGGGCGCGTTTGTGCCCGCTCGCCCGATACGCCCCGAGAATACGCTGCCGTGCGGGTTCAGTGACCGCCTTCCCTTCCAGGAAATCATCGATCTCGTCGTAGGTGACGCCGTAGACCTCTTCATCGGGACGAAGCGGCGCGTCAGACTCGAGATCAGCAGTCGGCACCTTGAATATCAGTTCCCGAGGAGCACCCATGTGGTCAGCTAAGGCTCTCACCCGTCGTTTGGTAAGGCCGGCAAGTGGCAAAACGTCAGCGGCCCCATCGCCGAACTTTGTGAAGAACCCCATGAGAGCTTCGGCCGCCTGATCAGTCCCGATCACCAATCCTCTGGTTGACCCAGCCAGCGCGTACTGCGCGATCATTCGCTGGCGTGCTTTGATGTTGCCCAGATGAAAGTGTTTGCGATCCGGCTCAACCAGATCCTCTCCCTCAGCAACCACCGCGTCCAGCATGGCGTCCGCTGCTGGCTTGATATCAATTGTGACGATACGGTCCGGGCCGATGACTCCGAGAGATTTCTGCGCGTCTGTCTCGTCGGCCTGAACACCATACGGCAGTCGAACTGCAATGAACCCGGCATCGTAACCATCGGCTCGAAGTTCCGAAACCGCGGTTTGCGCCAGGAGGCCGGCAGCAAGAGAGTCGACGCCGCCACTTATCCCGAGAACGAAGCTTCGGCATGACGCCTGCCGCAAATAGCGGCTTAGGAAATCGATGCGACGCCGAACCTCAAGCGCCGCATCGAAATCGGCAGTGACCCCAAGGGTTCGTGATATTGAGTGTTGCTCGTTGTCCATTTCCGATCCGTAGGCAGTTCGTTTATCGTTGTCTGCACGAGGGGATTACGACATTAAAGGCTGCTGTTTTTTCCAGTCGCGGTAGGGCGTCAACATCTGCCCGGGGAAGCGCCGTTCAATTTCTTCTTCCACGAGCGTAATTCGTGAAAAGGTATCGTCCCGATCACTGGCGTCGTCTTCGCTATGGCCTTCCAGCGCGCTCATCGCGGCAAAGACCTCATCACTCGTCATCGCCTCAAGCCGGGTCGCGAAATCCGAAACATCTTCATTCAAAATGTCATTGGCTACCATCACACCTCTCCTGCACGCCCTGAAAACCATAGGAACTTGAAATTGTTCCACCTGTCGGAACGCGATGGCATTGCGTTGGTTTAGGGGCGATCAACAACAGGAGTATCCGATCTGGCAACGGTCGGATCCGCAGCCTTGGCTCAGTCCACCACCGAAATGACCGGCGTCAACTCTGTCATGAGCGTCGCGCGGAAGACCGAGGACTTCGTGCTGGAAGCTGCCAGCAGCGACATGTTCGAGATTGAATCCAGCAAGCTCGCCCTGGAACGGTCGGGGTAGAAGACGAAGGCATTTGCACAACGGATGCTGGCCGACCGCAAAAGACATCTGACGAGTTGAAGGCCATGGCGAGGGCAAGGCCAAGGCCACCATCCCGACCGCCATGTCATCCGCCCACCGCGGCATGTTGGACGATCTAAAGAAGCTTGAGACCGGCTCATACGAACGGGCGAGCTACGCGATCCAGGATACACCGGATGTGGTGCAGCAGCACTACGGCCGATTCCTGCCACAGGACAAGGCGGCCTTGGCTGCCAAGATATTGAACCAGGTCTGGGAAGCGGCGTAGCGATCAGAATAACTTGGAATGGAGCGGTCCGCCGCTCCATTCCTTTGGCCTTCTCCACCTCCGTCGAGGCTTGTGCCTGCCACGATCCATGCTACATGTAGGTACATACCTACATCGGAGTGTTTCGACATGTCCATCCTTACAAGCCGTGAACTCAATCATGATGTCAGCAGCGCCAAGAAAGCGGCGCAAAATGGACCTGTGATCATCACCGACCGGGGCAAGCCGTCGCACGTGCTGATGACGTATGACGACTTCAATCGTCTGTCCGGCAAGCGCCGAAGCCTGGTTGAGGCGCTGTATATGCCTGGGCTTTCCGAGATCGATTTCTCGCCCGAGCGCGTTGAGATCGTTTCGCGCCCGGTGGATCTGTCTTGACCTATCTGCTTGATACCAATGTTGTCTCGGAACTTCGAAAAATCGGTGACGGCAAGGCCGACGCCAATGTCGTCGCCTGGGTCGGTCGGGAAGATGCGGCCTCCTTCTTCCTATCGGCAATCACCATCCTGGAGCTTGAGCGCGGTATTCTTGGCGTACAGCGTCGCGACGCGCGGCAAGGCGCCCGGTTACGCACCTGGCTCGACAACCATTTACGGCCTGAATTTGCCGGCCGGATCATTGCCATCGACGATGCCGTCGCGACACGTTGCGCCCATCTGCACATTCCCGATCAGCGCAATGAAGTTGATACTTTGATTGCGGCGACGGCCCTTGTCCATGGGCTCACATTGTCACCCGCAATGTCAAGGATTTCGCGGGAACCAGCGTGATCATCGTCGATCCGTGGCTGGGCTAATTTTTGCATGGTGCGGTTTAAACCGCCCGTGCTCACCAAATAATGTCAGATAATTTTGCATTATCAATTGGTTGAAAGCAGATGTTGGATGGCATCCGTTTCTAGCGTGCGTGCCGGGCAAGCGACCGTGCAATATCGACAATGTCGTTGCGTGACGTGGTCGAATCCTCAGATTTCCGCGCAATCCCGAGCCTAATTTGAAGTCAACGCCCCGCACTTTCCGCAACGCCCCATTACGGTTCGGGAGATCACCTGTCCATTTCGGGGCAAACCCGATGCCGAGGCCGGCGGAAACCAACGATACCAGCGAAAATGTGTCGTCGCAGGTATAAGCGATATTCCGGTTCTGATCCTGGTGACTGTTTTACCGCGACCGACCTGGTTATCTCCGTGCTTAGATCGATGTCGCTTGATATCCGCATACATCGCTCCCAAGCGTGGAGGCATGCTTCGAGTGTTAGCGTCATCAGGGATATCAATGGCTTATCGATTAATTGGTTCGTCGTCGCCAATTGGCGGGAATATGGGGCGGCTGCTCGGAATCACCAAACGATCCTGGGACGAAGAGACGGACGAGGACCTTCAACTCATCTTCGCCCCGGCTCTTCCCTCGGCGGCGCGCGGCCGAAAGCGTCGGTCATCGATCAACATGGACATCTCTCGATCGCCAAATTTCCTAAGGAGACCGACGAGTACAACATAGAGACCTGGGAAGAGATCGCGCTGCGGCTAGCCGAGAAGGCCGGCATCGGCCGTTTTCGGGATTGATTTTATCACTGCATTCGTGACGATGGGCGTTGATTTTTCCGCCAGTCCTTCGTCAGGAAACCCGAATGAAACTCCAGTTGATCCGCAATGCCACGTTAAAGCTCGACTATGCCGGACGCACCGTTCTGGTTGATCCCTACCTGGCGCCGAAACACAGTCTTCCATCGTTTACCGGCCGGTCGCCCAATCCGATGGTGGAGCTTCCGGCCGGGATCGAGGATATTCTGGATGGCGTCGAGCTGGTGATTGTATCGCATCTGCATGACGACCATTTCGATAGCGTTGCCATGCAGCGCGTGCCGAAACATTTGCCGCTTTTCTGTCAGCCAGGCGATGAGGCAACGATTCGCGAGGCCGGGTTTACCAACGTGACGCCCTTGACCGGCAGTGCAACGTGGGAGGGCCTGACGCTGACGCGCCGCGACGGCAGCCACGGCCTTGGGCCGGTGGTCGAACTGATGGGCTCGGTCATGGGGTTCAGCCTCGAGGCGGCGGGCGAGCCTTCGATCTACTGGGCTGGCGATACGGTGCTTTACCCGCCGGTGGCGGCTGTGATCGGCGACACCAAGCCCGATATCATCATTACCCACTCCTGCGGCGCGCGCTGGGATGGCGACCTCATTGTCATGGACGCCTTGGAGACGGTCGCGGTGTGCGAGGCAGCGCCGGACGCAATCGTCATCGCCACCCATATGGAAGCACTCGATCACGCCACGATCACCCGCCAGGATCTGCGCCACGCCGCAATGGATCAGGGTATCGCGCCCTCGCGGCTTGTGATCCCCGCGGATGGCGAGACGGTGATACTCGGCAGTCCTTGATCGGCCCGCCTCTCTATCCTTGCGGCGCATAGTGTAGCCGCCATCGCAATAGCGGCTACACTGCTAATTGCACCTTACAGCGGCGTAACGTCGAACCCGAACCATTTTTCCGACAGCGTCTTGATCGTGCCGTCGGCCTTGGCGGCTTCGATCGCGGCATTGAACATCGCCTTCAGTTCCGGGTCGGTCTTTCGCAGGCCGACCGAGCTGCCACGTCCGAGGAACCCGCCCTGGAAGCGCGGGCCGGCCGTCGTCATGTCTTCGTTGCCGGGCTTTTCCGATGCCGTCGTCAGGTACGCCATCGACGCCATGACAAGATCGACGCGGCCGGCGGCCAGATCGAGATCGTGCTCCTCGGTCGTCTTGTATTCGCGAACCTCAACCACGCCCTTCAGATATTTGTCGACGAAAGAGGCGCCGGTCGACGCAATCTGCACGCCGATGATCTTGCCCTGAAGCTCAGGCTTGATCGTCTCAAGGATTTTCAGGGCGCCAGCTTCGTTGGAGGCCAGCGAGAAAACCTCTCCCTTCGATGGCATGGTGGCCAGCGGGCTTAATTTCAGCGTTGCAAATGCTTGGCCGGTTGAGCCGTAGGAATTGCTGAAGTCGATGACTTTCTCGCGCTTTTCGGTCGCCGACATGCCGGAAATGATCGCATCGAATTTTCCTGCATTCAGCGCCGGGATCATGCCGTCGAAATTCTGGACGACAACTTCACACTCCACCTTCATATGGGCGCAGAGATATTTCGTCAGCTCGATCTCATAACCGTCGAGCGTGCCGTCTGGCTTGGTGAAGTTGTAGGGTTTGAAGGCGCCTTCGGTCGCAATCGTCACATGCGTCCATTTCTTTTCTTCCGCATGCGCACTGGTCGATGCCAGCATCAGCGCCGAAAAGCAGGCCGCCTTGAAGATTGATCTGATGGTTCTCATTGTTGCATTCCCCTTTTTTGATCGGATGTTGGAAGTGTCGCAGCATTCATCCCTTGATGAATCGCCGGAAACGGTCGGATCTGGAGTTTTCGAAGACGTCCTTCGGGCTGCCGTCTTCCTCGACCAGCCCCTTGTGCAGGAAGATCACCCGGCTGGAGACGTCGCGGGCGAAACCCATCTCGTGGGTGACGATCAGCATGGTGCGCCCCTCTTCGGCGAGTGACCGCATGACCCGCAGCACCTCGCCGACAAGTTCGGGATCGAGCGCCGATGTCGGCTCGTCGAAAAGCATGACGTCCGGCCGCATGGCCAGCGCACGGGCAATCGCCGCCCGCTGCTGCTGGCCGCCGGAGAGATGAGACGGATACTGATTGCGCTTGTCGGCAATGCCAACCTTGGCAAGCAGCGCTTCGGCTTCCTCGATGCACTCCTTGCGCGGCCTTTTCTGCACGTGCACCGGCGCCTCGATGACGTTTTCGAGAATGGTCTTGTGGGTCCACAGATTGAAGCTCTGGAACACCATGCCGAGCCTCGAGCGGACACGGTCCACCTGGGCGATATCGGCCGGTTTGCTCTTACCATGGCGGGCGGGCACCATTTTGATGGTTTCGCCGCCCACCGTCACGGTGCCGGAATCCGGTGTTTCCAGCATGTTGATGCAGCGCAGGAAGGTCGATTTTCCAGAGCCGGACGAACCGAGGATCGACACGACCTCGCCTTCCCTCGCGTCGAGCGAAATCCCCTTGAGGACCTCGATCGGCCCAAAACTCTTGTGCAGATCCTTGACGCTCAGCGCCGGTGCTTCCACCGCAGACAAGGGAAGGTTCATCGCGCATCTCCTGCAATAGCCATTTGGGCGGCGTTTTCCGGTTGCCGCAAATGCGGGCTGAGCTTGAATTCGACCAACTGGACCAGGCGCGTCAGAAGGAAATTGATCGCCAGGTAGATGAAGCCCGCCACGACGAACACTTCGATGGCGCGGTAGGTCTCGGAGATGATCCGGGCAGCAACCCCGGTGACTTCCATGATGGTGATGATGGAAGCGAGCGACGTCGCCTTGATCATCGAGATCATCTCGTTGCCGTAACCCGGCAACGCCTGGCGGATCGCCAGAGGCAGGACGATACGGCGGAAGACCATCAATCGCGGCATGCCGCAGGCACGCGCCGCCTCGACCTGTCCATGCGGAACCGACAGCAGCCCACCGCGGATGATTTCGCTGGCATAGGCGGCGGTGTTGAGGCTGAGCGCCATCACCGCGCACCAGTAGGCGTCGCGCAGGACCGGCCAGAAGATGCTGTGGCGAACGGCGGGAAACTGGCTGAGGCCATAATAGATCAGGAAGATCTGGACGAGCAGCGGTGTACCGCGAAAGACGAAGACATAGGCGCGCGCAAACCAGTCGAGAACCAGAATGCCCGAGGTGCGCGCAAGCGCCAGAGCCAGCGCCAATATGGCGCCAAGGGCGATTGCGGTGGCAGCAAGCGACAGGGTCAGCGGCAGGGCCGAAACGAGGCTGACAAACGTTTCCTGTGTAAATTCCCAATCCATCAGCCTCTCCTCACACCGCGGCTGAAATGACGCTCTGCCTGCCGCATGGCGATGCTGGAGACGGTCGAGATGGCGAGATAGATCAGGCCGGCGATCAGGTAGAAATCGAAGGGTAGACCGGTTGAGCCGGCACCGATCTGCGACTGGCGCAGAAGTTCGACCACGCCGGTGATGGAGACCAGAGCCGATTCCTTCAACACGACCTGCCAGACATTGCCGAGACCCGGCAGCGCATGGCGCAAGGTGAGCGGTGCAATGATGCGCTGGAAGCGCAGCGAACGCGACATGCCGCAGGCAATTGCCGCCTCGATCTCGCCGCGATGAACCGCCTTGAAGGCACCACGAAACACTTCCGTGTGCTGCGCGCCGGACGTGATGCCAACCGCAAGCGCGCCTGCGAGAAAACCGGGGAAGCTGATGAACCCGTCAGCGCCAAAGAGCCTGCCGATTGAGGTGATCGCGGCGCTTCCGCCGAAATAGAGCAGATAGATGACGAGAAGGTCCGGTATGCCGCGCAAGACGGTCGTATAGGCATCGGCGGCAACACGCAGTGTCTTGCCGCCGGAAATCTTCGCCCAGGCGCCGAATGTGCCGATGATGGCACCGATCGTATAGCCGGACAGCGCGATCAGGATCGTCATCCAGGCGCCAGCCATCAGCGCCTTTGCCCAGCCATCCGGGCCAAAACTCAGCAGATCAAAAAATCCCGGCTGGGTCATGGCGCCCCCCTTGCGGAAAACTGGCAGACGGCGCTGCCTTTAAGGGACGGCTTAGCGGCCATTGGGGCTCTCCGGCAGTGGCGGTGAAACGCCGTCGGGAATAGGATTGACGAACGGATTGCCGTCGAGGCGCTCCCGATGATCCGCCTTGGCAGCCTCGATCAGCGCCGGATTGGCGATCAGGTCAAGTGCTGTGCTCGCCATCACCTTGGCCGCGTATTCCATGCCCTTGTGTGCGGCCGGCAGCTTGCCTTGCGCCACCAGTTGCCAGGAATGGCCGGGTGTGCCGATGGCATAGGTTGCGCCGCGCATCTGCACCGTCGGCACGACCCAGCTGACGGTACCGACATCGGTCGAGCCGACGATCGAGCCGTCGCCGCTGCCGAGCGGATAGACCAGATCGCAAAGCGCCTGCCCCTTCTTCGGCTTGATGCCGAAGCGAGCATAGGATGCCGCAATGTCTTCCGGCGAGAATGTCCGCTGGAATTTCAATGCAGTATCGTTGTCTGTTGCATCAAAATCAGGTGGGCCGAGACGCTGGAGATTGGCATACATGCATTCCTCCAGCGGCGTATTGCCAACGAGATTGGCGTCGCCGCTGACGACTTCGCTGCGTACCGTCGTTTCGGTCATCAAGGCGGCGCCATCGGCGATTTTCTTGACGCGCTCGACAAGGCCAAGCAACTCGCCCAGCGTCCGAGCCCGGATCAGGTAGCGTACCGTCGCGCGGGCCTGGACCACATTCGGCGCGGCTCCGCCCGCATCGGTGACGGCGTAATGAACCCGCGCCGACGAGGGCATATGCTCGCGCATGTAGTTGACGCCGACATTCATGAGTTCGACCGCGTCAAGGGCGCTGCGGCCAAGATGCGGCGTCGCAGAGGCATGCGATGCGCGGCCGCTGAAATGGAAATTCAGCTCGTTGCAGGCGAGCGATATCGGGTTGTTGACACCGGAAAATGCCGCCGGATGCCAGGAGATGGCAATATCGACGTCATCGAAAACCCCGGCCCGGACCATGAAACCCTTGGACGAGCCGCCCTCTTCGGCGGGGCAGCCATAATAGCGCACCCGGCCCTTCAGGCCGTTGGCTGCCAGAAAATCCTTGACCGCGGCGGCCGCCATCATCGAACCGGAACCCAGAAGGTTGTGACCGCAGCCATGGCCGTTGCCGCCGGAGATGAGCGGCCGCTCCTCCGCGATCCCGGCTTCCTGGCTCAGGCCCGGCAAGGCATCGAACTCGCCAAGAATGGCAATCACCGGGCCGCCTTCGCCGGCTTCGCCCATGACGGCCGTGGGGAGACCCGCCACATTGCGTTCGACGCGGAAACCCTCCTGCGTCAGCAATCGCGCATGCTCCTCGCAGGCGGAAAATTCCTCGTAGTTCGTTTCCGGCACATCCCAGACACGGTCGCTGAGCGTGAAGAAAGCCTCACGTTTCGCTTCTACGAAGCCCCAGACGGAATCGGAGTTTTTCATGGCGTTGGGGACTCGCTTGTCTTATAGTTACCAATATTGGCGCCAATTTATGATACAAAAATAAATTGCGCAACTGCCGCCAATGAATAATTTTAATCCGAGCCATCTGCGTGGCATTTGCCGAGACTCGGTTACAAAGAAAACCACGGATCGGGCATACGGCGCCGATCCAGGACAACAGGAAGAATTCATGAGCGAAGTTCAAAGTGAAACGGCTGTCGGCCCCGAAGAGCGGGACGTGACCGAACTTGTGCTTCAAGACATCCTGACGGGCATGCTGCCTGCCGGCACCTGGCTGAAGCAGATCGACCTGGAGCGGCGATATGACTGCACAAGGCCGGAAGTCCGCCGCGCGCTCGATCGCCTGTCGCAGAAGCGGCTGGTCGCGCACGTGCCCAATCGCGGCTACCACGTCTATCAACCGGACGACCGCAATGCGAGGGAAGTCGGTGATATCCGCGTCATACTCGAGACGGCCGTTGCTGACATGATGGTCGCCAACGCAACCTCCGACAGCATCGCCACTTTGCGCGGGCTTGCGAGATACTTTGACGAAATGACGCTGACGGGAACAATTCTGGAGCATTACGAGGCCAACCTGGCCTTTCATCGCGAATTGCTGCTGCTGGGCGGCAATCAGGCCCTGGTCGACTTGGTCTCGGAAATTCGCCAGCGCACGTCGTCAGCTCCCGTTTCGCAATGGCGGACGCGTGCACGGATCGAGAAATCCGGCCGCGAGCATCACATGATGATCGATGCACTGGAAGCACGGAATGCGGAAGAGCTGAAACGGCTTATCGCCCTGCATATCCGCCAACCGGCCGACACACCGAAATAAGCGGTTGTGAGCGCACGCCTGAGGCGGTTGGGTTGATCAGCGCTGGTTCGTTGTAGATAATCGGCACGAATTTCGGGAAATATAACGGGGGCGCATTTTGGAAACGGGTCATGACACGAGCCAACTCGAGATGGTCGTCCTGATGACGCCCGACATGGCCAATTTCAGCGGCAAGGTTCATGGTGGTGCGCTGCTCAACCTTCTCGACCGTGTCGCCTTTTCCTGCGCATCCCGTTTCTCGCAGGAATATGCCGTGACGCTGTCGGTCGATCAGGTTGTCTTCCGTCAGCCGATCCATGTCGGCGAACTGGTGACGTTTCGCGCTTCGATCAACTATGCCGGCCGCACATCGATGGAGGTCGGCATCCGGGTCGAGGCGGAAACCATCCGCACCGGTGAGCGACGGCATACCAACTCCTGCTATTTCACGATGGTTGCCGTCGATGCCGAGGGGCGCCCGACCAATGTGCCCGCCTATAGCCCAAAAACCGGCGTCGCCAAACGCCGTGAACGTGCTGCACAAGTAAGGCGCAGCCTCCGGCGCGAGTTCGAGGAGCGTTTCAAGGCAGCTGGCACCGAGTCAGAAGAATGATGCCAACTGCGTCGAAACGTCATCAGGGCTGAGGTCAGGCCAGATCGTCCAGCGTATAGGCACGGATATAGTCGATCTTCATCTCCGAACCGTCGGGCAATCCGTTCGCAGGCGCGCCAGCCATGCCGCCGACCGCAAGATTGACCAGCATATACATCGGCTTGTGCATATCGGATGGCGTATCGGCGCGTGCAACGGCAACATCATCGATGTACCAGACAATTTCCTCCTTCTGCCACAGGACGCCATAGGTGTGAAACCCTTGCGTATCGGAGACGCTGACGGCGGTGGCAACAGACGTTTTCTTCCCGGTTTCGTTCGAATGAACCGTCACATGCACGGTATTGGGATCCTGGCCACGCATTTCGACGACATCCAGTTCCGGCGGCCAGGAGCCGTCTTCCGGAAGCAGCCAGAAAGCCGGCCATACGCCTTTATCCTCCGGCATGTCGGCGCGGATTTCGAAATAACCATAGGTCTGCGAGAAGGAGGCGTGCGTCGTCAGCATGCCGGATGTGTAGTCGTACCCGCTGACCTCGGCGCTGATCGCGTCAGGCGTTTTCTCCGCCGTGATCGTCAGCACGCCGTCGCTGACGGAAAACGGATTGCTGTCGGATGTCGGCGCATAACGGGGATTGACGTACCATTGAAGTTCGCCATTGCCCGTTAATGTGGCGCCCTTCTCCGGCGCCCACCAGTATTTTGCCTCCCAGACACCCTGCGTCCCATTCATCAGCCGGAGCGTATCGAAATTGTCGCCGAATGTCTGCGTCAGGGCGGAACGGTCAAGGCTCAGTTCGAACCGGTTCGCACTCAGATCGGCCTTGGCCGTATCGGCAAACACCAGGTTCTCACCATCGCCGAGATCAAGCCTGAGATGCGCGCCGTCCTGCGTTGCATGCGCGAGAACCTGATCAAAGGATGTCAGCGAATAGTCATTCAGCCGAACAATATCAGCGGCTTCGAAGTCCGTGATCAGGTCGCTGCCATTCCCCTTGGTGAAAATGAAGGTATCCGCGCCTGAACCGCCGGTAAGCACATCATTGCCGCCTCGGCCGTCCAGGGTCTGACGGCCGGACGCACCCTTGATGATGTTGTCGCCGGCGTTTCCGAAGGCATAGCGTAGATCGCCGGTGACGATCAGGTTCTCGAAATTCTCCGGCAGGGTGAAGCTCATCCAGGTGCTGATCGTGTCGATCCCCTCACCTGCCGCCTCATGGGCGCGGTTGATCGCCGAATAGAGATAATAGATGTCGTCGCCCGTGCCGCCCGCCATCGTGACGTTGACGGCGCTGTCACCCCACATGGAATCATTGCCCGCCGTTCCCTTCAGCACCGGGCCAGCGCCGGTTGCGGAGAAAAATCCGGTCGAACTGTCACTGTAGAACAGAGTTTGCCCAACGGCATTCAAAACGGTTTTTCGCATGATCATCTCCTGTCTGGCATGCTGGCAATTGCCTGCGGCAACAGAAAAAGAAAGCGATGCCGCAGTGCACCCAAGCTACAGCAGGCCGCTGGATCCCCCCATCCTCGATTGGGCAGAAGCGCACGAAACCATCAAGCGACGTTGATAGACAGGCAAACAATCCCGATCTGGATCAAGTGTGGTCGATTTCGGAACAGCTGCGCGGTTCAGGCTTTTCCCTTGTCTGGAATGCGCGAGAAGGCAGCAAGGACGGTGCGTTCCGATTGCAAAAGATAGGCCTCCAGCGCCGCGGCGGCTTCCTGCATCTCGCCGGCATCGAGCTTTTCGACGATGGCGGCGTTCAGCTCGATATAAGGTGCATGCAGAAGTTCTGGACTATCAAGAAGCCCGAAACTCAGGCGCAGCTCCGCAGCGATCTGGAGATAGAACACGTTGAGGCGCTCGCTGTCGGCGAGATCGACGATCGCCGCATGGAAGACCATGTTGGCGCTGCCGACCGTGCCCCAATCGCTCTTGATGCTGGCTGCACGCGCCTCTTCGACTGCAGCGCGCATGCGGCCGACTGCGGGATGCTTTGGGTAGGCCTGGGCCACCGCACGGCACTCGATAACGCGGCGCACCCGGTAGATATCGATGATCGAGGCCATGCTGGGAATGGCAACGAAGACGCCACGGTTCGGCTCATGCCGCAAAAGACCTTCCTTGGTCAAAAGCCGGAATGCCTCGCGTAGCGAATTGCGGGAAACCTGCAGATCTGCGCTCAACTTCACTTCCGACAGGCGATGGCCGGGCTTGAGTTCGCCAGCGATCAACTTGTTACGGATCGCTTCCGCCAGGCGGGGCGCGAGTGCGGATGTCATGTCCTGGTCAGTCATACATGTCTTTCATTCGAAGCAGTGAGCATCTCATGGTTGACCGATATCGTGGTTTTCTTCCCTTGGAAATGGGGTCTGGGGCGAACACATGGATAGGAGTATGCTTTGCGGCTCTCACGGTGCGTTTCCGTCATCCGGCTCTGTCCTCATCAACACCAAAACGGCGCCGCCCCACGTCGAAAACGAACCCAAACAGCACGTCAGAGAAGCATATTTGCTCCCCCTTCAAATATGAAAGGCTCAACATTTCAACAATATGATAGAACGATGAAATAATAGTCGTTGAACAATATTGACAGAATTGTGAAATGCGGCAAGGTTGCGACTGTCAATAAAATTGATATGGGCCAACCCCGGTGAGTTTGCGGGCGCCTTAAATAACAGAGAGGGTTCATGGAACAGTCAGCTATCTCACCCAACAAAGCGGCAACGCCCGGCATGTCGGCCAAGTCGCGCCGCGCCGCACTCGTCGCAGCAATCTTTCTGATGGCGACATCCGCCATCGGCCCGGGTTTCATCACCCAGACAGCCACGTTCACAAGCAAGCTTGGCGCCGCTTTCGCTTTCGCGATCCTCGCGTCAATTCTCATCGATTTCATTGTGCAGCTGAATATCTGGCGGATCGTGACGCTCACCAAGATGCGCGCATCCGACATTGCCAATGCTGCCATCCCCGGCACCGGTTACCTGCTGGCCGTTCTCGTCATCGTCGGCGGCCTGTTCTTCAACATCGGCAATATCGGTGGCTCGGGCCTCGGCCTCAACGCCATGATCGGCCTTGATCCAAAATGGGGCGGCGCCATCAGCGCACTGATCGCCATCGGCATCTTCAGCTCGAAGCGCGCAGGCGTTGCCATCGACCGGCTGATCGTTGTTGCCGGCGTCCTGATGATCCTGCTGACGCTCTATGTCGCGATCGTCTCGGCCCCACCGGTCGGCGATGCGCTGTTCCAGACGTTCCTGCCCTCCACCATCGATTTCGCCACGATCACCACCATCGTCGGCGGCACGGTCGGCGGCTACATCACCTATTCCGGCGCTCATCGCCTGCTCGATAAGGGCACGGTCGGCATCGAGAACCTCGGCGCCGTCAATCAGGCAGCCTTGACCGGCATCGCCGTCACCGGCCTGATGCGCTACGTGCTGTTCCTCGCCATTCTCGGCGTGGTCGCCAGCGGTGTCGTCATCGACGTATCCGGCAAGGGCGCCAACCCGGCCGCGCAGGCCTTCCAGGCGGCCGCAGGCGAAACCGGATACCGCATCTTCGGTGCCGTTCTGTGGTTTGCCGCCATCACCTCGGTGATCGGCGCAGCCTATACCTCGGTATCGTTCATCACCGTCTTCAAGAAGGACATCAGCGAACGCGCCCGCAACATCGCGACCGTGATCTTCATCGCCGTCTCGCTGTTCTTCTACGTGATCATCACCACGCCTCCGGCGCAGATGCTGGTCTTCGTTGGCGGCCTCAACGGCCTGATCCTGCCCATCGGCCTGTCGATCTTCATCTACGCCGCCTGGGCACGGTCGGACCTCATGGCCGGCTACCGTTATCCGCGCTGGCTGCTGGTGCTCGGTGTCCTGGCTTGCGCGCTCACCTGGTACATGGGCTACAAGTCGATCGGCCCGATCTTCGCCCTGTTGTCGCCAGCCGTCTGAGGAGGATAAACATGACTGCCATCGACCTGAACAGCGATCTCGGTGAAAGCTATGGCGCATGGCGCATGGGCGACGACGAAACGATGCTCGCCATCGTTTCCAGCGCCAATGTCGCCTGCGGCTTCCATGCCGGCGACCCCGCCGGTATCTGGAAGACCGTCAAGGCCGCAGCTGAAAAGGGTGTTTCGATCGGTGCGCATGTCTCCTATCCCGATCGCGTCGGCTTCGGCCGGCGCGACATGGATGTGACCAGCGGCGAACTGATCGCCGACGTCATCTACCAGATCGGCGCCCTGAAGGGCATGGCCGCAGCCGCCGGCGTGACCGTCGGCTATGTCAAGCCGCATGGCGCCCTCTACAACCGTATCGCCCATGACCCGAAGCAGGGGCAGGCCGTGATCGATGCCATCAAGGCCATCGATCCCACACTCGTCTTGATGGGCCTCGCCAATGCCCCGATCCTAGCGCTGGCTCAAGAATCCGGCCTGAAGACCGTCGCCGAAGCCTTTGCCGATCGCGCCTATACGCCGGACGGACAGCTCGTTTCGCGTCGTGAACAAGGTTCCGTGCTGCACGATACGCAACTGATCGCCCGCCGCATGCTGCAGCTTGCCCATGAGGGCACGCTGGAAGCAATCGACGGTTCGACCATCAAGATCGACGCGCAGTCGATCTGCGTCCATGGCGACAGCCCAGGCGCCGTTGCCATTGCGCAGGAAATCCGCCGTGCCTTCGAGGCAGGCGGCATCACCGTCCAGTCATTTCTGCCGGCCTGATCGACATTTTGGGAGGAACACAATGATCGCGATAGACCATCTTCGCCACGTGAATGCCGAACAGGCGCGCATCGCCCGCGAGCGTTATCGCGCAGGCGCAGTCGAACCGACATCCGGCATCGCGCCCGGTTTCACTCAAGCCAACATGATCGTCCTGCCACGGGACTGGGCCTTCGATTTCCTACTGTATGCGCAGCGCAATCCGAAGGCGTGCCCGGTTCTCGATGTCTCCGATCCCGGCTCGCATGCCACCCTGCTGGCCCCCGGCGCCGACCTGCGCACCGACATTCCGCTCTACCGCATTTGGCGCAATGGCAAGCTGGCCGAAGAAACCCCCGATGCGCGCGCAGCCTGGGCCGAATATCCCGATCTCGTCAGCTTTCTGATCGGCTGCAGCTTCACTTTCGAGACACCAATGGCGGAAGCCGGTATCGAGATCCGCCACATCACCGACAAGTCCAATGTGCCGATGTATCTGACCAATACGCCTTGCCGTCCGGCCGGACGCCTACATGGCAACATGGTCGTGTCGATGCGACCGATCCCCGCTTCGCGCGTTGCCGATGCGGCGACGATTTCCGGCCGCTTCCCCTCGGTGCATGGCGCGCCCGTGCATATAGGCGCCCCGGAAGAGATCGGCATCCGGGATCTCGCTCAGCCAGAATTCGGTGATCCGGTGCGTATCGAGCCCGGTGAAATCCCCGTCTTCTGGGCTTGCGGCGTCACCCCGCAGGCAGCCGTCATGGCGTCCGGTGTCCCGTTTGCCATCACCCATGCACCGGGTCATATGTTCATCACCGATATTCCTGATTCCGCTTATCACGCCTGAGGTTCCGATGCGTTTTCTGCCCGTCAGCCTGACAGTCCTGCTTGTCGAACTCGCCGATCTCGACGAGACGCTGGCGCTATTTGCCTCGCTTGAAGCCGATCCGGTTGACGGCATCGAAGACATGGTGCCAGCTGCCCGCACCCTGATGATCCGTTTCCGTCCGGAACGGCAGACGGCTGAAAGTCTTGCCGGCGCAATCGCCACCCGCGACCTCTCCGCCCGCATTGCGCCATCCGACAAATGCGTCGAAATCCCCGTCAACTATAATGGCGAAGATCTGGCGGATGTGGCTGGGCTGACCGGCCTCTCGGTAGAGGAGGTCATTCGCCGCCACACCGAAAGCGAATTCACTGTCGCTTTCTGCGGTTTTGCGCCTGGCTTTGGCTATCTCGTCGGCGGCGATCCAGCCCTGCAGGTGCCGCGCCGCCAGAGCCCGCGTACGAAAATACCGGCAGGCTCCGTTGCTCTGGCTGGCGCCTTCTCCGGCGTCTACCCGCAGGCGAGCCCCGGCGGCTGGCAGATCATCGGCACGACGCCGGAAAAGATGTGGGACTTGTCGCGTGATCCGCCGGCGCTGTTTCAGCCGGGTTACCGGGTGCGTTTCACCGATCTCTCGAAGGCCAAGGCGACGACCTCCACAACGGCCGCCAAACCGTCTGCAGAGCCAGTGGCGCCCCAGGCAGCCGACGCGTTGACGCTGAAGGTGCTGGCTGCACCCATGCCGGCGCTGTTTCAGGATCTCGGCCGGTTCGGCCAGACCGGCCAGGGCGTCTCGGCCTCCGGCGCGCTCGACCTTGGCGCTCTCAAGGCCGCCAATCGCGTCGTCGGAAACCCAACAGATTTCGCCTGTCTCGAGATCACGCTCGGCGGTTTCTCGTTCGAGGTCACCGGCCGCGCGGTGCTGGGTCTCACCGGCGCCCCCTGCCCTATCCGCATTCGCGACGTTTCCGGCCGCGTGCAGGAGGCTGAGACCTATCAGCCGATCCCACTGGAGTCCGGCGACGTCGTGACGCTCGGCCAGGCACCGAAGGGCATGCGCAGCTATCTCGCAATCCGTGGCGGCTTTGCCGTCCAGCCGGTGCTTGGCAGTGCGTCGACCGATACGCTCGCCATCGTCGGGCCGGACCAAGTGACCTCGGGCGCCGTGCTGGCTATCGAGACCGGAACGAAGGGCTTGGCGCCTGTCTCGCTCACCGAAGCGCCGGCCTTCGAGCATCCGGCCTCGGGTGAGACCGTGACGCTCGACGTGGTGATGGGGCCGCGCAGCGACTGGTTCACCGAAGCCGGGATCGCCACACTTTGCGGACAGCTCTGGACGATGACGCCACAGTCCAACCGCGTCGGTATCCGCCTGTCTGGCGACATGCCGCTCGAGCGCAAGGACAAGGACGAGCTGCCGAGCGAAGGCACGGCCACCGGCGCCATCCAGGTGCCGCATAGTGGCCAGCCGGTGCTGTTCCTCGCCGACCATCCGCTGACGGGTGGCTATCCGGTCATCGGTACCGTCGCCGAATACCATCTCGATCTCGCCGGACAGATTCCGGTCAATGCAAAGATTCGTTTCCGGCCCGTGACGGCCTTCGCCGATATCAAACCTGCCAAAGCCTGATATCGCCACGCCCGGCCGGACAAAGACAATGAGGATAGAACCCATGAAAAAAGTGCTGATTGCCAACCGTGGCGAAATCGCCGTCCGCATCATCCGCGCCTGCCGCGATCATGGCATTGGCTCGGTTGCTGTGTATGCCGATCCGGACATGGACGCGCTGTTCGTGCAACTGGCCGACGAAGCCTATGGGCTTTCCGGCAGCCGGCCGGCGGAAACCTATCTCGATATCGAAAAACTGATCGGCATTGCCAAGCGCTCCGGAGCCGACGCCGTTCATCCCGGTTATGGCTTTCTCTCCGAACGCGCCGAATTTGCCCGCGCCGTGATCGATGCCGGCCTGATCTGGATCGGCCCCGATCCGCATGTCATCGAAGCGCTCGGCGACAAGGTGGAAGCACGGCGGATCGCCAAGAGCGTCGGTGCGCCCTTGGTGGCCGGCAGCGACGGCCCTGTCGAAACGGCAGCGGAGGTCATTGCCTTTGCCGAAAAATTCGGCCTTCCGGTCGCGATCAAGGCCGCCCACGGCGGTGGTGGGCGAGGGATCAAGGTCGCCTGGAAAATGGAAGACATTGCCGAATTCTACGAGTCGGCCGTGCGTGAAGCCAAGGCCGCCTTTGGCCGCGGCGAATGTTTCCTCGAACGTTTCCTCGACCGTCCGCGCCATATCGAGGCACAGGTGATCGCCGACAAACACGGTAACGTCCTGGTGCTTGGCACCCGCGATTGTTCGCTGCAACGGCGCAACCAGAAGCTCATCGAAGAGGCCCCTGCCCCCTTCCTCAGCGACGCACAGCGCCAGTCGATCCACGATGCCGCAAAAAAGATTTGCGCCGCCGCCGGCTATTCCGGCGCCGGTACGGTCGAATTTCTGCTCGGCGTCGATGGCACGATCTCCTTCCTCGAGGTCAATACCCGCCTGCAGGTCGAACATCCCGTCACCGAAGAAACCACCGGCATCGATCTGGTCATCGAACAGTTCCGCATCGCCGACGGCCTGCCGCTGCTGGTCACCGAGACGCCTGCCCCGCGCGGCCATTCGATCGAGTTCCGCATCAATGCCGAAGATCCCGGCCGCGGCTTCCTGCCGACGCCCGGCACCATTACGACATTCGACGCTCCATCCGGCCCCGGCGTGCGGCTCGACAGTGGCGTCGTTTCCGGCTCGACCATTCCCGGCACATTCGATTCGCTGATGGCCAAGCTGATCGTCACCGGCGCCACCCGCGAGCAGGCGATGACGCGCGCCCGCCGCGCGCTCAAGGAGTTCAAGATCGAAGGCATCGCGACGGTCCTGCCGTTCCACCGCGCCGCGATGGAGGCCCCTGACTTCATCGGCGAAGATGGTTTCAAGGTTCATACGCGCTGGATCGAGACCGATTTCGCAGACACCCTGGCAGCCGAAACCCGGCCCGCTCCGGGTGCCGACACATCGCTGATCCGCACTCATGTCGAGATCGACGGCAAACGCCATGCGCTCGGCATTCCCGCCGCGCTGCTCGCCGGTCTCGGCGGCTTGAAAGGACAGGAGTCCGGTCCGGCAGCAACGACGAATGTCGAGGACGCCTGCACTGTCGCAGCTCCCATTTCGGGCACGTTGCAGGCCTGGAAATGTAACGACGGCGACACTGTGAAAGAGGGCGACCTGGTTGCCGTGATGGAAGCGATGAAGATGGAAACGCAGATCCTCTCGGCGCGCTCCGGCGTGCTGCGCATCAAGGCTGCAGAAGGCGCCTACGTGAATGCCGGATCGGCACTCGCCCGGGTCGAGTAAGGTTTTTCCAGTCAGGTCCTTTCGTCGCGTCTGACATGTGACAAAACCGGTCCATCACCACGTTGCCCTTACAAGGGCGGCGTGGTTCTCTGCCTGCATTGTCGGCTTCGGCGATATGCCCTTATCCAAAAACGGCACGGAGGGCAGGTGGATGCAGGGTTCGCTGTGGAAGCCGAAGCCCAACCTGCATAGGCGCCGCCATCTAGCGCCAAGATCGCGTCTACCCTGGCGAGGTAGACCGCCGCCTCACCCAGACGCCGTTGCCCCTCCTGCTCTCTCCTTTACCGCAATCCTGACTGCTTTTTTATGCCAAATGGCTCTGTTTTAACTCGCCATTTACCATGATGAGTGTCACTGGTGGAACAGCAGTTTCCGTGCCGCACAATAGCCTGATCCCGGCTTTCAAAGCGTTGCAGTTGCTCGCGAAGGGATCAGGATATGAACACGGACAAAGGAATTACGCTCGCTGTCATCGCATTTACGGTCGTTGCGATGTTCACGCTGAATTTCGCGATGGCCCATTATGGCACGCCAGCCGCACATGACGGCGTGTCGGGCGAAATCACCTCTTCGATACCAAAATAATTCACTGGGTAATGTCCCCGACTGTCATCGGCGTTCGCAACGTCGAACAGCAGGGAACTTTTAACGGTCCATCGTGTTCTCGCGATAGAGGAGATTTGCGATGGACGACAATCGTTTTGCGCTTGGCCTTACAAGCCTGAATCGCGGCACTTGGGCGCCGCTTATCTGCGATCAAGATAACTTGGGATGGGACGATCCTTTGGTCCTGGTACCGTTTGCCATCGGCAAAGAGGGTGAACGGCGATGACGGCCCGTGACGTCTTGCTCTTGATGGTCACCGCGTTCTTTTTGACGGCCCTCCTGCTTATACACAACGCGTTTTACCGCCCCGTTTCAACCAGTGCTGTCGAGCCGCCCACGAAGGTCCATAGCGAAATGCTGCCCTATGGTTGACTGGTATTCCGGTTTTTTGGAACTTTGAGCACACTTGCCGCGTTTTGCCATCCGGAGGAGACGGAAAATGGCAAGCGTAACGTGGATCATAGCACTGATGGCAGCGCTCGCAGTCTGTGGCATCGCCATCGCTTACGGTATTCTCAGCCAACGGCGGTTCAATGCGAAAATGAACCCCACGCGCCAGGACCGGATCGATGAAATGTCCTGGCGGGAAAACCTGCTCGACCAGTGAATTGCAGTGTGTAAGACCTGTGGTCAAGCAGGTTGCAATGTACCGTGTTTTACATTGCCGGGAGTGATCGTCTTGCGAGCAGACTGCTCGACCGACCAGCCGGGTCATTTGCTTGAAGGTGTCTAACCGCGAAATCCTGTGCTTCCTGCAGTTCTGCCACCGCGCCATCATAATCGAGATGAAGTGCCTTGCCCGCTTCGACCACTGCCCGGCCATCCACATAAACAGCCTCAATCGCCCGTTCTGCAGCACAGTGCAAAAGGTTGCGCAAGGGATCGTAAACGGGCTGCATGGCCGAATGCTTCAGGTCGACCAACAGGAAATCGGCCTTGGCCCCCAGTGCTATCCGGCCGATATCGCGTCGGCCGAGCGCACGTGCTCCGGAAAGCGTGGCGGCCTCGAACACATCCGCTGTGCCGACGTCGAAGACCGAACGGCCGGCAATGCGCGAGCAGATCATTGCCTGGCGCATTTCCTCCAGCATGTTGAATGGATAGCTGTCGGTTCCAAGCCCCACATTGACGCCGCGGCGGCGGTAGCGGCCGAGCGATTGCAGCACCATGCCGCTGCGCGAAAAGGTCACCGGGCAATGCGCGACCGTGGCACCCCGTTGAGCGAGTAGGTTAAGATCGGTATCGGTCCGCTGCCGCGTCCAGGAATGGCCGTCGACAAAGATGCAGTGTCCGATGATGAGGTCCTCGCCAAGCACGCCCAACTCGTCAAGGTACTGGACCGCGGTCAGGCCTGTGCGGCGCATTAGTTCTTCATGCTCGGCCATCGTCTGGGCCGCGTGCACAGTAATGGGCACATTGCGCGTTCTGGCTGCCTCTGCCGCTGCCTGCAACAGTTCGGCGGAGCATGTCTCGACCTGCGAGGGCGAGACGATACCGCCCAGCCTGCCGGACGGATGCGCGCGGGCCGTATCGACAACCTCCAGCGCCCGGGCAAACGCCTCGCGGCCCCTGCCCTTGTCCCACGTGAGATCAAGGCGGCGGCTGTCTTCGACGTGCCATGCGGCTTCGCGGAAGCCAGGTGCCACATAGGCGCGGGCGCCGCTCTTTGCCAAGGTCGGCAGCCAGCTGTCATGCGGGCCGGCAATATCGACAAGGGTCGTAACGCCGCTGCGCATCAGATCCCCCAGCATCAGTGTCAACGAGGCCTCGACCGCACTGTCGCTGATCTCGATCAGGTTGGAATATTCATAAAGAGCGTTGCCCCAGAGAGCAGCCGTGCCCTCATCTTCAAACAGGCCTTTGGAGATCGGTTCCTCACCGGAATGGCAGTGCACGTTGACGAACCCGGGCAGCACCATTTTGTCCTTGCCGGACATTTCGTGCGTGAACGCACCCTCATACCGGCCGCCGACATGGATGAACCCACCGGTATCGAAGGCTATGTCGCCATCAGCGATATAGGCATGTCCTTTCCGGTTTTCGTCATAACCGACGATCGTGCTTGCGTTGCGGATGACATGAATATCGTTAGCCATGGGTGACCCTGAAATGCTGTTCGAGGAAGCGGCTGTACAGGCCCATCAGGGCGCTGAAGGTGAAATAGACTGCGGCGGCGAAGACATAACCTTCGAGAACGGCAATGCCTTGCCATTCGGGATCCCGTAGCGCCGAGCGTACGGTGTCGAGAAAATCGAGCAGGCCGACGATGGTGACAAGCGTCGTATCCTGGAAAAAGCCGATGAACAGCCCGACCATCGGCGGTATGACTTCCTTCAAGGCCTGCGGCAGGACGATTTTTCGCATCACCTGCCAGTAGGACAGGCCAAGCGATGATCCCGCTTCGAACTGGCCTTCTGGAACATCCTGCAGGCCGCCGCGAACGATTTCGGCGATATAGGCGGCGGCAAAGATGATGATGGCGACCTGCGCGCGCAGAAGCTTGTCGATGGTCACACCCTCCGGCATGAACAAGGGCAGCATTACCGTTGCCATGAACAGGATGCTGATCAAGGGAACGCCGCGGACGATCTCGATGAAGCCGACCGCAAGAACGCGGATCGCCGGCAGGCTTGAGGCGCGCGCAAGTGCAAGCCCGATGCCGAGCGGCAGGGCGCAGACCAGCCCGATGAAAGAGAGCATGAACGACAGCGGCAAGCCACCCCAGCTCGACGTCGGTACCGGCGACAGGCCAAAGACCCCACCCGCCATCAGGACATAGAGCATCGGCAGAACCACAAGCAGCCACGCATACAGCAGCGCCCGGCTCCAGAAGCGGGGTATCATCGAGATCAGGCAGCTCGTCAGAAACAGCATCAGTGCCAAAAGCGGCCGCCATTGCTCTTCGAACGGATAGAAGCCGAAGATCATGTAGCGGAGTTTTTCGGCAAGAAATGGCCAGCACGCACCGCTGCTGGCCTTGCAGGCTGCGCCATCGCCGGAAAAGACGGCATTGACCACCAGCCAGCCAAACGCCAGCTTGCCCAGGAAAAAGATCGTAGCCATCGAGACAAGGCTGATCATGGAATTCAGCGGCGTGCCGAAATAGGCCTTGGCCCATCCAGAACGCCGCGCGGGCGGCTTGGCAGCGCCGACCGGCAACGGAAGAGCTTGAGTTTCGGCCATCAGCGCACCTTCAGCGCAACACGCGCATTGTACCAGTTCATCGCCAGCGAAATGGTGATCGACAGGCCGAGATAGACACCCATGAAGATGGCGATGGTCTCGATCGCCTGCCCCGTCTGATTCATGACGGTGTTGGACACCATCACCAGATCCGGATAGCCGATGGCAATCGCCAGCGAGCTGTTCTTGAAGACGGTCAGGTAGGTGTTGGTCAGAGGCGGAATGATCAGGCGCAGGGCCTGCGGCAACACGACCAGACGCATCACCCGTGAACGATGAAGTCCAAGTGCTGCGGCAGCCTCCCACTGTCCCGGCCCGATGGCCTGGATGCCGGCCCGCACGATTTCGGCAACGCTGGCGGACACACTCAGAAGAAGCCCGAACAGCAAGGCAACGAATTCCGGCCGTACATGCAGGCCACCGGTCAGCCGGAACCTGCCGGCCTGCGGAATATCCCAACCGAAGGAAACAAGGCCCAGTGCCCAGAGAATGAGGGGCGGCAATACCAGTGCGAGGCAGGCAAAGGCCATGCCGTGGTTGGACTTTCCGGTCGCGACCCGCCGTTGCTGGCTTATGCGCCGGATCAGGATCGCCGCTGCGATACCGGCACAGATGAACAATGCGAAGATCGCAGCGCCGCTTTCCAGGAACACCGCGGGAAGAACCAGCCCGCTGTTGGATAGGTAGACACCAGGCAGGATGTTGAGCGCCTGCTTGACTGGCGGAAACACCATGATGATCAGCGAATACCAGAGGAAGAGATAGAGCAGCAGCGGGACGTTTCGCAGCACCTCGACATAGGCAAGTGCCAAACGCGCCAAAAGCGGATTGCGCGACATGCGGGCCACGCCGACGAAGAGCCCCAGGATGGTGCCGAGGATCGCGGCAAGCAGCGAGACCTTGACCGTGTTGACGATGCCGACCAGGATTGCCCGGCCGATGCTGTCGGTCGGCTGGTAGGCAATCGCCGTTTCGCTGATGACGAAACCGGCCTGCCGCGCCAGGAAGCCGAAACCGGTGGCAATGTTCTGCTTTGCAAGATTGTCGCTCGCTGTCGCAAACATGGTCCATGCCGCCGCAACAACCAGACCGATCGCGCCGATCTGATAGCAGAAAGCGCGGAAACGCATATCATTCAGGAAGCTCATGAAAA
Source organism: Rhizobium sp. Root1204 (assembly GCF_001424965.1). Lineage (NCBI taxonomy): Bacteria > Pseudomonadati > Pseudomonadota > Alphaproteobacteria > Hyphomicrobiales > Rhizobiaceae > Rhizobium > Rhizobium sp. Root1204. The sequence continues at coordinate 25,328 of NZ_LMCZ01000010.1, forward strand.
CTCGCCGCTATTTTGCCGAACGGGAGAAAGCTCGCGCGCTTCATGCGCGCGAGCGATGCACTCAACGGAATGGCGGTGCGTAGACCAGACCACCAGCGTTCCACTGCGCGTTCGGCCCACGTGTCAGCCCAAGCCGCGTTTTCTCACCCAGGCTGCGCTCGAAGATTTCGCCGTAATTGCCGACGGCCTTGATGACGTTGTAGCCCCATTTGTTGTCGAGGCCGAGCATGGCGCCGAGTTCATCAGTGACGCCGAGCATGCGCTGGATGTCCGGATCCTGGCTTTTCAACATCTCATCGACATTGGCCTGAGTAATGCCTTTTTCTTCCGCTGCCATCAGCAGCCAGACCGACCAGGACATGATATCGCGCCAGTTGGAATCGTTCTGACGGACGGCGGGCGCAAGCGGCTCCTTCGAGATGGTTTCCGGCAGCACGAGATAGTCGTCGGGATTATTGGCTACCGCACGGATCGATGCGAGGTCAGAGCGATCTGACGAGATCGCTTCGCAACGTCCGGCGAAGAAAGCTGCCCGGTTTTCATCGGGGCTTTCGAACACCACCAGCTCGAACTTGCCGCCGATCGTGCGGAAGAAATCGCTGAGATTCTGCGCGGTTGTCGTGCCGGGAAGCGTGCAGATGGCAGCGTCCGTCAGCTCCTTGGCGCTGGAAACGCCGAGTGACTTGGCAACCATCAGGCCCTGGCCGTCGTAAAACACCGTCGGGCCGAAATCGAGCCCGAGTGAGGCTTCGCGAGAAAAGGTCTGCGTGGTCTGGCGCGACAGCATGTCGATCTCGCCGGATTGCAGCGCCTGGAATCGGGTGTTGATATTCGTCGGTACGAACTCGATCTTGTCGCCATCACCAAAGACGGCGGCGGCAACCGAGCGGCAGATGTCGGCATCGAAGCCCTGCATCCGGCCCTTGTCGTCCGGCGCAGCAAACCCTGGCGTGGCGAGCGACACGCCGCAGACCAGCTTGCCGCGGGCCTTTACGGTATCGAGCGTTCCCGCCTGCGCGACGCTGGCTGCCAGAAGTGCTGTGGCGGCGGCGCAGATCGCCAGAAATCCTTGTTTCATAGTCCCCTCCCTCGTGGTTTCTTCGCTGTTACGATCGAAGGATGCTTCCGCCCTCCAGCAGAAACCCCACAATCGGCGATCCTCCCGATCGCAGAAATTGTGTACAATGTTAAAATTGATTTGGCAACAAAATCGAATCCAAGAAATGATGCCGTTGCGGCATGCCGGCTACCGGTGGCCTCGCGACCTAAAATGAATTCTTCCCGCTCAAAAGGTTGAAAAGGCCGTTTAACCCAGCATTACCTAACATTTTGGCGGCGAAGGTATCGTTGCGCCAAGCGGAAAGTTGACAATTCAGCATAAAATCCAATAGTGGATAAAATAGTATACAATTAGGCATGGAACGAACCGTGCATTCAGCGAGGACGTCATGAGGATCAAGCTCATCAATCCGAATACAACGTCGTCGATGACGGACCTGATCGGCGCTGCTGCCCGTGCGGTAGCAGCGGAGCGCACCGAAATCATAGCAACGACCTCCAAGTCGGGCGCAGCCTCGATCGAGGGCCATTTCGATGAGGCAATGAGCATTGTCGGGCTGATCGACGAAATCCTTGAAGGGCCGCCGGCAGATGCCTATGTGATTGCCTGTTTCGGTGATCCGGGCTTGCTTGCAGCACGCGAGATCACCAATGCGCCCGTCTTTGGCATTGCCGAAGCGGCCATGCACGCCGCCACATTCGTCTCCACCGGGTTCTCCGTCGTGACGACGCTTGAGCGTACCCGCATCATCACCGAACACCTCGTGCGCACATACGGGATGGAGCATCATTGCCGCCGGGTGCGGGCAACGGATGTGCCGGTTCTCGAACTTGAAAACCCGGACTCGAACGCCCGGGCGACGATCCTTGCCGAATGCGAACGGGCTCTGCGGGAGGACCAGTCGTCGGCAATCGTGCTTGGCTGTGCGGGAATGGCCGATCTGGCGAGCTATCTCGAAGAACGGCTGCAGGTGCCGGTTATCGATGGTGTCGCGGCAGCTGTAAAATTCGCTGAAGCAATCGTCGGCATGGGCCTGAAGACCTCGAAACGCGGTGATCTCGCCCCGCCGCTGCCGAAGATCTATCGTGGAAAACTCTCCGGCTATGGCGCTGCGACCGGAATGGCTCAGCGCGGCGACGTCCTCCGGGCCAGCTGAACCGCCAAGCGCCGCCCGTTTCAGGTGACCGGCTTGAAAAGCGTAGAGAAATCCACGCGCAAGGGCTGATCGGCCAACTCGATCTGCGCTTCGATATGGCGCAAATGGTGTTCCATAACCCGCGCCGCGGCCGCTCCATCCCTGCGCTTCAATGCGTCAATGATATCGCTATGTTCGCTTTGGGAACACGGCACGGCGCCGGGTGATTCATAGAGTGCGATGATCAGCGACGTGCGCGATACCAGTTCCTGCACGAACCCGCGCATCACGGCGTTGCCGGCAAGGGTCGCCAGTTCCAGGTGGAAATCCCCGGACAGTTGAAGCCGGCGTTTCCGGTCGTTGCGGGCAAGGGCGTCGGCTTCCTCCGCCAAGAGGCTGGCCAACCTGCCAATCTCGTCATCGGTGACAGTTGCCGCGAGCTTGGCCACAAGAATGCATTCGACGCCGCGCCGCGCCTCAAAGACCTGCCGGGCCTCCTCTATCGAGGGCTTTGCGACAAAGGCGCCCTTGTTGGGGATGAGATCGACGAGCTTTTCGTGCGCGAGGCGCTGAAGCACCTTGCGGATGATCGTGCGGCTGACGCCGAAAGCTGTCGCCAACGCGTCTTCCTGCAACGGCATTGCCGGCCGGATCTGATGATTGATAATGGCGGCGTAAATCTCGCCGTGAATGCGTTCGTCGGTCTGGCCAGAGCGCTTGCGCGCGGCTGTCGGACGGCTTGGATTGTCGGCACTCTGAGCCGTTTTCGGCACGCTTGGCATGATGATGTCCCACACACGATCCCTCGCCCAGCCTTGGTACGAATGACCACCGCCGATCTGTTTGATGGCTTGGCGATCGCCGGCGCGGCGGAAGGTATAATCGTGATGGCGCAAACTGAAAACGAATACAAGCCTTGTACCGCACTCAACCCCACCGAATGTATACAGAAGGGGTCGAACGCGAAAATCGGCATCGGCAGGGACGCCGGCGTTAACTGCCAGAGGCTGGATCGATCCTGCGGTAACTCGACGAAAAGATTTCCGCGACCGGCGGGTGGTTGAACGTGCGCAGCGGATATTTGGCAACGACGTCTTCGAATTGCTCCTGCGCGCGCTTGCGGTAGGCGCGATCATCGACGCCGGGGATGACGCCGTTCTCCATGACGAAGCGGCCGCCGATCATCACCGTCTGTACGGACTGCGCCGAAGCATTCAGCATCAAGGTCTGGATCGGATCGATGGTCTGCCCCATGAATGGATCATCGAAATCGACGACGATCAGGTCGGCGGCGGATCCAGCCTGCAACCGGCCGAGATCAGGACGGTTGAGCGCATCGGCGCCGCCAAGGGTCGCGGCGTCATAAAAATCCTCGGAACGGCAACCTTCCGTTCCACCTTCCTCGATGCGGCAGAGCATCATGCCGACCTGCATGTTGAGGAATATATCCGGCGGATAGGTGTCGGTGCCGAGACCAATGCGAATGCCCATGTCGCGGTACTTGCGGAACGACTGCAGCGCATTGCCGTGTCGTGCCGAGACCAGCGGGCAATGGACGATCGTGCCGCCGCCGTCGCGCAGGATTTCGAGATCCCTGCCCGGCCGGTCGATGCCGTTGCGGCCGCTGACATGGGTACCATGCGGCAGGATAGCGCGCGACGACAGGAAACCGAGGCTCTCGAGCCATTCGGCCGGGCTCATGCCGCGCAGCTTCAATACACTCTGGTATTCGAACGGAGACTGGCAGCAGTGCAGCCGGATCGGCACATCGAGTTCTTCCGCAAAGGCGGCCGATCGCTTGAGCAGGTCTGGAGTACAGGTCTCGATGCGATCCGGCGCCAGCATGGTCCGGACCAGGCCGTTCGCTTGCCCCTCGAATGTCCGGCAAAACGCTGCGGCATCGGCGAGACCCTTGAAGCCACGATCCTCGTCGAAATGAAAGTCGATGGAACCGTCGCGGCGCACCAGCGAATTGCCGGAACGATAGGCCGGCCCAAGATAGACACGCAGACCGAGATCGCGAGCGGCCTGTGCCGCTGCGGTAAACTCACCAATCGTCTCGCCCCATTGGCGGTAGAACAAGGAGGCGATGGGCAGTGCCGTGGTGATGCCTGAGCGGATCAGGCGCGAGAAGGCATAGCGCTTCTGGAATGCCAGCTGCTCTTCGGAATACATCTCGAAGGGGCCGCTTTCCATGTAAGTTTCCGGCCAGATGCGGCCCTTCTTCACCGCCGGCTGATTATCGAAGCCGAGTACCGTCGTATCGAGGTCCGAGAGGGCATCGAGATCAACGAAGCCTGGGCCGATCAGCGCATTGCCATAATCGATGCGGCGGGCAACCGGACCTTCATAGCCATGGCCGACGAACGCTACGCGGTCGCCGGAAACAACAACCTCGCCATTTGGGTAAAGGCAGTGACGGCCATCGGCGTGGCCAACGACCCAGCGGGCGGTGAGAAGCAGCGTTTCGGTCATTCAAATTCTCATTCGACAGAAAAAAGGGCCTGGCCATCACGGGCGATCGGCTTGCCGCGCTTGAGCACAAGTTTGCGTTTCGGACGGGCGGCGACCGCCTCGGCCACGGTTTCGGCATCGATCAGGACGATGTCGGCAAAGGCACCTTCGTGCAGGCCGTAGCTTTCAAGCTCCATCACATCGGCGCCGCCCTGAGTGCAGATTTGAAGCGCATATTCGACGTCGGCATCGTGGCGGAAATTGTTGCGCAGGCCGATGAACAGCGCACGCTCCAGCATGTCGAGATTGCCGTAAGGACCCCAGGTATCCCGGATGCCGTCTGAGCCGGCGCAGAGACGGACACCGGCGGCGCGCATTTCGGCGGCCGCGGGCACGGCGCGTGACGCTGGGGCTGTGGTGGCAATGGCAATGTCTTGACGCGCCAACTGTTCGGTAAGGGAGGCTGCCCGAGCCCGGTCTGCCATGCCGAGGCAGAACGCATGGCTGATCGTGACCTTGCCGCGCATGCCGAGCGCGCGGGTCCGTTCAATGATCATCTCCATCGAAAAAGCACCGAGATCGTCCGCTTCATGCAGATGGATGTCGATCGGTTTGCCATGCTTCTGGGCAAGGCCGAAGATCGCATCGAGCTGGCCTTTCGGATCGCGGTCAATGCCGCATGGATCAAGGCCTCCAACGACGTCCGCGCCATTGGCAAGCGCCTCGTCCATCAGCTCCAGCGTGCCGGGCCGGATCATCAGGCCCGATTGCGGGAAGGCAACGATCTCGATGTCCATCACATCACGGAAACGCTGTCGCGTTGCCGAAACACCTTCGAAGCACCAGAGCTTCTGGTCGGTATCGATATCGACATGGCTGCGGATGGCTGTCGTGCCGTGGGAGGCAGCGAGCGCCACCTGCCGCGCCGACTGGCGGGCTGGGTCGATGTTCCATTCGCGGCGCAGGCGGCGCTCGGTGGAAATCTTGTCTTCCAGCGTAGGCCCGGCCTGGTGCACTTGCCAACCCATGCCCCACAACGACTTGTCGAGATGCGCGTGTGCCTCGATCAGGCCGGGAATGGCGATCGCTCCGCCGCCATCCTCGATTGCGACCGTACCAGCGTCGCCAAGGCCGATCCGGGCAATGCGGCCATCCCGGATGAGGATGTCGGTCACGCCGCCGCCGAAGGGCCTGACGTTCTTGAGAAGAAGTTCTGTCATGTCTGCACCGCTCGTCTGTTTTACTTACGTCATGCCGGAGCCGGGCGTCCGGCGCGATTTTTCAGGCGTTTGCCTTTTCCGGCTTTGGCTCGCCGTAACCGGCAGCTTCTTCGTGATGTAAGAGCTCGGCCGGGCGCTTGAGCACGAACTGATTGTCGGCAACGATATAGTTGTCGGCATGCAGACGGGCGATCGGCTGATAGACCTCCGGGCGGACATAGTGGCCGCGTTCATCGAGGCATTCGTCGCGCACATACATCTGCACGACTTCGCCGATGACGATGGTTCGGCGTCCATAATCGAGGATTTGCGACACCCGGCACTCCATCGCGCAAGGGGCTTCCTCGATACGGGGGGCCGCCAGTTTGACAGACGGCACGCTGGTCAGTCCGGCAAACTCGATCTCATCGACGTCGCTCGGAAAATTGATTCCGGTGACGATCATTTCCTCGGCAATCGACATATCGACCATGTGGACGACGAACTCGCCCGAGCGCCGGATGTTGGCGACCGTATCCTTGGCCGTTCCATCGGGGCGGGTCTGCATACCGAGGATCAGCAAGGGCGGTTCGTGCGAGAAGACGTTGAAGAAGCTCATCGGCGCGGCATTGTTGCACCCATGTTCATCGATAGTGGTCACCAGCGCGATGGGACGCGGGCCGACAAAGCTGCATAGCAGCCGGTATCGATCCTTCTCAGGCAATTCGGTAAAATCGAAATCCATTATACCCTCTCAAGGTGCTGTCTGCATGGAGTGTTCCATGCCTGCCGGAACGACGGCAGGTCCGCGTCCCTCTTCGGCCGCATGACAGGAGACACGCCCACCGTTTGCATAGGCCCGAAGCACCGGAGCTTCGCTGCGGCAACGGTCGTTGGCAAGCGCGCAGCGCGGGTTGAAATGGCAACCCGGCGGCGGACTGATCGGATTGGGCACCTCGCCGGCAGCCGGGGTCCGGTCACGTTTCGACATGCCAAGATCAGGGATCGTGTCGAGCAGCAGCCGCGTATACGGATGCTGCGGATTATTGAAGAGTTCCGCTGCGGGTGCAACCTCGACGAGACGGCCAAGATACATGACGCCGATCCAGTCCGACATGAAGTTAACGACAGCCAGATCGTGACTGATGAACAGATAGGTGAGCCCCAGTTCGCGCTGCATCTCGCGCATCAGATTGAGGATCTGCGCCTGGACCGAAACGTCGAGCGCTGATGTCGGCTCGTCGCAGACTAGGAACTCCGGCTTGGTCGAGATGGCGCGGGCGATTGAAATACGCTGGCGCTGGCCGCCGGAGAATTCGTGCGGGAACTTGTCGCCATCCTTGGCATTCAGGCCGACGAATTCAAGCAGGCGATCAACTTCGCGGCGCTCCTCCTCGCGCGAGCCGCTCAGGCCATAGGTACGCAGCGGCTCGGCAATGATGTCGCGAACCCGCCAGCGCGGGTTGAGGCTGGCATAGGGATCCTGAAAGATCATCTGCATGCGCTGGCGAACGGCAGCAGGGCTTCCGGCAGGCGCGCGGGAAATATCGACGCCATCGAACGTGATGTTGCCGCCAGAGGGCGTGGAGAGCCCCATGATCAACCGCGCCACCGTCGACTTACCGCAGCCGGATTCGCCGACAAGGCTTAGCGTCTGGCCGCGGGGAATGTCGAGATCAAGGCCGTCCACGGCTTTTACCGACTGTGGCTCCTCCTTCTCGATGAGCCGGTTGAGAAAAGGCTTTGTCATCGCGAAATGCTTCTTTAGCCCCTTCACGGACAAAAGAGTGCGATTGTCTGCGGTTTTCAAACTTGTCGGCATGGCGTTCATTGCGTCACCCCTTCGTAGAGCAGACAGGCGGCCGCACCATCGGCGATCTGCCGCAGTTCGGGCCGGATATGATGACAATTGGCGAAAACCTTCGGACAGCGCGGATTGAAGGCGCAGCCTTTCGGAATATCGGTCAGGCGCGGCATCGACCCTTCGATCTGGATCAGCCGGTCCGGCCGTGGCCCGATACGCGGGATCGAGCCCATCAAACCCGCTGTATACGGATGGCTCGGCTTTTGCAGCACCTGCGCAACCGGCCCTATTTCGGCCAGGCGCCCGGCATACATCACGGCAACGCGATCTGCCGTTTCGGCAATCACGCCCATGTCATGGGTCACCAGGATCACTGCCGCATTGCGCTCGCGGCAGACGCGCTTCAACAGCGCAATGATCTGCGCCTGAACCGAAACGTCAAGCGCGGTCGTCGGCTCATCGGCGATGATCAGGCGCGGCTCGGCACAAAGCGCAAGCGCAATGACAACCCTCTGGCGCATGCCGCCGGAGAACTGATGCGGATATTGGTCGAAGCGCTTGTCGGGGGCTGGGATCCCGACTTCCTCCAACCACTCGATGGCACGTTTGCGCGCATCAGCCGCAGACATCGGCAGGTGCGTCCGGATGGTTTCGACCAACTGCTCGCCAACAGTAAACAGCGGGTTGAGGCTGGTCAGCGGATCCTGAAAGATCGCACCGATATGGCGCCCGCGAACCTTGCGCATCTCGCTTGGCGGCAGATTGTCGATGCGTTTGCCGTCGAGGCGGATCTGGCCGCCGCCGATCCGGCCGGGTGGCTCGAGCAGGCCGATGACAGCAGCGCCGGTCATCGACTTTCCAGCACCCGACTCGCCGACCACACCGAGGATTTCTCCCTGTTCGACAGAGAAGGAGACGCTGTCGACGGCGGTCAGGACACCCTTGCGCGTGGGGAATTCGACCTTGAGATTTTCGACTTCAAGCAGAGCCATGGGATCACCTCAGTTTCGGATTGAGCGCATCGCGCAGCCAGTCACCGATCAGGTTGACGGCAAGCACGAGTACGGCGAGCGTCGCCGACGGAAAGATCACCACCCACCAGATGCCGGAGAACAGATATTCGTTGCCGACGCGGATCAGGGTGCCGAGTGACGGTTGGGTCGCTGGCATGCCGACGCCGAGGAACGACAGCGTCGCCTCCGTGAGCACCGCCATGCCGAGGTTGATGGTGGCCAGTACCAGAACCGGGCCAAGCACATTGGGCATGATATGGGTGAGCATGATCCGCAGCGGGCCGACACCAATGGTACGAGCCGCCTGAACATATTCCCGCTGGCGCTCGACGAGTGTCGAACCGCGCACCGTGCGCGCGTACTGCACCCAGTTCGTCAATCCGATCGACAGAACGAGAACGACAATTGCCGCGCTATCCTGCTGGTTGGCCGGGAGGATGCCACGCATGACACCGTTGATGAGGAGAGCGACGAGGATCGCCGGGAAGCTCAACAGCACATCGGCGATGCGCATGATGATCGCATCGGCAATGCCGCCGACGAAACCGCCGACAAGGCCGAGGAACACGCCGAGGACGGCCGCCAGGATCACGCTGGCGAAACCGACCAGCAGTGAGATACGCAAGCCGTAAAGCAGAGAAGACAAGACATCGCGTGCCTGCGTATCCGTCCCAAGCAGGTAGGCGGGATTGCCGCCTTCCTGCCAGGATGGTGGCAGTTCGCTGTCGAGCAGATTCAATCCGGCGATATCGAAGGGATTATGGGGCGAAATCACAGGCGCAAAGACGGCCAAGAAAACCAGCAATGCCAGCGCGATCGAGGCGATTACCGTCGTCTTGGAGCGGCGGAAACTATAGAACAGGTCGCTGTCGGCAAAGCTGCGCAGCCGCCCGGTGAAGGATGTGTCACTCATGGCCATGTCTCCTTCAGGCGCCACGTCCGCTCGCCCTCGTCGGGTCGGCGCGGAGGCGTGGGTCAATGACGTTGTAGAGAAGATCGACGCTGGTATTGATGATGACGAAGATCAGCGAGACCATGACGAGATAGGCTGCCATCACCGGCACGTCGGTAAAGTTGACTGCCTGGATGAACAGCGCGCCCATGCCCGGCCACTGGAAGACCGTTTCGGTGATGATAGCAAAGGCAATGAGGCCGCCGAGCTGGAGCCCGAAGATGGTGACTACCGGGATGAGCGTATTCTTCAGCGCATGGCGGAAATGGATCGTCTTGTTGCGCAGCCCCCGCGCCTTGGCAAACTTGATATAGTCGGCGCGCAGCACTTCCATCATCTCGGCCCGCACCAGCCGCATGATCAGCGTCAGCTGAAACAGACAGAGCATAAAGGACGGCAGGATCAGCGCCTTGATACCGCTGAGTGTCAGGAAACCGGTCGACCACCAGCCGATGTCGATGACCTCGCCGCGGCCGAACGATGGCAGCCAGCCGAGCCAAACGGAAAAGATCAGGATCAACAGAATACCGGTGACGAATGTCGGTAGCGAGATCCCGATCAGGGACAGGATCTGCAGCCCTTGACTGAGGATCCCGCGCGGCTTCAGCGCGGTGTAGATACCAAGCGGAATACCAAGAACCAAGGACAGGAGCGCTGCCACCAGCACCAGTTCGGCCGTTGCCGGCAGGCGTTCGGCAAGCAAGGCGCTCACGGGACGGCTGTTGCGGTAGGACATGCCGAAGTCGCCCTGGGCTGCATTGGCGACGAACCGTCCGTACTGCATGATCATCGGATCATCCAGATGCAGCCGCTGGCGCACTTCTTCGCGCTGTTCCTGGGTGGCATCCTGCGACACGATATTGTTGACGGGATCGCCCAGGTAGCGAAACATCAGGAAGGCAATGAACGCCACGGCGAGCATGACCATCACGGCCTGAAAAAGACGGCGAACGAGGAATACAAACATCGACCCAACTCCCTTGGGATCACTCGGCGCCGCATCTGCGCGGCCCGGCCAGTCGTGGACGGGTCCCCGCCTGAGTTACAAGCGGAGACCCGTTCGACTACTTGATACGGGCGTACCAGAGGCGCAGCAGATCGTCGGGGGTCTGAACCACCTCGACATTGTCACGCACGGCCCAGGACAGCGGCTGCTGGTGCAATGGCAGCCACGCCACTTCCTCTTCGGAGATAGCGAAGGCTTCCGCCATCATCTGGCGGCGCTTGGCCTCGTCGAGTTCAACATCGATCTTCTTCGTGAGTTCATCGACCTTGGCATTCTTGTAGCCGCCCGGGTTCCAGGTGCCGAGCTTGCCTTCAGGCGAATGCAACATGGCGGAAAGCACGCTGAAGCCGTCGAGCATCGGCAACGTCGCCCAGCCGAGCATGAACATGTCGGCCTGACCTTCCTGCGCCTTCTTGAAGTGCAGCGTGCGGCCTTCCGTCACCAGCTTGGCATTAAGGCCGACCTGGGCGAGCATCGCCGTCATTGCCTGGCAGACTTCCTCGTCGTTGACGTAGGCATCGTTGGGGCAGTTCATGTTGAATTGGAAGCCATCTGGATAACCTGCCTCTGCCAGCAACGCCTTGGCGGCAGCCGTGTCATAGGGGAAACGCTGGTTGAGCTTCTCGTCAAAGCCCGGCACTTCCGGAGCAATCAGCATGCCGGCGTTGCGGGATTTGCCGCGCATGATCTTGTCGCGCACCAGATCCATGTTGATAGCCAGATAGACGGCCTTGCGAACACGGGCATCCTTGAACGGATTGCCCTCGACATTGCCGTCAGCCAGCTTGTCGCGCATGTTGAAATTCATCATGATCGTCCGCAGGCCGGGCGATTCCAGCACCTTGGTGCCCGGCGAACCGGCAATACGCTTGGCATCCTGCAGTGGCGACGGGGTGATGACGTCGACCTCACCGGAGAGGAGTGCTGCAACACGGGTTGCATCCGAACTGATCGGCGTATGGACGATCTTCGTCAGATTGTGTTCCGGCTTGTCCCACCAGCCTTCATTGGCAGTCAGCACGGTTTGCGCATCCGGGCGGCGGCTCTCGAGCTTGAAGGGACCAGTGCCGTTGGCATGGGTGGTCGTATAGCCTTCCTCACCGACTTCGGCATTGACCGGCTTGACGCCGTTGTTCTTCTCCAGCCACTGCGCATCAAAGATCGCGATGTTGGTCAGGTAGTTGTTAAGCAGTGGCGTCGGGCCGCTGAGATGCAACTCGACAGTGTAATCATCGATCTTTTCGACGGACTTGAGTGCCGGCAGGTTGCCCTTGATCGGCGACTTGTCGTCGGTGGCTCGCATCAGCGACATGACGACATCGTCAGCCGTGAAATCCGAGCCGTCGTGGAATTTGACACCCTGGCGAAGCTTGTAGCGGATCACGTCCGGCTTGACGATTTCCCAGGATGTAGCCAGAGCCGGCTCGATCTTCAGTTCCTTGTTGTAGCGCACCAGCGGTTCGTAGATGTGCATCAGGAAATTGATCGAAAAGCTGTCCGTGGTGGATTGCGGATCAAGCCCGTAGATGTCGCCAGCCGAGGCATAGCGGAGCGTATGCTCGGCAGCAAACGCCGGGGCGCTGAACTGAACTAGGAACGCCGTGGATGCGGCGAGCAGCAACTTCCTCATGTAAATTCCTCCCAATGTCGGAGCGTGGTCATCTCGTCACGCCTGTTCCTCCGGCGGTGGATATCGCTCCTGTCTTTATTGCTGACATTCGATAAGAAAATTGTCAACAATGTTTGTTGACAAAAATGTTGACACGGTTCGTGTTTCAGTCGATGACTTGCAGACACAATTTTCAGTAGCAGCTTGGGAGGGATGCTGGATGGATATGGAAGCCGGGAAACGGCCCGCGACGGATCAGGAGATTTACCAGAGGCTGTGGAACGCCATAGCCGAGCGGCAGATCAGCCCCGGTACGCGGCTGAAAGAGGAGCAGCTTTCGGAAATCTTCTCCGCAAGCCGGGCGCGCATTCGCCAGGTGCTGCAGAACCTTGCCCGCGACGGACTGATTACGCTCGTTCCCAACCGGGGAGCCTTTGTGTCCAAGCCTTCCATCGAAGAGGCGCGCGACGTCTTCTTCGCCCGCCGCACCATCGAGGAACGGCTGGTCGAAAGACTATGCGTCACCATCGACGCTGCCGGGATCAACAAGCTTCGCGATCATGTCGAGGAAGAACGCAAGGCGCATGCGAATGCCGATGTTGCCTCTGCGATCCGCCTCTCCGGGGCGTTTCACCTGATGATTGCGGAACTCGCCCAGTCACAAATCCTGACAGACCTTTTGCGCGACCTCATCTCCCGGACGTCGCTGATCATGGCGATGTACCAGCAGAAAGACGTCCACAATTGCGGCCCCGACGAGCACAATGCGATCGTTGATTGCATCGTCGCCCGCGACGCCAGGCAGGCGCTTGCCGTCATGCATCACCATCTCGCTCATATCGAAAACCAGCTCGATCTGGAAACCGACCGCGTCGTCACCCGGGATCTGGAAGACATTCTCGGTTTTTGATCCGCGCCCGTACCCTCATCTGAAAGGCAAGACCATGGAACAGCCGGACATCCTGCTGCGAAACGTAACCGCCGTGACTGTCGATGAGGATCGACGCGTCATCGACCGCGCCTGGATCGCAGTCAAAGGCGATCGTATTTCCGGATTGGGAAGCGAGGCCGGCGGAGCGCCACCGGAAGGCGCAGGACAGGTGATCGATGGCTCGGGCATGATCGCCATGCCCGGCCTGATCGACAGTCACTCCCACGCCGGGCACGGCCTGGTCCGGTCAGCGGGTTCGGGTGATGTCGACCGATGGTTCGAGGTCTGCGAGGAAATTTATGCACGCGGCTCGACTACCGCGTTCTGGCGCGCCGAAGCTCGCCTGACGTTACTGGAGCGGCTGCAGGGCGGCGTCACCACGGCGATGACCCTGCTGGGCGGCGGCGCCGACATCATGCGCACCGACGACCCTGCCTTCGGCGATGCCCATTGCAACGCAACGGTCGAGTCCGGCCTGCGCACGATCCTCGCAGTCGGCCCCGGCCGTCCTCCCTATCCGCGCACATACCGTCGTTTTGGTGACGATGGCCAAAGCCATGACGCGCCGGTTTCCTTCGAACGTCAGCTGGAGGTTTGCGAGACCCTTATCGATCGCTGGGACGATGTACTCGAACGGCGGACCGGTGTGTCGCTGACAATGCCGGTCTATTACGCCAAGGATGTTAGCGACGTAGAAAGCCTACGTCACGTCCGGGAGATGGGCGACGCTGTCATGGCCTTGCGGCAGCGCAAGAACGTCCTCTTCACCCAGGACGGACATCGTGACGGTTCGATCGCACTTGCACGCGACCTTGGCGTGCTCAACCGGTTCGCGCTTTTGGGCCACAGTGTCGATCTGACGCCCGAAGATTTCGAGGCACTGAAAGAAACGGGCGCATCGATCATCCATAACCCCAGCGCCATCATGTCCATCTATGGCCGCTGCCCCGTTCCCGAATTGATCGACGCCGGCATTACGGTCTGCCTCGGCTCGGACGCCGCCGCGCCGGATCGGGGCTACGACATGTTCCGCCACATGGCGCAATGCATGCACTATCATCGCCGTCACTTCCGCGATCCTGACTACATGCCGCCCGGCAAGACCCTCGAGATGGCGACGATCGATGCAGCGCGCGCGCTCGGCCTAGATAAGGATCTCGGTTCGCTTGAGACAGGCAAGAAGGCAGATATCGTGTTGGTGGATGCTCGAAAGGCGCACATGTATCCGCCTGGAATGCCGGTTACCCGGCTCGCCCATTTCGCCAATGCTGCCGATGTCGACACCGTCATCGTCAACGGTAAGGTACTGATGCGCGGCCGCCAGATTCCGCATCTCGACATCACGCAGATCCTCGATGAGGCCGCGCACGAGCAGGCATTGGCTTTCGAGCGCGTGGGCATGACGCAACTCTGGTCGGAGCCGGCATCCTACTGGCGCACAAGCCGGCGGATAGTCGATACACCTTGAGGAGCCATACGAAAGCAGACCAGAATGACGAACCCGCTTGACAAGACCGCGCGGCAAAATTTGCGGTAGCGTGCCGCTTTACCCGTGCCGGAGCTTTACCCCCTGCGCTTCGGGATGATGAGCGGCGTTTTTGCGACCGGATCGGCGATGATCATGCACGGGAGGCCGAAGACGTCCTCGACCAGTTGTTCAGTCATGATGGCTGCTGGCGGACCGTGTGCAGCGATAGCGCCGCCCTTCATGGCGATGATGTTGGTGGCATAGCGGCACGCATGGTTGAGATCGTGCAACACGGCGACGATGGTGCGACCCTCAGCATTCAGGTCCTGGCAGAGATCGAGCAGCTCGATCTGATGGGCGATATCGAGGAATGTGGTGGGCTCATCGAGGAGAAGCAGCGGCGTCTGCTGGGCGAGGACCATCGCCACCCAGACCCTTTGACGCTGGCCACCGGAAAGTTCGTCAACGAGACGGCCGGAAAGCTCCGTCGTCTGTGTCGCCGCCATTGCCGCGGCGACGGCCGCCTCGTCTTCGTGTGACCATTGCCGGAAGAAGGATTGATGCGGATAGCGGCCGCGGGCGAGGAGATCGGCGACGCGGATGCCCTGAGGGGCGGCCGAGGTCTGCGGCAACAGGCCGACCGTGCGCGCAACCTGCTTGGCGGGGTAGCCGGCAATGGTCTTGCCATCCAGAATAACCGTGCCGGCCGAGGGGATTAGCAACCGTGAGAGGGCGCGCAGCAAGGTGGATTTGCCGCAGGCATTGGGGCCGACGATGACGGTGAAGGAGCCGTTGGGAATGGCTACAGACAAGTCTTGGGCGATGATGCGTTGATCATATCGCAGCGTAACGTTTTGAGCCTGAAGCCTTGTGCTTCTGCTGTTGGAACCGTCGGTCATTGCCTTGCCTCACGCAGCAGCAACCATAAAAAATAGAGCCCGCCGATACTGACCGTCATGACGCCGACGGGCAATTGAACGCCGAACCCATGCTGGGCACCCCAGTCGGCGGCGGTGAGCAGCAGCCCACCGGTCAGCGCTGCCGGGACCAATGCGACGCCGGCTGCACGGACAAGACGCCTGGCGATCTGCGGGGCAGCCAGGGAGACGAATGCGATCGGGCCAGCCGCCGCAGTAACGATCGCTGTCAGCGCGACGCCGCCGATCATCAGCATCAAGCGCAGACGGTTTGCATTGAGGCCGGACGCCATGGCCGCATCGTCGCCAAGTTCCAGCTGCCGCATCGGCCGCGCCAGCACCAGAACAAAAGGGACGATCAGTATGAGCATCAGCAAAACCGGCCAGAATTGCTCAAAGCCCAAACCATTGAGGGAGCCTGCTCCCCAGATGGCCGCTGACATCGCAATCTGAAGGTCGGCCTGGCGGATCATCCAGGCGTTCAGCGCGCCAAGCACCGCCGAAATACCGATGCCGACGACGATCAGCCGGAAGCCTTGCGCACCATTGCGATAGGCAAGCAGATAGACGGCGGCGGCCGTGACGATACCGCCGGCCAAGGCCCCCGCGGCTGTCGCGTAGTAACCGCCGGAAAACAGCAGGATGACGACAAGCGCGCCGGTATAGGAGCCCGTGGAAAACCCGATAATGTCCGGCGATCCCAGCGGATTGCGGGTCAGCGACTGGAAGATCGCACCGCTCAGGCCAAGAGCAGTCCCCAGCAGAAAGGCAAGCAACAGCCGCGGCAGCCGCCATTCCACCACGACCATGCGGATATCGTCGTCAGAGTTGCCCAGCAAAGCGCCGAGCACATCAGCAAGCGGGATCGGGAACTTTCCGCTCGCAAGCGACACAGTGCCAATCACCCCCGCAAGCAGCAGCAGGATGAAACCGGCACCAAGGCTGAGCAAGTCAACCCGCATCGACAGCCGCCAGCCAAACAGCCGGATCACGGCAGCCCTGCGGCCGAAATCGATTGGGCCGGAATAGGCTACCGGCACAATGACACGATTGCGAAGAACTGGGGATGGATTGTGGTTGGGTTCGGTCATAGGCCGCCGGCCCGCGTGCGCCGGGCAAGCGCGATCAATACCGGCGCGCCGATCAAGGCGGTGACGATACCGGCTTCCAGCTCGCCCGGAAACTGCACCAGCCGGCCGGCGATATCGGCCGCCAGCAGCAGAATAGGCGAGCACAGGATGGTGAAGAGGATGATCCAGCGCTGGTCAGGCCCGGTGAACCATCGAACCACATGCGGCACCATCAGCCCGACAAAGCCGATAGGACCTGCCGCCGCGGTTGCCCCACCGGCAAGCAAGGTGACGGCGATGACCACGAGGATGCGGATTTGTACGAGATTGACCCCGAGCGCACGCGAAGGGTCGTCACCCAGCGCGATGGCGTTGAGCGAAGGCGTGACACAGAGCGAGAGGACCAGCCCGCAGACGATGAACGGTGCCACGGTGGCCGCCACCTCCATATTACGCCCGGCAAGCGAACCGACCGCCCAGACCCGCAGACTGTCAAAGGCCAGCGGATCAAGCAGCGTGATCGACGAACCGATGCCGCCAAGCACGGCGGAAAGCGCCACGCCGGACTGAACCAGCCGCACCGGCGTCGCCCCGTCGCGACCGCGCGATCCAACCGCATAGACCAGAAGCGTCACCACTATAGCGCCGAGAAATGCGAACCAGAGATAGCTGGAGATCGCGTGGAGGCCGAGCAAGCCGACGGCCAGTGTCACGAAGAAGGCAGCGCCCGCATTGACGCCGAGGATGCCGGGATCGGCGAGCGGATTGCGGGTGATCGCCTGAATCAGCGCGCCGGAGACGCCGAAGGCTGCGCCACACAAGAGTCCGAGCAATGTCCGCGGCAGACGGTAATCGCGGATGATAATGTGTTCGGCAGATGCCGGGTCATAGGCCAATAGTGCATCCAAGGCGGTCGAGAGCCCAACGGCGCGCGCGCCAGTCAGCAGGCTGACAATGCACAGGACGATCAGAACTGCGGCGCACAGAATAAGCAGTGCCAGCGGCCGGAACCGAAATCCTGAAGACCTGCCGCCACCAGTCGGCTTGGCCACCGGCAAGGTGGAGGCCGGGCTGCCCGCCGAATCGGCTGGTATCTGGCCAAGGGTGCCAGCGCTCATACGCGCGCCTGCCCCTCGATCCAGTAACCAATCGCATCGATCCTTGTTTTGTCGAAGCCGAGGCGATCGCGAAAATGCTTGCGGCATGCCGAGGCAGCACGCGCCTCGCCGGCAATGTAGATATAGCCCGGTCCTTCCGGCAGCGTCTCGATGCTCCTGGCGATCTGCGGCAACTGGGTATAGCCATCGCGGCCCTCGCATCGGCCGTGGGTCTCATACCAGGTGATCGACATGTCGCCGGCGCTGTCGATCTGCTGACGGTCGGTCACGGACGGTATCTCGACATGCACGATGGCGCGCTGACCCTGCCCTAGTTCTTCCAGAACCCGGCCGACGGCCGGAAGCCCGGTGATGTCGGTGACGAGCAGCATCCAGGCCGCATCCTGCGGCGGCTCGAAACGGCCTTCCGGATTGCAGATGCCGACGACATCGCCCACCTTCGCGTCCATCGCCCAACTGGCAGCAACGCCGCCCTCGTGAGCGACAAGATCGATCAGCATCTCGCAGCGATCCGCATCCCAGCGGCGCACCGTATAGGGCCGGTTCGGGCAATGCTGCGACCCATCCGGCCGTCCCCATTCGCCGTTCTCCATCAGCACCGGCAGCGTCACCGGCGTGTCCGCATCCGGCCGGAAGGCAAGCCGCACCCATTCGTCGGGATGACCGGTCGCAATCAAGCGATCGCCGCCCTCGACCTGCAGGGTGACCCGGATCATCGACGGCGTCAGACGTGTGACTGCAGTCACCTCGCAAAAGAAATAATCTTCCACATAGGGTTCGTGATCATGATCGTGAGACATCAGTGCTCCTTGCCCGCCCGCTCTGCCGCTTCGGCAAGGCGGGGCAAAAACCTCGGGAAACCATAGGGAATGGACAACACGCTCAAGGCTGATGTCGACCACACGGAAACAGGATCTTCCAAGGCCACGTAGCTACCGCGCATAACAGCAGGAAGCCGCATGAACAGCGGCTGCGTCTCTGCCGCCGTGCGAGCGCCCTCGCCGTACCACATGATCAGGATATCGGCGTCCAGACTGTTTACCTGTTCCATGCCGACCGTGACGGAGCCTTGGCCGGGGTTGCCTGCTGCAAGCGCCGCAATGCCGGCAGATGGTTTGAGCCCCAGCTCCAGTAGGGCGGCCACGCGCGGGTCATCCGGCAGATAGACGACGATGCCGGACCCTCCGGCGAAATAGGTTCCAAAAGTGAATGTCTTGCCACGCAGAGCCTGCCAGCTGTCGCCTATCGCTTTGAGAGAGTATGCTGTCTTCTCGATGAGCGCCTTGGCCTCTTCGCTTCTGCCTAAAGCCTGTCCGGCCAGTTCCATATGTTCCTTCCAGCCGGCCGACCAGGGGGCGGAACGATAGGTGACTGTCGGAGCAATCGCAGAAAGCCGCTTGTAGGCGAGATCATCGATACCCGAATAGATGCCGAGGATCAGGTCTGGCCGCAGCGCCGCTATCGCCTCGTAATCGATGCCGCCTTCAAAGAGGTACGGCCAGGTAGTACCCAACCGTTCCTCGTTCCAAGGGAAAATGCCGCTCTCGAAAAAGCGATAACGCGGCATTCCGACCGGTACCTTGCCGAGCGCCAGCACGGCATCCTCACTGCTCCAGCCCAGCGTGACGATCCGCTCCGGTGCGGCCGGAATGGTCGTTGTCCCCAGGGCATGCTGAACGGCCCGTGGAAACCCATCCTCGGATCGGGCAGGCCCGCCGACGGACAACAGCAGTGCCAGCAGCAGGAACGTCGTTTTATGAAGCGAGAACAAGGGCAACAGCAGGCTCACTTACCACTGGAAACTCAGATTGGCGTAAACCGACCTCGGTTTTCCATAGAAGCAGGAATTGATGTTGCTGCACCCGTTCACATAGGTTTTGTCGAACAGGTTTTGTGCCGTCACGTTCAGCTCCAGGCCTTCCAGATTGGGGTTGCGCTTTCCAAAATCATAGGAAACCGCTGCATCCACGACGGTGTAGGCAGGATACTTGAAGGAATTGGCGTCATTGCCATACCCGCTGCTGGAATGACGCACACCGGCGCCAAACCCGAGGCCGTCAAGCGGGCCATCCTCCAGCCGGTATTTTGCCCAGAGCGATACGTTGACCGGTGGCATGAAGCGCACCTTGTTTCCCTGTGTGCCGTCATCCGCTTTGGAATAGACCGAATCGGTATAGGAGGCCGCCGCGATCAGATCGAGGCTATCGAATACAGTCGCCTTGCCCTCGACCTCGACACCCTGGACGTGAATTTCACCCCTTTGCGACGGCACGAAGGTAAGGCTGTCATAGGTCGGGACGTTCTGCTGTTTCAGATCGAAGGCGGAAACCGTGATCAGCGCATCGTAGCCGACCGGCTCATACTTGACGCCGACTTCCCACTGCTCGCCAGTCGTCGGCTTGAACGGATTGTTCTGCCCATCAAAGCCGGAATATGGCATGAAGGAGGTAGAATAGCTGGCGTAGGGCGCAAAGCCATTATCGAAGAGATAAATGAGCCCGGCGCGGCCGGTAAATGCGGTGTCGGTTTTCCTGCCCACAGTCGATGTGAGCATATCGTTGTCGGTTTGCCATGCCCAGTCATAACGTCCGCCGAGCGTCAGGATCCAGTTGTCCCATTTGATCTGGTCCTGAGCGTAGAAGCCCAGCTGGCTGATCTTGTTGTCCCAACGCGCGCCGACCGTCGGTTCCTTGTACGATCCGTAGTCGGGATTGAAGACGTCCAACGGCGTGTTGCCGAAGCCATAACGGCCGGTATAGTCGTTGCGGAACCACTTGTAATCGGTTCCGACGATGGCGGTGTGTGCAATTTCGCCGGTCGAGAACTCGGCCTGCAGATTGGTATCGGTGGCAAAGACCTGATTGTCCGACGAATAGTCGATCGCGTTTCGTCTCATCTTCGTGTAGTCGACCACGCCGCCTGTCTCGACATAACCGCCGCTGAAAAATGTCCGGTAAGAATCGTCGACGGAGATGTATTTCGCATTGTGACGGATCGACCAGACATCGTTGAACTGGTGCTTGAACTCGTAGCCAAGAATCGCCTGTTCCCTGTCATAGCTATTATAGGCCGGCTCGCCGGTGAAAAGATCCCGATCGATCCTCCCATAAGGTCCGGCCTCAACCGTTCCGATATAAGGAAGCGGCTGGTAGTCCGGGACGCCATTGTCCTTCTGGTAGTGGGACAGGAACGTGAATGTCGTGTCCTCATCCGGCTTCAAGGTAAAGGATGGCGCGATCATGAATCGCTCGTCCTTGGTATAGTCGATATTCGTTTCCGTGCGTGTCGCCACCCCCGTCAAGCGATAGAGAAAGGCATCATTATTGGCCACCGGTCCGGAAAAATCGTAGGCGCCATAGGCGCGGCCGTCCGTGCCGGTTCCCACGACCACCTCGTTGAATGGCTTGTCCGTCGGCCGCTTGCTGACCATGTTGATCATGCCGCCCGGATAATTCTGACCGTAGAGGACAGAGGATGGCCCCTTCAGCACTTCGATCCGCTCGAGCATATAGGGATCGATCTGCGGCGAACCGCCGAGATCGCCGATATAGGGGAGATAAGTGCCGTCGAGATAAAGAGGCGTGGGTGCAAAGCCGCGAATTTCAATGTTGTCAAAGTTACGTGTCGAGGCGCTGCTGCCGCCGACATGCACGCCGGCCGTATAGTTCACCGCTTCCTTGATCGTTTCAGCGCCCCGGGCCTTAACCTCATCGGAGGTGATCACGGAAATCGATTGTGGCACCTCGATCAATGGCGTGTCGGTTTTCGTACCCGTTGCCGATCGGCTGGCAACGATGCCATCGACATGTCCCCAGGCATTTTCGCCGCCCTGCGCCGTGATTGTCTGAAGCGGCGTTGCGCCTTCAACCGTTACCGCCTCCGATGTCTGCGCTGGATTGCTGATCGTCACGCTCTTTGGTCCGGTAAAGCGATAGGTCAATCCGGTATTGGCAAGAAGCCTGTTCAATGCCGCTTCAGGCGAAAGCTGGCCGCTGATGCCCGCAGTGTTCAGCCCGTTTGCGACTGAACTGCTATAGAGAACCTGAATGCCGCTCGCGGCGCCGAAGCGTGTCAGACCACGATCAAGCGAGCCGGCGGGAATAGAATAGCTGACGCTTTCCTGTGCGAAGGCCATCGAGGGGGCAATGACAAGAGCCGCAAATGCGATGGAGGCCGACAGACGTGCAATCCGCCATTTGTATGCCATCTTGCCGTGATGGTCGTGCCTTCCGGCGGTGAACTGCCCCATGCGAATGTCCCCAATGCAATCGTCGCTGCGCCGTCCATTGACGCGGCCTCTATTGGGGAAAACGATCCGGATCCACAAACCCGAAATTTTTTCTCAAGTTTTTTCGCAGAAAAGCGTGTTGGCTATCTGAGCAACACAATGCCGCCGATCAGGCTGACGGGGCGAACCTGTAGTGTCTCCTCCAGATGCGCCAGGATTTCTTCGGGACGATCGAGATGAAACACACCGGACATCCGGCGCAAGCGCAGAGTACTGCTGGCAATCATCACCTTGCCACGGCGGTGGCGGTTGAGGTCCGACACCACGTCGGCCAGCGACCGGTCCTTGAAGATCAACAGTCCTCGCCGCCACGCTGCGGCCGTTTCGGCATCGGTTGCCACTTTCTCGCCAAGCCCGGCCTGCGAATAGCTGATGCCCTCGCCGCCGATGAGATCGCTGTTGGCCAGACATTGCACGTTGATATGTCCCTGAAGACATTCGACCGAAACATCATCCTCGCCATGCTTCACCGAAAAGGACGTACCGGTTGCCGTCGTGTTGCCGTTAGCGGCGGTCACCACAAAGGGCCGGGCGGCGTCGGGAACGACATCGAAGACGGCCGCGCCTGACGTCAGCACAAGGTGCCGAGCCGATGGAGAATAATCGAGGGAAAGGGTCGTGCCACCGTCAAGCGTCGTCATCGAACCATCGGGCAATTCAACCGTCCGCTGCTCCCCTATCCCGGTGGCGTAATCCGCCATCATGGCTTCAACCGGCGGCAGAAATCCGAGTTCCGACAGGACTATACCAGCACCGGCCGCACTGGCCGCAAGGCTTCCGGCCGCGAGAAAAGAGCGTCTCGTCAAGGTTGCCGCAGGTGGCTTCGTGACCTTGGCAAGCGCTGGACCGAGATTCTTCCACAGCCGAGCTGATTGCTGGAAGGCCTGCTCATGCGCGGTGCTGCGGGAGCGCCAGCGCAACAGCGCCTCTGCATCCTCCGTCGTTGCCGTACCGGATGTAAGGCGGACGATCCAGGCTGTCGCTTCGCGCTTGAGAGCTTCGAAATTATCGTCCAACTTCCGCTCCCTTCCCTATGCGCGTTCGTGACAGGATGCGTATACCTGCTTCTAAAACTATCAACGATTGAAAAACGAAAAGCCGAAATGTCAGGCCCGGTTTATTGTTTCAAGCCGTTCGCTGCAATAGTCGACCGCTTTGCGGATTTCCAGTTCGACAGTGCGGACGGACACGCCAAATTCCGCAGCGATATCGGCATGGCGGCGCTGCTCAAGCCGGCATGCTACCAGCATTTTGCGCTGGCGTTCGGGGAGTTCGTCCATGATTTGCATCAGGCAACGGATCTGATCGCGGTCTTCGATCTGCTTCTCCGGTCCCGGCTGTTCGTCGGGAACAGACAGCAGGATATCGATGTCGCCGGAGGTTAGCTTGCGCTTTTGTCCCCGGTCGTGATCGACCGCGAGGGTTCGCGCGATCCGCATCAGGTAGGGGACGGGCGCGGTCAAGGCCGCAGCGCCGTTGCGGGCGAGCTTGATCCAGGCTTCCTGCGCCAAGTCGTCTGCATCGGCGTGCGAGCGGGTTCTGCTGATGAGGTACCGCTTGATCCGGCGTTCATTGCGCGCGAAAGCGGCCACGAGCTCGTCGTCGTAACTTGCCATCCCTTCGCTCCTGCCGTCTGCCGCAATTGTTTTCGACGCAATACCGGTTTGAAGATCGGCTGACAATAGTGGAGTAAAGAAGTCATATTAAAAGATTCGAGGTGGCCGTCCGTGTTCTCTGCGAACGGCCCGCCGCCTCAAGCAAGCCGCCCTCATCCGACCCGATTTACAGCCCGCCGATGAAGGAATTTAGGAATAGACCGGCACCCGTTCCGCAAGAACCCGACGATCATGGCTGACAAGAAGCACTGCGGCACCTCTGCCGGTAACTTTCCCCAGCAGATCGAACGCCTGATATTTTGGAAATGTGCCGGCCAAGCTTGCCGGCTCGTCACATCCCGATGCGAGGATTTGCGTTATTTACTCAGATGAAAAATCGGCCTTGCCGTTGCGAACTTAGGGATGACCGGGTCTGGCCATCGTTCCATGGCCGTATGGCGAACGCCGGCACATCGCGGCCGGCAAAAAATGTCGGGACGCAGGAACGGGGTTCCTGCGTCCTTGAGAGCATCCGGATTGCAACAATCAGATATTGGCAAGCAGGTCGTTGATGCGGCTTTCAGCGCTGCCAAGGGCTTCGTCGATGCTCTTGTCGCCGTTCACAGCTGCACCGACTTCTTCGCCGATGATGTCCTGGATGGCAAACTGGCGCTGGACGGCGCCCGGCAGAGAACGGCCAGTCTCGGCGATCTCCGCAATGTTTTCACGATGCGGCAGTGCCTTGAATTCCGGCATTGCGAAGACGGCCTTGACGGCCG
Organism: Rhizobium sp. Root1204; assembly: GCF_001424965.1. NCBI lineage: Bacteria > Pseudomonadati > Pseudomonadota > Alphaproteobacteria > Hyphomicrobiales > Rhizobiaceae > Rhizobium > Rhizobium sp. Root1204. The sequence continues at coordinate 49,726 of NZ_LMCZ01000010.1, forward strand.
GAAGGTGACCGGTGCGGGCCCACTGGAAGTCGTTTTCGGCGAGGAACTTGAAGAGCTTGCCGATTGCTTCGGTCTGTTCCGGCGTACGGTCCTTGTGCGGCATGACCCAGCTATGGCCGTCGGCATAGGTGCTGTCGCGGCCAGGATAGAGCTGCGGGACCGGGTAAACGGTGTAGCCGCCCGCAAGCGCCGTACCTTCCTTTTCCGACTGGGCAACGAAATCACCGATCAGCCAGGTGCCGTTGACCGCGATGCCGCCGTCGCCATTGGTGAACGAAGTGACGGAGGCCGCATAGTCGAGGCCGGTGGTCGTTAGACCTTCGTCCTTGATCTTTTTCATCAGCTCGACGACGTTCTTGGCTTCCGGCGTGTTCAGCGTGATCTTCGTTGGATCAGCAAAGAAGTCGGCATTCTGCTGTTGCAGCAGCGTATAGAGAACGCGGGCATAGGCTGCCGTTTCATTGGCAAGAATTTGCACGAGGTACGGCTTGCCGGTCTTTTCCTTGAACTGCTTGCCTTGGGCGATCAACTCTTCGGCGGACGTTGGCAGAATTGGCGTTCCATCGGCGTTAACAAGGCCGGCCTGTTTCATCAGGTTAAGGTTGACGTGGAAGAGCATGGTCCAGTTGTCGAACGGCAGGCCGAACAGGTGGCCTTCCTTGGTAACGCCGCCCCGGGCCGCATCGGTGAAGCTATCGGGCGAGATGCCCTGGGCGGATAGGACGTCGTCAATCGGGTCGATCAGGCCGCGCGACTGATAGTCGGAGATCGCCGAATAGTGCATCGACACGACGTCGGGTGCTGCACCCGATGCGAGCTGGGCATTGAGCTGGTCGTAGCCCGGCCACTCAACGGTGGTCACATTGACGTCAATATCCGGATTGTCGGCTTCGAACTTGTTGATCAAGGAAGTGATAATGCCGCATTCGCCGACAGCCTTGGAGACGTCTGTCACCTTGCCGTAGTCCGCATCGCAGGCGCCGAAGAAGCGCTGCAGTTCGATCTTGGTCTGCGCCTGGGCCGACGTGGCGCAGGTCAGCGCAATCAACGCTGCCGTGCTGAGTAGAAAACGTCTCATGGTCTGTCTCTCCCTTTGAAAGGGGCTCCCCGCCCCGTTGAAACCCACTGCGGCCATTCCTCCTGGCCGCAGCAATAGTCATTTCACGGCGCCGCCCGAAACCGCGGTCACGATATGGCGCTGGAAAATCACGTAGACGATCAACACCGGCAGGCTGGCAAAGACCGCCTGGGCACTGAGGAAACCGAGCCCTTCGCTCTGGGCAAAATTGGTCTGCGACGAGGCGATGCCGATGGTGAGCGTAAACATCTCCTTCTTCGTCGCGGAGATCAGCGGCCACCAGTAGTCGTTCCAGGCATGCAGGAAGGTGAAGATGCCGAGGGTCGCCTGGGCTGGCAGCGTCAAAGGCAGCAGCACCTTCCAGAAGATCCGCAGCGGCGAGGCATTGTCGAGAAGGGCTGCCTCGTCGATCTCCTTAGGGATCGCCTTGAAGAACTGGGTCATCAGGAAGACGCCGAAGGCGGACGACATGCCGGGCAGCATCAGCCCGATATAGGAATTGTGCAGGCCGAACCAGTTGAACATCTGGTGGCGAGCAATGATGACCGCCTGTTCCGGCACGGCCAGACCGAACAGCACGATGACGAAGATTGTGCGCCGGAACGGAAACTCGAGGCGGGCGAAGGCATAACCCGCAAGAGACGCGAGGACGAGCACGCCGGCCGTCTGTCCAATCGCCACCACAAGGCTGTTGAAGAACCAGCCAAAGGCCTGCGACGAGTAGATGATGTTGACATAATTGACGAGCGTATAGGGCAGCTCGAAGACGGATTCCGTTCCGAGCATCAGCTCCTTGTTGTCCTTGATCGACAGGCCGACGAGCCAGGCAACCGGCGCCATCATGACGACGGAGAGGATAATGGCTATCACAAGCAGCGTGCGATTGCCGGTCAGCGCTTCGGGACGGTAGGTCGTTTGGTCCGTCATTCGGAAACCTCCGACTTGCGGCTTGAGATGACATACTGCGCCATCGCCGCGACGAGAATGATCAGGAACAGGAACTCGGATGCTGCAGCGGCCTTGCCGACGTCCCAGCGCACGAAGCCAACCTCATAGATGTACATGACGAGCGGACGGGATGTGCCGTTCGGGCCGCCATTGGTCATGATCTGCGCCTGGCCGAACAGTTGGAACTGCATGACGATCTGGATGATCGTCACCAGCATGATGGTGCGGGCGATCGAGGGCAGCGTCACACGTGTCAGCACACGCCAGGGGCTGGCATTGTCGAGCGCTGCCGCCTCATAGAGATCATTCGGAATCTGCTGCAGAGCGGCGAGGAACAGCATCATTGGCAGGCCGAGACACCACCAGACTGTGGCGACGCCAACGGAGAAGAGCGACCAGCCGCTGGTCGACAAGAAATTGACCGGCTGAATGCCGAACTGTTCGGAAATGACGGCCAAGAGCCCGTCGCCAGGGATAAAGACGAAACGCCAGATCAGCGTCACGATTGTGACCGAAAGCACGGAGGACGAGAAGAACAGACCACGTAGGAACGAGGTCGTTCGCGTCGTTTTGTTGAGTGCCAGTGCGAGGAAGAGCCCGAGTATTACAAGCGCCGGAACGCTGACGAGCACGAAGATAATTGAGTTACGCAGCGCCTGCAGGAACACCGGGTCGGCAAGCACCCGGGTATAGTTTCCCAGGCCGACAAAGCGGCCCGGACCGAAAAGATCGACCTTATGCAGACTCAGCCACGCGCCCCAAAAGAGCGGGAAAACGAGCAGCACCGCAAAGACGGACAAATAGGGAAGGATGAAGAGGCCGTTGCTCCATTGGCTGCGGCGATAGCTCTCGGCCATGTCAGTCGCCCTCCGAATGGTGAGCGGTACCGGCGGCGTCGAACAGGTGGATGGCGGTGGTATCAAGCGCAATCTGCAGCGTGTCCCCGCCGCGCGCTTCGCTGCGTCCGTCCGTTTCGGCCGTCAGCTTCGTTCCATCCGCCAGCTGGCCATAGATCAGCGTGCGATCACCAAGCCGCTCGACGACTTCGGCCTTGAGCGCAATGCCCGCCTGTCCGGCTGGCAGAACGGTTATATCCTCGGCCCGGATGCCGAGATTTGCCCCCTCAGGCGAAAAGCTTGCCGGCAGACGAAACGCGGCATGGATCTCACCAAGGCCGCTTGCGCCGATTGTAACGGTGCGACCATTGGCAGCTACGCTTCGGAGCGGCACGAAATTCATGGCCGGGGAGCCGACGAAACCCGCGACGAACCGGCTTGCGGGACGCCGGTAGATTTCCATCGGCGTACCGATCTGCTCGATCTTGCGGTTATGCATGATGACGATGCGGTCGGCGAGCGTCATCGCTTCCACCTGATCATGCGTCACGAAGATCATCGTGCTGCCGAGACGGGCATGCAACTGGGCAAGCTCAAGCCGCGTGCGGCCGCGAAGGGCGGCGTCGAGATTCGACAATGGCTCGTCGAACAGAAAGGCTTTCGGTTCCTTGACGATAGCTCTGCCGATAGCCACGCGCTGGCGCTGCCCACCCGACAACTTCTGCGGTTTACGATCGAGAAGATGGGCGATTTCGAGTGTCGCCGCCGCCTGCTGGACACGGCGCTCGATTTCGTCCTTCGGCAGGCCGATGTTTTCCAGGCCGAAGGACATGTTCTGGGCAACCGTCATATGCGGATAAAGCGCATAGGACTGGAAAACCATGGCGACGCCGCGCTTGCCGGGCGGCAGTGTATCGACACGCTGTTCAGCGACAGAGATCGTACCAGCGGTCACGTCCTCAAGGCCTGCGATCATGCGCAGAAGCGTGGACTTCCCGCAGCCTGAAGGCCCAAGGAAGACGACGAACTCGCCTGCCTTGATGGACAACGAAATGTCGTCCAGCACGGCGAGCGCGCCGTAACGTTTGGTAACGTTGGTAATTTCGATCGATGCCGACATGGTTTCTCCTCCCCGTCGTTGTCTGCCTTACGCCCCGAGCCGGATCATCCGGTAGCTCAGCGGCGCGATGGCGGCGACGAGACGGCCTTGGGTAACCGATGCGCCCGAGCCATCCCGTGGCTCGATCGTCTCGGCTCCTGGACCATTGACGGCGCGGAGGTCGTGGCCTTCCATGACCTTGTCGAGGATCACCTTGCGGCTGCCGAAACCTTCGAGAGAGAGCTCGAGTTCGATCACTTCCGTCTGGTGACGGTTGACGATGAAGAAGGTCAGCGCGCCATCGTCCTCCGTTTCGACGGCGGAAACGTCCAGATAGGCTACGTCCTTGGCGAAATCGGTCGAGTAGCTTGGGCAATCAAGCGACAGGTTCAGCGCCTTGCCGCGGCCGTACTTTGACGCATAGGCATAGGGGAAGAACGTCGTCTGACGCCAGGCAGGGCCGCCCGGAACGGTCATGATCGGAGCAATAACGTTGACGAGCTGCGCCAGGCAGCCGACCTTCACCACATCCGAACGGCGGATGAAGGTGTTGAGAATGCAACCGACCTGCAGCACGTCCTCGAAATTGTAGATGTCTTCCAGCAGCGCCGGTGCATGCGGCCAGCCGTCATTGCCTTCCAGAACCTTCCGGTCGGCTTCGCGGGAGTGGTACCAGACGTTCCACTCGTCGAAGGAGATATAGACATCCTTCTTCGAGCGCTTCTTCGCCTTGGTGTAGGTGATAACGCCGGCAATGGTGGCGATGTAGTCGTCAAGGCGGGCATTCTGGGCCAGATAGTCCGCCGTATTGCCCGCATGATTGTCGAAATACATGTGCAGGCTGATGTAATCGATGGAGTCGTAGGTGTAGTCGAGAACGGTGGCTTCCCAGGCCGGATAGGTCGGCATCTTCGGTGACGAGGAGCCGCAAACCACGAGTTCGATCGACTTGTCGAAGGCGCGCATGGCCTTGGCGGTCTCGAACGCGATGCGGCCATACTCTTCCGCCGTCTTCTGGCCGATCTGCCAGGGACCGTCCATCTCGTTGCCCAGGCACCACATCTTGACGTTCCAGGGCTCTTCGCGGCCGTTCTTGCGGCGAAGGTCCGACCACTGGCTGCCGCCCGGATGATTGACATATTCGAGGAAGGCGCGGGCTGAGTCCAAGCCACGCGAACCGAGATTGACGGCCAGCATCATGTCGGTATTGGCAGCCTCCGCCCAGTCGGCAAATTCGTGGATGCCGACATGATTGCTTTCGGAGCTGTGCCAGGCAAGATCGAGGCGCACGGGGCGCTCTTCGCGTGGGCCGATGCCGTCTTCCCAATCGTAAGCAGAGACAAAGTTGCCGCCGGGATATCGCACGATCGGGACGTTGGCTTCCCGCACGAGGTCAATGACGTCCTGACGCATGCCGTTCTTGTCGGCGGTCGGATGATCCGGCTCGTAGATGCCCGAATAGACGGCCCGGCCGAGATGCTCGACGAAAGAGCCGTAGAGACGTGGATCGATAGTACCGATGACGTAACCGCTGTGTGCGGTGCCGACTGCGCGCATGCTTACCTCCCTGCATATCTGAAAATCAGATATATATCCATTAGTATGATAATTCGCATAGGAAGTTGCGGGCGTCAACCCGCCTTGGAGTGGCAAACATGCAATCAGTGGAAAATCAGGTCTTCAGCCGCAGCACGATATCTTGATCATAATTACCAAAGCCTCGCCCGAAGATATTGATTCCACCCGGATTCTTCGCCGTTTCCGGCACCTCGATCCGAAGCCGGATCGAACGGTGTTCAAGCAGGTCGAGATCGGTGAGAGTCGTATCGGAAATCCTGATCCCGTCGATAAACGTGCCCTCTTCCGTCACGCGGAAATATTTGAGAACGCCATATTGGCTGCCCCGCAGCTTCCACCAGTCGGGCGTGTATTTGCCGCGGCGATCACCGAAGTCACCCGGCGAGGTCCAGGCGCCGATGCCCTTGCCGTTGATGGAGAGCGTGATGTCGGATGGCCAGTTGTCGGAGGTGCCTGGAACCTCGGAAGAGAGCTCCAGCGCAACCTCCAGCTCCTTGACTTCTGCACCCTTGATCCGGGCGTTGTTAGGGAACTGATACTCGACATATCCCATTGTAAACCAAAGCAAACCTGCCTTCATGCGGTCGGGCGTGAGGAAGGTGTCGGGACTGTCGAGATAGCCGATGATGCCGTCGCGGGAACACATGCCGCAGGGGGCCGCAACCTCATAGCCGCTATAGAGGCCGACAGGCATGGCGACCTCGATCACCTCTTGACCGGTCTTGGCCGGACTTGCGAAGGACAGGACGATTTCCTCATGCACGGCATGACAGACTTTCTGGCTGCCCTTGCGCGCCTTGGAGACCTCGGTGCGGATGAGACCCGCCTCCTCCAGCAGATTGAGGTGGGTCGATGTGGTCGATTGAGGCAAATCGAGCGCTTCGGCAATGTCATTGACGTTGAGCGGGCCGCGGACATGCAGCAGTTCCAGCATGGAAAGCCGCGCCGGTGCCGACAGGCATTTCAGCACTTCTTTTCCGTCCTCCGGGCCAATCATCAGAAATCGCGTGCTCATATATCCCTCTCGAATGCAGAATTGATGTGTATCAGAAAAATAGATATGATCAATCCGCGACAACACGCCTCTGCCGTGCAGCCAGAAGAGTCGTACGGCGTCCAGCCTCCCTTTTTTGAACAGAAACCCGGCGACACCCGCCTAGCGCTTTCAGCCTCGAAGCAAAGGTTACGAGCGCACTGCTGTATCAACAGCATAAAGAAGCGTGAGAAAACCTTTTCTCACTTGACAGTCAGATTGGTAAAAGGTTTTCTCAACACAACTGAGGGAGGATAATCTGGAGACTGGGGAAGCAAAAAGGCGGATCACGATCCATGACGTTGCCGCTGCGGCGGGTGTCAGCATTTCGACCGCGTCGAAAGCGCTGAACAATAACGGGCGCATGGGAGACGAGACGCGGGAACGGGTCAAACGGGTGGCAAGCGAAATCGGTTTCCGTCCGAATGCCCTCGCCCGTGGCCTGCTCAGCAAGCGCAGCTTCACTGTCGGGCTGCTCACCAATGATACTTACGGGCGATTCACACTGCCTGTCATGGCGGGCGTTTCGGAGGCGCTGGTCGATCACGGCGTATCCGTCTTCCTCTGCGCGATCGAGGATGATCCGGCGCTGGGACAGATCCATGTCGAAGCCATGCTCGACAAGCAGGTCGATGGCATCATCGCCACCGGTAAGCGCCTCGACAGGCGGCTGCCGGTTGACCTTTCCAACCTGCCTGTTCCGGTCGTCTACGCCTTTACCGAAGGTACGCCGAACAGCGTCACCTTCCGGTCTGATGATGCGCACGGAGCAACGCTTGCGGTGGAATGGCTTTTGCAGACTGGGCGTCGGCGCATTGCCCATATCACCGGTCCAAAGGATTTCTTTTCAGTGCACGAACGGGCCGGTGCGTACAGCAAGGCGGCAGGTGGCGGCGAGCCGGTGATGTACGGCGTCTGGTCGGAAAGCTGGGGCCATGAGGCCGTCGCGGAAATCTGGACGAGAATGGGGGAGAAACCCGACGCGCTGTTCTGTGGCAACGACCAGATTGCCCGCGGCGCTGTCGACGCGCTGCGCGAGCGGGGGATCAGGGTGCCGGAAGATGTGTCCGTCATCGGTTTCGACAATTGGGAGATTGTCGCAGCCCAGACGCGGCCACCCCTGACGACCGTGGACATGGAATTGAAGGAACTCGGGCGCCAGGCGGGACTGACCGTCCTGGCGCTTGCAGAGGGACGGCCTGTCGAGCCGGGAGTGAGGAAATTGCCATGCCGGCTGGTCGTCCGGCAATCGTGCGGGAGTAACAACCCGAGGGAATGAACAAGGCGCCAGAGGAGATAGCGCCATATTGGGAGGAGTGTCATGATCAAACGTTTATTGGCAGCGACCAGCATCGCTACATTGTGCCTGGTGTCCGGCGCATCGGCCGCCGAAAAGATCGAGATGTGGGTTCGCACCGGCGTCGGCGACGCCTTCAAGAAAACCGTGGAAGCCTATAATTCCAATCACGAAAACCAGGTCGCGATGACCGAGGTGCCGTTCTCGGAACTGGTTCAGAAATACGCGACTGCAATCGCCGGAGGACAGGCGCCGGACGCGCTGTCCATGGATCTGATCTACAACCCCGCCTTTGCGGCCGCAGGTCAACTGGAAGACCTCACGGACTGGGCAAAGTCCCTGCCTTATTTCAATTCCCTATCACCGTCCCACGTAAAGCTTGGCACCTATCAGGACCGCATTTACGGTCTACCGCTGTCCGTCGAGACATCTGTCTTCGCCTGGAACAAGGATCTCTACAAAAAGGCTGGCCTGGATCCAGAAAAGGCGCCTGCAAGCTGGGATGAAATCACCGCCAATGCCGAGAAGATCCGGGCACTGGGCGACGATACCTACGGCTTTTACTTCTCCGGCGGCGGCTGTGGTGGCTGCATGATCTTCACCTTTACGCCGCTGGTCTGGGGGGCTGGCACCGATATCCTGTCTGCCGACAGCAAAACCGCAACGCTCGACACGCCGGAAATGCGCAAGGCCGTCGATATCTATCGCAACATGGTCAAGAAGGATCTTGTGCCAGCGGGTGCCGCCAGCGACAACGGCACAAATTTTCTCTCCTTCACCAACGGTAAGATCGGCCAGCAGAGCCTTGGGGCTTTTGCCATCGGATCGCTGGTGACGGAGCATCCGGATATCAACTTCGGCGTGACGCTCATTCCCGGCGCAACGGGTGGAACGTCCTCCTTTGCCGGTGGCGACAACTTCGTCATTACTAAAGGCACGCCGAAGATCGCTGCCGTGAAGGAATTCCTCGAATATATTTATTCCGAGGACGGCCAGAAGATCATGGCGAAGTACGGCAGCCTGCCGACACGCGGTGATATCGCCGACAAAGTTTTGGCGGGCCTCGATCCCCGGCTGCAGGTGGGCATCCAGGCCATTTCCGTCGCCAAGACACCCTACACGCTGCAGTTCAACGACCTGATCAACAGCGCCAATGGCCCATGGGCGACCTTCACCAACGCCGCCATTTTCGGAGAAGACGTCGATGGCGCCTTTTCGAATGCCCAAAGCGAAATGCAATCGATCATCGACAGCGGCCAGTAATCTCCCCGGCTGCTGTGGCCGGGAGGAAAAGCCGCCTCCCGGCCAATTTCCCTAAATCCAAGCGGAGCTTTTTCGATGACCGGTTCCGGTTCGAAGACCTTGTCGCCTCAACGCAAGAGACGGCGCAGATCGGGTTGGCGCGGCCTCGTCTATATCGCGCCGGCGATGGCCCTCGTCATCCTTTTTTTCGTGATGCCAGTGATCTTCACCGGATGGATGAGTCTGCACAACTGGCCGCTGATGGGCGGAACACGCTGGATCGGCTTCAATAACTACGTCCGCATGTTCCACGACGCCCGCTTCATGTCGGCACTGCGGTTCACTGCCTATTATACGGTCATCGTCACCATCGCGATCTTCGCCGTCGCCTTTCCGCTGGCGATCTTCGTCGAAAAACAGCGGCGATTTGTAAGCGCTTACCGCACCATCATCTTCCTGCCGGTCGTCATCGGGCTGGCCACCGCCTCGCTGCTTTGGGTATGGCTGGCCAATGTCGACAGTGGCTTTATCGGTCCAGCGCTGAAGGCGCTTGGGTGGGTGGACAAAAGCCCCAATCTGCTTGCGACTTTCGACAGCGCTTTTCTTACCATCGTCATCATGGTCGTCTGGAAGATTGCCGGTTTCACCATGATCATTCTCCTGACCGGCCTGCAGGCCATACCCGCGGACCTGACAGAGGCTGCCCGTATCGACGGCGCCGGACGCTGGCAGCGTTTCCGGCACGTGACGCTTCCCCTGATGCGTAAAACCATCGCGCTGGCGCTGATCATTTCCGTCACCGGTTCGATCCTCGCCTTCGACCAGTTCTACATCATGACATCGGGCGGGCCACAGAACCGGATGATTTCGGTGGTCTACTACATCTTCAACCAGTCTTTCGTGTCGTTCAATCTGGGCTATGGCGCAGCACTTTCCATCGCGCTTCTGGCAATCCTGGTCGCGATCAGCATCGTGCAGCTCTGGCTGCTGCGAGTCGGTGAGGAACGGCCATGAATGCTTCAAAAACCCACGATTCTAAGCAGCGCCGCGCCAGAAAAACCTTCAGGGCAAACAGCGCCTATCATGCGGCCGGCATCGCCATCTGCCTGTTCTTCCTGGCGCCTTTCGTCATCACTTTCCTGGCCTCATTCCGCCACGGAACGGAAGCGCGCCTGCCGCCACTGCCGCCTTGGCCGGCGAACGGGATCAGCCTTGATTCCTACCAGTCGCTCGACACGTTCGGCGCCGGGATCTGGCAGCACGCGATCAACTCCTTGCTGGTCTCGATCGCAACCGTCGTGCTGACCGTCGCCGTCAGCCTGCTCGCCGGCTACGGCTTCTCACGCTACCGCTTTCCACTGAAGAACGTTCTGTTCGTTTTGATCATCGCAACCCTGATGATCCCGTTCCAGTCGATCCTGACGCCGCTGTTCATCATCCTTGCCAAGCTCGGGCTGAACAATTCGCTGCTTGGCCTAACACTGGTCTACGTGACACTGCAGTTGCCGTTCTCGGTGTTCATGATGCGCAACGCCTTCGATGCCGTCCCAAAGGAAATCGAAGAAGCTGCGCGCATCGACGGCGCGCGGGATTTGCGGCTGCTCGTGCGGGTGCTTCTGCCCTTGGTCCTGCCGGGCGTTGCCACCGTCGCCATCTTTGCCTTCCTCAACGCCTGGAACGAGTTCCTCGCAGCGCTGATCCTGTTGTCGAGCAACGACAAATACACGCTGCCCGTCCTGATGATGGCAGTGCGCGCCGGGCGGCTCGGTGCAGTGAACTGGGGCGCGGTGCAAGCCGGCGTCGCCGTCATGACGATCCCCTGCCTGATCGTCTTCCTACTGTTGCAACGCTACTACATGCGCGGGCTGATGGCCGGCGCGGTGAAATGATCTCAAGAAACGGATGAAACCATGAACACGATGAAAAGAGACCGCCAGTTCCGTCCCCTGCCCGTACCCAGCGTCGATATCCACGGCCTGTTCGGCGACCGCCAGGACGCAATCTGCGATACCACTGCCGAAACACTGCTCGACCGCTGCGTGGAGGCCGGCATGATCACCGCCATCGACACCAGCAAACCCAGCCCCGGCATCGTCATTCCGATCCAGGCCTGGGGCGGCACAACACAAATGTTCTGGGATAGCGATCTCGGCAAATCCATCGAAACCGTTGCCTACTCGCTCTATCGCCGGAAGAATCCGAAGCTCGAAGCCCGTGTCGACGAGATCATCGACATGTATGAAAAAATGCAGGACGAAGACGGCTACCTGAACGCCTGGTTCCAGCGCGTTCAGCCCGAGCGCCGCTGGACAAACCTGCGCGACCATCACGAACTCTATTGCGCGGGGCACCTGATCGAGGGGGCGGTCGCTTATTTCCAGGCGACAGGCAAACGCAAGCTGCTCGATATCATGTGCCGCTATTGCGACTATCTGATCAAGACCTTCGGCCGTGGCGAGGGCCAGTTGCGCGGTTATTGCGGGCACGAAGAAATCGAACTGGCACTGGTGAAGCTGGCCCGCGTGACCGGCCAGAAAAAATACCTCGACCTCTGCAAGTTCTTCATCGACGAGCGTGGCACTGAACCGCATTTCTTCACCGAGGAAGCAATCCGGGACGGTCGCTCGGCCGCCGATTTCCATCAGAAGACCTATGAGTACGGTCAGGCGCACCAGCCGGTGCGCGACCAGAAAAAGGTCGTCGGACATGCCGTGCGTGCCATGTACCTTTACTCCGGCATGGCCGATATTGCCACCGAATACAGCGATGACAGCCTGACTGCAGCGCTGGAAACGCTCTGGGATGACCTGACGACCAAGCAGATGTACGTGACCGGGGGTATCGGTCCGGCTGCGGCCAACGAAGGCTTTACCGATTACTATGACTTGCCCAACGAAAGCGCCTACGCCGAGACCTGCGCGTCCGTTGGCCTGGTGTTCTGGGCCAACCGCATGCTTGGGCGCGGTCCCAACCGGCGCTATGCCGATATCATGGAGCAGGCGCTGTACAATGGCGCCATGTCTGGCCTGTCACTCGACGGCAAGACGTTCTTCTATGAAAACCCGCTCGAGAGCGGTGGCAAGCATCACCGCTGGGTCTGGCACCATTGCCCCTGCTGCCCGCCCAACATCGCCCGCCTTCTCGCGTCTATCGGCTCCTACATGTATGCCGTATCGGACGACGAAATCGCGGTGCATCTTTATGGTGAAAGCACCGCACGGTTCGACATCGGCGGGGCCAAGTTCGAACTGGCCCAGAAGACCCGCTACCCTTGGGATGGCGCGATCCGCTTCGATCTGACAGCGGACAAGGCGGCGCGATTTGCGATCTCGCTGCGTATCCCGGAATGGGCCGATGGCTCGACGTTGAAGGTCAATGGAGAAGCACTCGATCTGACCGCGACGCTAGTCGATGGTTATGCCCGTATCGAGCGGGACTGGAGGACAGGCGATCATATCGATCTCGATATCCCGCTGGCGCCGCGTGCGTTGTTTGCCAATCCGCTGGTGCGGCAGGATGCCGGGCGCGTCGCGCTGATGCGCGGGCCGATGGTTTATTGCGTCGAGGCGACGGACAACGGTGAGGGCCTGAATGGCATACGGCTGGCGGGTGACCTTTCCAATGGGACGACGGCCGAACTTGCGGACCTGCGGGGCGCCGTCGCGCTCGATATGCCAGTCACACGGGATCGGGCTGACTGGGGCAGTGCTCTTTACCGGACGTCACCGCCAACAACCAAAAAGGCGACGGCGCGTTTCGTGCCCTATCCCTTCTGGGACAACCGGACACCGGGTGAGATGCTTGTCTGGGTCAGAGCGGGTGAATTGAACGGTGAATAAAATGTCTGATACCGGCGTGGTGCTGACCGACATTCGCAAAAGCTTCGGCAATCTCGAAGTGATCCACGGCATCGACCTGACGATCACAGAGGGTTCCTTCGTGGTCTTCGTCGGTCCGTCCGGCTGCGGAAAATCGACGCTCCTGCGGATGATCGCCGGGCTGGAGGAAGTGACTGATGGTGAAATCGAGATCAAGGGGCGCAATGTCACGGATCTCGATCCATCCGATCGGGGCATCGCCATGGTTTTCCAGTCCTATGCGCTTTACCCGCATATGAGCGTCCGCGAAAACATGGCATTCGGCCTGAAGATGGCGAGGCTGCCGGAGCCGGAAATCGACAGCCGCGTCAAGGCTGCCTCGGCCATCCTGAAGATCGATCCGCTGCTCGATCGGCGGCCGGGACAGCTTTCCGGCGGCCAACGCCAACGCGTGGCGATTGGCCGGGCGATCGTGCGCAAGCCGGACGTGTTCCTGTTCGATGAGCCACTGTCCAATCTGGACGCCGAATTGCGTGTCTCCATGCGCATCGAGATCGCGCGGCTTCATCGCGAGCTCGGCAATACGATGATCTACGTGACCCATGACCAGACGGAGGCGATGACGCTGGCGGACATGATCGTCGTCCTTCGTGACGGCCGGGTTGAGCAGACCGGCAGTCCGCGCGAAATCTACGAAAATCCAGCTAACACATTCGTCGCCGGGTTCATCGGCTCGCCGCGGATGAACCTGCTGAATGCGGAATCGGCCGGCGATGGATCAATCCGCATAGGCAATAGCAGGATCGCGGTGCAGATTGACGACAGCCGGATGGCGCCGGGCGATAAACTGACGCTCGGCGTGCGCCCTGAGCATATGAATGTTGTTGCGGACACTGAAGGGACACTGCGCGCCAAGGTGGATTTCTACGAATATCTGGGAGGCACGCAGTTTCTCTATTGTCAGCTTGAGGACGGACAGGCCGTGACGGCTGAGTACCGGTCCTCCGTGCCGGTTGAGGCAGGCGATATTCTCCACTTTCGCTGGCTGGCAGATGATCTCCGCTTCTTCGACGCAGCAGGACTGCGGCTGAAAGGAGCTGGCTGAATGCGTTGAACAAACAGCACCTTGCGCGGCGCCGACGCGAATGTCGGCCATGAAGGCGCGCGTCCCTGTGATTGCCGGGGTACTAACCTGACGGATGAAAACTCGAACCGAGACGTTTCCATTGTTTCCTCGCAACGCGGATTGCCCGGGATCAGCGTGAGTGGCGTGAAATTGGTTATCGCCCTAATGCAGGTTTCATCGATATCGAGTTCAGGGTCGTCAACAAGGCTCTTGTCGTGATCTATCGTTTCGAAGACGACGGCCCGGCCACGATGCTGCATCAGGTTGGCGGTTGCGGCGGAAGGCTTCAGAATAGCACCCTGCGGCGCACGATTGCCTCGCAACACGGCGATACCGCCTTGCTGGGTCAAAGCCTTTCCACGTGGCAGGATGACATCCGGATTGTAGTTTTCTGCCGTCTCGATATTGGCGCCGACGCCTTTTCCAGTCACCGTCATACAGGTCAGATCAAGTATGTCGGCGATCTGCTTCATCACCACGGGCAGCCCACCGGCGTAACAGAAATCCTCCATCAGATGCGCGCCGGAGGGCATCAGGTTGAGGATGGTCGGCACGTCGCGGCCAAAACGGTCCCAATCGTCAAGCGTCAGTTCCGTGCCGATGCGGCCGGCAATCGCAAGGAGATGGACGACGGCATTTGTCGAACCGCCGATCGCCCCATTGATGCGGATGGCATTGGCAAAGGCTTGCCGGGTCAGGATTTGAGACGGGCGCAGGTCCTCGGCCACCATCTCGACGATCAGGCGGCCGGTCAGCCGCGCCAGCCGGGCGCGGTGCGCATCAACAGCCGGGTAAGCAGCGTTTCGGGGAGCGCCAACCCGAGGGCCTCGCCATTGACGCCATCGTGGAGGCGGTGCCCATCGTCATGCAATGACCAGGGGAGCGTGACATGGCGCTTTCTGCAGCCATGAAATCGGCTGGCGACATGATGCCGGCGCGCACATCCTCGGAGAATTACGTCGGTGCGCGAACCAATGGTGCGGCCCTTCAATCGGCCATTCAGCATCAGTCCACCGGAGATGACGATGGCGGGCAGATCGCAGGACGCCGCCCCTATGACCAGCGACGGCGTGGTCTTGTCGCACCCCGCCATCAGCACGACGCCATCCATCGAATTGCCACGAATAGCCTCCTCAACATCCATCGACGCCAGGTAGCGAAACGGCATGGCCGTTGGGCGAAGATTGGATTCACCGCAGGAGAACACTGGAAACACGACGGGTAGACCGCCCGCTTCCAGTACCCCTTATTCTGTTCGATCAGCCCACGGAAATGGGCGTTGCACGGCGTCAACTCGGAAAAGGTATTGCAGATGCCGATTATAGGTCGGCCCGGGGAGCCAATTTTAGAATCAAGTGCCTGTTATTGTCATATACTCCGATAGCAGGCAGTTTCTTCCCCACTTCCCCACTTCCCCACTTCCCCACTTCCCTCCCCACTTCCCACCCACTTTTCAAAGTTGATATCGTTCTGCTTTCAATCATGCGGAGTCGATTGCCTCCAGTCGGAAGCTGCTTTCAAGTCGCCCTGCGGGCACAAGGTTGGCCGCACAGGGCGATATTGCTGTTTGGGTGATCTGCCTCCTGCAACCCGTGGATCGTGCTCTATGGCTTCGTATGGCTGAAGGTAACGGCCCTGCCCTGCTATCTGCAAAGTAGTCTCCGTGGGGGAACGTGCGAAGCGCCGAATGGTTGCTGTCGCGGAGTTGGTCCTTGTCGTGCATCCTCGCGCCTAATCACCCGGACCGCGAATGAATAGTACGCCCGCGAGTCCGACGACCACTAAGCACTGAAGTATGAACATGGGCCACTCCGGAGACATGGGGCGATCGTAGCAGAGCCTCGACGCGGAACAATCTCAATCATCCGCCGTTTTAGAGGATCGTAATGTTACTGGAGGATGTACCGTTGGGTGTCGAACAAGCTCCGACTAAGCAAGGCAAAGAATCTGCAAAAGGCCTGCGCAGAAGTACCGCTGCGGAAGAGAAAAAAATAGAAGCTCGAAAGGGCTCAGATTTGGACAAGGGTGCTGATCGCGTTGAAGAGCGCTCAAGGAGTTCTGACGGCAAGAGCGCTGGCGAAAAACAAAAACCGAACCGATGACTCCACAGTGGAACTATTCGCTGACTGCGCAGTTTTTGCATGTCGACGGTCCCTACAACGTCGGCAGCTTCCTGCGCCCCGATCCGGCAATTGAAGCGAGCCAGTGGCTGCCCCCGGCCACTGGCTTTAGAGCGGCTGGAAAACTCTTGTCTTAGTCAGTTCAAGGAGCCGGCCATGATCCGTAATGGCAACCAAGCAGTTTTCGCGGTGCTTGTCTGTTCAGCACTGGCGGTGGTCCTCGTCTATATTGCGAGCCTACCAGTGACGGAGAACGATGGTTCAATAGACCCAAAAGAAAGTGTTATCGCGCCGGACTAGCACGCCAAGCTAAAATCGCGACACACGGTGCGCGAGAATGCCAAAAACAGCGGCCACTCCCACCATGGCTGCGAAGCTAGCAATCGCGCCTACGGAGTGCGACTGGGGTGGCGAGCTGTGGGGACGTTCGAGAGCTGAAACATTTTCTCGTAGATAAGCGACATATGCCGTGAGCCGGCGAACTTCTTCAGCAGATGACAGACCTGGTGTGCCTTGGCTTGAAGGGTTTGAGCGCGCATCGCTATCAAACTCCTCGTCCTCTAACGCCGCGAAATATTCGCCAAGCTCATTGTCATTTCCCGAAAGGGAGCGTTTGCGTGATTTCCTGACGCGCATGATGGCACTGTCCTCATCTGATCGTGGTCAAACAACGCGGACGGAGGCAAAAGGATGCACGAGCGGCCATCGTACATGACAATAAAAAACCGCCATCCGTTCCAGATGGCGGCGCTAAAATGGCTCGCATTACATATCCGCAATATAGTTGATGCAGTACGCTCCCTCCCAAGAGTGCACAGACTACACTGCAATTTTAGGGGTTTTGCAAAGTCCATTTTTGGTGTTGTTGTGCATCTGGATAATATTGCGTGTTTGGTTGCTCATGGAACGGCCAGGACGCCGTGCGGCATATGTGCGGTCAGCCGGTCTTTCGCATCGAAGGCGATGACACTTCGACGCTGGCTTGAATTTCCGTCTCTGCTGGCACTGCGGCGGCTTCTGTGGCGATTGGTTCAGCCATGTGGAAATACGTATGCACAGCACCCATTATGGCAGTGTGATGTCGATAAATCGCATATGCACCGACAAGAAAAGCAATTAGGGCTGCAAGGCCGCCAGCGAGATAAGGCAATCTCTCGCCCGCATCCCATGCATCGCGATGTTCTTCAAAGCAGGCAGTGAACGAAGTGTAGTTTAAGTGGCGGCACTGCATAATCAGCCATTCAAGCTTGTCGTGCATCGCATTTCCTTGCATCAAAATTGCCCATGGAAAACGTCTTGCAATCACAAGGCGACCGCATCCCCCAAATGAGGTAGGTTTCGTGCAATAGTGAACGCGAAATTCTGGCGTTGGGCTTCGACATTTTTCAGTCATGCTAATTCGCTGAGTTAAAAAAGCCGCCACCCCGTAAGGCGACGGCTTTAACTGGCCATCCCATCCGCTATTGTGGGTGCGGGTGGTGCATGGGGACCTCTGGCAAAAGATGGCCCGACGGTGAACGGCACCCGTCGAGCCCCGGCGCTGGCGCCGGTAGAAAAAAGGCCGGCTCGACGACATGCGGATCGGAGCGCGGCTATTCTCCTCTGGACCGCAGGTTATTCCGCCACGAAGGCCAGGACGTCAGACGGCGTGAATGTCGCGCTGAATTCCATGTTGTTTTCCATGTCGCCGTCGGCCGTGAAATCGGTGACGAAGAACGGGCCGGTAAATACGCCGAGGCCGGGAACAATGACCTTAGCGTCAAAAACAGTCGCCTCGATGACATGAACCATGAACGCCGACGTCGACGCCAAAGAAACGCACGCACCAGAGCCGGTGAAGGCGCGGTTAACGATGCCTGGGCGGGAAGTTTTCTTCGTGCACGATGGAATGGTCGACCTCATTGGCAGACAGATTGAAGCTGCGCGTCTTCAGACCGCAAAGGTTATTGAAGACGGCGGGACCGGGCGAAGCCATGTCCGAGATCTGGATGTAAAGTTCACGGCCCAATTGCTGTGGCATGTGATGGTTCCTTCATGTGAAGAAACCGGCACATGGCCGGTCGTGGTGGTTTTTGGTGGTGTGGGGCCGCCCTAGGACAGCGGACAGTCAAGCTGCCCGGTCGTAACTCGCGATGAAGTCGATGACCGCATGTCTGGTAAGGCCGTCCGGATCGCGAAACGTCCGCGTCTGTCTGCATGATTGAAACCAGTCTGTGCGTCGGTAGGGTCAGTGGTGCCAAATGCAACGCTTCGACCACGGCATCGGCAATCGCGCGAACGGCCGGATAACCAACCTTGCGAGACCAACCGTGGAGCGTCAGGAATACCCTGCCGCCCTCAAGGCAGGTTGCATCGTCGCGAAGCGTTTGCGCCTCGCCGATCGTGACGAACCCTTCTTTCGGGGTGACCCAGCATGTAGCCGGCGGTTGGTCATAAACGCCATTTACAAGCGGCGTCAGAGTCGCGTCTGCTTTCAAAAGTGGCAAGATGGCCGCCTGAAGCTCTAGTTCTGGACTCGCCATAGCGCTTACTTCCGGTTAAATTCTCGGAAGGCCTTTGCAATGGCAGCCTTCTTGATTTTGATGGCTGTCGCCCGAAAGGCATTCCACGTCGGCCAAATATGTGGTTGCGCCGCCGTGCCGGGGTGCATACCAGCCGGATTGGCGGATGCTGTCGCCCTGCCCGCCACTGTTCCGCCGCCTGGCGCAGTGCTATGCGGCGCAGTGCACCACTCCAGAAATCGCCGGGTCCAAGGAGCAGAGAGGCCGGCGGCGTCCTTGTCCTTGGTGGGGTTCTTGCTGGGTGATTCTTGAGGAAATCCCCGCTGAAGCCTTCCATGTATTCCAGTGTTGCGCCCGTCGGCGCAACGGCGCTGATCTTCTCAGCCACCTCTTGAACAACCTTCAGGTTGGCCTCGGCCGCATATTTCAGCGCATTCGGAACGAACGCATTGAGGTTTCGCGTAACAGCCGCCCGACCTTGGACTTTAGCCTTCAGCGCCATGCCGTCCTCCTACGAAGCCCGCCCCTGCGTCACCATGATATCCAGCCAGGCATTCTTCTGGTCGGTGTTCACGGGCGGCGCGGTGATCGCGTAGACGACGCCGGAGCGAGCATCCACTCTGCCAATCAGCCGCCACAGCGCGCGAGGCATTGGAACTGCGCACACATAAGGCTGAATGCCCGTCAGGCGGGCCGCCTGCACGCCCTCTCCGCCCCTCAAGGGGATGAACTCGGCGGCGTCTGTGAAGATGGTTTGGTCCGAAGTTTCGTTGCCCATCCCGTCGTCGAGGGTGACTCGCTGCTGGAAATGGACCTTCTGGCGGGCCGCGCCTGCACTAGGTGCCTTTGCCATCCGCCCTCACTTCCCGCTTCTCGTCCCGCTTCTTACCTGGCGATCGAACCGCAACGCCCTTGGTCAACGCTTCGTCAGCGCAGCCGCGGGTGACGTTATGTTCGCCACCAGCCTTGTAATCGATGCTGAAAGCCGGCTGACGCCAGGCGAAGTCCGCGGTAAAGCGGACCCACATTACAGAGCCACGCCGGCCGAGACAAACGAAACGGCGAGAACGCTGGTCGACTTGGCAATGCCGATGAGCTGCGGGTAATCACCCGTGGTCAGGTCGGCAACCGGAACAATCGTTCCAGCAGCAGCCCCGACAAGGTAATAACTAACGCCGGTCGTCAAATCGGACCCGACGGCCAGGTCGCCAGACTTGTGCAGCGAGACCGGCTGATTCAACGAGGCAGAGTTCAGCGCGATTGCCGTGGCGACACGCGCTGCGGCCGTTGGCGCAGTGCTGTCGGCCGGATTCCACTTGGCGGTGGATGTGTCGTAATAGAGGGGCTGTCGCGCCGTAATGGCGGATCCCGCTGCGCCGATATCGCGTACTGCGTTAGCCTGCCGCTACGTGCGGATACTTCTCGACATCGATTTCCATGATCTCACTTAAAGTCTGCGTAAGGGTCCGCGTCTGGCTCCTTGGCGCCTGGCGCCTGGACTTTGCTTCTATCAGCAGGACTAAAACCCAACTTCGACAGAGCCGTGATGAGTTTTGAGATGCCGCCGCCGTCGAGCGTGTTATTGCGGAACATCGACATGAGCTTCACCGCAATTTCGAGTATCAGCCTATCGGCGTCCGTCAGCCAGAAACCGAATCCGGCGAGGTCTTCCCAAATCATCTTTTCATCGGCATCGAAGAATTTCGGCGCAGGACCGACCTCGCCGGATGGCTTCGGCTCGGCTTTGCGCTCTGCCTTGCGTTGCGGGTCTTTCTTGTAGGCGCCCTTCAATTCCAGGGCAGCCGTCGGCTTCCTTGGCCTTGCCATGGCACCAATCTCCAAATTTCAAATTTTGCGGATGAGAAAAATTGCTTAGGTCGCCGATAAGTGGGCCGGCACAGGAAGAGATCCGACCCGCCCCTACCCGTTAGTCAAGCAAAGCATTGATATCATTTATGTCTATTCGGCGCTCTTTCGCGCGCTCATCTCGTTGCTTGGCGCCATTGTGGTGGCGATGGCAAAGATTGAAACGGGCCGCACCAGAACAGCGCTTCGTCCCCGCGATGGGGAACGACATGGTCAAAGACTTCTGCAGCCGTGATCGTTTCATCGTCGTCCAGGCACATGACACATAGTGGGTAGGCCGATAACTGAGCCTCGCGTATCTGTCGCCACCGAGCGGTGCCATACCATGGCACCTGTACCCTGTTCTTCGCTGCATCGCGCTTGCGCTCTGCTTTGGTGCGTTGTGTGGCGGGAGTGAAGCGGGGTGGTCGGATCGGCACTACCGAGCGTTGGCAGCCTTGAGCATTGCATTGGCTGTGCAGATGACTGCTTTACAGAACGTCTTCATGGGTGTCTCCTTGGTGGTGGGTGGATCGGTCTAAGTGGCTGGAAAGGTTGGGCTCGAACCAACGACAAGGCGATTAACAGTCGCCTGCTCTACCAACTGAGCTACATTCCATGACTAGTTGCGGCCGCGGAGTTGAACCGCCTAGTTCGGCTTATGAGACCGATGAGCGCACCGGCGCTCTTAACCGCATTATTCGTGATCGTAGGTGACGGCAATCGGGCCGAAACAGTACCAGCGGCCGACGACACGGCCATTGTCCTCTACGGCATCGCAAGCGCCTAACCGCCACTCTGAAGGCCAGATGCTGAAAGCAATTCCCCACATAGCAAACCCCTTGCAACCGTCGGCGATAGTAATCTATTCTACCAGCGGTTGGCGCTGGCAGGACCTATCTGAACTCGTATGCGGAAAGGGCACATGCCCTAGAGAGGTGGAAATCCGTCCACCCAAGATAGGAGAAAGCAAACATGAAAGCGTTCGCGTCAAAGTTAGTGAGTGTTCGAGCTTATGTTCGTATGCGGTTCGGTCGTCTGGAACACGTCTGTGCGCATATGAGGTCGTGGCCTCGACAACTATCATTCGACTTCTAACCCCAGCGTCATAACCTGGGCAGCCGGCGCCAACCACCAACCACGCAGAAAACAAAAGCGCCAGGGAGGCGACCGGTTTATCTTCCGGACCTCAACCTGGCGCGCGATCACCGCGCAGCGAGAGGAGGCGCGCATGGGGATGGGGTGGAACTTACGATTCCGTCAATCGTTGACCATCGGTGACAACCGATGGAGACGAAAATGTCGGATAACAAGCAAAAGCAAGGTCAGGACCGCAAACTGGTGGCAGGCGGCGAGAAATATGAAGTCGCCTACTTCGCGAAGAAGCATGGCTTGGAACTCAAGGATGCTAAGCGCATCATCGAGGCACATGGGCCTGACCGAGATGCCGCCGACAAGGCGGCAAACCGGTTCAAACATTAGCCACTAGAAAACTCGGCGTTCCCTATCCATATAAACGGTAGACGGCTGCGCGGCCGATTGGCCTTTGTGCGCGCCGATTTATTCTCAGGAGAATGACAATGCCCGAGCATGACCAGGCGGTAACGCCGCTGAAAGACGTTATCGTATTCGCGAAAAAACATCGCATCGCGGTCGAAGACGCCCAAAAGATTCTCGATCAATATGGCGATGAAATGACATCAAAAACGCCTCCAAGGCAGCGCGCCGGATCGCCGCATAACTAAAGCGGCCGCTCGACTTCTCAGGGAAGGAGCGGCCGCACGATCGCCCGTCGCGGAGGAGGCGCGCTGGGTGATTAGAATTTGACGTTTCTCATTGTGAGGTTGTTTGAATCTAAAGAGATAGTCGATCGCTCCAACCGGAGCGGATTGAATGAGTTATCTCGACAGGCCTGAAAAATCACCGATGTTTGGGAACGCGGGTTTTGCGTTGGGCGCACTAGCAGTGAGTTGCCCAACAGCGTCGGCCGCTACAGCCATTATGGTCTTGGCTATTCCGGCGAGCGTGCCTTGGTCGGCCTTTTTGCCACTTGCATCCGGAGCGACTGCTCTACTTGGTGCAGTGTTTACCATCCTGGCACTTTTGCGGTCTACATGGTCCGACCATGCGCGACACTCCGACTTGAGTTCGAGGGTCTCGGTTTTAGAGGCAGAACACAAAGAGCTGTTAAAGGTGCCCTTTCCCAAGTTGATCAGCACTGTCGTTATTTCTAAAATTCCAGGAAAACCAGTCATGAAAATCGCTCGCATCCCAAACGACGGCGTTTCAATTGATATTCGAAGGAAAGCATCTTAGTTGATGTCAATAGTTACCCCGCGCTAATCACTCGCGCAGGGTCGGCAACGCCGAACAGAAACGGCCGCACAGAGGCGGCCGTTGGGAATTCATCCCTTCATCTATATAGGGAGATGAACTGTCAGAAAGTCAGGCCGCCTCGGCTTTTCCTTCTTCTGCCAGTTTCAGCGCGTCCATCAGATTATCATTTGCAGCCACCAAGAGCCTGCGTCCTGCCTCGATCGCGTACTGCCCCTTGTAACCTCGTGCCTCACCAATTTCGCGCAGGCTCTTGGCTGACACTGTTTCAGTCAATGTCCGGAAATGGTCCTCTGTCATTGCAGCGACCGCTGCGTTCCATTTCGTCCGGTCTTACGTGGCAGAGTGAATGTCCTGCCATTGCAATTCTCCGGTTTCGCCCTTCTTGCCTTTCTGCATGCCCATGAAAAGTTGTCGCAAAGCCCTAGGACCAGCGGGGAAACCATCCTTGTAGCGTTTTACCGCCGGCATCTCAGGAGTGTTGGCAATTGCATCGACAAGCATCTAGCGGCGATGGTGGTGGCAACCACCGCCGGCTTAATTCAAGTTGTAGGTGGGGTTCCCGGGGCGCAGTGGGTTGAATCAGCATATTCGTATTTCCAAGCTAATCCAATCCAGGCGGCTCCCCAAACTTCACCCTGAAGCGCGCAGACCAATCAATACTGCCGCTGGCTGTGCTCACATGCTCCCCCGCCTAGTCACCCGGACCGCGAATGAATAGTACGCCCGCGAGTCCGACGACCACTAGGCACTGAAGTATGAACATGGGCCACTCCGGAGACATGGGGCGATCGTAGCAGAGCCTCGACGCGGAACAATCTCAATCAGCGGCCGTTTCAAGACATCGTAGGGCCCGCTAATAAAGCGAGCCAGTGGCTGCGCCCGGCGTTCAAAAAATAATTCCTCACAAGTGGTGGAACTAACCACGCCTCGACCAGTTGGGCCCCGTCGGACCTCCCGTGGTTCGATGGTGGCGCGCCCTCCCACGCGTCCTCCCGGCATCAGCCTCATTAGGGCCGCCGGCACGGAAGCGAGGTGCTTTGAGAGGGCCTCGCTTCCGTAGTTAATACTCGGAGGTGGGGGCCGTCTTGATCAGCAGTAAATGGAGGAAGTAATGATAGACAGAGAGCACCTAGTGAAAGAGCGAGCCTATTCGCTTTGGGAGACCGAAGGAAATCCTGACGGCCGCCATGAGGACCATTGGATTCAGGCGGAACGGGAGATTGACGGCGAGAGCACTGGATCACTTGCAACAGACACTACGCGGCCTCCCGAACTGGATCTGGAACCGATACCCCTGCCCGACCAATCCGGGTCCACCACCGCTGCAACACCTAAGCGAAAAAGCGGCCCATCGAACAACTAGGCCTCTGTAACGGGTGATATGATTCCGCCTCGCCCTACCGCGGCCAAAAACTGCGGTGGGGTTTTTTACGTGGATTGTAGTTGGTGCCGACCAATAAAAAACCGCCATCCGTTTCCAGATGGCGGCGCTAAAATGGCTCGCATTATGAATTAGAAATATGCGCGCACTCTCTCCCAAGAGTGCACAGACTACACTGCAATTTTAGGGGTTTTGCAAAGTCCATTTTCGGTGTTGTTGTGCATCTGTATAATATCGCGTGATTGGTTGCTTATGGAACGGCCAGCGCGCCGTGCGTGTCGGGACGGGGTGATCGGCGCTGGCCTCTGGTAAAGAGATGGCCCGACGGTGAACGACACGCGTCGAGCCATGGCGCAAGCGCCGGTGGAAAAGGCCGTACTCGACGACATGCGAAATCGGAGTGCGGCAAACTGGCATGAACTTTCGCAGCAGAACCTACGAAGCGGGCAGTCGATGGAGTGATCGTGTCCCAGCGAGTGGTGTAGCTGGATTTCATAGCCATCGGTGATTTCCGGTAGGGGTCGGGTTGCTTAGAACCAACCTGAAGGACACCACCGATGACCGACGATATGATGAACCTGCGTTCGTTTGTTGAGAAGAGCGCAGATGCAGATTTGCTGCGCGATATGATTGGCTTTGCCGCCGAGAAGCTTGGGCCACACGAAGCGCGCTCTTTTCGCCATAGCCTGCACCAGTTGCAGCGCCAACTTCCAGTGCCATCAAGTCGCGTGTTTCGCAGGCTCCTCGGTCTGGCAAAGCTCCTTGTGCCAGCGAAAGAGTTGGCTGACATGGATTCCAGCAGCGCGGGCAACCTCCGAGATAACCGCATGCGACTCAAAGCAGGCCGCGACAAACCGCCCTTATCCTCGTGTGACCAGCGGCGGCGGCGCTGAACCGACGTGATCACCTCAATTCGATGCTTCGTCATATGACCACTCGTAGTGTTACCACCAGGACTGGCAGTCAGCAGCCCATCATCGCAAGACGGCCTTCACCGTCTTGCAATTACCCATAAGTAGCTGACTCGTTTACAAAAAGCTTTCGCTGAAATCTTGAATCGAAAGAATCACTTGTGATTCTGTGTCGAGCACCTGATTCTTTTAAGGCGGTGCTTTATGTCGGTTCGAGACGATGTGATGGG
>NZ_LMCZ01000011.1:0-75475 GCF_001424965.1 Rhizobium sp. Root1204
GGTGAGCGGTTTATAGTCCCACCCCCCAAACGAAGTCAACACACCAATTTCAAAAAAATGAAGTTTCTTATAACTAACTGATTTATATGAGATATTTCATAAACAGCCTGTGAAGGGCCAAAAAGCCGGCGAATTAGCCGGTGCTTAACCCTTGGCGGGCCCCACAAGGCGCCCTTTCTCTAGGGGCCGGACAAATAGCCCCGGCGCCACGTTCATTTTCGCGTGGCGAGCAACCGCGACTCCACGTCCAGAAACCGCTTGTGCCCCAGATATCCGGCGCCGTCCTCAATATCGGCGGCGATGGCCGTCTTCAACGCTGTCACATCCTTTGCAGCAATCGCCTCCAAAGCCTGGACGTGGCGGTCGACACGGTAGCTTTCGTCGAGGTTCTCCGTCGCCTCGCGCATGAAGGGGCCAAGCCGTAGCCAGACGGATTCAATCAGCGGCAGAAGAACGGCAGACGAGCGGACTTCGTAGAGACAGCGGTGGAACGCGAAATTGGCTTCGATGCCCTGCTCGATATTGCCAGCCTTGTAGGCGACATCGATCTCGTCATCGAGTTGCTGCAGACGCGCCAGCCGCAGGTAGTCGATGAAGGGCAGGGCGCGCTCGGCGGCAACGGTCTCCAGAGCAATGCGGGCGGCAATGATCTCGTCGAATTTTTCCGGATCGATATCCGGCACCCGGACACGGCGGTTATCGAGATGCTCCAGCGCACCGTCAGCGACAAGCCTGTGCAGCGCCTCGCGGACCGGCATGGCGCTGACCTGCAGCATTTCGGCGATCCCCTGAATGGTCACCGGCAGCCCGGGCGGAAAACGGCCGGTCATGATGGCCTGACGCAGGCAGCGATAAACCCATTGCTTCATCGATTCCATTGGCAGCTTGCTGAGCGAAACCAGCCCGATCACATCCATCTGTTTCAAAAGCCCTGATCCTCCCCTGATTGATACTATCAATATGGATAATCCGAGACCCGGTCGAGGCGCGATTTTTCCGCCTACCACCATCGCCCGTGACCGAACCGTTTCCAATGCGATTGGTGGTCAGCTCGCGCCAGGTAACATCCCTTTGCAATTTGATCATATAATGGGTAAGAATGATCAAAATAACTATGAGCGTGCGACGTTCTTGATGTTCAGACGCGGGACGCCCGGCTCGGTTAAAACAGCTTTCCAACGAACGGCCGGATCGACGCCCGAAGGTGGCATCGCAACACACCCCTTGGCCGGGCACCCGCAATCGCCTGGCCAACGGCACAGAACTGGTGGACAATGATAGATGAGAATGAAGCCTCTGATTTCATAAATCGCAACCCTGACATCGAGGTGCTGGAAGCCTTCGTGATCGACGTCAACGGCGTGCCACGCGGCAAGTGGATTCCGCGCGACCGGGCGCTGGATGTGCTGATGAAAGGCATGGCCATTCCGCGCTCCGTCTATGCGCTCGACATCTGGGGACGCGATGTCACCGATGCCGGCCTGGCGGAGGGAACCGGCGATCCCAACCACCAACCGCTACCGACCAACTGGGACTATGCCCTGCAAAGTTTCGCACGGTCGGGTTTTGCCTATGCGACGCTCGGGCCGAAATACCGGTCGCTTTATACGGCCTGCAAGCGGCAGGAGCTTTCGGAGTTTTCCCTCAGAGTGACGGACGTCGAGTACGACGCCTACATCAGGACGGTCTGACATGAATATCGCTGATATCGCTTCCAAAAACGCCAATCCCGGTCATGCGCCGTCCTGGTACGCGGCCTCGGCAAACGACCGGCGGCTGCGGCCCATCCTGCAAGGCGAGACCTCGGCGGATGTCTGTGTCATCGGCGCAGGCTTTACCGGTATTTCGGCGGCGCTGGAACTGGCCGAGCGCGGCTTTTCCGTCGTGGTGCTCGAAGGCGAACGGATCGGTTACGGTGCTTCCGGGCGCAATGGCGGCCAGATCGTCAATGGTTATAGCCGCGACCTGGAGACGATCGCTAAGCGTTATGGGCCGGAAAAGGCCTCGAAACTGGCTGCTATGTCGCTGGAGGGCGGCAACATCATCCGCGAGCGCGTGGCTAAATACGCGATCGATTGTCATCTGGTCGATGGTGGGTTCTTCGCTGCTTTTACCGACAAGCAGATGCGCGAGATGGCGGACCACCGCGCGCATTGGCAGGCGCGCGGCCATGCCGGTCTCGACATGGTATCCAAGGCAGACGTTGGCAAATATGTCCGCAGCGGCCGCTACGCCGGTGGCATGATCGACCGGTTTGGCGGACATATCCATCCGCTCAATCTGGTACTGGGCGAGGCCGCAGCGGTCGAAAGCCTCGGCGGGCGTATTTTCGAAAGTTCGCGCGTGACCGGCGTCGATCAAGGACCATCTCCCGTCGTGCGCACCCGCACGGGGTCAGTGCGGGCGAAATATGTGCTTGTCTGCGGCAACGCTTATCTCGGTGAACTGCTGCCGGAGATCGGCGGCCGGATGATGCCGGTTTCAAGCCAGGTACTGGCGACGGAACCGCTTGAGGCCGGATTGATCGAAACCCTGCTGCCAGCCAACTACTGCGTCGAAGATGCCAATTACGTTCTCGATTACTATCGCCGCACCGCAGACAACCGGCTGCTATACGGTGGCGGCATCGGTTATGGCGGCCAGGATCCGAAGGATCTGACCGCCGTCATCCGGCCGAATATGTTGAAGACCTTTCCGCAACTGGCCAAAGTGAAGATCGATTATGCCTGGAGCGGCAATTTTGCCCTGACGCTGACGCGCATTCCGCATATGGGCAGACTGTCCGACACGGTCTATTTTTCCCATGGCGACAGCGGACATGGCGTCACCACCACGCATCTGCTCGGCAAGATTCTTGGCGAAGCGGTGGCTGGTCACGCCGAGCGGTACGACGTGTGGAGTTCGCTACCCAACCTTCCATTCCTCGGCGGCAAGACTTTTCGCGTGCCGTTCACCATGATCGGTGCCTGGTGGTATGGGCTGCGCGACAGGCTCGGTCTTTGACGCCAATCGAAGACGACGGCAAAACCGTATTGCCGCATCGGCAGCCGGCGGATATCGTCGGCATGGACAAGCAACCGGTTTCCGCGAAAGACCATCTTATGACGAAGGATGCAGTGCGCAGAGAGCATGAATTTGTTTCCACGCCATCGGCGCGGACGCTTCATGCCGAACTGATGCTGCTGTGTGCCCGTATCGGCTATTCCCCACCCGTGTCCATCTGACCTTGTTTCACCACACGCCAGAAAACCAAGGACACGATGATGACCCTTTCGAACCACAAATATTCCCTGCCGGAGTTGCAGGCGCAGGATGCTGCGCATTTTCTTCACCCATTCACCGACCACAAGGAACTGCGAGCCCAAGGATCGCGCATGATCGTACGCGGCGAAGGGGCCTTTATCTACGATAGCGAAGGCGGTGAACTTCTCGACGCGATGGCCGGGCTCTGGTGCGTCAACATCGGGTATGGCCGCGACGAACTGGCGGAAGTGGCAGCCGCACAGATGCGTGAACTGCCCTACTACAATGCCTTCTTCAAATGTGCGACGCCCGCCCCGGTGCAGCTGTCCGCCAAACTTGCCGAACTTGCACCGCCGAATATCAACCAGGTCTTCTACGGTTCGTCGGGTTCGGAATCGAACGATACCGCCGTTCGTCTCGTTCGCCATTATTGGGCGCTCGAGGGCAAGCCGGAAAAAAACATCATCATCTCCCGCAACAATGCCTATCATGGATCGACTGTCGCCGGCGCCTCGCTCGGCGGCATGAGCCATATGCACAAGCAGATGGGCGGCATGGTGCCCAACATCGTCCATGTGCTGGAACCTTATGCGTACGAGCTG
Source organism: Rhizobium sp. Root1204 (assembly GCF_001424965.1). Taxonomy (NCBI): domain Bacteria; kingdom Pseudomonadati; phylum Pseudomonadota; class Alphaproteobacteria; order Hyphomicrobiales; family Rhizobiaceae; genus Rhizobium; species Rhizobium sp. Root1204. The sequence continues at coordinate 3,846 of NZ_LMCZ01000011.1, forward strand.
GCTTTGCCGGGAGAGAGCGATGATGATTTTGGCCTGCGGGCGGCGCACGCCATCGAGGAAGCGATCCTTGCCGCCGGCGCCGACAAGGTTGCAGCCTTTATCGGCGAACCGATCATGGGGGCAGGGGGCGTACGGATACCGCCCGCAAGCTACTGGCCGGAAGTCCAGCGGATCTGCAGGAAATACGATATCCTCTTGATGCTCGATGAGGTCATTACCGGTTACGGCCGCACCGGCGAATGGTTCGCCGCCACCACCTTCGGCATCGAGGCCGACACGATCACGACCGCAAAGGCGCTGACCTCCGGCTATCAGCCGCTGTCGGCGCTCCTGGTCGGAGACCGGATTGCCAATACGCTGGTGGAAAAGGGCGGAGAATTCAACCACGGCTACACCTATTCCGGCCACCCCGTGTGCTGCGCGGTCGCCTTGAAGAACCTGGAAATCATCGACAACGAGGGCCTTGTCGAGCGGGTCCGGACCGATACCGGCCCCTATCTTGCCAAGGAACTGGCCAGACGGCTGAACGCTCATCCGCTGGTCGGGCAGACACGGTCGATCGGGCTGATGGGAGCGGTCGAAATTGTCCGGGACAAGGCTGAACGGACGCGGTTCAAACCGGACGGATCCGCCGCGATCAAAGTCCGGGATCACGCCGTCCGGAACGGCTTGATGATCCGTGCCACGGGCGACACCCTCATCATGTCACCGCCACTGGTCTGGACCCGCGAAACAATCGACCTCGCCTTAAATCGCCTGCTGGTGGCTCTTGACCTTGCCGAAGCCGATCTGGCTCCGCTTCGATAGAAACTGAACCGGCCGCTGCCAAACCCGATGGCGAGGCTGCGGCCGTTATCAGCGTCTCGATCTGTATGCAGCATCGGCCAAACGCCGCTCAATGCGGCGCACCTTGCTCAATCGTTTCCAAGCGCAAGTCGCGCTCAAAAAAGGATATTTCGATGCACTCGCACCTCCCATCGAAAAAAGCACTCGTCCCGTTTGTCAGCGTCGCCAACATGATGCGCCTTGTTCATGCTGTTGGTATCGAGACCGTGATGGTGGAATTGGCTGATGTGATCGAAGCCGATTTCCGGCGGTGGGATTTGTTCGACAAGACGCCCCGCATTGCCTCGCATTCCAAGGAAGGCGTCATCGAACTGATGCCGACCTCGGACGGCGATATCTACAGCTTCAAATATGTCAACGGCCATCCGAAGAACATGGCGCAGGGTCTACAGACAGTCACGGCTTTCGGGCTGCTGGCGGAAGTTTCCACCGGCTATCCCGTCCTGTTGACCGAGATGACGCTGCTGACGGCGCTTCGCACGGCCGCCACCTCGGCAATGGTCGCCAGGCATCTTGCGCCGAAGGGCGCACGCACCATGGCCATCATCGGCAACGGCGCACAGGCGGAGTTTCAGGCGCTGGCGTTCAAAGCGGTGTGCGGTATCGACCATGTGCAACTCTACGACATCGACCCGCTGGCAACGTCAAAGGCCGTGCGCAACCTCGCTCACTCGGGCTTGAAGGTGACCGCCTGCACCTCGTCGCAAGCTGCGATCGAAGGCGCCGGCATCATCACCACCTGCACGGCCGACAAGCAGTTTGCCACCATTCTGACAGACAACATGGTTGGTGCTGGGGTCCATATCAACGCCGTCGGCGGTGATTGTCCGGGCAAGACCGAACTGCATCACGACATTCTCAGCCGTGCCGACACGTTTGTGGAATTCACGCCGCAGACGCGCATCGAGGGAGAGATACAGCAGATGCCGCCCGAATATCCGGTAACCGAGATGTGGAAGGTTGTTAACGGTGAGGCCATCGGCCGCCGTGACCCCGCCCAGATCACGCTGTTCGACAGCGTCGGATTTGCAATCGAGGATTTTTCAGCGCTGCGATATATCCGCAGCAAGTTGAATGGAACGGGATTTTACCAGGACCTCGACATGATCGCCGACCCTGATGATCCACGCGACCTTTTCGGCATGCTGCAGCGGTCGGAGAAAGAATAGGGGCATCGACCGGCCCGGACGCCCGTTTGTTCGGCATGAGGGGCGCCACAACCGGCGCCCCTCAATCAAGAGGCTCATCTACCGCTGCGAACGGCGTCGATAAGCTTTCGGCAGGCGGCCGGAAGGTCGGCCTTTTCACGCAACAGAGCGCCACCGATCAGATACATCACGGTATCGCCATAGGCATCGCGCATTTCCGGCACGCGCTCAAAGGTCATGCCGCCGCCGGGAGCGGGCAGGATTGGCTTCAGCCCGCCGAGATCGCTGGTGCAGCCATCGACGATCGCCAGGCATTCCTCGCGGGAAAAGCTGAAGCGGCCACCGAAATTCGGATAGATCACCGCGTCAACGCCCATCAATCGCTGTAGGATGCCGTAGAAGAAGCGATGGGAAAAGCCCGTGGTCGGCGTAATGACATTGGTGCCGCCGAACGTCGGATGGGAGACGATCGGCAGGCCGAAATCAGGGTTCGAGGCCAAAGCGCGCGATACGTCGAAGCCGACCAGGGATGGCGCCAGCATGACACCACCGGCTCCCATCTCCTTGGCCATGAAGGCGCGCTCGAATATCTGGTCGGACGGACCGGTGATGTTGGGCACATAGGTGGTCGCAAAGCCGGTTTTTGCATTGGCGTCGCCGATGGCATCGGTGCAGGCTTTCACACGCTCGGCAAACGGCGATGTCTTCTGGTTGGCAAGACCATGGTCGTCTTTCACGTAGTCCATTCCGCCCAAAGCAAACTGACGGGCGAGCCCGGCAAGTTCGGCTGTGGAGAGGCCGACCGGCTTGATGGCCGACATCAGGATCGGCCCCTGTTTGACACCGGTGCGCTCGCGCAGCCCCGGTATTCCGAACCGGGGACCGGATACCAGCTTGATGATCGCGGGCGACAGCGTCATCGTCTCGACCCGGGTCTGTGTCCGGATCGAGGAATTGCCAAAGACGATGTTCAGCAGTTGCGGAAAATCGTCACCGATATCATCTTCGCTATAGGAGATTTCCGTGAGGAACCCGCCACGTGTATCGGTGCAGGGCAGGACGCTTTCGATCTGCCCGAGAATCTCGTCCTCGATGTAACCGGCCGGTACGATATCGCGCGGAATTTCGACCGTCTGCTCGACGGCAATCTCCAGAGCACGGGCGCGGGCTTCCGCCTCTGTCCCGACGCCGATCCAGTAGGTAACGAAAAAGCGATCCATTACAGGGCCTCCGCCTTCTGGGCCGAATGCACCGTATCGATGCGAACCGCCTCCAGCTCGGCGTCGCCGATGTCGAGATCCTTGCCGAGAAGTTGGCCGATTGCCGAGACCAGCGCACTCGCATCGAGCCCGTATTTCTTCATCAGGTATGGTTTGGAAGCGCCATGGGCGAAGGTATCCTGCAGGCCGAGGCGCCGCAGTTTGATGCCGAGGCCTTCTTCCGCGAGGATTTCCGCGACCAGCGAACCGAGGCCGCCATTGATGGTGTGGTTCTCCAGCGTGACCACGCCCTTCTTGCCACGTGCTGCCTTGATCAGGCCTTCGCGGTCGAAGGGCTTTAGCGTCGAAACGTGCAGATGATGGACGCCGATACCGCGCGCCTTCAGCGGCTCGGCGGCACGCAGTGCCTCTTCGGTGCAAACACCTGATGTCACGACCAGCACATCATCGCCTTCGCTGAGCGTGCGCAGCTTGTTGAATTCGAACGGTGTCGAAAACAATCGTGGCACTTCGCCGCGCAGCACGCGGGCATAGACCGGGCCATCGATGCTGTCGGCAACTTCAAGCACGGTTTCGACTTCGGTGGCGTCACCGCATTCGAGGATCGTCATGTTGGGGATGGCGCGCATCACCGAGATGTCCTCGATCGCCTGATGGGTGATGCCGCCCGGCGTGGTGATACCCGGCAGGAAACCCATCAATCGAACCTGGCGATTGGAGTAGGCGATCGAGTTGATCAGTTGGTCATAGGGGCGGCGGTAGAGAAAGACCGAAAACGTATGCAGGAACGGTCTGAAACCCTGCATGGCGAGGCCGCCGGCAAAGGACAGCATGTTCTGTTCGGCCATGCCCAGCGACAGGAACTGGTCCGGGTGCCGGTCGCGGAAGCCATCGACCTCGCAGGACGAGGTGAGGTCTGCCGACAGGCAGAGAATATCCGGACGTGCGGTCGCGAAGGTTTCGAAAGCCTTGGCATAGGGACGGTTGACGATTTCGACCATGATCAGGCCCTCGCAATTTCGGCTTCATCGACACCAAGTTCGGCGGCAATGGCGGTCTGCATTTCCCGGCGTTCATCCGCCGATTTGAAACGGACGTAGTGCAGGCGCGGGAAGCGCTTCTTCAGGAATTCCATGCCCTGGTAGGGTGACGTGTTGGCAAGGATGATCAACGGCTTGCCCGGCTCGGCACTATCGGCGGCAGCGCGCATGGCCCCCAGATCATGCCCGTCGATCGAGCGGCAGGTGACGCCGAAGGAAGCAACTCGGGCAGCAAGATCGCCAAGATCAAGAACCGACGACATTGCGCCGTCGCATTGCTGGCGATTGACGTCGACGATAACGCGGACGTTGTCGATGCCGTGATAGGCCATTGCCGCTAGGCATTCCCAGGTCTGTCCTTCCTGGAACTCACCGTCCGACATATAGACCCAGACCTTGCCGGGCTCGCCCTTGCGCTTGCGCGCCCAGGCGATACCAGCGGCCATCGATAGCCCCTGCGCCAGCGAGCCGGTGGTCACTTCCATGCCGGGACTGTGTTCGGCACCAATCATTTCGACCGACCCGCCATCGACATTGAAATGGTCGAGTGCATGTTCGTCCATGCGGCCGACCTGAATTAGCGCCGAATAGATCACCAGCGCATAATGGGCTGGCGAGATGATCAGCCGGTCGAATTCCGGCGCAAACGGGCCGTGATAGCCGGCGCCGGTAAATGCGTCCGGGTTGGTGGCAGACGGCACGCCGCCAAACGGCAGCGGCACCTTCGGCAATGTCGGTTCGCCGAGTGTCAGGGCCTCGTTGTAGAGAAAGGCAAGGCTTTCGGCAGCCGAACAGGCCTGGCTGAGATAGCCGCCATTGTTGCGCATCGTGTGAAGAAAGACACGCTTGCGAATACCGGCGGCGACATCTTCGGTGGACTGCTGGTTGGAGAGGTTCATGGCTCAGCTCCGTTCCGGAAACAGGGCTTTCAACCCTTGAGGCGAGGCATCGGCAATGCCGCGCTCGGTAATCAGGCCGGTGATCAACCGGGCCGGGGTAACGTCGAAGGCCGGATTGGCGGCAGGGCTGCCCTCCGGCGAGATGCGCACCGTGGCAATGGAGCCATCGACGGCGCGGCCCTGAACGAAGGTTACTTCCTCGCTGTTGCGCTCCTCGATCGGGATTTCCCTGACGCCATCATGCACGGTCCAGTCGATCGTGGGAGAGGGCAGGGCGACATAGAAGGGAACGCCGTTATCCTTGGCGGCAAGTGCTTTCAAATAGGTGCCGATCTTGTTGCAGACATCGCCATCGGCTGTGGTGCGGTCGGTGCCGACGATCACCATGTCGATCTGGCCATGCTGCATCAGGTGGCCGCCGGCATTGTCGACGATCAGCGTATGCGGGACGCCATGGCCGTTCAGCTCCCAGGCGGTCAGCTGTGCGCCCTGGTTGCGCGGGCGCGTCTCATCCACGTAAACATGGACCGGAATGCCTTCTTCCGTTGCCATATAGATTGGCGCGGTGGCCGTGCCATAATCGACGGTTGCCAGCCAACCGGCGTTGCAATGGGTGAGAATGTTGACGGGTTCGCCCGGCTTCTTGCGCGCCGCGATTTCGCGGATGACCTTCAGTCCATTAGCGCCGATGCTGCGGTTCAGCTGTACATCTTCCTCGGCAATTTCGGCTGCACGGCGATAGGCTGCAGCAGCACGTTCCGGAACCGGTACTTTCCGAAGTCCGTTGCGCATCTCGTCCAGCGCCCAGCGCAGGTTGATCGCGGTCGGCCGTGTCTCGTGTAGCACGTCCCAAACAGCATCCAGCGCTACATCGCTGCCGTCGTCCTGCATGGCGATGGCGACACCATAGGCGGCAGTGACCCCGATCAGCGGTGCGCCACGCACCCACATGTCGCGGATGGCAACGGCGACATCATCGACGGTCTTGAGCGTGACGACCCGGAATTCGTGCGGCAGCCAGCGCTGGTCGATGATGTCGACCGACCGGCCATCCTCGTTGAGCCAGATGGTATGGTAATGGCGATCTCCGACGTTCAAATGACTGTCTCCTTCTCGAGGCGTTCCGCAAGCGCATTGATCTCGGCAATGCTGTGGATGCGGCGCCGATTGACGGCTAGATGGCGCCCGAGCTTGAGCGCCTTGGTTTCGCAGCGTGCCCGGACATCCGGGTCTTCGATGGTTTCAAAATCGGCATTATGGGCAAGGCCGAGAATGCGGCGGTGCATCTCGATTCCGGCAAAGCCGAGCATGTCGGTCCACAATGTCTGCAGCACCTCATTCAGCGCCTGTTCCGATCCCAGGTGATCGCCCTGGTCTTCGAACAATGTGCGTTGATAAAGGATGCCCGTACGCTCGGTGCGCCAGAGATGCGAAAACTCGGTGCGGAAGGTCTCCCAGATCTCGACGATCACACCAAGAAGGTAGCTCCGCATGTCTTCGCGGCTACCGTCGTGTTCGTGACCGGACTGCGAAAAGTAGCTCATCCAGAAATTCGACAGCAGCATGCCGACATCGAGAGCCATCGGTCCATAGAAAGCAAATTCCGGATCGATGACTTTCGTTTCAGTCTCGATCACCATGACCGAGCCGGTATGAAGATCACCGTGCAGGAGTGTTTCGGCATTGGCCGTAAAGAGATGTTTCAGCCGCTGCGCTTCGACCTTGAGGTCGCGGTCAGCGCGGAGTTGAGCAACGATCCCATCAAGCTGGGGCGTGGTGAAATGATTGAGCTTGGCGTCGAAATACGGGTCGGAAAAGACCAGGTTTTCGGTGATATCGCAAAGCTCGATATTATCGGCAAACAGCGCCAGGTCTTCCTTGCGCTTGCGTGCTTCCATCGACAGATCGGAGCCGCGGAACAGCGTGCGGGCCAGAAACAGGCCAAGGTCCCGGGAAATCTTCGGCAGTTGTCGCCCGTCGATTAGAGCCCGGCGCAGGATCACATGCGGCGTCAGGAACTCCATGACGATGATCGCCTGTTCGCGGTCGAAATAAAGAACCTCCGGCACCATGCCGGGATCGCGTTCCGCCTCGCGCTTCAGCGCATGATATTCGAAATAAGAGCGCTTCAGTGGCAGCGGCCAGCTCTCGCCGACAAGGCGCACATAAGGCAGCGCCTGCTTGACGATAACGCTGCCGGCGTCGCCGTCGACGATGAAAACGAGATTGAGATTGCCGTCGCCGACTTCACGCACTTTCCAGCGCGTACTCTCTGTACCGATCCTGCCGGCCAGGGCCGCGTTGCTGCCCAGCCGCTGCGGCAAGGTCTCGGGCGTCAGCGCTTCGAAATTGTTCGTACTCATGATTCCTCCTCTCCATCGGAGCGGCGCGCCGGGCAGAAAAACACCTGGCACTCTCCTCGTTCCGCTCCCGGCGTCATGCGTCTCCACACGCAGTCACGCCGTCCTTTCTCTTTTGGTAAGCCACCATTCTGTCAAATGTCAATGGGCTTGACATTTGATTAGATGGCAGCCTAACCTGTTGATCAGGGAGGAGCAGATGATACAGGAACACGTTTTCCGTATTGAGGGTCTGCGCAAATCGTTCGGTCCAATCCAGGTGCTGGGTGGGGTCGATCTGAATTTGCGTACCGGGGCCGTCACGGTGCTGATGGGCGCCAACGGAGCAGGAAAATCGACACTGGTGAGGATCGTCAGCGGCGTCTATGAACGCGACGCCGGAACAATCACGCTCGCCGGTCAGCCTTATGCGCCGGCAACGCCCGCAGAAGCCATCCGGTCCGGTGTCGTCACCGTGCACCAGAACATCAATGATGGTGTCGTCGCCGATCTGGATGTCGCTACCAACCTGACGCTCGACCGATTGAACGGCCGTGGCGCCCACCTCATTTTCAATCCCCGCCGCGTTCGCCGCGAGGCGCAGGCCGTCGCCGACCGCATGGGGCTAGCCATCGATCTCAACGCCACGGTCGCCGATCTTTCACTGGCCGACCGCCAGATGGTGTCGATCGCCCGTGCCATGGCGCACGAACCCAAGGTACTCATTCTCGATGAGCCGACCTCGTCGCTGTCGAGTGCAGAAGCTGACCGGCTGTTCGAACTTGTCGACCGCTTGCGCGCCCGTGGCGTTGCCATCCTTTATATTTCACACCGCATGTCCGACATCCGCCGGCTCGCCGACAGCATCGTCTCCTTGCGGGATGGCCGCATTGCCGGGCTGTTTGAGGGCGACAATCTCGATTACGAAGGCGCGGTCAACGCCATGCTCGGGCAGAAAATCAACCTGAGCAACATCGTCGTGCGCGATGGCACAGCTCCCGTTTTCAAGGCAGAGAAGCTGACGATCGCGCGAGGCGCAAAACCGTTCTCGATGACGCTGGGCGATGGCGAAGTGGTGGCGGTCACCGGGCTTGTCGGTGTCGGCAAAACCGCCTTGGCCGAAACCCTGTTCGGTGCCCGCGTACCGGTCTCGGGCTCGATGACGCTTGATGGCAGCGCCTATGCGCCAAAGTCAACGCGGGCAGCAATCGATCAGGGTGTCTTCCTCGTCGCCAAGGATCGCGGTGACAGCGGCATCGTTCCAGATTTCAACATCTATGAAAATGTCAGCCTGCCGTTTCTGAAGCGGATTTCGAATTTCGGCATTTCCAATCGCCGAGCCGAACGCACGCAGGCACGGCAGCAGATTTCAGCGCTCGGCATCGTCTGCCGCACCGAACGCGACGAGATGAACACGTTGTCAGGCGGCAACCAGCAGAAGGTCATGGTCGGCCGGTGGCTCAGCCAGGCGTCACGCCTGCTCATTCTCGACGAGCCATTCCAGGGCGTCGATATTTCCGCGCGCCGGGACATCGCCGCCAAGCTGAGGGCTTCGGCTTCAGGCCGCGCCACCATCGTTTTCCTGACCGAGCTTGATGAAGCCTTCGAGATCGCCGACCGTATTCTGGTGATGTCGGAGCATACGCTGGTCGGCGAGCACCGCAACGCCGACGTCAACGTCGATAGACTTCTGGCCGAAATTGCCGGCCAACATGAAATGGTACTTTAGACATGAGCATTGAACAGACGACCGCCAGTCCATCCACCCACAAGGCCGCACCAGTGGCGGCAACGCTGACGCCGCGCGAAATCGCCATCAAATATGGCTTCATCACGCTGCTCTTCGGCATGATCCTCTATTTCTGCATCATGACCAGCGGCTTTGCCTCGCCGCAGAGCGCGGTCTTCATCTTCCAGTCGGTATCGATCACCGGCATCCTGGCGCTCGGCGTGACCGCCACACTGGTGGTCGGCGGCTTTGATCTGTCGATCGGATCGGTCGCCACCACTGCGATGATGGCGTCGTCCTACGTCATGGTGGTAATGGGGGGCGACGCGTTGACCGCAACGCTTGTCTGCCTTGCCATCGGCGTCCTCGTCGGTCTGATCAACGGTTTCCTGATCGTCTACATGCGCGTGCCGGACCTTCTGGCGACGCTCGGCATGATGTTCCTGCTGGTCGGCCTGCAGCGTATTCCGACAGAAGGCCGCTCGATCGCCACCGGCATGAGCATGCCGGACGGATCGACGGCCACTGGCACCTTCAGCCCCGCCTTCCTGGCGCTTGGCCGTCACCGTTTCGATTTCATCCTGCCCAATCTGGTGCCGGTGTCGGTCGTGGTGCTGATCGTTCTCGCCATCCTCATCTGGTTCTTCCTGGAATATACCCGCTTCGGCCGGATGATGTATGCGGTTGGCTCCAATGAGCGAGCCGCTGGCCTCGCGGGCGCACCGGTCAATGCCTACAAGATCTGGGCCTACATCATTTCCGGCGTCTTTGCCTCGATCGGCGGCATTCTTTTGGCCGCACGTCTCGGTCGTGGGGACATCGCATCGGGCAACAATCTTCTGCTGGATTCCGTCGCCGCTGCCCTGATCGGCTTTGCCGTCCTTGGCGCTGCCAAGCCGAATGCGTTCGGCACCGCCATCGGTGCGCTGTTCGTCGGCGTGCTCTTGCAGGGCCTGACGATGATGAACGCACCCTATTACACCCAGGACTTCGTCAAGGGCTTCGTGCTCGTCATTGCCCTGGTGTTCACCTTTGCGCTCTCGAGGAGGGGCAAACGCTGAGGAGCAAAGCTCCGTGCGGGACTGCAAATCAAACAACAAGTCTATTGTGGAGGAGACCCTTATGACTTTTACACGGAGAACTTTTTCAAAACTGACGCTTGGGATAATGGCCGCAACGGCGCTGGGAGGCGTGTCATTTGCGGCCGATATGCCCGCGCCATTCGACAAGCCCGGTGACGTCAAGATCGCCCTCGTGCGTTATCTGTCGACGGGTGACTTCTTCCAGTCCTATCTGGCTGGCGTTGAATCACAGGCCAAGGCGCTCGGCGTCGACCTGCGCGTGCTCGACAGCCGCCAGGATGCGGCTCTGCAGGCCGACATGGTCGATCAGGCGATCGCGCTTGGCGTTCAGGGTATCATCATCCAGCACGGCCTGACGGAATCCATGAAGGAAGCAGCCCAGCGTGCCGTGGACGCCGGTATCAAGGTCGTCGCCTTCGACGTCAATGTCGAGAACGAGAAGATCCCGCAGGTCGAGCAGTCCGACCGCGACCTCGCCCGTCTGGCACTGGAGCAGGCCGTCAAGGACAATGGTGAGAGCTGGAAGGCCGGCTATGTCTACGTCGCCGGTATTGCGCCGCTCGACCGCCGTGACGAGACCTGGAAGGAATTCAAGAAGAAGTATTCGGGCATCAATGAAGCCGCCATGTTCGGCACAATGGATAACCCGATTGCCAACTCGGTCGCCAACCAGGCGCGTTCGGTCATTTCCGCCAATCCGGACATCACCGTCATGTTCGCGCCTTACGACGAATTCGCCAAGGGTGTGAAGATTGCCGTCGACGAAGCCGGCATGTCGTCGAGCGTCAAGATCTACTCAGCCGACATCTCGACCTCCGATATCGCCGCGATGCGCGAACCGGACAGCGCCTGGGCAGCAACCGCCGCCACCAATCCGGCTGTTGTCGGCCAGGTCTCCGTGCGCACGCTGGCGATGATGCTGGCCGGCGAAGATCCGGGCCGCAGTGTCATCGTACCACCGACGCTGATCACTCAGAAGGACCTCAACGACAACGACATCAAGAACATGGAAGAACTCGGCGCCAAGCTGCCGCAGTTTGCCCATGCCGACGTTGCCATGCCCGCATGGATGCCCAATCCCAACGCCAAGTAAGAGACCGCTTGGCGAACTTCAGGGCGGCCCTCGGGTCGCCCTTTTTTGTTCGGTGAAGAGTGTTCGGCCTGCCAATTGCATGCGATATACATTTTTGATATATGTATATCTGAAGAGGATATGCGCTTGGCTCTTTTTATTCGCGATGACACCGTCAATGCCCTGGCAGCACAATTGCAGAAGGCTCTCAAAGCGCCGAGCAAGACAGACGCCGTGCGTCAGGCTTTACAGCATGAGCTTGATCGCGTGCAGCAGCAACGCCCGCTGCGGGAGCGAATTGCCAAGGCCCAAGCCATCGCCGGGGCGATGGGCGCAGGCGATCCGAATTTCGATATGAAAACATTCACTGACGAGATGTGGGATAATCTCTGATGTTCCTCGATGCGTCCGTCATCGTGGCGATCATTGCCCGCGAACCCGGCTGGCAAGAGATCGTCAAGCGGCTGGAAATCGCCGATGGAGCATTCGTGATTTCGCCGGTCGTCCGTTTCGAAGCGGTGCTTGGCCTCGCCAGGAAGTTCCAGCAGCCAGACAAGCCGAAAAGCAAGGAGGCCGTTGCCACGGCCAATGCCGCCGTCACGGAATTCCTGTCGGCAATCGGATCAACGGAGATTGCGGTGACGCCGGAAATCGGCTCGGTAGCCATCGATACAGCCATGATCTACGGCAAGGCGGTTGGACACCCGGCAGATCTCAATTTCGGAGACTGCTTCAGCTACGCCTGTACGAAGGCACTGAACATCGCCCTTGCATACAAGGGCGATGATTTCGCGTTGACCGACCTCGCCTGAACGAGGTCGCTATCATGACCTACCGCATCGCCGCAGCGATGTTCCCGCCATCGACAGTGGTGACATCGGCGGTGGTGCGCTCGGCCAAAGCCTGGTGCACGAAAGCCTGAGCGACATCGTCGGCCGTGACTTCGAGGCCAAGCAGGTTGCCGCCCATATAATCCTTGACCGACAGGCCGCGGGCCGCCGAGCGATTGGCGATCATCTCCTCGTTGAGCAGGCCGGAGCGGATACGGTCAGCGTTGACGGCGTTCGAGCGGATGCCGTCCTTGCCATGCTCCAGAGCATATTGGCGCGACAGGAACAGCGCCGCGGCCTTGGGCAGGCCGTAGGCACCAAAATTGGCGCCGGGATTGACCGCCTGCTTGCTGGCATTGAACAGCAGAACCCCACCAGTCGACTGCTCCTTCATGATCCGGACCGCATTCTGCGCGACGCTCTGGTGCGAGAAGAAATTGAGCTCGAAGCTTTTGCGCATCAAGGCGTCGTCCATGGTGGCAATCGGACTCTCCCACGCGGCGCCCGCATTGGAGACGACGATATCGACACCGCCATAGGTGCTGACAGCAGCGTCGAACGCAGCGCGCACGGATGCCGTATCGGTGACGTCGCAGGCAAGGCCGATCGACTGGTTACCAATCGACTTTGCGATCTCGGCCGCCTTGGTCCCGTCGAGATCCAGTACCACGACATGAGCGCCTTCACGGGCAAAAGCCTTTGCGGTGGCAGCCCCGATCGCGCCAGCGCCGCCGGTGACGATGGCAACCTGGCCGGTGAACGGTTTGGCCTTGGCGCCCGCAAGCTTTGCCTGCTCCAGCGACCAATATTCGAGATCGAACAGATCGGGCTTGCTGACCGGCTGAAAGCGTCCGATGGATTCGGCGTCGCGGGCGGCTTCAATCCACATTTCCCCGACATCGGCGGCGATCTTGGCATCCTTCAGGGTCCGGCCATGGCCGAACATGCCCAATCCCGGTAACAGCGTCAGGCGTGGCATTGGGTCCAGCATGACGCGTTTGACGTCGTCGCGGCCGTCGTTCGCCTCGAAATATGCAGTATAGTTTTCCACGAACTGCGCGACGCGGTCGGCAATCGCCACCTTGTATCCATCCAGATTGCTTGCATCCGGCGCCGGCAGCACCATCGGTCCGGTCTTGATGCGGATGGACAGATCCGGTGTCGAAACGCCACGCGAGGCCATGTCCTCGACCTCAGCTGCATTGACGAAGTCGAGAATCGCCGGCGAGGTGCGGAACTCGCCGATCATCCGGTCATACCGGCCTTCACCCTTCGAAACGGCGACGGCACCGCGCAGCATGGCAGCAATTTCATTGGGCTTGGCGAGATTTGCGGGCAGGGCGGCCGGAGTGAACGGGTTCTTGCCGTTCTTCGCCACATGGTCTTCGGCCAGCGTCACATAGTGGATCATCCGGTCATAGGCTTCCTTGGCGGTGGCGCCAAAGGTGAAGATGCCGTGTTTATCGAGAATCAGGCCATCCACGGTCGGATCCCTGTCGAAGACTTCGGCGGCCAGCTTGGCGAGGTCGAAGCCGGGCATCACATAGGGCACCAGCCCCATCTTCGGCCCGAACACCTTGGCGCTGATCTCCATGCTGCCCTCAAGGTCGGCAATCGCCAGAACGCCGGTCGAGTGGGTATGATCGACAAACTTGTGCGGAATGAAGGCGTGCAGCAAGGCCTCGACGGAGGGGTTTGGCGAGGCGGGATCGATCAGGTTGGCGCGCTGTAGCGTGACCATGTCCTCGTCGGAAAGCCTGTTCAGCTTACGTGCCTTCAAGAGAGGCGCGATCTTGACGGCGGGAAGGCCCGCCGGTTCGATGACGCCCATGTCCCAGCCGCTGCCCTTGACGCAGAGAACATCCCATTCGTCACCAATCAGATCGCTGACTGTGGTCTTCACCGAGGTATTGCCACCGCCATGCAGAACCAGCCGCGGATCGCCGCCGAGCAGCCGCGTCGTATAGGTGCGCAGCGCCAGATCGCGGTTGATGCCCTTTGCGGCATAGGTTGCGACCATGGCTTCGGCGTCAGTGTCGCTCCAGAGATTTTTCATTGCTTGCTCCTCCCTTGGGCAGGTTTTCAGGCCCGGTCCTCGCCGGGCGGATCAGGTATGATTGAGATGGTTTACGGCGCGGAGCGGCTGCGGGCCTCTGTGGTCCAGCGCTCAAGAAGCCGCCGGGCCATGGAGGTGGTCACCACCAGATGCGAGGCGAAGCCGCCTTTGATGGCCGCCACCAGCGGCTCGAACTTTCCGTCTTCCTGCACCACCATCATGCGCTTGCCGATCGCCCGGATGGAATCCAGATCAGCGGAAATACAGCGCCGGTTATAGGCACAGTCCAGCCATTGGCCAGCATGGTCGATGATCTGGCCGGCAATGACCCCGGCAGCGCCCGTTTCTCCCAGCGCGTGCATTTCTTCAGCTGTCAGCGCGCCGCATTTCACCAGATGACTATCATCCTCGATGCCACCCACGGAATAGAGTGCCAGCTGGCAGTCGGAAATTGTCGCCATCTGCTCGCGGATCACCGGTTCGGCACGCAGGGCAGCAGCCAATTGTTCAGAACTCAGTACAAGCGGCGCATAGACATTGATGCCCTCCGCATTCAGGCGCCGGGCTATTTCAGTAGTGCACTGGTCAGGCCGATAGGAGTACGGCGCTCCAAGATTTCCGCACAACTGGACGACAGTGACACCTTGCAGGTCGGCATAGGGCATGACATCGGCCAGATGGTAGACCGTTCGGCCCCAGGCGACCCCCACACGATCGCCCTTGTTGATCAGCTCCTGAAACACTGCGGCGGCAACCACAGGCATTTCCGCAGTTGGATCCATGGCCTGGCGGTCTTCCGGCACGATCCACACCGAGGTCAGGCCGAGTGCATCCTCCAGCTGCCGCGCCAAAATGTCGTCGGCAAACAGCTGTGTCGATGTTGCTATGTTGACGATGCCGGTTTCGCGGGCGCGCCGCAGATAGGTGGCGACGGACGCACGGGAAATATTCAGCCGCTGCGCCACTTCATCCTGTCGAAGGCCATGGGTATAGTAAAGCCACGCGGCCTTATGCAGGATCTGATCAGTGGACCGGATGGGCATCATATCTCCTTCAATCGCCGAATTAGACAATAGTCATCACTGTTGACAAAAGTCAAATAGAGCTTTGAAAGAAGCTATTTGGCATGGACCGTATCCGCCCGAGGCATCCATGCGCAGTGAAGCGAGGCGCTGTGAGTACGCAGTCAGCGAGCTGCGATAGATTGAAATCCTTTTGGAAGCAGCAGCGTCAGCAGATTAGCCCTGCTGTCTTGCAGTATCGCACGCCGGCTTCGGCATCGCGATTTTGAGATGTGCCGGGTAAACAGTCTGGGAGAGGATTTCAGGCCATAGCGGCGCTATTGGCAATATTTGCGCGGTAGCCGCCAAGGATGATGGGGCACTGGGGCGCATGCGTTCCTGCCGCAACAATGGCGGCGCGCGGATGACTGGCGGGCACTACTGCGCCGGCGTCAAACGTCATGCCGGAATTAGCTTCCGGCATGACGGATCGTATCATTTATGCCGCGAGATACTTCTTCAGGAAGGCCTTGGTACGGTCCTGTACCGGTGCGCGGAAAATCTCACTCGGCGGCCCTTCTTCGACGACGACGCCGCCATCCATGAACAGGACGCGATCAGCGACCTCGCCGGCAAAGCGCATTTCGTGGGTGACGATCAGCATGGTCATATGCTCGGCAGCGAGCTGCTTCATCACCGCATTGACCTCATCGACCAGTTCGGGGTCGAGCGCCGATGTCGCTTCGTCAAACAGCATCACCTTCGGCTGCATGGCGAGTGCCCGGGCGATCGCGACACGCTGCTTCTGTCCGCCGGACAGCCGTGACGGATAGGCATCGACCTTCTCCGCAAGCCCGACCTTCGACAACAGCTCCACAGCAAGCTCGCGGGCCGCATTCTTGGCCATGCCCTTGAGAATGACCGGCCCCATGGTGATGTTCTCCAGCACCGTCAGATGCGGAAACAGATTGAAGTGCTGGAACACCATGCCCATCTGCTGGCGCACCGCATTGATGTGCCGCTCGAACGCCGCTCCGCGCAGGGGTTGATTGACCTGCACACCATCAAGCCAGATCTCGCCGCCATTCAGCGTTTCGAGATGGTTGATGGAGCGCAGGAGCGTGCTTTTGCCGGAACCGCTCGGGCCGATAATGGCAACGATCTGGCCGCGTGTGACGGATAGATCGATCCCCTTGAGGACTTCCAGGGCGCCATAGGCCTTGCGGGCGCCCTTTACCTCGACCATGGGCCGCTGGACGGTCATCGGGATACCTCCACTTGTTTTTCGACCTGCCGCAAACCGGTTTCAAGGACGAGATTGAGTATGTAATAGAGTGCTGCCACCGTGATGTAGAACTCGAATGGCCGGAACGTTTCGCTGATGGCCAGCTGGGCCGAATGCACAAGTTCGGCAATGCCGATGATCGAAACCAGCGACGATTCCTTCAACAGCACGATCAGATTGTTACCGATCGAGGGCAGGGTGTTGCGCACCGCCTGCGGGATGACGACATAACGCAGCGTCTGGAACCGGCCAAAACCGATACTGCGCGCACCTTCCGTCTGCCCGGTATCAACCGCGACGATACCGGCGCGCATGACATCGGCATTGTAGACGGCAAAGTGAAGTCCAAGGCCAATGATGCCGGCAGCAAGCGCCGGCACGTTAAGGCCGATCTGCGCAAGGCCGAAATAGATCAGGAAGAGCTGCAAAAGCAGCGGCGTCCCCATGAACAGCCACATGAAGAAGCGGATCGGATAGGCAATCACCTTCGGTGCATAGAGCACAGCGACGGCGAAGAAGATGCCGAAGAAGAAGCTGATGATGGCTCCGCTGATGGTCAGTACCACCGTCCACCACACTCCCATGAGCAGGAGGTCGGTATAGGGCGTAACGACGCTGAAATCGAGACCTTGCATGTTGCCCTCTCCCTCAGTTGATGGCGTAGCGCCGGTCGAGGACATCGACCGCCCGCGCCACAACGTAGACGATGATCATGTAGAGCAGGGCGGCAATGCCGAAGATCTCGAACGGCTTGTAGGTGGAACCGATGAAACGCTGCGCCGTATAGGTGAGTTCGACGACCGAGATCGTCGAAACCAGCGCCGATCCCTTGATCAGGCCGACGGCGTTGACGCCAAGCGGCCGGATCATCAGGCGTGCCGCCTGTGGCAGGACAACAAGGCGCAGCGTCTGCAACCGGCTGAAGCCGATGGTGCGCGAGGCCTCCACCTGGCCCCGATCGACGCCGATAATGCCGCCGCGAATGGATTCGGCCATGTAGGCGCCGATGTTCAACCCCAGTCCGATGACACCGGCGGCAAAAGGATCGAGATTGATGCCGATCTGTGGACCGCCGAAATAAAGAACGAACAGCTGGATCAGGCAGGGTGTGCCGCGAAACACGCTGACATAGAGACTGCCGATTGCCCGCAGCACAAACGAACCCGACATCTTCGCCGAAGCGATAATGGCTGCGACCACAAGGCCAAGCAGCAACGACAGCACCGATATCTGCACGGTGACCCAAGCGGCTTCCACGAAAAACGGGAAGACGCGCAGCATCAGCGGGAAATCCATGGGAAAAACTCCGGAAAAGGCCTGCGAACGGCATTTGGCCGGCTTATTTCAGCCGGCCAAATGGTCTTGGCTATCGATCGATCAGCGGATGTCGCTGCCAACCCATTCCATGGCGATCTTCTCGTAGGATCCATCCGCCATCATCTCGTCCAATGCCTTCTGCATCGCAGCCTTCAGCTCCGGATTGTTCTTGCGGATGGCAATGCCGATGGCGACGCTGCCACCTTCAATATCAGGCGTTTCCAGGCGGCGGACTTTTTCGCCGGTTTCCTTGACGGCAACCATCACCGGGATGTTATCGACGACGATGGCATCGACGCGGCCAGCCTTCAGTTCGAGCAGCAGTTCCGGCAGGCCCTTGTAGGTGCGCACGTCCCAGCCGCCCTGTTCGCGAGCCCATTTCTCATGTGTTTCGCCGAGCGTGACGCCGAGTGTCTTGCCCTTCAGTTCGTCCAGCTTCTGCACGGTCGATGCTTCGCTGACGAAGACCGCCCGGCCGGCGTGGTAGTAGGGACCGACGAAATCGACGACCTTTTCGCGTTCCGGCGTGATGGTCATCGAGCCGACGACGGTGTCGAACTTGTTGGCAAGCAGGCCGGCGATGATCCCGTCCCAGGCGGTCGTCACGAGCGTGCCCTTGACGCCGACGCGTTCGGCGATCGCCGTTCCGATCGAGGCATCAAAGCCGACGACTTCGTTCTTCTCGTTGACAAAATTGAACGGAGGATACTGGCCGGACATGGCGATGCGGATCTCACCGGAGGACTTGATCGCCTCCAGATCGTCGGCGCTGGCCGTAAAAGCGGTAAAGCTGGCAGCAAGGGCCAGGGTGGCGGCCACGAGGCCTGAAATGAGTGTCTTCATGTTACTGTTTTCCTCTGGATGAAAGCGCATTCTCTGTCGCTTGGGTACGCGTGGACGCGCCTTCCGGATTTGATGATTGCTTTAGTTCTATTATTGCGCAAATAGATAATGGAAATAGAAGGCATAGA
This sequence comes from Rhizobium sp. Root1204, assembly GCF_001424965.1. Taxonomy (NCBI): domain Bacteria; kingdom Pseudomonadati; phylum Pseudomonadota; class Alphaproteobacteria; order Hyphomicrobiales; family Rhizobiaceae; genus Rhizobium; species Rhizobium sp. Root1204. The sequence continues at coordinate 22,681 of NZ_LMCZ01000011.1, forward strand.
TTTCAGGAATGATACCATCGCGATCTGAACGGCTGGTCTGGGAACTGGACTGGAACCTGCTACGGACCTTCGTGGTGATTGCAGAAGTGAAGAGCATTACCCGTGCCGCCGAGCAGCTCAACCTCAAGCAACCGAGTGTCAGCAATGCGCTGCGCCGCCTGGAAGACCGGGTCGGCCGCCGGCTGGTCGAGCGCGACGCCACCCGCTTCGAACTGACGGATGTCGGCCAACTGCTCTATGAGCAGAGCATCGAGGTCTTCGGTACGATTTCACAGTTGCCTCAACTGGTGCGCGGCGTCGGCGATGACGTGACCGGCCATGTCACGATCGCCGTCGCCAGCCATGTCATTTCGCCGATCTTCGACAAGGCGCTGACGGCATTTCATCGCAGTCACCCACGTGCCACGCTGACCATCTCGGTCGCGACCAGCGGCGAGGTAACGCGGCAGGTCCGTGAAAAGCGAGCGTCCCTTGGGCTATGCCTTGTCAGCAACCGCGATGCCGCCCTCGATTACACGATGGTCTACCGGGAATTCTTCGGCTTTTTCTGCGGGCCGGATCATCGCTTCTTCGGCCAGGGGGACTTGACGCTCGCAGACCTGAAAGGCGAACCGTCCGTCTCGTTCCACACCGACAATATCGCTGATGTGCTGAGGCCCGTGGCACTTCTGCGCAGCGAGGCGAAGCTCGCCACCAATGTTGTTGGCGTGTCGTCAAGCCTCGAGGAGGTGCGCCGCATGATCATCGCGGGGCTCGGGATCGGGCCGTTGCCGCTTCATGTCGCCCGACGCGATGTCGCGGACGGCGTGCTGTGGCGGCTGCCACCCTACGAGACACCACCGGCAATCGATGTCTTTCTGCTGGTGAACCCGGAAAAGATCATCAACCGCGCCGAAAAGGCGCTGATCACCGGCATCCAGACCGCAATCGCCGAAACACCTCTCGATCAACGGATTTATGGCGCTTAGCCCGCGCTATTTTCGTTGGCTGCGGCGTCCGTCTGAAGCGCCTCTGCACGTGCCCGCATCTCCGCGTCGAGCCCAACGGCAACCCGCGCGGTAAGGTCAAACCGGACGCTGACCGTTCTATTGATCGCGTGGACGACGCCATCCAGCGAACCGGACATGACCTGCTCGAACGTCACCGAACTGCGGCCGGTCTTGATCACACGCGAGCGGATCGTCAGCAGGGCGCCGGCCTTGGTCTCGTGCTTGTATTCCACCTCGGACCGGACATCGGCCCAGCCGCGGCTGGCATCGGCAAGACTGTCAGCGCCAGTAATATGACCGAGGAGCTGGAAACTGGCATCATCGAACATCGCCGCATAATGGCGAACGTTCATATGCCCCATGATGTCGCACATCCACGGATGCGCCACGCCGACATAGGTAACAAGCGATTGACCGGACATGATTTCCCCCGACAGGCACCGAAACGGAGCCGCTTGTGCTGCCCGCAGGCCAGAGATTTAGCGGAACGGGGGAACGCGCGCAACGCGGCTAATCCGACCCAAAAATGTCTCAAAGGAATTTGCACGGAATCAGATCACGCTCTCGCCGGTGGCAAGCCACTACCTTTCGCCCTCGAGCCCTCACAGCAGGCAGGCGACAAAGCTGCGCATCTATGTAATGGAAGCAACGAAACGAGGCGCGCCCGGTATCCGGACGCGCCTTGGACTTAAAGTCCCAATCTCGTCAGAAGCTACCGCTGTTAGCGGGTTGGCTTCTTCTTCGGTGCCGGCAGCAGGCCTTCGCGCTGAAGCTGCTTGCGCGCATTCTTGCGCTGGCGGCTGATGGCTTCAGCCTTCTGGCGCGCCTTTTTGACGGACGGCTTTTCGTATGCTTCCCGCATACGCATTTCACGGAATACGCCTTCGCGCTGAAGCTTCTTCTTCAACACTCGGAGAGCCTGATCGACGTTGTTGTCGCGAACCAATACTTGCATGTGAATCTTTCAAAGTCTGATGTTCACTAGAGATGGCAGGGGCAGTAGAGCAATTTACGAACCAAATCCAGAGCGTAAGGCAAAATTTCTCACATTATCTGCCTAGTCTTTTGTTCAGACCCTCAAATTTTAGCAGGAACCCCTTCATCAATCTGGCGGTTTTCCGCCAAGAACGCTGAAAACCAAGCTGCAACAGCCCGCGACCAAAGCCGCGATTCATCCGTCTTCGGCGTCCATCTTCATTTTCGCTGCAGCCATCATTGGCCATAGGTAATGGTAATCGCCCGTCCAATTGTCGCTAGCCACACAACAAGAGCAAAGATTGCGATACTGCGTTCCGGGTGACCGGCGGGATTGAAAAGGTTCATTGGACGCTCCAACACAGATGATGAAGTCTGATTATGCTCAACCTGCCGGATCCGGCAGTTACCGCAGGAACATCGCATTGCCACCACCCAGGCCGGGAGTATTCCGGCAGCGCTCCAGACACGGCAAATCCGACACGCGAGAAGAACCAGCCGGTTCACCCGGCGATAGCGACACTTGACACTGAATATGTTATTAAATAACATTACTGCCGCAACAAGGCTATTGGAAGATCGGTATCCGGCGTTGCCTGGCTGGTGGAATCGTGCGAGATGTCGAGCTGATGGTGCTGCTTCCAGGTGACCTTGGAGCGGCTGAAAAGGGAACACGGTGAGGACGACCCATCAGGGGCCAAAACCGTGGCTGCCCCCGCAACTGTAAGCGGAGAGTGCATTCACAACATCCCACTGGCCAAGCGCCGGGAAGGGGTGGATGCGCATCGACCCGCGAGCCAGGAGACCTGCCATCATCGATGATCAACTGCAACGGACGGGGTGTTCCGATGGAAAAAATCTGGCTTGAGAGCAACGTTTCAGCGCGTTTGCGATTTTTTGCCATGTGGACTCCGGATGTCGCCACCGGGGAAAAGACATGGCGCATCATCCACAGCACATCATAACCGTCTGCACCGATTGCCGGATCACCGGCGCCGCGTGCCGCCCGGGACTGGAACTGCTTGCCCGCCTCAATGACAGCCTGTCGCGCATGGGTGTTGCCAGCGGCTCCGATTTTTCCATCGAGGGCACCGTTTGCATGGCCGGTTGCCGGCGTCCCTGCACGATCGCGTTCCAGGCGAGCGGCAAGGCGACCTATCTGTTTGGCGACATCGCGCCGGACACCGATATCGCAGCACTGGTGGATTTCGCCGTAATCTATGCCGGACGGCCGGATGGCGTGACACGCGAGGCCGAACGTCCCCGCGGCCTTGGCGGCAAGACCATTGCCCGAATCCCGGCGGCCTTGCTCGTCTCGGAACATCCCGGAGAGCGCATTCAATGAAACCGTGGTTCCGGGGGGCAATCCATGAGCTGTGACGGCAGGGGCGCAAGCCTCAACGTTTTGGGCCTCAGCTGGGGTCCAAATACGAATCTGATGCTTGTTCGCGATGTCAGTTTTTCACTGGAAGCTGGCGACCGACTTGCCATCGTCGGGCCGAATGGTGCGGGCAAGACGTCGCTGTTGCGCTGCCTCTATCGCGGCGTGGCGCCACTGGAAGGCCGGACCGAAATCGATGGCGAGGACATTCGCACGCTTTCAGCCCGGGCAGTCGCCCGCCGCGTTGCCGTCGTGCTTCAGGAAATGCCGGCGGATTTCCCTTTCACCGTGTTCGATGTGGTGATGATGGGCCGTATTCCGCGGCGCCAAGGGCTGACAGGCTGGCGAGACGAGGATCGTGCACAGGTCGTGCACTGCCTAGAGCATCTCGAGCTCGCCATTATGGCCAAGCGCCAGTTCTCGACGCTATCGGGCGGCGAGAAGCAGCGGGTGCTGGTGGCCAGGGCGCTGGCGCAGGAGCCGGATATCATCATCCTTGATGAGCCAACCAACCATCTCGATATCCGCCACCAGCTGGAAATTCTTCATCTGCTGGCCGGGCTGAAACTGACCATCGTCACCACGCTGCACGATATCAATCTGGCCAGCACGTTCGCTACCCATGTGGCGCTGATGCGCGACGGCCGGATGGTCGGCTTCGGCCGGCCGGACGAGGTACTGACGCCACACGCGATTTCGGACACCTTCGGCGTCACTGCCCTTGCTCATCCCGTAGAGGGCAACATCGCAGCGCGTTTTTCATTTTCCCTCAAGACCGCCTGAACCGAAAGGACCAACCATGCCCTCTTTCCGCCTGCTCGCCTCCGCTGCGGGTTTTCTCGCCACGACACTCATCGCCATGCCGGCATTTGCCTATCCGGTCACCGTCAAGAGCTGCAACCGCGAGATCACCTTCGATGCCGCGCCGAAGCGGGCAATTTCCCACGACGTCAATCTCACCGAGATGATGCTGGCTCTGCAACTGCAAGACCATATGGTTGGCTATACCGGGATATCCGGCTGGAAAACGCTGGACGAGAAGCTGCGCGAAGGCGTCAAAGCGCTCCCCGAGCTGGCGGAAAAATATCCAACCAAGGAAGTCCTGCTCAATGCCGACGCCGATTTCTTTTTCGCCGGCTGGAACTACGGCATGAAAGCCGGTGGCGAGGTGACGCCCGAAACACTCGATCCGTTCAAGATCAAGGTCTATGAACTGACGGAATCCTGCATTCACATCATGGCGAAGGCCAAGCCGACGATGAACGACATGTTTGTCGATATTCTCAATCTCGGCGCAATCTTCGGCGTCGACGACAGGGCGAAAGCCCTCGTCGCAAGCTACGAAAAAGGGCTTGCCGACATCAAGAACCGGATTGGCGAGGTCAAGCAACCCGTGCGCGTCTTTGTCTATGATTCCGGCACCGGAAAACCGTTTACATCCGGACGTTTCGGTATTCCAACCGCGATGATCGAGGCGGCCGGGGGCATCAATATCATGGAAGACGTGGAGAAAAGCTGGACCGAAGTGTCCTGGGAACCGGTAATCGAGCGCAATCCGCAAGCGATCGTCATCGTCAATTACGGCGACGTGAGCGCCGAGCAGAAGATCGCCTTCATGAAGGAAAATCCCGCCTTCAAAAGCCTTGATGCCGTCAAGAATGACCGTTTCGTCGTGCTCGACTATGTCGAAGCCACACCCGGCCCGCGCAACATCGATGCGATCGGCCGCCTCGCTGACGCATTTCATCCCCGCAACATGTAGCCTCCGCGGCCCCTAAACACCCGGCCGGGTGGGCTGATCTGCCCGGCCTTTGCTTTCTGCGGACAAGATGGACCTGACATGACCAGTGGCCGACTTCTTCTGATTGTGACCGTACCGGCAATACTGATCGGCCTTTGTATCACGGCAGGTGTCTCTCTGGGCGCTGCTCCCATTTCGTTCGTCACCGTCTGGTCCATCGTTGTCAACAAGCTGGCCCCGGGCCTGATCGAGGTCACATGGTCGGCAGGCCGCGATAGTATCGTGTGGGATGTCCGCTTTCCGCGCGTCATTCTGGCTGCATTGGTGGGTGCGGGTCTTGCCGTCGTCGGCGCCGTGTTGCAGGCTGTCACACGCAATCCGCTCGCCGACCCGCATCTGCTCGGGGTTTCCTCCGGCGGCGCGCTCGGCGCGATCCTGGCGCTGCTTCACACCGGCCTCATCTTCGGTCTCGTCACCGTGCCACTGTTTGCATTCATCGGTTCGCTTCTCGCCACTATCGCCGTCGTCGCGGTCACGCGCTTTACCGGCCAAGCGGCGGACCGGCTGGTGTTGTCAGGCATTGCGGTCGCCTTCGTTGCGACAGCTCTTGCCAATCTCCTGATCTTTCTTGGTGATCCTCGTGCCGCTCATACGGTTGTGTTCTGGTTGCTGGGCGGCCTGGGGCTGGCCCAATGGCCACACCTCGTCTATCCGGCCGCGGCTCTCGGCGGCTGCCTCATCTGGCTCATCTTGCGCGCACGGGAAATCAATGCGCTGGCCATGGGCGACGAGACTGCCGCAACGCTCGGCATCCCGGTCGTCCGCTTTCGGGCACAGTTGTTCGTGATCACCGCCCTAGTGACCGGGGTGATGGTGGCCTTTTCGGGCGCCATCGGGTTTGTCGGGCTGATGGTGCCACACTTCGTCCGGCTTGCCGCCGGTAGCGACAACGTCCGTGTTATCCCACTGTCGGCGCTCACCGGCGCAGTGGTGCTGATCCTTGCCGATATCGCCTCCCGTGTCGTCATGGCGCCGGAGGACATACCGATCGGCGTGATAACCGGGCTGCTCGGCGGCCTGGCCTTCATTGCAATCCTGCGGCGTTGAACGGGGCCCCTTGAACGGACCATTGCCGCCGCCGATCATCAATGTGATCGTGGCTGCTTTGGAGCCTCAACAGGTTGTCCCGACGGAGACCGGGGTGGCCGACGGCAATGTTCCTTATCATGACAGGTCGCACGGCATGAGAACGCCACTATAGTCTCAAACGTGACTTGCACAACCGGCGCGTGCTCCGTAACAAAAGCGCGACGGTTTCCCGCAAGGGAATCAAAAGGGAACGCGGTGCGGATGTCATGCATCCAATGCCGCGACTGCCCCCGCAACTGTAAGCGGCTAGCTTCCTGTCAACACGCCACTGGGCTCCGCCTGGGAAGGCGATAGGGAGCAGCGAACCGCGAGTCAGGAGACCTGCCGTCAGCCGTTGTCATACGTGAGCACGCTGGGCGGGGTGTCCTGGTGAAAGCCGAATCCTCGTCGCAAAACAATGCGGCGAAGGCGGCTTTGGTCGCGGTGACGTGCAACGTACCGCTGGAGCATTCCACCTTGTTTTCCAAACCTCACGCCATAGGCGCCTCAAAAAGTGCCGCCCTCCGCCTCGATCCCAAGTATCGTCCAATTCGTGCTACCTTACTGTCTGGCAGCGCACTCGCCGCCGTCCTCTTGACGGCGGCGAGTGGTGAAGCGCAGGAGGTCGTGCGAGGTAAAAAGCCACTCACAGACCAGGTCACCGAGCTGGAAACCATCAGGGTCTCCGGCAAGGGTGATCGAGTAGGGCCGGGTCCAAATCTCAAGGCCCGGTCGAACGCGGGTAGTCGCCTCGATCTCACGCCGTTCGAAACGCCTGCCAGTGTCGAGATCGTTGACGGAGACACCATCCGCAAGCGCGGTCAGACCGACGTCAACCAGGCCATCGCACGTAACGGCACAGGCATCACCTTTCTGGGCTCGCCGGGCAATGGGGGTACCTCCCTCGGCATGCGCGGCTTCACCGGCAATGGAGCCGTAGCGCGCCTTTACGATGGTACGCGCTTCTATCCCGCAGCCGGCACCATCAGCTTTCCCTTCGATACGTACACGGTCGATCGCATCGAGATCTTGCATGGGCCGGCCTCCGTTCTTTACGGCGAGGGTGCGATTGGCGGTGCGATCAACATCATTCCGAAGAGGCCGCTTACCGACAGCCGCCGCAATGAGATCGTGACGACGATCGGCACCGACGGCAAGAAAGGGCTGGCCTTCGGCAGCGCCGGGCCGATCAACGACAGCCTTGCCTATAGTCTTGACGTCAGTGCGAGGGATACGCGAGGCTGGATCGAGCGTGGCGATGCGTCGAATCTCGCCATATCCGGGAGCGTCCTCTGGCAGGCCGCCGATGACCTGAAACTCACTTTTTCCCATGACTACGGCGACACCGAGCCCACCGCATATTTCGGTACCCCGCTTGTCGATGGGAAACTGGACAAACGCCTGCGCAAGCAAAACTACAACGTCGCCGACGCACTCAACCGCTACCAGGACAACTTCACTCAGATCAAGGCCGAGTGGCAGGCTGCGGAAAATCTCACTCTCAACAGCACCAGCTACCGCATCTCGAGCGACCGCCAATGGCGAAACGTCGAGAGCTACCTCTACCAGCCAGCGACCAAAACGGTGTTGCGAAGCGACTACATTGCCGTCCACCATGATTATGAGCAGTACGGCAACCGCACGGATTTGGTGCTCGACAGCACAGTTGCCGGTATGGACAACAACACCGTCATTGGCTTCGACGTAAACCGCATTCGCTTTGCGAACACCAACAACTCACCCTATCCGGGCGCCTCAACTGTCCCTTCCATCGATTTCGATCCAGGTAAATTCATCGGGCCAGACAACCTCCTCACGAACAACCGCAGCACGGTCTGGCAATATTCACTGTTCGCCGACAACAGGCTGGCGCTGACGGATCAGTTCTCGATCGTTGGTGGTCTGCGTTACGACAGCCCCACCGTGAACCGCTCCAACCCCCAGACCGGCGTCGCTTTCGAGCGGACTTACGATTCGCTGAACTGGCGGGTGGGTACGGTCTACAATCCACACCCCGACGTGGCGCTCTACGCACAGTACTCCGCGGCATCCGAACCGATCGGCAACCTTTTGTCGCTGTCGGATGCGCAGAAGGATTACGCACTCCCCGAGGGAGAACAGTATGAAGTTGGGGTCAAATACAGTTTTCTGGACGACCGAGCCGAAGCGACATTTTCGGCTTATCGTATCGTCAAGACGAACGTATTGGCCCGAGACCCCAACAACCACACCATCATCCGTCAGATCGGGCAGCAGTCGTCCCAAGGCATAGAGGCGGCAATCGGACTGGAGCTTGATGGAGGATGGCGCATCGATGCCAACGGCACCATTCTAAAGGCTGAATTCGACAACTATATTCAGGCGAGTGGCGATTTTTCCGGCAAAACGCCACCCAATGTGCCCCGCTTTGCCGCTAATTTCTATGCCTCCTGGGACTTCGCTGAAAACTGGATGGCGCAGGCCGGGGTCCACTATGCCGGCGAGGCGTACACCAACAATGCCAACACGGCGACACGGCCGGCATATGCTGTCGTGAATGCCGGCCTGCAGTGGAGGCCGACCGAGACGGCTTCGCTCGACCTCTTTGTCGAGAACCTGTTCGACGAGGTTTATGCTACCTCGGGCAGTTCGACACAATGGATGTTGGGCGCGCACCGCTCGGCAACGCTTTCTTTGAGGGTCGCTTTTTGACGACCCTGCCGCCATCACCGTCCAAGGCAGCCGCCTTGGATAGTGACCCTGTTGCCGGCCCTAGCTAACGGGGCCGGCAACTCCAAGTTACCGCACGGCCTCTGCCGCCGCTCGCGAGCAGCGTCTTGCTGGGCCGCAAAGATACCTGAACCCTGATGGTGCACGCCGCTGCCAGTCCCCGGAAAGAGCGGCATGCGTTGAGACAAGAGGTCATCCGGAATCTCGGCGCTTTGACCGCGAATATCATCGGCACTGCACCAAAAGTTGACGTCACTGACGCAAGGCTGAGCCAGAAAACTGACGGCCATCGATACTGCGACACGGTTGCATCGTTCGCCGGGAGGGGAGGGTTGGCAAAAGGCGGCGCGCCTGGCTGGTCGGCTTCCTGCGTAGTCTTTCCAAATTTTTCGGCGGCAGCACCGAGTGACCAGTCATCCGCATCGGGTGCACTGCCTCTCGCGCAGGCACAATTTAAACGTATAAAGTGTGCCGGCTTTTCATCCCGTTACACGGACATCGCCACCAGATGGCCCGGCGAAACTTCGTGATACTGGATCGGCACGGCCTTGTAATCCGCCGGACGCATCGGGCTTCTGATCTCGTCATTGCTGATCTTGTTCTTTTCCCGGCGCCGGTCCGGATTGGGGATCGGCACGGCCGAGATCAGCTTTTTCGTATAGGCATGCTGCGGATTGCCGAAGACAGCGGCACGCGGGCCGATCTCGACGATTTCGCCGAGATACATTACCGCGACGCGATGACTGACGCGCTCGACGACGGCCATGTCGTGGGAGATGAACAGGAAGGCGAGGTTGAGGCTTTGCTGCAGGTCGAGCAGCAGATTGATCACCTGCGCCTTGATCGAGACATCAAGCGCCGAAACGCTTTCGTCAGCGACGATCACCTTCGGATCGAGCGCCAGTGCGCGAGCGATGCAGATGCGCTGGCGCTGGCCACCGGAAAACTCGTGCGGATAACGTGATGCCATGTCGGCGGACAGGCCGACCTTGACCAGCAGATCGGCCACCAGATCACGCGCCTGTTTTTCTGTTCCCATCTTGTGTTCGAGATAAGGTTCGGCGATCGCCGCGCCAATGCGCATGCGCGGGTTGAGGCTGGCGAAAGGATCCTGGAAGATCATCTGGACGCTCTTGCGCATCTCGCGCATGCCGTCCTTGTCGAGCGTCAGGACCTCGGTGCCCTCGACCATGACGGAGCCGGCCTGCGGCTCGATCAGACGCATGATGGCGCGGCCGGTGGTGGACTTGCCGCAGCCGGATTCGCCGACCAGCGACAGGGTTTCGCCGGCATGCAGCTCAAATGAGACGTTTTCGACCGCATGAACACGGCTGGTCAGGCGTCCAAACAGGCCCGAATGGATGTCGAAACGTTTGGTGAGGTTGCGCACTTCCAGAACCGGGCGCTTGCCCGAGGCGACCGTGTCGATCGTTTCGGCGGGGGTGTCTGGCAGCCCGGTTGCCGGATCGACAATCGGAAAGCGCATCGGCCGGTCCTTGCCGTTCATCGACCCCAGCACGGGTACGGCCGACAGAAGCGCACGGGTGTAGGGATGCTTGGCGCGGAAGAAGATATCGCTGGTCGGGCCGGTCTCCACCTGTTCGCCACGATACATCACCACTGTGCGGTCGGCGATTTCAGCGACGACGCCCATGTCGTGCGTGATAAACAGAACGGAGGTGCCTTCCTCTTCCTGAAGGGTCTTGATGAGTTCCAGGATCTGCCCCTGGATAGTGACGTCGAGCGCCGTCGTCGGCTCGTCAGCGATCAGGAGTTTTGGCCGCGAGGCAAGCGCCATGGCAATCATCACGCGCTGACGCATGCCGCCGGAAAACCGGTGCGGATATTCGTCGAAACGGGAAGCCGCCGCAGGAATGCGCACCTTTTCCAGAAGCCGGATGGTTTCGGCCCGGGCATCGCGTTTGCTCATCGCCGAATGACAGAGAAGCGCTTCGGAGATCTGGTCGCCGATCGTGAAGAGCGGATTGAGGCTCGTCATCGGTTCCTGGAAGATCATCGCCACATCGTTGCCGCGCACCTTGCGCATCGCAGTTTCCGGCAATTTGAGGATATCGCGCCCGTCGAGCAGAACACTGCCTTCGATGCGGCTGGTATCAGTCTGCAAAAGCCGCATGATCGACAGTGAGGTGACGCTCTTGCCGGAGCCGGATTCCCCGACGATCGCCACCGTTTCACCGGGGGCGACCGCGAACGAGACGTTGCGCACGACCGGTTTCCACTCCCCGTCGACCATAAAGGATGTCGTCAGGTTCTCCACCGACAGGACGGGCTGCGCGGGGTCAATCTTGTGGGCGAGGGAACTGGCCATGGCGGAATCCTTTGTTGGGTTTCAGAATGGTCGGATCAATCCGGCCAGCGCAGAGCGCCGTCGAAACGGTGCTTGCTGCGGTTTTCCAGCGGTGTCGCGATGACCTCGTTCGAGGCCCTGGCCTTGTCGAGCTCTTCGGCCAGACGGTTGGCAACGATCGTCTCCTGACCGGGGTGCAGGTTGCAGGGATCGAGATAGAAATAGCGATGCTCGACCTCATGATCGCGCACGATGATCGGCGGCGTACCGCGGGCCAGCGCATCAGCAAGATCCCAGGCGGTGATATGGGCTTCGGGCGCCGAGATGATCACCCGCATGCGCTCTAGCGGGTTGTTGGTCGGATCCGGCTCGATCAGCGCCTGGACGCCGGGACGTCCTTCCAGCGTGTCGCGCCACAAATGCAGGTAGCCGGTTTCGCGGGCGCGGATGCCATCGTGATCCCGGGTCTCCCAGGCTTCAAGCGCGGCCATGACGCCGAAGACGCTCTCTTTGCCAACCTTCATGCCGCGGCCGATCCCCATGTTCTGGAGAAAGGCGTGGCGGACCAGTTCCTTCTTGCCGGCGACGATGCCGGAGGTTGGGCCGCCGAGGAACTTGTGGCCCGAATAGATCACGATATCGGCGCCCTGTTCGAGAAAGAGGCGCAGGTCATATTCCGATGCGGCATCGACAATGACGGGCACGCCCTTGGCATGGGCGATTTCGGCAAATTCCTTGAGGCTGAGCAGGCCGTAATCGACGACGTGGTGCGAGATGACGTAGAGCGCCGCCGCCGTCTTTTCGTTTATGGCGTTTTCCATGTGGTAGCGGTGCGTCGAGGTTGCCTGACCGATCATCACAGTCTTGCCGCCCGCCAGCCGGACGGCCTGATCGACCGGCGCGCCATAGCTGACGACATGGCCCATCTGCACAAGAATTTCGGTCTTCTGGGTGCTCACTTCCGGCAGTTTCTCGATGGCCAGCAGGTCATTGCCGGTGATCGTTCCGGCAACAGCCAGACTGATACCCGCCGAACACGACGCCGTGACAAAGCCCGCTTCGCCGCCGGTCAGCCTTGCGATCACCGCACTTGCCTTGCGCTGCAGGTCGTTCATCTCGACGAATTGCGGCAGGATTGACGTCATCGCGGCAATGGCTTGCGGGACGACGATGGATGCACCAAGGCTGGTCATCGTGCCTGAAACGTTGATCACCGGACGCAGGCCAAGCGATGTGCGGATGTCTTCAGTGGGCATTGTCTTCTCCAAAAATTCCGCTGTCACAATTTGAAGACATCGCCTTCAGGCAGTCGACAGCTATGCCATAATAATGTAATAACGATACCAAATCGCAATGTGAGCTTTTCTCTTGGATACCAAAACCCAGCCCGTTTCCACCGCAGTCCTGGATAATGTCAAAGGCGAAAAGCGTTCGCGCGTCAGCGGCATCGACCGGACCCTGCAGATCCTCGATTACCTGTACGAGACCGGTGCGCCTTCCGGCGCCTACGCGATCGCCAAGGCGATTGGTGCGCCCTTGTCCACCGTCTACGTGATCATCGACGATCTCGTCGAAAAGAACCTGCTGACGCGCGATGCCGACAGCATGATCTGGCTCGGCGCCCGGCTTTACCATTACGGTCTGGCCTATGCCCGCTCGCTCGATTTCATGAACGTCGCCACCCATGAAATGCACGATCTTTGCCGTGAGGCCGGGGAGACCGTTCAGGTCTGCGGCCGTGACGGCGATCATATGCTGGTGCTGGCGATGGCGGCAGGCCCCAGTCATTTTCAGGTCACCTCGCGGGTCGGAACCCGTGTGCCCCTGAACTGGACCGCGTCCGGCCGCCTTCTGGTCGGCCATCTGCCGGATGACGAACGCCTCGAACTCTTCAAGCGCTGTGCCCGCTCGTCGCCCACCGGCCGCGCCGATGTCGATCCGGCGACCTTGGCCACGGCGGCGGCGGAAGCCATGCACGCCCGGCTTTCCATTCAGGCCGGCGAATCCGATTATGCCGTTGCGTGCATTGCCTCGCCGATCTGCGACCGCGAAGGGCAGTGCGTTGCCACGATCTCTATCGTTCTGCCGGAGCAGAAGGCTTTTTCCGACGAGACGCATTACACGTCCCATGTCCGCGCGTCGGCGGAGCGGATCGAAACCTTGATGGGCTGGCGCAGCCATTGACATGCCGGATGGTTCCTCAGTCGTAAAGGGCGACGATCGCTTCGATTTCGACGGTGATATTCCCCGGCAATGATCCGAAGCCAACGGCAGAGCGCGCATGCTGGCCAGCGTCAGCAAAGACCTCGACGAAGAGATCGGAGCAACCGTTGATCACGCTTGGATGATCCTCGAAATCAGGCTCCGCATTGACCATGCCAAGCAGCTTGACCACGCGGCGCACCCGGGAGAGGTCGCCCAGCGCATCCTGCAGCACGGCCAGCAGATTGATGCCGGTCAACCGAGCGTGGCCGTAGGCGTCGGTGATCGTGACGCCGCCGGTACCCACCTTGCCGGTATGCATGAAGCCATTCGCCTCGCGCGGTCCCTGACCGGAGAGATAGATCAGATTGCCTTCGCGCACATGCGTGACGAAATTGGCAATCGGCGGCGGCGGCGGCGGCAACGTGAGGCCGAGCGAGGCCAGCCGCTCGGCGGGCGACCCCATCCTGCCGGCGACGGTTGCTGTGGAACTGTTCACGCGAACTCCTGTGTCTGCAAAAACGTAAAAATGGCCGGTTACCGGTAGGAATAACCATGGCTGTGACGCACGAGTTTTCGCGCACGTGGAATGTAACGGCTGGCGGCGATCGCCTCGGCACCGATGACGGCATAGCGCGGCTCAAAGATCCGATTGAGAACCGAGACGTCACCATTGGAATCCGTTGCTTCGATGTCGGAATCGACGAGATCGAAGATGGTGAAGTCGGCGCGTTCCCCGACGGCAAGGCGATTTTCCATTGGCAACTTGATGACCGAGGCCGGCGCCTGGGTGACAGCTTCCACCACTTTCTCGAACGGCATCCCGACCACCAGCAGTTTCGACATGGTCGTTGCCAGATCCCAGACCGGGAAGTTCATCGAGTGATTGTGCAGGTCGGTTGAAATCGAGAACGGCAGAAGGCCGCGGTTGATCGCCGCCTCTGCAACCTTGAACGAGAAGGACGCGCCGCCATGGCCGATATCCAGCCGGATACCGTCGCCGGCGCAGCGTTCGGCCAGATCGAACAGATCCTCGTCTTCCATGATGCTCGAACCCGCCTTGCCGTTGAAGCAATGAGTGACGATATCGCCAGGGCCGAGGATTTCGAGAACCTCGTCATAGAGCGCCGGCGGTTCGCCGACATGCACCATCATCGGGATCTTGAGGATCTTGGCGATCTTCTTGCCAAGCTTGACCGGCGTTACGCCCCAGGAACCGGTGATGACATGGCTCGCACGTACCTTGATGCCGACAATATGCTCAGAATTTTCGGCATAGACCTCGAGAATACGATCAAGATTGATATCCTGAATGCTTCTGAGTTCCGCCACCCGGTTACAGGCGACAAGGCCGATGGAGCCGAGATTGATGAACGCCTTGATGCGCTCGCGCGACGGCTCGATGATGTATTCGCGGAAACCATGGAAGTTGGCTTCGCCAGCGGAGCCCGCATCGACCATCGTCGTGACGCCACGTTCGGCGCCGCATTCGGACGGGCGCAGCGAAATATCCGTGCCGCCATGCCAGATATGCACATGCAGGTCGATCCAGCCCGGCGAGATCCACGCACCCTTGCCGTCGATGCGTTGAACATCTGCGGATACTGAAAGCGACGGGCCAACTTCAGCGATGCGGCCGTCGGCATTGATGAGAATATCGATCGAGGTGCTGGGTACACCCGCGCCGAAGGCCATGGGTTTGACGTTGGCGAGAAGCACAGGCCCCTTCGCCTCATATCCGGAAGACATGATTTATAAGTCCTTTCGAAGTCTTGGATCGAGCAGATCGCGCAATCCGTCGCCAACCATTTGCAGCGACAGCACGGAGAGAATGATGGCAAAGCCTGGAAACAACGTCATCCAGTCGGCCTGGCCGATATATTGCCGTCCGGCTGATATCATCGTGCCCCAGGTCGGGATTTCCGGGCTGACGCCAAGGCCGAGGAACGAGAGGCCGGCTTCCGCCAGCATGGCGCTGGCAAAGAGGAACGTGCCCTGCACCAGGATCGGTGACAACAGGTTGCGCAGCACGTGACGCGTCATGATGTGCCGCGTCGAGATACCCAACGCCCGGGATGCCTCGATATACGGCAGTTCCCGGATCACCAGCGTCGAGGCGCGGACGATACGCGCCAGACGCGGCGCATAGACAATGCTGAGCGCGATGATAACCGTGGTCAGCGACGGACCAAGGGCCGCCACCAGCGCGATGGCGAGAAGAATATCCGGAAACGCCATCATCGCATCGATCAGCCGGGCGATCGGCGCATCGAACTGTTTGAAGAACCCGGCGATCAGCCCCAGCGTCACACCGATCACGGCAGACAGCGTTACCACGGCAGCACCGACCAGCAGGGACAGTCGCGCGGCATAAATCGTCCGCGAAAACACGTCGCGGCCGAATTCGTCGGTACCGAAAATGAAGGTTCCGCTTGGTGGTTTCAGCCGATTGACGATCGACAATTTCGACGGCGAATAGGGTGCGATCAGCGGCGCGAAAATAGCCAGCAGCACGAAGATCGTCAGGACGATCAATCCGAAAGCCACCGTCTTGCGCTTCAAAAGCCGCCGGATGAACTTGCTGCGCTCGCTGAGCGCCGGTTTGGAGACGATTGCTGTCATCAGTAACGCACCCTCGGATCGACCAGCAGATAGAGCATGTCGATGGCAAAATTGATCAGGACGTAGAGCGCAGCGATGACCAGCAGTGCACCCTGGATGACCGGATAGTCGCGCCGCAGCACGGCCGACACCACAAGGTTGCCGATCCCTGGCAGGCCGAACACGGTCTCGGTGACGACAGCACCTGAAACGAGAACCGCCGCCGTCAGGCCGATAACGGTAAGGATCGGGATCAGCGCATTCTTCAGGGCGTGCTTGAGAATGACGCGGCGCTCGATCAAACCCTTGGCGCGGGCGGTGCGGATATAATCATCACCGAGAACATCGAGCATCGATGCGCGGGTAAAACGCAGCACCAGCGCGGAAGAAACGATCCCGAGTGCAAACGCCGGCAAAGCCAGATGGTACATCCGCTCCGTAAAGGTCGATCCCGGCCCGCCATAACCGGACACTGGAAACATGTCGAAACGGACCGCAAACACCTGCATCATGATGAGGCCGAGCCAGAAGCTCGGGATACTGGCGGCGAGCATTGCCAGTGCCGTGGCGGCCTGGTCGAAGATCGAGCCACGCCGGTAGGCCGCATAGATGCCGATCGGCAGAGCGATGGCACAGGCAATCAGCAGCGAGAACAGCGTCAGGAAAAAGGTCGGTTCGGCCCGGTCGAGCAGTGCCGATGTCACGGGCATATTCAGGAAGATCGACTGACCGAGATCCCCCCTCAGCAACTGGCCCATATAATAGATGTATTGAACGCCGAGCGACCGGTCGAGCCCGAGCTGCGTGCGCAGATCGGCTATGTCCTGGGGCGTGGCGTCTGGTCCGAGCATGACCGCAGCCGGGTCGCCGGGTGTAACGCGCACGATGACGAAAACGATCGTGACGACGAGAAACATCACGACGATCATGCCGAAAAGGCGCTGGAAAATGTACCGTATCATGAAAGCCTGATCCTTATGCTCCGGACACCTGCAGGCCCGGAACGGACACCGGCCCTGATGAGCCGGTGTCGTCGATTACCCGATGATCACTTCGCGATCGAGGCATTCCAGAAGTATGGCCACGGAGCCGGATCGACACCTTCAAGCTTGGTCGACTTGGCTGCAACTGCGTTGAAGTTGCCGATCTTCATAAAGGCAACGTCATCATAGATTGCCTTCTGGACATCGCCGAACAAGGCAACGCGCTTGTCGGGATCGACTTCCGCCGTAAAGGCATCCACCGCCGCCTTGCGGGCGGGCGTGTCCCACCAGCCCGGCGAGCTGGTCGAGAGCGAACCGATCAAAGCCGGCTCCGGCAAGAAGGGGCTATGCGTGATGTAGATATCCCACAGCTTCGGATCGGCACGGCGCTGCGTCAGCGTCGCCCAGTCGACAACCTGCATGTCGACGGTAAAGCCGGCAAGCTTCAGATATTCCGCTGCGACCTGCGCCATCTTGTAGTGGAACTCATACTGGCGGCTGGTGAGAATGCGCAGCGGCTCGCCATTGTAACCGGCGGCCTTCAATGCAGCCGCAGCCCCTTCCGGGTCCGCCACGTTATAGGCGCCATCGGTGCCTGCTTCGGTATGCCAAGAATAAGCCTCTGGATAGATTGCGCCATCGAGCGAGAAGAAGTCCGGGCTGCCGAAGGCAGCGGCCATCATGTCTTCCATGCTGAGCGCCTGACGGATGGCCTTGCGCACGGCGACGTTCTTGCTCACACCTTCAGCCGTATTGAAGACGAAGACCGGGTAGCCGAACGGCTTCAGCATCATCGGCTGCGTCGCCGACGAAGCCTTGATCTTGTCGAAGGATTCGACCGCGATCGAGTCGACATAATCATACTGGCCGGAGATTGCAGCTTCGACGCGGGTGTTCGGATCCGGGACAGGAACGAAGCGGATCTCATCGAGATACTGGTGGCGGGCGCCGCCATAACCATCGCTCTCGCCGCCGCGCGACTTGTAGCCGTCAAAGCGGGTCAGCTGGATATACTGATCGGCCTTGCGCTCTTTCAGCATGTAAGGACCCGTACCGATGAAGTCCTTCATCACGTCATCCTGCTTTTCAGCCGGAATGATGATGGCAGCGGAATTGTTGAAGGCGAGCAGCGAGGCGAGCGGCGCATAGGGCTGCGTCAGCGTGATTTTGACGGTTGCGGGATCGACGGCCTCGATCGAGGTGATGAAGCCGGCCACCTGCTTGCCACGCGAAGCGATCTTTTCCCAGCGATGCAACGAAGCGACGACATCGTCGGATGTCATGTCCGTATTGTCGTGAAACTTGATGCCGGTACGCAACTTGATCGTATAGGTTTTACCGTCGGCGCTGATTTCCGGCAGGCTCTCGGCCAGAAGCGGCGTCACCTTCCAGCCCTTGTCGAACGTGTAGAGCGTTTCGAAAATGTGCTGCGTGACGATACCGACGAGATCGGCGGTCGATGACATCGGGTCGAGCGTCGGCGGTTCGCCGATCGTAGCGACGTTGACGATGCCCCCCTTCTCCTGCGCAAACAGGCTGGAGGGTAAGACCGTCAATGCCGTTCCGAGTAAAAGTGCTGTCATCATCTTCATATTGGAGCCTCCCATTTGTTCCATTATTATGTTATATGTATTCTTATAACAGAATAGAACGCATGCAGTTTCTGTCAATAGGAAATGTGACCGCAAGATGACCACCAAGCGGATTGGTATTCATGAGCACCGATTGCAGGCTGATGGCGGGTTGTCCGGGTTCAGGCCTTGAAAATATTGCGTTTGATTCAGCTCCGGAGCACGAAGTGTCCGCATCGGCGGCAGCAATCCGCTTTCCCACAACCGGCGATCACAACTATTTGAATGGAACAGCCGCTCCGACGGCCGTGCGCTTCGAGCCGTTCACGGCGCCTCGCGGCCGTGGTAAGCACACCTAAAATCGGTAGCCGAGGATCAGCAGGCTTGAAGGCTGGAGGGTTTGCCTGACGATGGGGCTGTCGGCCGCGTCGCCGGTAACCATGCCCAGTGTCTGTTCGCCGCGCAGCATCCAGTTGCCGTTGATCAGATAGGTCGCGGAGACCGAGAGATCAATGCTTTTTGCGCCCGCGCCCGGCTTGTAGGTTCTGTAACCGGAGCGAACTGCCTGACCTGCATCCACGCCGAAATAGGTCTCCATGTAATTCCTGTCGGCAAACGTCACGGACGCCCCGGCGCCCAGGATGATGGTTTCCGTAACGGGTTGCGTGATCTCGATGCCAGCTTTGCCGATGAGGCCATCGCTGCCGCCGATCATCTTGTCAGCCGAAACGAAGAAGGTCGCGGACCCATAATTCAGGCTCGCCTTACCGCCGATCGTGGCGGCCGCATTAATATCGCCGAGGCCTCGAAGATCATCTGAATCGTCCTCGGAACGGCCAAGATCGTAACCAAATTTGACATCCAGTTGAAAAAGCCCCCGCTCATAGGCTTTCACCCCAATACCGGAGGGATCGATGGTCAACCGGTCGAAGAACGTCGCCGAGACGAAGGGGACCGGCGAAATCTCCATGTCGCGACTGCCTTCATATTTCGGCCGGTACATGACGCCTGCACCGATAACGGTGTCCCAGCCGTGCAGTTTTTGTGCAACGGCTCCGAAGCGGTCTGGGATGAATATGGGCGCCGTAGTTCTGCCATCACCAACCGGAAGGCTTTCGGCGTATCCGGATGCAGGCATGATCAGCACCGAGAGAAGTGCCAGAGAGAGCTTGCCCTGGAGCCAGCATGTCGGGATGGGGTTGTGAGGCATGAAATCTCCGGTTCCTGCCGTCGGCCTTGCGATCAGGAAAGCGCCGAGGGAGCGGTCTTCGCTGCTCTCTTTTGCCATGCTGCAAAAGGCTGCAATGTTGGATAATGTTGCGGATTGTTTCGCGTCGCCCGGCGGGCACGCAATCACGCAACAAATCTTAATATTTGCCTGGGTCAAAACCGGCGCCAGCCGTGCTAGTCCAGACGGCCGGAAAAGAAAGGATGGGGGCAGGATGCACGGTGGAGGAAGTCGCGCTTTGCCGGATATGTCCCGAATTCTGATCGTCGAAGACGATGTGCAGATCGCCGGCATGCTGAGGGATAGCCTCAACGAAAGCGGCATGGCCGCCGAAATCGCCGCGGACGGGGTGGCCATGGATGCCCGCATGCGGGCGTCAAATTTCGACCTGGTCATCCTGGATGTGATGTTGCCCGGAGAGACCGGCTTGAGCCTTTGCCGCCGCCTTCGCGTCACCACGGATATTCCCATTCTCATGCTGACCGCGGCTGATGGTGAAATCGACCGCATCGTCGGCCTGGAGATCGGAGCCGACGACTACGTCACCAAACCCTTCAACCTGCGCGAACTAATTGCGCGCATCCGCGGCCTTCTCCGCCGTTCGGCACTGCCGCCGTTGAGTGGAGCCCGGCAAAGGTTGCTGCGGTTCGATGGCTGGCGCCTCGACCCTCTCAGGCGGCAGGTGCACAATCCCAGTGACGCCCGCGTGGCAATGACGACACATGAGTTTGATCTGCTGCTGGCATTCTGCCGGAACCCCGGCCGCGTGCTGACGCGAGAACAGTTGCTGGGGGTGACGCATGCCGGTCTGGCTGGGCCTATCGAACGCAGCATCGATGTTCACATCAGCCGCTTGCGGCAGAAGATCGAGGTAGATGCGCGCGATCCCGTTCTCGTCAAAACAGTTCGGCTCGGCGGGTATATGTTCACGGCGGCGGTCGAAGAGCTATGAGATTGAGCCGCCTCGTGCCTCGCACCATCCGCGGCCAGATTACGTTCGTCATCGTCGCGGCCCTGCTGACGGTGATTATCGCCGGCCGTGCGTTGGAGCGCTGGGCCAAAAGCGATGGCGGCGCTCCGAACATGGAAACTATCACCGAGCGGGTTAACGCCGTCGCGGAGCTTTTGAAATTTTCCACCCCGCAGGAACGGGACGCCATTCTTGCCAATGCCGGCCGGGCAGGTTGGAAACTCTCGCTGCAGCCGGCCTCGGTCAGCACGCGCTTTACGGGTTCGCCTGAAGTCGGCGGCATCGCCGCATCTATCGTCGAATGGCTGTTTCCAACCGATGGCGCAACGCCGCCGATTGGCGGCTGGCGCACATTTCTTGATGGAGAGCGGGTTATCGCATTGGAGATCGACAACACGACGCTTCTCGTACTCAGCGGCATACCCGACGCCATCTTGACGAGCGCCACCGTCAGCCAGGGAGCCTATTACATCGTCGCCGTCATCGTGCTCGTCCTGTTCTTCTTCCTCTTTGCCATCAAGGCCATCACCGAGCCGATCAGGCGGATTTCCCAGGCGGCGAACGAGGCCGACATCGCAAATGGTTCGCAGATTTTCAAAGAGCGCGGCTCCGTCGAAATCGTCGCGCTCGCGCGCGCGCTCAACGGCATGCGCAACCGTATTCGGATCATGGTGGAATCGCGCACGCGCATGCTGCGGGGAATTGGCCATGATCTCAGAACCCCGCTGACGCGGCTGCGGCTGCGCACCGAACGCCTGGACGAAGGCCCCTTGCGCGAAGCGCTGCTGTCAGACGTGGTTAGGATTGATCGCCTGCTTGCCGAAAGCCTGAATTATCTCAGGGACGATTATGCCATCGAACCGATGCAGAAGGCCGATCTCGTCAGCATCCTGCAAACCGTTTGTGCCGAATTCAGCGATATCGGTTTTCAGGTCCGCTACGCCGGGCCGGACAGAATGATCGTTCATTGCAAACCGCTGGCGATGATGCGGGCAATCACCAATCTTTGCGACAACGGCGTCAAGTTCGCCGACCATGTCACGGTTCGCCTGAGCGAAACAAAAGCCGGTTATGAAATCACCGTCTCGGACGATGGCCCGGGCATTCCCAGCGATCTGCGGGCGCGCGTGCTTGAGCCTTTCTTCAAGGTGGACCAGGCACGGGTGGAAGGGAAGGCAGGCTTCGGGCTGGGCCTTTCCATCGTCGCCGATATCGTCCAGGCCCATCACGGCCTGATGGAGCTGTCCGATACCAAGCCCCGCGGGCTGACGGTGACGATAGCGGCTCCCAAAACGCTTGCCTTGGCGGCGTGATGGCGGCGGCAACTTGCGGATAATCGATATGCCGGTTCAACTGCCTGCGGCCGGGGCGGCTGACCGGATCATGCCAATGTCCTCGCGCAGGAACGGCACCGCATCTTCCGGCCGCGCCGTTCCAAACTCCCGCGCATATTGGTGGCCCGAATAGTTTGCAGCCGCGATCAACCCCGGCGCCAGACAGTCGCCGATACGCGTCACGGACTGGATGCCGGCATTGGCCCATTCGCTGCGGCGCGCAGTCAGCTCCAGCCAGAGCCCCTCGTCAGGCAGGCGGGCGGTCACCGTGACAAGCGTGGCGCAATCGATCGACAGGGTCTTTCCACTGTAGATGCAGGCCAGTTCAAGACTATCGGCCGTGCGGCCGGAAAGACAGTGGGCGGTGATGATCGTCACATTCAGGTCGATCAGCCGCCGCTGGACCCGCGCCTGTTCCAATGTATGATTGCTCCACGGCGAAACCTGCGCCTCCGGCGTCACGAAGGTGACCTTCCGTCCGGACGCCGCCAGCAGTTCAGCCAACACGCTGCCCATGTAGAAACAGTCATCGTCGAAAATGACGGCCGGGCCGTCTGCCGCTACCGCGTTTGCACCGTCACGAAGCAAAGCATCCGGAGATACGGTGACGCCCGCCTGAAGATAATCCAGCGGCAGACAGTGCGTGCGGCCAACGCCATCACTGCGCCAGTGCGAGCCGGTAGCGATGGCAACGTGAGGAATGCCGTATTGCAGGATATCCTCAGCGCTGAGCGGGCTTTGCAGATACATCTGCGCATTCTGGTAGGTCTTCAACTGTCCCACGCGCCAGTCCCGCACGCGCGCCCATGTTGCAAGCCCCGGTAACCGGCTTTCGCGGCTGACACGACCGCCCCATTCCCGGCCGGCTTCGGCCAATGTCACGTCAAGTCCGCGCTGCGCCAGCGCACGCGCCGCCTCGAGCCCTGCCGGTCCGCCACCGACGACCAGCACAGCATCGGCGGTCTCGGCCGCTGCAATCCTTTCCGGATGCCAACCCTTGCGCCATTCTTCGCCCACCGTCGGATTTTGCGTGCAGCGCATGGGAACGCAGGTGTTATCGCCGGAGGTGCAAATATTGCAGCCGATGCACTCGCGGATGTCGTCGATCCGGCCGTCCTCGATCTTCACCGGCAGGAACGGATCGGCAATGGACGGGCGTGCCGCACCAATGAAATCCATGATGCCCTGCGTGATCACCCGCGCCATGCTGTCCGGCGACGTGTAGCGCCCAACACCGACCACGGGCTTGGTGGTCACCGATTTGACGAAGCGGATATACGGCTCCTGAAAGCCCTCTTCGGAAAACCGGGACGTCTGGCTGTCGTTCGACCAGTTCGACAGGTTGACGTCCCAGAGATCGGGCACTTCGGCCAGCGCCTCGATGATGTCGCGGCCTTCGCCTTCGCAGGTAATGCCGGAAGGTCCGAGCAACTCATCGACGGCCAGACGGACGGCAAGCGCGCAGGTATCGCCGACGACGTCGCGCGCGTCACCCAGAATCTCCCGGAAAAGCCGCAGCCGGTTCTCGAATGAGCCGCCATATTCGTCGGTACGGTGATTGTGCCGCCGCGACAGAAAATGCTGGATCACGCTCATGTCATGGCCGGAATAGATGTAGATGATGTCGAAACCGGCCTGTTTGGCGCGGATGGCGGCGTTGCGGTACCAGCGGCGCATGTCGGCGATATCGGACTTGTCCATGGACCGCGCCTGCACCGGATCCAGTCCATCACCGACGACATGCGAGGGCGCGAGCGGGATCATCCGGCTGAAACGGTTGGCAACGTGCAGGCCGTTGTGAACCAGCTGGATTGCCGCAAGGCTTCCATGCGCGTGGATTTTGTCGGCAACCAGCGCCAATGCGCCGATATCATCGTCATCCCAGAGCCGGGCCTCGTTGGCGGGCGTCAGGTCGGAGGTTGGATGGATTTCCGCCTCCTGTGTTGAAATCACCGCCCAGCCACCTTCCGCCTTGATCCCGCGCATATGCGCTTCGGCGTTGGGATAGCGATAGCCCATGCCGGAACAGTGGGGGACCTGGTAGAAGCGATTGCGTGCCGTCAAAGGCCCGATTTTCACCGGTTCGAAAAGCACATCGTAGCGGGGATCTCTCATCATCGTCTGGCCGTCGTCCACTTGCTGTTGTCGCCACTGCCGCTTTTCCGGGCAGTCTGTACAGGCAGGATAGCGGGCTTCGTCCATCGTGCAAGGAAATTTATACAGTCATATAATTAGCGATAGTCTGTTGAAAATATTTCACTTTATCGGCCCATTGGAACGAGAAGTCTTGTTACCCAGCGGCCTCCCCCGGTCAGGGTGAACACATCATCACCCCTCGACTCTTTGATCGGCCCGAAGCGCACCGACGCCACCCAGGGAGTGGAGTTCAATGCCCGAAAGCAAAGGGTCTTGCGGCTTGTATTCTACGGCATCCCACGCATCCAGGTTCATATCCCAAACGAATACTTGACTATTGAAGTCATGATTATTATGCGAATGACATATTCGCCAGAAGGGGTGTCTTC
Source organism: Rhizobium sp. Root1204 (assembly GCF_001424965.1). Lineage (NCBI taxonomy): Bacteria > Pseudomonadati > Pseudomonadota > Alphaproteobacteria > Hyphomicrobiales > Rhizobiaceae > Rhizobium > Rhizobium sp. Root1204. Next base: position 47,326 of record NZ_LMCZ01000011.1, read on the forward strand.
ATGACCGGACTGCCATATTCCCGCTCGCTCTTGCCGCTGCTCGCAAGCCTTGCAGCGCTGACCTTTTCACCGGCTCGTGCCGACGACATCGCGGTCAAGGATTCGCGTGGCCAGGACATCACGATCCAGCGTCCCGTCGACAGCGTCGCGATTTTCCCGCTGCCCATTCCCGAAGCACTGATCGCACTCGATGGCGGCACGCAGCGCCTGACCGCGATCAACCCGCGCGCCAAGGCAGCGCTGATGGGCGGTGTGATCGGCCAGTTGTTCCCCGAGATTGCCGATATCCGCACCGATCTCGTCGCCCCGAACTTCATCCCGAATGTCGAGGAAATTCTGAAAGCCGGGCCAGATGTCGTCGTGCAATGGCAGGCCAAGGGCGACGAGCGTGTCGCACCGATGGAAAATGCCGGCATCAAGGTTGCCACCGTCAGTACGGAATCGCGCGAAACCCGCCGCGGCTATGTCTCGATGCTCGGCCAGATCCTCGGCAAGGAAGACCGCGCGAAGGCCTTTCTCGACTGGGAGGACAAGACCGTCTCGGATATTGCTGCCGTTCTTGAAAAAGCCGGCCGGCCCAAACCGCGCATCGCGTTTATCGACAGCATGAACGACAACGAATTCGTCGTCTTCGGCCGGGAAGAGGCCTACTTCGCCGCTTCGGGGCTCGCGAACGCAGCAACGGAAGCGGGTTTCACCGAAGGTTCGGTCAAGGTCGGCGCGGAATCCCTGCTCGAATGGAAGCCGGACATCATCTTCGTCAACTACTACAACGATGCGATCAAGCCGTCGGATATTCTTGCCCACCCGGTCCTCGGCGCGCTTGACGCCGTCAAGAACGGCCGCGTTTACAAGACACCGGCCATCGATCCGGCAACGGCTGCAGGCGGCGAACTCACCTATCAGTGGTTTGCCGAAATTGGCTATCCGGACCTCTTCGAGACCGATATGCGCGCAGCCGTCACCGATGGCTTCCAGCTGCTCTATGGCAAAAAGCTCTCCGACAAACAGATCGACCAGCTGATGCAGATGGATTGGAACGGCAAGAGCGCCGGTTACGCCGAAGCATTCGGCAAGGCCGAGTAAAGGAAGAGGGGACGACGTGAAAGATATTGGTTTCATCACGTCCGGCGATGGCGCGCATCTGCAATGCTATCAGGACTACAAGACTTATCTCGACGAAGAGATCTATCTGCGCACGCTCGATCGCGTCGATCTCGGCCGGTTTAAGGCGATCGTCGTCCCCGACTTCTCCAATCAGGCGCTGCTGCAAAGACACGCCCGCCAGCTCAACGATTACCTCGCCAATGGCGGGTTCCTGATCGTGTTCGAACCGAACCGCATGGACGAATGGCTCGATGTCGTGACCGTGCAGTGGTTTTCGCGCGAGACCGAGGACTGGAAATGGTGGATGAAGCCGGGCGGGCGGATGGAGGCCTATCAGCCCAATCCCGGTCACTCCATGGCAAAGGCCATTCCGCTCGCCGACATGTGCTGGCATTTCTTCGGCGCGTTCCGGTTTGCCGAAGGCGCGACCCCGATCCTCAACCTCGACAATGACGAGGGCTGTCTGATGTACGACCAGCCCGTGGCCGGTGGCGGAAGACTGATTGCCTCGACGATCGACCCGCATACCCATCATGGCCGCCGTTTCATGCCGGCCACAACACGTTTTCTCAACGGCTTCTACCCGTGGCTCAAGGCGGAGGTACAGGAACGTGGTTGAACAGGCACCGGCATTTCGCGGCGGGAAGCGGCCGCACCTGCTCTATGTCCGCTCCACCAGAAGCTACAATATCGACCGCATGGGCGGTCTCGTCCCGCAGAACTGGCGCTACAGCGCGCACGATATTTATGATCTGGAAGACATCGCGCTCGATGATGTTGATGTGCTGTTCGTCTCCGGCATGCACGATCAGATTTTCATGAAATCGATTGAGCCGAAACTCGTTGCCTATCTCGCAGCAGGCGGGCATTTCCTGATCAACGGCCATATCATCCTGCCGTGGCTACCCTGCCTCTCTCCGTTCAAGACGGTCAGCCCGCGGCCGTTCACCAACTGGATGATCCGCCCCGCCCAACCGGGCGCCTATTTCGGACGGATGGATTTCGAGAATTTCCACCGCCACGAAGGCATTCTTGGTCAATATGCGCGCGGGTATACGGACGTCCCGGAAGGCGGACAGGCGCTATGTCTGATCGGCGGACCGACCGCCGACGGCTCCATCCACGAAGGGCCTGTCGATTGGGTCTGGCAGATGCCGGACGGCGGCAAGGTGTTCGTGCACAATGGCGACCATATCGAACAATTTTGTTCCGACCCGCGTTACCAGCCCAATCTGTTCCACGATATCCTGGAAGCGCTGATCGCTCCTGATGGGGTCCTCGTGTCCGGCAAGGATACCGTGCCGGATACTTTGCGCTGATGTCGGCGCTCGTGAAAGAAAACGCCTCCTTCGACGCGGTTGACCACAGAGTTGGGCCGCAAAGACTGGTGATGCCGGCGCTGGTTGCCTTGCTGTTCGCAACCGCCATCGCCGCGCTCAGCATCGGCCGTTATTCGGTGAGTTTGTTCGATCTGGTAACTCTCGCCGGTGGCTGGCTTGGTCTTGGCGAAGGCCGTGCGGCGGTGGCGGAACCGGTCTGGCGCGTCGTCGAACTCGTCAGGGTGCCGCGCATGCTGATCGGTGCCTTTGTCGGCGCCGGGCTGGCGCTGTCGGGTGCCGTTCTGCAGGGTGTGTTCCGCAATCCGCTGGTCGATCCGCATGTGATCGGCGTCTCCTCCGGTGCTGCCTTTGGTGGCGTGCTGGCAATCCTGCTCGGTCTTGGCGCCATGGCCCTCTGGTCGATGGCTTTCGCCCTCGGTTTCGGGGCGCTCGTGCTGGTGGTGCTGGCGAGCCGCAAGGCTGGCCGATCCTCGATCCTGATGCTGGTCTTGTCCGGCATCGTGGTGTCGGCGCTGTTTTCAGCGCTTGTTTCGCTCGCCACCTACCTCGCCGACCCCAACGATACGCTACCCGCCATCGTCTTCTGGCTGATGGGATCGTTCGCCAGCGCAACTCCCGAACGTGCCTTCTACATGGTGCCAATCGTGGCGCTGTTTGCCATCCCGCTGCTGATGATGCGGTTCCGGATCAATATCCTGTCGCTCGGCGACGAAGAGGCGAGGGCGCTCGGCCTCAAGGTCGAGCCCAGCCGCTGGTTCATTCTGTGTTGCGTGACCGGCATCACCGCGGCAAGCGTCGCCAATTCCGGCATTATCGGCTGGGTCGGGCTGGTGGTTCCGCATTTCGCACGTGTGCTGGTCGGGCCGGATCATAACAGGCTTCTTCCCGCTGCCGCCCTTCTTGGCGCGAGCTTCATGCTGGCCGTTGATACGATGGCTCGGTCGTTGGTCGCAGCCGAGATCCCACTCGGCGTCCTGACGGCAATCGTCGGCGCTCCCGTCTTCATGCTGCTCCTGCACCGGACACGAAGCGAGGGATGGTAGAAATGATCGAAGCGCGCGCGGTTGGGTTCCGATATGCCGCACACACACCCTTCTTGTTTGAAGATCTCTCCTTCTCGCTGGACAGAGGGCAGACCGTCGTCCTGCTCGGCCGCAACGGCCGGGGAAAGACGACACTGCTCAAGTGCCTGGCCGGCCTTGCAACGCCAACGGCAGGAACAATCCGCTGTTCCGGTGCGGTCGGCTATGTGCCGCAGCAGTTCGCCACCCCCTTCAGCTATTCCGTTCGCGATGTCGTGTTGATGGGCCGTGCCCGTCATGTCGGCCTGTTTTCCAACCCCACCGCCCGCGACCGCGCACTCGCGGCGGATGCGATCGATCTTGTCGGGTTACGCGCGTTCGCTGAACGGGCTATCGGCACATTGTCCGGCGGCGAGCGCCAGTTGGCCCTGATCGCCCGTGCCCTCGCTTCCGAAGCCGAAATTCTCTTGCTCGACGAGCCCGCCTCGGCGCTCGACTTTCGCAATCAGGCCCTGATGCTCGCGATGTTGAAAAAACTCTCGAAAGAGCGCGGCCTGACCATCGTGATGACAACCCACGAGCCCACTCATGCGCTGGAGATCGCCGACCGGGCCATCCTTTTGCATGGGGCAGGCCGGTGCCACGAAAGCAGCATCGAGACCGCCTGTACCGAAGAACGGCTTTCGGAACTCTACGGGATTCCGATGAGGCAGCTGACCTATTCAGCCGGTGGCCGGTCGGTGTCAAACATCGTCGCAAGCTATGGACCGGTCCATTCCGAATGAACCTTGCACCGATAGCGTTATAGTTCGGACGGAAACCCCGGCGCGCGCAGATCGGTGCCAACTGCGTCCTCGAGCAGCTTTACCACCTGCGACGACCATGCGTCGCCGCCATAGGTCGAGCGGGCGCGGATGAAAGTCTGCAGCGTGTGCGACGCGAGATCGAGCGGCACGCCGAACTGCTTGCCGAAGCCAAGCGCAAAGCCAAGATCCTTGCAGGCGAGATCCATGGTGAAGTTGATGTTGTAGCTGCCGTTGAGGATTACCTGGCCTTCGGTCTCGTGCACGAAACTGTTGCCGGAACTTGCCTTGATGATGTTGAAGGCATCGGTCAGATCGATGCCGCCCTTCTTTGCCAGCATCAGCGCCTCGCCGGTCGCCAGAAGATGAATGAAGGCCAGCATATTGGTGATGACCTTGATCACCGCTGCCTTGCCGAGCGGCCCGGCGTGAAATATCTCGCCGCCCATGGCGCTGAGCGCCGGCAGATGCGCCTCAAACAGGTCGCGATCGCCACCGGCAATGACGGTGATATCGCCTGCCGCCGCACGGTGAACTCCGCCGGTCACAGGGGCTTCCAGCATGCGAATGCCCCTTGCTGCAGCAATCGCCGCCAGACGCTCGATATCGTTCTGGTCGAGCGTGCTCATCTCGATCCACGTGCCGCCGACTTTCAAGCCGGACAGAATACCATCCGGACCGGTCAACACAGCCTCCGAAATCGCAGGCGACGGCAGGCAGGTGATGACCGCATCAACCTGGCTGGCGAGTGCCTGCGGACTGTCCGCCCACACTGCCCCATTCGCCAGCAATGATTCTGCACGACCGCGATCCCGGTCGTGCACGGTGACTGAAAAACCCTCGCGCACAAGACTGCCTGCCAGATGCTGGCCGAGATGCCCAAGTCCAATAAAGCCGTAGCGCATATCCGTCCTCCATTTCTGGTTGGGCTCGGAAAGCGGCTCCATCGGTCGCCATCCGGGCGCTGTCGTCAGGTGTTCACGCCGCGTCTTCGAGGATCATCGCCGCACCCTTTTCCGCAACCATCATCGTCGGCGCATTGATGTTGCCAGCTGTGACATTCGGAAAGACCGAGGCATCGACGATGCGCAGGCCTTCGACCCCATGCACCCGAAGCCGGGCATCCACCACCGATGTCCTTGCATCCGGCCCCATCATGCAGCTGCCGCAAAGATGATAGATCGAGCTGGCATTGGCGCGGAAATAGTCGAGCAGGTCTTCATCGCTCGTGGCCGATAGAGACGGGGATACTTCCGCATCGATGATGGCGTCCAGCGACGGCGCCGATGCGATCCGGCGCACCAGCCGGCTCCCTTCAATCACATCTTCGATGTCACGGTCAGTCGACAGATAATTCGGCTGGATCAACGCTGCAGCTGAAGGATCGGCAGAGGCAAGGGCGATGCGCCCCCGGCTGGTCGGCCGGCAGGAATTGAAAGCAATCAGGAAGCCCGGATAAGGCTCCGGCACCATCGAGGCGCTGGCATCGACCGGAATACGGTAGGAGAGGGGGTTGAAATAAAGCTGGATGTTCGGCCGCTCCTGCGCCGGGTTGCCGCGAAAGAAGCCGCCCGCCTGATTGACGCTCATCGCAAACGGTCCCTTGCGGGTCAGCACATATTGCAGCCCCAGCCGAGCCTGCCCGAACAGGCTGCCGAACACGCCGTTCAACGTCGGCCGGTTGGCGCGATAGTAGAAACTTGCAGCGAGATGATCCTGCAGATTTTCGCCGACAGCCGGCAGATGGTGGCGGGTCTCGATCCCCTTCGCACCAAGCTCTGCGCCATCGCCGATCCCTGACAACTGCAGCAGTTTTGGTGTATCGACCGCGCCGGCCGCGACGATGACTTCGCGTCTTGCCGAAAACGTTCGCGCAGTGCCATCCTGCAGAACCTCGACGCCGGTCGCGCGCCCATCCGGCGCAAAGACCAGCCGCTGAGCGATGGCACCACGCTCGATCGAGAGATTGGCCCGTTTCAGGGCCGGGCGAAGATATTCGGCGCTGGAATGCGAACGTTGGCCATTGCGGGTGTTGATATCATAGACTCCAGCACCTTCGATCGAGGCCCCGTTGAAATCGGTTGTCGACGGCAGCTGCAGCTCTTCGCAGCCCTTCAGATAGGCATCAGTGACGGAATGGGTCATGCCGCGCATCGGCGTCACATGGATCGGCCCTTTGTCGCCATGCCAGGGGGAGGCACCTTTTTCATGGGTCTCCAGCTTTTTGAAAAAGGGCAGGACATCGGCAGAACCCCAACCGGGATTTCCGGCCGCTTGCCAGTCGTCGAAATCATCGGCGGCGCCGCGAACGAAGACCATGGCATTGATCGATCCGGATCCGCCTTGCACCTTGCCGCGCGGCACATAGATCCGCCGCCCGTCGAGCGCAGCCTCCGGCTCGGTCGAATACATCCAGTTGACCTTGGGGTTGTAGTAGCTCTTGGCGTAGCCGATCGGGATCTTGAACCAGAAGGACGAGTCCTTGCCGCCCGCCTCGACGAGGAGAACGCTGTAGCGGCCGCTCTCACTCAGGCGGCTTGCAAGGATGCAACCGGCCGACCCTGCGCCGACGATGACGAAGTCGTAGATCATGAAAGGTCTCTGTTCAGCCTTTGGCGGGCATGAACTCCTTGATGTCGGCGGGTTCGGCGGCCATCTGCAGATGCAAGCGTTCACCGGTATAGGGAGAGTGCTTTTCGACGACATCGAGATTGAGCTCGATGCCGAGACCCGGTTCGCGCGACGGAATGAGATAGCCATCGTCGAACTGCAGTTTGGTTTTCAGCACCTCACCGTGAAAGCCGCCGAAATCCATGATCGCCTCGTGAATGAGGAAATTCGGGGTGGCGGCTGAAAGCTGGATGCTGGCGGCGGCACCGACCGGACCATTGTAGAGATGCGGCGCGATCTGGGCGTAGAAGGCCTCGGCCATACCGGCGATCTTCTTGGCTTCCAACAGGCCGCCGACACGGGCGACATTCATCTGCAGGATCGCGGCGGCACCGAGTTGCAGCACGCGCTGGAACTCGTATTTCGTCGTCAGCCGTTCACCGGTCGAGATCGGGATGGATGTGGCGCGTGCCACTTCGGCCATGGCAGCCTCCTGCCCGGGCGGCACCGGCTCCTCGAACCAGAGCGGATCGTATTTTTCCAAGCGGCGTGCCAGCCGGATCGCTGAGGACGGCGCCATCTGACCGTGTGTTCCGAAGAGGATATCGGCGCGGCTGCCGATCGCTTCGCGGATTTTCGAGCAGAACAGTTCGCAACGATCAAGAACCCCCATCGAAAGCTGGTGGCCGGAATAGTTGGTATAGGGGCCGGCCGGGTCGAATTTGACGGCGGTAAAGCCCATCTCGACCATGCGGATGGCCTCTTCGGCGGCAAGATCCGGATCGTTATAGTCGTAATCGCCGGCCGCGTTCTTCGGGTAGAGATAGGTGTAGGCGCGTAGCTTTTCGTGGACTGTGCCACCGAGCAGGTCGGAGACCGGCCGGCCGGCCGCCTTGCCGATGATGTCCCAGCAAGCGATTTCCAGGCCGGAGACGATACCCATCATCGTGGTGTCCGGGCGCTGCGTGAAGCCGCTGGAATAGGCCGCCCGCCAGAAACGCTCGATCTGGTGAGGGTCATGATCGAGAAGATAGCGCTGAAAGACATCGTCGATCAGCGGAACCATGGCTGAGGGATGAAACGAGGTCGCATAGATTTCACCGACACCCGATATGCCACACGCTGTCTCGAGCTGGACGAAAATCCAGCACATGCCGCCGACATGCGGGGGTGGAACGGCAACCACATGGGTCTTCAGCGATGCGATCTTCATGGTTGGTTCCTCCCCGGCCAGATGATCAGTGTTTCAGGATGACAAGCCGCGTCTGCGTGAATTCCAGCATGCCGTGTTTGCCGTCGTCGCCACCTAGCCCGGATTTCTTCCATCCCGCGTGATAGCCTTGGTAGGGATCCGCCGGGAACCGGTTGACATAGAGCTCGCCCGCCTCGATCTCGCTCGCGGCCTGCATGACCTTGCGGTAACTTTCCGAAAACAACACCGAGGCAAGCCCGAACTGATGGTCGCTAGCCATTGCCAAAGCCTCGTCGAACGTCTCGTAGGAAAGCACCGCCAGCACCGGCCCGAACACCTCTTCCCGGACGATCTCCATCTCCTGGCGGCAGCCTGTGATCAGGGTCGGTGGATAGAAATAACCGTCCCCATCCGGGATCACGCCACCGGCCACAACCGTTGCCCCTTCAGCCTTGGCCCGCTCGATCATCCGGTGAATACGTTCGCGTGCCGCGGCATTGGCAAGCGGCCCCATGGAGTCGGGATCGGTAGCGCGATCGCCGAAGCGGCGGGCGGTGAAAGCGCTGCGCAGTTTCTCGACAAGTGTGTCGTGGATCGACGCATGCACATAAAGCCGCTCGGCAGAGGTGCAGACCTGACCACAATGAGCCGTCTTCGCACCGAGAACCATGCGAGCAACCGCGTCGAGATCGGCGTCGGGCTCGACGATGACAGGCGATTTTCCGCCCAGCTCAAGCGATGGCTTGGCGATATTGACCTTGCAATAATCGAGCACTGTCTGGCCCGCAGCGACGCTGCCCGTCAGCGTGATCATGCCGATGGCCGGGTGCGTACACATCGTCCGTGCGGCGTCGTGCGACATCGTCATGATGTTGATAAGGCCCGCCGGTAGATCGGCCTCCAGCACGGCTTGCGCAAAAGCAAAGGCCGAGGTCGGCGTGTTGTTGCTCGGACGAACGACGACGGCATTGCCGGTGATCAGGGCAGGCGCGATCTTACGCACCAGGGTATAGATCGGGAAATTGAACGGGATGAGGCAGGCGACGACGCCGATCGGCTCCCGCTTCAGCATCAGGGTTTCGTCAGGCGTATCGCTTTCAATGACCTCGCCTTCGATCCGGCGCGCCCACTCGGCGTGGTAGCGCATCAGTTCGACGCCGTAGATGGCCTCCGCGGTCGCGTCTGCGAGGCTCTTGCCGGATTCCAGAGCCAGCGCCTCGCCTATCCTTGGCGCATGCCGCTCGATGGCATCGGCCAGTTTCCGCAAGGCATCGCCCCGCTGGATCGCCGGCAACTTGCGCCAGGATTTTTGCGCGGTCTTCGCGGCCTCCACGGCAGCAACAACAGCGGCGTCGTCTGCGGCCGGAACCGTGGTGAAAATCTTGCCGTCGGCGGGATTACGCACTTCGATCCCAGGCAAGCCGGAAGCCTCGACAAAGCGGCCACCGATGAAATTGCGATGCTGCGTCATGACCACCCGAAACGTAATCTGTTTCAGGCAGTAGACGGGACCTCGCCCCCTGTTCGCAAGCGACTTATTCTCGGGTCAATCATTCCAAAAACGAATGTTCGGCCCTGCTCATTTTGCGGCGCCGTAAAGGTCATGATCCAGCGTGACCTCGCTTTGCAGCCATGCGCGAAAATCCCGGACATTCGCGGGTTCGGGCTGATCCGTGCGTGTCACCAGCCAATAGGATTCGTGGCCTTCGATCTCGACATCAAGTACCGGTACCAACTGGCCGCTTTGCAGCTGGCTGGCGACCATGAAGCGATCGACCACGGCGATACCAAGCCCGTTGCAGGCGGCTTCGATCACCAGGTCGAGAAGGTCGAACTCCATCCCGCCCCGCACATCGGTGCCGCTAAGGCCGGCGGCGTCCAGCCAATGCTGCCAGGTGAGGTAGCGCTGATCGGCTGCGGCCAGAACATGCAGGAATGTGAAGGCGGAAAGATCGATAGGAGCGCTTCGGCTGACCGCCTCCAGCAGGCCGGGCGCGCAGACAGCAATATGCCGCTCTGTCATCAGGATGCGGGATTGCAGCATCGCCCATTCGCCGTCACCGAAGCGGATGGCGCAATCGAGCAGGCTGCGCTCGGCAAGCGTGTCCTTGAGATCGGTGCTGAGGCTGATCTCGATCTCCGGCAGGGCCTGGCGCAGGCGCGACAGCCGTGGCATCAGCCAGCGTTTGGCAAAGGTCGGCGGCACGTTGATGCGCAGCCTGTTGCGGTTGTTCTTCTCCATGATCGAGCGCACCGTCTGCTCGACATTGTGAAAGGCCAGCTGAAGAGTTGCGAGCAGTTCGGCACCGGCACGCGTCAGCTCCAGATCATGGTGATGGCGGATCAACAGATTCTCGCCCAGCTGTTTTTCGAGATTGCGCACCTGCCGGCTGACCGCACTTTGCGTCAGGTTCAGCACTTCGGCCGCACGCGTGAAACTGCGCGTCTGGCCGACGACCTCGAAAACCTTCATCGCCGAAAGCGCAGGTAATTTCCGCATTCCATCGCTTCCATAAATTCAGGTTGGCCTGTATCAGCCAATATGTAGCGCGTTATCTATGTTTCAGGCTTCCGGGTCGGGTCAAGCTGCCGATGCTCCCGGTGGTGTTTTTGATATCTTGAACCTGGCTGCAGGGCCTTGTTGCGTCATCTGCGACAGCCATCACCTTCCGCAGCGGTCTTGTTGTGCTACGATCCACCAAGCCTTCGTTGGATAAACGGCGAGGGGTTACAGTTTGGCAAACCTGGACGGGTACTCGAACGACATGATCTGGCGGCATCTTCCACTCAGGAACCTGACGGTCGCATTGTTCGTCTGGCTTGGTCTGACCGTACTGTTTGCCGGCGTCTCTATGCGGATAGAGTATCAACGAGCGTCGGAAGAACTCGCCGCGACAGGGCAGACGATCCACCGTCTGATCTCGCAACGGGCGGCGCAGCACGATGCGCACCTGACCAGCCTCGTGGCACTGATCAAGGCCGCTCCCGAGTTGCCCGAAACAGCGATCGGCGAGGTCTTTCAGAGCATTGTCCAGTTTTACCCGCGCATCACCGCAATCGACCTCGTCAGGCTTCCAGTGGACGGGGTTTCCACTGCGGCCACATTGATATCGTGGCCCGGTCCGCTGAAAACCGACCTATCCCCCATAGCAAGCGCCATTGCCGGACAAAAACAGGGTGAAGTACGGACCTATCTCAACACCGCCTATCCAGGCAGATACCTTCTGGGAAAGCGCGCGACAGCGGGCAATCCGGGTCTGGCGATCGTTGTCCAGATCGATCCTGTCCTGCTGATCGAGGGCGATGAGCGACCGGCCTGGGCGCATGTGCGCGTCAGCCTTGATGGCGAAACGGTGCTGGATCGTGAGGCCAATGGACCCAGCGTGACCGACAGCATTCTGACGCAACCGCATTTCAGCAAGATTGTGGACAGTCAGAGCCAGCCGTTCATGGTGGACGCCACGCGCCCTCTCGCCCTCTCGGACATTTTGAGCGGGACCAGGATCGGTGGCTTCGCGCTCGCCTGCTTGGCTGTGCTGTTGTTGCTGCTGTTCACTTGGCAGCTGAAGGCCAATGCCCGCAAATTGCAGCAAACCGCGGAAGAAGCGGAGCGGCGGGCGCATCTGCACGAGCATGAAACGAGACTGGCCCACGCGCTGCGGGTCAACGCGCTGGGCGAGCTGGCATCAGGTATTGCTCATGAGCTGACACAGCCGCTGACCGCCCTCTTGAGCCAGAGCCAGGCCGCCCTGCGCCTTGCCGCGAGCGAACACCCCGATCCTGCCTTGCTCCCCGAAGCGCTAAGCGCCAATGTGCGCGAAGCCAAGCGCGCCGGAGCGATGCTGAAAAGGATGCGTGACTATATCAGCAAGCGCGAGCAGAAACTGGTTCTTGCCGATCTCAACCAGATCGTTGTCGATATCGCCGAGCTCGTGCGGGCCGATCTCGAAAAGCGCCAGATCACCCTCATTCTCGATCTTGCGACGCCGTCACCGCAAGCAGTGGTCGATCCCATCGAGATGGAGCAGGTGCTGCATAATCTCGTCCGCAATGCTGCCGACGCGCTGGAACATGGGGACATGCCTGATAGGAGCATCCGCATCGAGACGATCCTATTGGAGAGCGGCGCGATCATTCAGGTCAGCGACACCGGTCCCGGTATCGAAGCGGACACGCTGCCGCGTCTTTTCGAACCGTTCTACACGACAAAAACCGATGGAATGGGGCTTGGGCTCGCGCTATGCGCGTCATTGGTAGAGCGGATCGGCGGACACATCGACGGCCGCAACCAGACGTCCGGCGGCGCCATCTTTACCGTTACGCTGCCCGCCGTGGAGCAACACCTGAAGGCCGCACAATGAAACCGTTTCAGATCTACCTGATCGACGACGACGAACCGGTCCGCGAGGCGATAAAACTGCTGCTGCGGACCTATGGCATGACGGTCGAAACTTTCGCCGATCCGGCCACATTCCTGGCGCATGTCGATCCGAAACGCCCAGGCTGCATCCTCGCCGACCTGCGTATGCCGCTGATCAGCGGCCTGCAGATGCACGAGCGGCTGCTAGAACGCGGCATTGGCTGGCCCACGATCATGATAACCGGCCATGGTGACGTGAACGCCTGCCGCCGCGCCTTCAAGGCAGGCATCCTCGACTTCCTGACCAAGCCGGTCGACGAGCAGGTTCTGCTGGACGCCATACAATCCGCGTTCCAGACGCTGGAGCGCGTCTTGGAAAAAGAGGAATCCAGAGAACTTCTCCGCAGCCTAACGGACCGCGAACGCGAGGTCCTGGATATGGTTTGCCGCGGCTGGGCCACGAAGGAAATCGCCGTTGCGCTTAACGTTTCGGCACGAACCATCGATGCACACCGGGCCAATATCGCCGACAAGCTGGGTACCAGTTCCGTGGCCGACTTCGTGCAGCTGACGTCCGCCAACGCCGAACTCCCCATAGGTAGGAATACCTAGTCGCATTGGTTCCGTTGCGGATTCAGCATCCGCACCTGCTCAGATATCCCGGTCGTCAGAAAGCAAGGCGCTTTCCCGCATCGCGTACACGATAGGAGACAGATGAGATGAACCGTATACTGCTTGCCGGCACGATTGCACTTGCCCTGACATCCGCAGCCTCTGCCGAAGTTCTCAAAGAAAACAACATGCCGCTGGATATCGCGGTAGAACTGGCACAGGGCGCCGTCTCCGCATGCGCCGCCGATGGTTACAACGTATCGGCCGCCGTCGTGGACCGGGCAGGCGTGGTTCGCGCCCTGCTGCGTGCCGACAATGCCGGACCGCATACGGTCAGTGCCGCCAGCCAGAAGGCCTTCACGTCCGTATCGGCTCGCATTCCGACCAGCGTCATGGTTGAAAACATCCAGAAGAACCAGGGTGCGGCCCAGCTCGTCGCCATTGACGGCTTTCTCGTTCTGGCCGGTGGCGTACCCGTCAAGATCGGCAAGGAGACCATCGGCGCGATCGGCGTCGGTGGCGCACCGGGCGGCCATCTCGATGAAGCCTGCGCCAACGCCGCCATTGCCAAGGTGCAGGATCAGCTCAAGTAAGAAGCAGTGCGTTCTTTAAACGAAAGTCCCCGCGGCGTCCGCTGCGGGGGAAGCGGCCGCTTATTGCCGATATCGTTTAAAAACGCGATGGATTGGCCGCTCATCCACCCCTCTCGGTCTTTTGAGCGGATTAGATTGCCATTCACCCCCGCACCTCAGTGCAGGGTATACCGCCCTTATGCGATAAAGCGGCGTCTGTGGCTTCAGGTTATCCAATCTCCTCAGGTTTATGCGGCTGCAGGCAAGTTGCCGGCAGCAGCTATTGTCGCTGGTGGCGACGCGAGGCGGGCCGCATGCCGACACATTTTCATGGCACCTCTTCCAACAGGGGCAGCACCATGCCATGACAAGTGCATGAAGCTCGCTGCGATCATCCATCGGCTGCTCTTGCTGTCTGCCCTGCTCGGGATCTTTTTTGGTCCCGTCAGCATAGGCGCGGCCGGCAGCACCATGGCGGCTTCAGTTTCAACGCATATGACAGCGATGCCGGAAGACATGTCCTGCTGTCCCGGCGAGGCGTCGGGCTGTGATGGCGTGGCTTGTCCAATGGCCCTGCTTTGCGCCACGGCCTTTGTTGGCCATGCAGCGGGTGACACGCCCGTGAACCTTACCTGGACCACCCATCGATTTTTGAGTGTGCCGTCCCCGGTTCTTGCATCGTCACTGGTCGATCCGCCGTCTCGGCCTCCCAGGGTCTGATCTCGCATCATCGAGTACATCAGTGCGAATGCAATGGTTGCATCCGTACGCGCATCCTGTGGAACAAGATAGCAGATTTGGTTCATGCGACGTATCGTCATGACGAGAAACCGCAGCGGCGCATCCTCTCCGATCCCGCCGCGCAAGACCTCGTCAAAGGACGGCGCTTGGCTCGATCGACGGCATCCACCACAGGAAGAAAGCACTCAAAACACCAGAAATATAGTCCTTGAAGGAATGACGACATGAACATCGATAGAAGACGGTTTATCTGCGCGGGCATCGCCATCGCAGCCACATTTGCAGGCATGGGGCATGCCTCTGCCGCAGCGCAGACGATGACTGTTTATAAGGACCCGAACTGCGGTTGCTGCCATCTCTGGGCAGAGGCGATGAAGGCAGAAGGGTTTGACATCAAGATCGAGGATCGCGACGACCTGACACCGATCAAGGCCCGTTTCGGGATCCCCGCCGATCTGCAGGGATGCCACACCGCCGTCGTGGCGGGCTATTTCCTCGAGGGCCATGTGCCGCTGGAGGCAGTCCGTAAGCTGCTTGACGAAGAGCCCGCCATCGCCGGCCTGGCAGTGCCCGGCATGCCATCCGGCTCGCTTGGCATGGGCGATGATCCGAATGCGGCGTATGATGTCTTTGCCGTGGCAAAGACGGCTGGTGAAAAGCCGGCCCTTTTCATGACGATGGGGCCGAAGGGCTAATCGGTACTTTCGTGGACGCGTTTACTGCTGCCCTGCCGGCAGCAGTAAACCTGCCCGGTCAGATCAGATAGGAACAACCACGAACCAACGCATGGCTCAACGCAAGACCGGCCGCAGTGCGCGTTGCGTTTCTTTCAGCAAGGGCAGGTAGCGCACTATCATCTCGGCGGCAGGCACGTGAGCCGCAGGAGCACCAATATTGATCGCGGCAACCACCCGGCCGCGATCATTCTCGATCGGAACCGCGATGGAGCAAAGCCCCAACTCCAGTTCCTGATCGATAACCGCGCAGCCCCCGGCACGGACGCGGCGGAGTTCGTCCATCAATAGATCTGGATCCGTCTTCGTCAGCGGCGTATTCGCCTTGAGTTCGGAGCGATCCAGGATGCCGCGCGCCTCCGTTTCCGGCAGGGCTGCCAACAGAACCCGTCCCATCGAAGCGCAATAGGCCGGCAGGCGCGAACCCGGCGACAGATTGATCGACATCACACGCTTCTGCGAGGCACGGGCAATGTAGACCACTTCAGTCCCGTCGAGAACCGAGGCCGATGCGCTTTGGCCGGATTTTTCCGAGAGCTGGTCGAGATAGGGCTGGATCATCAGCGGCAGCGGTGTTGCCGACAGATAGGCATGGCCGAGCCGCAGCACCTTCGGCGTCAGCGCGAAGAACTTTCCGTCATAGTCGGCATAACCGAGATCGGCGAGCGTCAGCAGGCAGCGGCGCACCGTAGCCCGATCGAGCTCTGTCAGCTTTGCCGCCTCGGCGATTGTGAGTTTCGGCCGCGCCTCTCCGAAGGCCTCTATGACTTTCAGCCCGCGCGCAAAGCCGCTGACAAAATCCGATTCCCGCATGTCAAAGCTCCCATCATTGGCCCACAATGTGCGATATACGAACAAATGTCAAATAACGCACAAAATATTTGACGACGCACGGATTCGAGCGCTTATTTGCGCCAACCCAGACTTGGATACACATCAGGAGGAGAATGCCTTGGCGCGATTGATCTCGCTGGCGGAAGCCATTTCCGAAAACGTGCATGACGGCGATACCGTTGCCATGGAGGGGTTCACCCACCTGATTCCTTATGCCGCCGGTCATGAGGTGATCCGGCAGGGCAAGAAGGACCTTTTCCTGATCCGCATGACGCCGGACATTCTCTATGACCAGCTGATCGGTGCGGGTGCGGCCCGCGGCATGAAATTCTCCTGGGGCGGCAATCCCGGCGTCGGCTCGCTGCACCGTTTCCGCGATGCTGTCGAAAACCAGTGGCCACGGCCGCTGGAGATCGAGGAACATTCCCATGCCGCCATGGCCAATGCCTATGAGGCAGGCGCTGCAAACCTGCCGTTTGCAATGTTGCGCGGCTATATCGGCGCCGATCTCACCAAGGTGAACCCGAACATCAAGCAAGTCACATGCCCCTTCACCAGGGAAGTGCTGGCGGCCGTGCCAGCCATCCGCCCGGACGTGACGATCATTCATGCTCTGCGGGCAGACCGGAAGGGCAACGTGCTCCTTGAAGGCATCGTCGGCGTGCAGAAGGAAGCCGTGCTCGGCGCCAAGCGCTCCATCGTCACGGTGGAGGAGATCGTTGACGAGTTGAACCCGCCATCGCCCAACTCCGTCGTCCTGCCGTCCTGGGCGGTGACTGCGGTTGTCGAGGTGCCCGGCGGCGCCTTCCCATCCTATGCGCAAGGCTACTATGCGCGCTCCAACGCCTTCTACATCGCCTGGGACGAGATTGCCCGAGATCGCGATACGTTCCAGGCGTGGATCGAGGAAAACATCATGAAGGCCGGGCCGGGAGACTTTGCCAAACATGCGAAGAAGGCTGCGTGAGGAGATAAACGATGAGCGATTTCACCCCCACCGAAATGATGACCATTGCCGCCTCGCGCGCGCTCACCAATGACGATGTCTGTTTCGTCGGCATCGGCGCGCCGTCGGCCGCCTGCAATGTTGCCCGCCTGACGCATGCGCCGGATATCACGCTGATCTACGAAAGCGGCACGGTCGGCACCAAGCCGGATGTTCTGCCGCTGTCGATCGGGGACGGAGAACTGTGCGACACAGCGCTTTTCACGGTCTCGGTGCCGGAAATGTTCCGCTACTGGCTGCAGGGCGGCCGCATCACCACCGGCTTTCTCGGCGGCGCCCAGATCGACAGGTTTGCCAATCTCAATACCACCGTGGTCGGCCCCTATGAGCATCCGAAAGTGCGGCTGCCTGGCGGTGGCGGAGCTCCGGAGATCGCCAGCAATTGCGGCCAGATCTTCATCACCATGGCGCTCTCCAAGCGCGGCTTCGTCGACAAGCTCAATTTCATCACCTCGATGGGCCATGGCGAAGGCGGCAATCATCGCGAACGGCTGGGGATGAAGACCAAAGGACCGACCCGCGTCATCACTGATCTCTGCATTCTCGAGCCGGACCCTGTCACCAAGGAGCTCACCGTCGTCTCGATCCACCAGGGCGTGACCCGCGAACAGATCGTCGAGAATTGCGGCTGGCCGATTAAGTTTGCCGAAACGGTGATCGACACGCCGGTTCCCACTGAAACCGAGCTTCAGACCCTGCGCGACATCAATGCGCGCACCAAGAAAGCCCATCAGGGCAACAAGGAAGCCGCGTAATGACCGAAGCCTATATTTGCGACTATATCCGCACCCCGATCGGCCGTTTCGGCGGCTCTCTTTCCTCCGTCCGGGCCGATGATCTCGGAGCGATCCCGCTCAAGGCGCTGATGCAGCGCAATGCCGGTGTTGACTGGCAGGCGGTCGATGACGTCATTTTCGGCTGTGCCAACCAGGCAGGCGAGGACAATCGCAACGTCGCGCGCATGTCGCTGCTGCTCGCGGGCTTGCCGCTGGAGGTCTCCGGCACGACGATCAACCGGCTCTGCGGCTCCGGCATGGATGCCGTCATTGCCGCCGCCCGTGCCGTCCGTTCCGGCGAGGCGAACCTGATGATTGCCGGCGGGGTGGAGAGCATGTCGCGAGCACCCTTCGTTATGCCGAAAGCGGAAAGCGCCTTTTCACGCGCCGCCGAAATACACGACACCACGATCGGCTGGCGCTTCGTTAACCCACTGATGAAGAAACAGTACGGCGTCGATTCCATGCCCGAAACAGGTGAGAATGTCGCTGAGGATTACAAGGTCACTCGCGAGGATCAGGACGCCTTTGCCGTCCGCTCGCAGGACAAGGCCGCCGCCGCTCAGCAAAACGGACGCCTCAGCCAGGAGATCACATCCGTGACCATTCCGCAGCGCAAGGGCGACCCGATCGTCGTCGACAGGGACGAGCACCCGCGCGCAACGACCATCGAAACGCTTGCCAAGCTTGGCACTCCATTCAAGAAGGAAGGCGGCACCGTTACCGCCGGCAATGCCTCCGGCGTCAACGATGGTGCCGCTGCCCTGATCATTGCCTCCGAAGCCGCCGTGAAGAAACACGGACTGACACCGATCGCCCGGATCATGGGCGGTGCCGCCGCAGGCGTGCCGCCGCGCGTTATGGGCATCGGCCCGGTGCCCGCCTCGAGAAAGCTGATGGCCCGGCTTGGCATGACGCAGGACCAGTTCGACGTGATCGAGCTCAATGAAGCCTTTGCCAGCCAGGGTCTTGCCGTTCTTCGCGAGCTGGGTATTGCCGACGACGATCCACGCGTCAACCGCAACGGCGGTGCCATCGCGCTTGGCCACCCGCTCGGCATGTCCGGCGCCCGTATCACCGGCACTGCTGCCCTCGAACTCAAGCTGACCGGCCGCCGCTATTCGCTATCGACCATGTGCATTGGGGTCGGACAGGGTATCGCGATCGGGCTTGAACGCGCCTGAGTGGGAGATCGGCGGCAAGCCTGCTTGCCGCCGATGGTCCAATAACTTCGGTTAAGGTCGCCTCAGTACGGCAACCCCACATAATTCTCAGCCAGCACCGTCGCCGCCGCACGCGAATGGGTCAGATAATCCAGTTCGGCCTCTTGAATCTTCTGGTCGAAGGCACCGGTATCCGGAAAACGATGCATCATCGTCGTCATCCACCAGGAAAAGCGCACGGCTTTCCACACACGGGAAAGAGCGCGGACGGAATAGGCGTCGATGCCGGCCAGCGAGCGCTCCTGATAAAACTCCAACAAACCAGCATAGAGATAATGGACATCGCTCGCCGCCAGATTAAGCCCCTTGGCGCCCGTTGGCGGAACGATATGCGCGGCATCACCAACAAGGAAGAGATTGCCGAACCGCATCGGCTCGGCCACGAACGAGCGCAGCGGCGCGATGGACTTTTCGAACGATGAGCCGGTGATCAGGGCTTCGGCATGATGTGCGGGCAGGCGGCGGCGCAGTTCGTCCCAGAAGCGATCATCGCTCCAGTCCCCGACTTTTTCGTCCAGCGCACATTGCAGGTAGTAGCGGCTGCGGCTTTCCGAGCGCATAGAGCAGAGCGCAAAACCACGCGGATGGTTGGCGTAGATCAGTTCGTGATTGACCGGCGGCACATCGGCAAGCAATCCGAGCCAGCCGAACGGATAGACCTTTTCGAGTGTGGTAATCGATTTGTCCGGGACGGCCTTGCGGCTGACACCGTGAAATCCATCGCATCCGGCAATGAAATCACAATCGATGCGGTGGGTTATCCCTGCCTTCTCATAGGTGACGTAGGGCGACCTGCCCTCGAAATCATGCGGACAGACATTGAAAGCATCATAGACCGTCACTGCTCCGATCGCCTCGCGATGCTGCATCAAGTCACGCGTCAGCTCGGTCTGGCCATAGACCATGACGCCTTTACCGCCGGTCAGATCCGCCAGGTCGATCCGGTGATCCCGCTCGTCGAAGGCAAGCGAAAAGCCGCCATGCGGCAAGCCTTCGGCATGCATCCTTCCACCGGCTTCGGCCTCATCCATCAGCTCCACCGTACCTTGCTCAAGCACCCCCGCACGCACCCGGTTAAGAATATAGTCCTTGCCAACACGATCCAGAATGATCGCCTCGATGCCGGCTTTGGCCAGCAATTGTCCGAGCAGCAATCCGGATGGACCCGAACCGATGATAACGACCTGCGTGCGCATTTTTTTCCTCCCGAACAATGCAGGTGGATTTTGACACCGGCACACCGCCGCCACCATGGACATCAAGCTCAATAAATTGCACAAATCGAACATTCCAGCAGGTGCGATACCAACATGCGCGCAACCCCGACCTACGATCTCTACGGCGAAAAGCGCGGCGATTCCTCCGGATTCTGGCTGCATTGCGAAACGATCCCATCGCGCAGCAGCCTGCATCATTGGGAGATCGGCCAGCATCGTCATGAGCAGTTCTTTCAGATCCTGTACATCGAGACAGGATCCGGCGATGCGATCTTTGATGACGTGGCACATGCGATTATCGCGCCCGCCGTCATCACCGTGCCGCCCCTTTCCCGTCATGGCTTCCGGTTTTCGAAGGATATTGACGGTTATGTTTTCACGGTGCTGACGTCGCATCTGAAAACCATGCCGGCGGATCACAGCCGGTTTGGCACGTGGCTGGGCCTTCCGCGGCTGACGGCATTGCAGCAGGAACATGCCGACAGCCACTACATCGCCGATACGCTGCATCGTCTCGCTGCAGAAGCCGCCGCCCGACGCACAGGACCGGCGGATCTGTGCGAGGCATACCTCACGTCCGCGCTCCGGTTGACAGCGCACCTGTCCGCCGAAGGGGAGGGTGACGAAGACGGGGGAGCGACGCAAAACGAGCGGCGGCTAAACCGGTTGACTGGGTTGATCCACGAGCATTTTCGCTCCCACAAGCCAGCATCGTACTATGCCGATGCGCTCGGCATTTCCCCAACGCACCTCAACCGTATCGTCAAACAGCTCACCGGTGGCAGTACCCAGACACTGATCAACGGCAAACTGATCGACGAAGCGCAGCGCGAACTGCTGTTTACGCAGATCCCGGTGCAGGAAATCGGTTTCCGGCTCGGTTTTACCGATCCTGCCTATTTCTCCCGTTTCTTCCTGACTCAAACGGGCCTCTCGCCGCGCCAATGGCGGCGCAGGCAGGGTAGGGAGGGTTGATATCCTGGCTTCCAACGCTCCTCTGCGGTAAGCGCGCAGCCGCCGATCTTTGCTTGCCTGACCTCGGCGTGGGGCGGCTCGCATATCAGAATCATATAATCAATACAGAATGCATGGACTGCCGGGAGTTTGCCGGATAGGAATTCGGGCGCAAGCGCAACACGCTTCCGTTTAAAATTGCAGCAGAATGTTCGGAGACCCCATGAGCAAGGCCCCATCGACGCTTGAGACCGTGAGCACGCCTGCCGTCTTGATCGATATGGACATAGCGCGGCGCAATATCGATCGTTTCCAGGCTTATGCCGACGCGCATGGATTGAAGGTTCGCCCGCATATCAAGACGCACAAACTGCCGGCGGTCGCCGAGATGCAGCTGAGGGCAGGGGCCATCGGCGTCACCTGCCAGAAGGTGTCCGAAGCCGAGGCGATGATTGCTGCCAGCCCCGAAATCCGTGACGTCCTGATCACCTACAATATCCTCGGCGCCGAGAAGCTGAGCCATCTCGCCGCTCTCGCGCGGAAAGTGACGCTGAGTGTGGTCGCCGACAACGAGACGGTCATTGATGGCCTCTCGGACGCTTTCGCGTCTGAGCCGGCGCCGTTGCGGGTGCTGGTGGAATGCAATACCGGGGCTGACCGCTGCGGCGTGCCGACCCCGGAGGCCGCGGCAACCCTTGCGCAACGGATCGCCAAGGCACCGGGTCTTGCGTTCGGCGGCCTGATGACCTATCCGCCAGCCAATGGCGCTGCTGCGGTCGAATCCTTCATGACCCGGGCCAAGGCCTTCATCGAAGCAGCCGGCATCAAGGTTCCTGTGATTACATCGGGCGGTACACCATCGATGATGGAAGCGGCCAAAGCGCCGGTCACAACCGAGTACCGGCCCGGAACCTATGTCTATAACGACCGCTCGCTGGTTTCCCGCGGTGTGTGCACGTGGGACGATTGTGCGCTCACCGTGCTTGCGACCGTCGTTTCAGTCCCTGCCGCCAATCGCGCCATCATCGACGCTGGCTCCAAGGCATTGACCTCCGACCTTCTCGGCCTTTCCGGTTACGGCCATGTGCTCGACCGCGACGACATAACCATCGACCAGCTCTCGGAAGAGCATGGCCGCCTCGTCAGCGAAGGCCCGATCAACCTGAAGGTTGGCGACCGGCTACGCGTCGTGCCGAACCATGCCTGCGTCGTGACCAATCTGGTCGATGCAGTCAACATCATCGACCAAGGCGAGATTTCAGCCATCTGGCCGGTGGTCGCGCGCGGCAGGATCGTTTGAAGCCCATCCCGATTTTCCCGAACAAAACGTTATTCTGGTGAATTGAAGACGGCCTCGATCGGATGCCCGTCCGGATCGATGACGAAGGCTGCATAATAGTTTGGCCCATAGGCCGGGCGAAAGCAGGGGCCGCCATTGTCGCGGCCACCCTTTTCGAGCGCCGCCGCATGAGAATCCGCGACCGCTTGCCGGTTTGCAGCCGCGAAGGCGAGATGAAAGCCCGACCCTGGCGGTCTTTGTCCTTTCGGCCGCAATTTGATGGCGAATTTATCGCCGCCGCCGAGAATACCGTAGCCAACGGCCTGATCGATAGCGCCGGGCTCGATGTCCTCCCAGACGCGAACATAGCCGAGCGGCGCAAGAGCCGCATCGTAGAACGACGCCGAACGTTCGATGTTCGACACCCCGAACGAAATATGGTGAAGCATGCTCATTGGCGGTCCCAAGCCATCATCAACATGAATCGAACACGCGTGACCGATTCAAAACTCTCATTGGACGCATGATGCTGTTCGGGCGATTCTTGCATCATGAGCAAGCAACCGTATCACCTTCGCGTTCAAAGGATCGATCCTTCAAAAAACATGGCGCGGTTCTACGCCATGTCGATCGAACCGACCCTGTTCGGCGACACGTCCCTGATCCGCAACTGGGGCCGCATCGGAACGCATGGCCAATGGCGGGTCGATCTGTTCGCGCACGAGACCCAGGCCGTGGATCACTTTCTCGCCCTCCTGCGGAAGAAGCGGCGAAAGGGCTATACGCTCATGAGAAACCGGGATGGGCAGCGGCACGCATAAGCGCTACGGCAGGCAGGAAGCTCCCGCTGAAACCGCGGCAAGTCACTCGATCACTGTCCGCTGTGCCTCGATACGGGCGGCTTTCCATGACGACCAGATGAAGGTAGCGATGAAGATTATGGTCATCAGGAGCACGATGGTGGGCGCCGGTGCGCTGTCGATGAAAAACGAGAGGTAGACGCCGGAGAAGGAGGCAACGGTCGCGACGAATACGGCGACAACAAGCATCCTTCCCATCGTGCGGGTGATCAGGAAGGCAATGGCGCCGGGGGCAATCAGCATGGCGATGGCGAGGATCAACCCGACGGCCTTCAAGGCACCGACAATCGTCAGCGACAAAAGAGCAAGCAGCCCATAGTGCAGCCAGTTGACGCGCAGGCCGACGGCTTTTGCCTGGGCAGGATCGAAGGCATGCAGCAGGAAATCCCGCCATTTGACTGCAAGGATACCGGTTGTCACCAGCGCAATCAGGCCGGTTTGGAGGATATCGGGCCAGCCGATGCCGAGCATGTCGCCAAAGAGGATATGGTCCAGATGCACATCACTCTGGATCTTGACGTAAAGCACCAGGCCAAGGCCGAACATGCCTGAGAAAACCACACCCATCACCGTATCCTGCTTGATGCGGCTGTTTTCCTTCAGGTAGCCGGTCAGAAGCGCGCAGGACATGCCGGCGGCAAAGGCGCCGACGGCAAAAGGCAGGCCGACAATGTAGGAAATCACAACGCCCGGAAAGACAGCGTGCGAGATGGCATCGCCCATCAGCGACCAGCCTTTCAGCACGAGAAAGCAGGAGAGCATCGCAGTCGGAATCGCCACCAGCACCGAGATCAGCAGGGCGTTGCGCATGAACGCAAATTCGAACACCGCCAGGAGCATGTCGAGCGAGATCATCGGACCACCTCCAACGCTTGCGCTGTGCGCCTGCGGGCGGCAAGCAGCCCGTGTTTCGGGGCAAAGACAAAGGCCATGAGAAAGATCAGCGTTTGCAGCACGATGATGATGCCGCCGGTGGCGCCGTCGAGGAAATAGCTGAAATAGGCGCCGAAGAAACTCGTCAGAGACCCGATCGCCACGCTGATCAGGATCAGCCGGGGAAAGCGATCGGTCAGCAGATAGGCCGTGGCGCCGGGTGTCACCACCATGGCAATGACAAGAAAAGCGCCGACAGTTTGAAGGGCCGCTACCGTGCAGGCGGACAACAGGGTGAAAAACAGGACTTTGAGAAAGGTCGTGCGGATACCGATCGAACGTGCGTGACTCTCGTCGAAGAAGGTTACCATCAGGTCCTTCCATTTTGCCGTCAGGATGATCAGCGAGATCACGCCGATAAGGGCAAGCTGCAGGGTGTCGGCCGGGGTGATGGCGAGAATGTTGCCGAGCACGATCGTCTGGATATTCACCGATGTCGGCGACAGAGAGACCATGAACAGGCCGAGGCCGAAGAACGCGGTGAAGATCAGCCCGATGATGGTGTCTTCCTTCAGCCGGGTTCGCTGGTTGAGGAACAGCATCGCGCCGGCCGCAAGTCCGCCGGAAAAGAAGGCGCCGAGCGAGAATGGCAGACCGAGCATATAGGCGCCAGCCACGCCAGGGACGATCGCATGCGAGAGCGCATCGCCGATCAGCGACCAGCCCTTCAGCATCAGATAGGACGAAAGGAAGGCGCAGACGGCGCCGACCAGCGCGCTCACCCACATGGCGTTCAACATATAGTTATAGGTGAACGGTTCCAGCAGCGTTGTGATCATCGGCCGTCTGCCTCCGGATCGGTCTCCGGCTTGGCCGGTTGCGATACCATCCGGTCCTTGGCGCCGTACATGACCAGCGGACGCTCGTCGTCGGTGATGACGGACACTTGCCGCGGATCGGCATCGTCATGCAGGCTCTCGCCCCCGAGCACGAAATGGCGCAGCACACCGCCGAAGGCGAGTTCGAGGTTTTCGCGGGTAAAGGTTGTTTCGGTCGGTCCATAGGCAAGCACGGTGTTCTTGAGAAGAACCGTGCGATCACAAAACTCCGGCACGCTGCCGAGATTGTGGGTGGAGACCAGCATGACCCGGCCTTCGTCGCGCAAGCCCATCAACAGGCGGATGATCGCGTCCTCGGTCTTGACGTCGACGCCGGTGAAGGGTTCGTCGAGCAAGATGACCCGACCGTCCTGCGCCAGTGCGCGGGCCAGGAAGACGCGTTTCTTCTGGCCGCCGGAAAGCTCGCCGATCTGGCGCTTGCGGAAATCGCTCATGCCAACGCGGGCAAGGGCGGCTTCGACCGCATCGTGATCGGCCTTCTTGGGGATGCGCAGCATATTCATGTGACCGTAGCGGCCCATCATCACCACGTCTTCGACAAGAACCGGGAAATTCCAGTCGACTTCCTCGGCCTGCGGCACATAGGCAACGAGGTTCCTCTTCAGCGCTTCCGGCACGGAAAGCCCAAGCACCGAAATGTCGCCACGGGCCAGCCGGGCAAAGCCCATGATCGCCTTGAACAAGGTCGACTTGCCGCTACCATTGACGCCAACAAGCGCGGTGATGGTCCCTGTCGGGATGTCGAAGGAGGCGTCCAGCAAGGCCCGATGGCCGTTGCGATAGGTTACGGTTGCGCCAGAGACGCGTATGCCGCTGCCCGGCTGCCCGGCCGCCGGCCCCTGACCGGGGCGGGCTTTAACCTGAAGGTTCATTGCGAAAGACCCTTGGCGATGGTTTCGGACGTGACGCGCAGAAGGTCGATATAGGTGGGAACCGGACCGTCCGCCTCGCTCAAGGAATCAACATAGAGCACGCCGCCGTATTTTGCGCCTGTTTCGCGTGCCACCTGCTGTGCCGGGTCGGGTGAAATCGTGCTTTCGGAGAAGACGACCGGGATATTGTTGGCACGCACCGCATCAATCACCTTGCGAACCTGCTGCGGCGTGCCCTGCTGGTCGGCGTTGATCGGCCAGAGATAGAGTTCCTTCAAGCCGAAGTCCCGAGTCAGGTAGCTGAAGGCACCTTCGCTCGACACCAGCCAGCGCTTGCCTTCGGGGATTTTGCCAATCTCGGCGCGGATAGGCGAAATCGCCGCCTCGATCTTCTGCTTATAGGCCTCGGCATTGGCCTTGTAGGTATCCGCGTTAGCTGGGTCGTATTGGACGAAAGCATCGCGGATATTGTCGACATAGATCAACGCGGACGACGGCGACATCCAGGCATGCGGGTTGGGCTTGCCGCTGTAGGGGCCTTCTGCAATGCCCATCGGCTCCACGCCCTCGGATACGACAACCCCGGGAACATTGTCGAAGTTCTGGAAGAATTTTTCAAACCAGAGTTCGAGATTAAGGCCGTTCCACAGGATGAGGTTGGCGTCATGCGCCTTCAGGATGTCACGTGGAGTCGGCTGGTAATTATGAATTTCGGCGCCGGGCTTGGTGATCGATTCGACAGTTGCTGCATCACCGGCAACGTTCCTGGCCATATCGGCAATCACAGTAAAAGTCGTAACGGCCTTGAATTTCTCCTGCGCCGATGCGGCTCCCGGAGCGAGCGCCATGGCCGCCAAAGCCGCCGCCACCGCCAAAATCACGCGTTTCGTCTGATCGATCATCCCATACTCCCATGATTGTCATCGACAGAACTATGTGAATGGTCTGCACAAGTCAATGCAAATGAGAAGCATTCGCAACTAGCTATTTTCAAACTTGCCTCGCTTGGCTAGTGTGCGCTCATGAAACAGAACAAGAATCGCGTTGCGGAATTGGAGGGCGTCCTCAGGGACGGTGGTGTACGCGTGACACGTCAGCGCGCGGCAATCCTGAAGATTCTCGCCACGGCCGAAGACCATCCTGATGCAAGCGAATTGCACCGCCGGGCAAAGGAAATCGACGCCACGGTCTCGCTCTCGACTGTTTATCGAACACTCTCGGCGCTGGAACAACAAGGCGTCGTGCATCGCCACGCCTTTGAAAGCGCCACCGCCCGATTTGAAACCGCCGACGCGCCGCACCACGATCATCTGATCGATATCGATACCGGCGCGGTCATCGAGTTCCGCTCTGACAAGATCGAGCAGTTGCAAGCCGAGATCGCCGCCGAACTCGGCTACGACCTCGTCCGCCACCGGCTGGAACTTTACTGCCGCAAACGCAAGACTTGACGGGCATCAGGCAGGGCACACCGAAACGTCCGGACATCATGCCATTGGTATTATTCGCAAGTCGCATTTGAAAATGGAATCTGCCGTCCGGCAGTTCACGATCGCGAAACGTGTTGCGCCTGATCTCGCGGTAAATCGTCGAGCGATGACGGCCAAGCTGACGCGCCATCTCCCTGACCGGAACCTTTGCCGCCACGAGATGATAAAGACGCCGACGATCGGCAAGGGTGATCTGCGTATAGCATCGAGACATGCCAAAATCTCCAAAGTGAAGCCATTGAAATTACTGGCATCCGCAGGTCCTTGCGCATTGAGCAGGGATTGTGTTGCGCNCGTCGACCGTTATGTCCTGCTACAAGCGCCACACAGCAAGTGCCAGTACATCCGTGGTCAAGTGCTGTGGGCGAGTTCTGAAGGCTGATATGGAGCACTGGTCAGAGGTTTCAAGCCGCCCATTCAGATCAATATCCACCCGGACGGGAGTAGGCGCTGCGTCCTCCGCATCTATTGCCAGCGGCGTCTGTCTGCCAATCATATCGGCAAGATCTCCCTAACCGGAACCTTTGCCGCCACGAGATGATAAAGACGCCGACGATCGGCAAGGGTGATCTGCGTATAGCATCGAGACATGCCAAAATCTCCAAAGTGAAGCCATTGAAATTACTGGCATGTCGCACTTGGAAATAGAATGTACCCCGCTACAAGAGATGTCAAAGCTGGATAGGGCTGCGACGGTGGTGACCAGTTAGAAACGCGACACTGGTATCGTCTTGCTCCGCCGGTTAGCCCCCGACCGGGACCGGCTGGCCGGGG
>NZ_LMCZ01000012.1:0-357105 GCF_001424965.1 Rhizobium sp. Root1204
AACAATATTAATAAAAAATATACTATAACATCTGAAAACAATTCAATTTAGCGCTTTTGCATTAATTTTTCCGAAACGAATGCGTGGGGCGGTTTCGCAATATTGGCGTGCCTCCTATATCCTTGCCGTATGCACACACACGAATCGCACGGCGGGACGCTGCCTTTGAAAACTGCATTGGTGACGGGTGGCGCCCGGCGCATCGGCAAGGCAATCGTTGAAGATCTGGCCGCGCACGGCTTTGCCGTGGCCATCCACGCCAATACGTCGCTTGCCGAGGCCGAGGCTCTGGCGGCGAACATCCGGGCGGCAGGTGGCAAAGCCGCGGCGATCGCCGCGGATCTGGCCGATACGGCCGCAGCGCAGACGGTCGTCGGCAAGGCAGTTGCCGCACTCGGGCCGATCGGTCTGCTGGTCAACAATGCATCCCTGTTCAAGAAGGACAGCCTCGACGAATTCGACGAAGCGGTCTGGGACCGGCATTTCGCCTTGCATGTCAAAGCACCATCGCTGCTGGCCCGCGACTTTGCCGCGCAACTGCCCGGCGGGAATTCCGGCCTGATCATTAATATCATCGACCAGCGTGTCTGGGCTCCAAATCCGAGATTTTATTCCTATATGTTGTCGAAATCAGCACTTCTGACGGCAACGGGAACGATGGCACAGGCTTTAGCACCGGCAATCCGCGTCAACGGCATCGGCCCCGGTCCGACATTGCCGAACGAACGGCAGGATAAGGAGGATTTCGACACACAGGTCGAGGCACTCATCTTGAAGCGTGGTCCCGCGCTCGACGAATTCGGCCGGACGATCCGGTTCCTGTTCGACACGCCGTCGATCACCGGGCAGATGATTGCGCTCGACGGCGGCCAGCACCTTGCCTGGGAAACGCCGGATATTTTGGAGATCGTGGAATGAACGGGCGCGTGTCCGGCGATGGCGGCATTCTCTATGATGAAAATGCCAGCGACGACGAAGACCTGATCGAGACGCCGGACGCGGCTGCGCCGGCGGCTATCGTCGACTGGGCGGAGACCAGCGCCATTCCCGACGGCTTGCGCGGCGCCGACCTGATCCAGGCCTTCGTCAAGCTTCTGCCCAACAGTCCCGGCGTCTACCGCATGTTCAACGAGGCGGGCGATGTGCTGTATGTCGGCAAGGCGCGAAGCCTGAAGAAGCGCGTCAGCAATTATGCGCAAGGCCGCCTGCATTCCAATCGCCTGACCAAGATGGTGCGCGAAACCGCCAATATGGAATTCGTCACGACGCGCACCGAGATCGAGGCGCTGCTGCTCGAAGCCAACCTGATCAAGCGCCTGCGGCCGCGCTTCAACGTACTTCTGCGCGACGACAAGTCTTTTCCCTATATCCTCGTCACCGGGGACAGCCGCGCACCGGCGCTGTACAAGCACCGCGGCGCCCGCAGCCGCAAGGGTGATTTCTTCGGTCCCTTCGCGTCGGCAGGCGCCGTCGGCCGTACCATCAACTCGCTGCAGCGCGCCTTCCTGCTGCGCACCTGCACCGACAGCGTCTTTGAAAGCCGCACCCGCCCCTGCTTGCTGCACCAGATCAAGCGCTGCGCCGCCCCCTGCACCCATGAGGTCAGCGACGCCGATTACGCAGAGCTTGTCACCGAGGCCAAGGACTTCCTGTCGGGCAAGAGCCAGGCGGTGAAGGCGACGATCGCCGCGGCGATGAGCGAAGCATCCGAAAACCTCGATTTCGAGCGGGCAGCGCTTTACCGCGACCGGCTGGCGGCGTTGTCGCATGTCCAGAGCCACCAGGGCATCAATCCGTCCGGCGTCGAGGAAGCCGATGTCTTCGCCATCCATCACGAAGGCGGCGTCTCCTGCATCCAGGTGTTTTTCTTCCGCACCGGCCAGAACTGGGGCAACCGCGCCTATTTCCCCAAGGCCGATCCGACACTCAGTTCCGCCGAGGTGCTCAGCGCCTTTCTGGCGCAGTTCTATGACGACAAGCCCTGTCCGCGGCAGATCCTGCTCTGTGAGACCGTCGAGGAACAGGAACTGCTGGCCGAGGCGCTCAGCGAAAAATCCGGTTACAAGGTCGCCATTCATGTGCCGCAGCGCGGCGAGAAGAAGGATCTGGTCGAGCATGCCGTTGCCAATGCGCGCGAGGCGCATGGCCGCAAGCTGGCCGAAACGGCCTCGCAATCGCGCCTGCTCGAAGGCTTTGCCACGACATTCAAGCTCGAGCGCATACCGCGCCGCATCGATATCTACGATAACTCGCACATCATGGGCACGAATGCCGTCGGCGGCATGGTGGTCGCGGGGCCGGAAGGTTTCGTCAAAGGCCAGTACCGCAAGTTCAACATCAAATCGACCGACATCACCCCCGGCGACGATTTCGGCATGATGAAGGAAGTGATGACGCGGCGGTTTTCACGCCTGCTCAAGGAAGAGGGAAAACCCGACCGCAACATCGAGATCGCCGAAGATGCGGCCTTCCCAGCCTGGCCAGACGTCATCCTGATCGACGGTGGTCAGGGGCAGATGACAGCAGTTCGCGCTATCCTGAAAGAATTGGATATCGAGGATTGCGTCGTTGCCATCGGCGTCGCCAAGGGTGTCGATCGCGAGGCCGGCCGCGAGCGGTTCTTCCCGCCGGGCGGCAGCCGCGACGGCTTCACTCTACCGCCGCGCGACCCCGTTCTCTATTTCATTCAGCGCATGCGCGACGAGGCGCACCGCTTTGCTATTGGCTCGCACCGGGCGCGGCGCAAGAAGGAGATGGTCAAGAACCCGCTCGACGAGATCGGCGGCATCGGCCCGACGCGCAAGCGCGCCCTGCTCCACCATTTCGGCACCGCCAAGGCCGTATCCCGCGCCGGCATCAACGACCTGATCGCCGTCGAGGGCATTTCGGAGGCGGTGGCACGGCTGGTCTACGACCATTTTCATGAGGATGGCACGAAGTAAGAATGGCGGGCGTGCTTGCCCGCCACCATTGCAAGTCCGGTCCGGGGATGAGGCCGGCCGGTGCTAGGCTTTTGCCGCCTCATCGATCAAGGCCGCGACTTCGACCGGCATCGACGCCAGCGAAGCATGGCTCGCCTTCAGCGTGATCACCTTCTTTGCGCCCAAACGGCCCGACATCCAGCGCTGGTTGTCGGGATGGATCATGTGATCCTCGCTGGAAATCTGGTACCAGCTGCTCTTGTTCTTCCATGCCGGATTGCTGATCTCGTTGCCGAATGTGCTGGCAAGCGGCGCCTTCTGGGTGATGCCCATGACCAGCCCTTCGTTGGCAGTCAGGTCCTGGCAGAAACTCTCGTGAAATTTCTCCGGCTTGACCCAGAGATAGCCGTCGCTGTCGGGTGCCAGGTTGGCGGCGGCAGCGGGCGGATTTTTGCCGGTGATGCCGCCGGGGCTCTCGCCGGCGTCAGGCGCAAACGCGGCAATATAGACAAGCCCTGTGACATTCGGCTGATTGCCCGCCTGGGTAATGACCGCGCCGCCGTAGGAATGGCCAACAAGAAGAACAGGCCCGTCGACCTGGGCAATCATCTTGCGGGTGCGCTCGGCATCGTCAGCAAGCGATGTCAGCGGCAACTCGACAGCCTTGATTGATCGATGGCCCAGACGGGCGAGTTCCACGATAACTTTGCTCCAGTGGGCCGCCCCGCCCCAGAAGCCGTGAACGAGAAGAATCGTCGGAACTTGTGCCATAAATTAATCTCCAGGTTATCGGATTGGAAATGACTGACAAGGATGGGTTATAGTCCCATCCCCATGCTCAGAAAATCCCTTTTCCATGACCGGATTGTGGCGCCGCCATCACGTCGCCAGCCGCCCCAGACCGGACAGCATCCGGGTCAACTCCGCCTGACGCCGTGTCCCCGTCTTGAGAAAAATACGCTTCAGATAGGTACGCACCGTTTCAAGCTTTAATCCAAGCTTGATCGACACGGCTTCCAGGCTTGCCCCGGAGGCCAGTTCACGCGCGACCCGCGCTTCCCCGGGGGTCAGATCGAACAGCCCGCTGAGGACGCGCATATCCGGCGCTCCGGCCGCGCAGACCGGCGTTGCGATCAGCACCGCAAAGCTTCGGGAAAAAATGTCGCGCGCATTTCTTCGAACAGGCATCAGGTGCAGGATCAGGGCCGGCGCGTTTCCCTCCGCAGCCAACGGGATGGATTGCACGTTTGACACCTGCGCGACGCTCAATTGCTCCAGCGCGGTGAGAACCAGTCCATTCGCCGCAAGGTTTTTCAACGAAATCCTGTTGCCGGCGCCAGTGCGGATGCGCGGTGCAAGCGCCTCCATATCCCCGTTCATGGCCAGAACCCGATTGTCGTCGCTGAGGACGGCGGCGGGAAGGCCAATCAATGACAGCGTCGATGTGATGCTCTGTGCCTGGCGGAAAATCATGCGCGACGAGATCAGCGCAGCGCGGGCGAGATCGCCTTTCAGGCTGTTGATGCGATCAAGCGCCTGACTTGAGAACGGCCCGTCTTCGCTGCGGGCAAGAAAATCAAAGATCAACGTGTGGCCCGAAGGTTCGGGCAAGACTGCTCCCAGCTCCAGCCAAGCCCGATCGGCCGCAGGAACGTGTTGTAGATGGCATCGTCTGCAATCTCGTCTGCGGTCATGATATCCACGTCGCGGGCAAAGGCCATCGGCGCCAACAACATGGAGCGTTCCGGGCGCGGATTATGCGGCCTCGCATCCGTCCCGGCATAGCGCTCCATTGCCTCTTCGATGTTTGGGGAACAGACCCACCGGATTGCCCCGCCGGTGTCGGCGGTCAGGATGCAGGCTGAAAAACCGCTCACCTCTTCCGCCAGACTGACGCAGACATCCGGCCAAAGCTCGGGAATGACCGCGGCTTCGTAGATTCGATCGATCAACGTCATGGCATCGGACATTATCTGCTCTTTGTTGGAGCATTTATTCGATTGTGCCTCATGGCCAACCGTTTTGCCAAGCGCAATGCGCAAACCCACCAAAAATGGGGGGATTGGTTCACCGTGCGTTCAGACGAATTCCGCCATAATTCGAGCCGATCTCTAATGACTGGTTGACGCCGCAGTCACAAAGTCCTTCATCTGTCACCAAAGAAATCGCAGAGAACCCGAATCGATGTCCACCACGCCTGCCGCCTACAACATTCCCAATCTCCTGACATATGCCCGTATTCTGGCCGTGCCGTTGATCGTCCTGTGTTTCTTCGTGGAAGGCAGACTGCAGAGTTCGGACTTCGCCCGCTGGACAGCACTGGGGCTGTTTGCCTTCGCCTCGATCACCGACTTCTTCGATGGCTATCTGGCGCGCATCTGGAAGCAGACCTCGAATATCGGCCGCATGCTCGATCCGATCGCCGACAAGCTGCTGGTGGCGTCCGTCCTGCTGCTCGTTGCCGCCGATGGCACGATTGCCGGCTGGTCGATCTGGGCTGCCATCATCATTCTCTGCCGCGAGATCCTGGTTTCGGGCCTGCGTGAATATCTCGCCGCGCTGAAGGTCAGCGTGCCGGTCACCCGCATCGCCAAGTGGAAGACGACGATCCAGATGGTGGCCATCGCCTTCCTGCTGGCAGGCCCCGCCGGCGACAAGGTCCTGCCCTACACGACCGAAATGGGCATCGGCCTGCTTTGGCTTGCCGCAGGCATCACCCTCTATACCGGCTATGACTACTTCCGCGCCGGCCTGAAGCACATGGTGGACTGATGACCAGCGTCAACCTCGTCTATTTCGCGTGGGTGCGTGAGCGGATCGGCAGGGACGAAGAAACGCTGGAGCTTCCCGACAGTGTGGTGACGGCGGGCGATCTGCTCGCCCACCTGAAGACACTCGGCGACGAATACGAGGCAGCGCTTGAGCATGAAAATGTCATCCGCGTCGCCATCAACCATGAACATGTCGAGCACGACGAAAAAATCGCCGGCGCACGCGAGATCGCTCTTTTCCCACCGATGACCGGAGGCTGAGGCCGTGGCTCCCGTCAAGGTTCGCGTCCAGCGCGACGATTTCGAACTTGCTGCGGAAGTACAGGCACTTTTGGCCGGCCGCCACGATATCGGTGCAGTCGTCACCTTTTCCGGACTTTGCCGCGACGAAGCCGGAACGCTGAGCGCGCTGGAGCTGGAGCATTATCCGGGCATGGCGGAAGCAGAAATCCGCCGCATCTGCGAAGAAGCCGTTGGCCGCTTCAGCTTGCAGGCCGCAACCGCCATCCATCGTTATGGCAAGATCGCGCCCGGCGAAAACATCGTGCTCGTCGTCACCGCCTCGCCGCACCGGCAGGCCGCGTTCGACGGCGCAAATTTCATCATGGATTTCCTCAAGACCGCAGCCCCCTTCTGGAAGAAGGAACATGCCGCCGATGGCTCCACGCGCGGCTGGGTCAGCGCCAAGGACGAGGATGACAGCGCCAGGGACCGCTGGACGAAGGATTGACTGGTCCAGCCGTCAGGGCTGAAACTGCTCCTTGCGCGTCAGCACCAAAAGCAGGACGAGGAACGAAAAGATCGCAAAATCCCGCCACAGCATTGGCCCATAGGCGCTCCAGAGCGTTTCGCTCAGGCCCATGGCGGCCGCGCCAACGGCCGCCAGCACCGGCGCCGTCTGCCCGCCGATCGCGGCAATGAACAGCACCTTGACCCCGAACACGATACCGGCGCCGAAATCCATCGTGCCATAATAGGCCGTGGCGAGAATGCCCGCGATCGCTGCCAGAAGCGAAGATAGGCCATAGGCGGCAATGAAGATGCGCCTGCCGTCGATACCGCAGAGTGCAGCCGCGCCCGCATCGTCCGACACCGCCCGCCAGGCACGGCCCCAGGCCGAGCGTGCCAGAAACAGATGCCCTGCCCCGACGAGCACTAGCATCAGCACCGTGTTCAAGAGCTGCACCACCGTCAGCGTCACCGGAAACTGCGGATCGGACCAGAGGGTCACCGGCGTATTGAGAAAAGGCGGCAGCCACAGGCTGCGCGTCTGCGCCGCGATCCGCGACAGCTCCATCAGCACCAGCGCAATGCCGAGCGAGACGACCACCACCGTATTGGCCGAGGTTGTCGCCAGCCGGTGCATGACCGAACGGCCGATCAAAAGGCCGGCCCCGAGCGTATAGACCAGCGCCGAAACAGCGCCGACAGCCAGGGCCGCTGGCAGAACCAGCCAGAGACAGTTCCAGGCAAAATCCGAAAACAGCAGAAACATCTGACCCGCAAAACCGAACAGCGCGCCATAGGTGAGGTCTGCCCGGCGGGTTACGGAAAAGGCAATGGAATAGCCGAAGGCGAGCAGCGCATAGAGAGCTGCGATAGGCAGGGCGCTGGCAAGCTGCTGCAGGAAATAGGCCATGACACATCCACTGATGACAAAATCAGTATAACTGGTAAAATACGTTTTACCAGTTAGGATATCGCATGACATTTTCCTGGACCCAGCATCGTTTTGCCGGTGGCGCGCTCGCTCTCGATGTCGCCAATTCGGTGATCCTGCGCTTTGACCCCGAGCGCCGGATCGACCGCTATGCCGATCCCGTTGCCATGCGCGACTTTGCCGCCGCGGCAAACCGGTTTTCGGTGGAGAAGGAACTATTCGGGACGCTGGAACCGGTGACGGTCGAAAACCGCGATGCGTTTCTCAATCTGCGCGAGACAACCGACCGGCATTTTCGCGCCAATGTGCTTGGCGCATCCACCGGAGCGGACCTTGCCGACCTGCTGGATGCGGCCTCCATCATCATCCGCAGGCATCCGGCAAAAACCGCACGTACGCCGCTTGATGCCGCCACAGCACGTTCGGCGCTCATGCTTGCCACGTTCACCGAACCGGAGCGGCTGAAAATCTGCCCCAATTGCCAATGGCTGTTTCTGGATCGCAGCCGCAACCGCAGCCGCACCTGGTGCGACATGACAGTCTGCGGCAATCGTGTGAAGGCAAACCGCCACTACCGGCGCCAGAAGAAGGAACTTGCCACATGACCAGCACACGCTTCGCCATGGTCCTTCTTGCCGCACTTGCGGGTCTTTCCGGCTGTCAACGCGAAACCGGACCGGACCCACTCGAACTCACCGGCAAGATGTTCGTCTTCAACTACCGCCTCGCCTATGCCACCTACATGATCACGCTGACGAAGACCGAACAGGTCGCCGATGGCAGCACGGTTACCGCCACATTCGAAGACCCATCGGGCGGCCCGCCCCTGACGCTTGACCGCAAGTTGTTTCCAAAACTCGACAAAGTGGTTCTCGAAAGTCCGGATGTCACCTGCGTGAAAAAGCAAAAACCCTATGCGGTGACCATCGAGGTCAAAGGTCCTGACGGCACTGTGCTGCAGACACTGAAGACCTCGGTCATCTCCAATCTCGACCAGGATATCATGCCGGCCGAAGCCCTGGTCGTCGGCCCGGCCTATGACAAGAACCCGGATGTCTTCAAGAACGGCAAGGCGCCAGAACATTTCCAGACGGCGAAATGCCCGGTTTGAAGCACCAAAACGTAAAAAGCCGGAGCGTTTCCGCACCGGCTTTTCTTCATTCATTTCAAGTCCTTCGGGCCAAAACCCTCAGGAATTGATTCAGCCGACGATTTCGGTGTCGGAGAACCAGTACTTGATTTCCTGGGCAGCGGTTTCCGGAGCGTCCGAACCGTGAACCGAATTTTCGCCGATCGACAGGGCGTGGGTCTTGCGGATCGTGCCTTCGTCGGCGTTGGCCGGGTTGGTCGCGCCCATGATTTCGCGGTTCTTCAGGATGGCGCCTTCGCCTTCGAGAACCTGAACGATCGTCGGGCCGGAGGTCATGCCTTCAACCAGTTCGCCGAAGAAAGGACGTTCCTTGTGAACAGCGTAGAAGCCTTCAGCTTCGCGGGTGCTCATCCAGACACGCTTGGAAGCGACGACGCGCAGACCTGCGTCTTCGAGCATCTTGGTGATGGCGCCCGTCAGGTTACGCTTGGTTGCGTCCGGCTTGATCATCGAAAATGTGCGTTCAATCGCCATTGTCTCAATTCCCTTGGTTTCCATAATCGGCGGCTTTTCCGCGAATTTGGCGGTTCAATAGCCGCCAAATCCGCGCAAAACAAGGGGGGCGGCGAAGTTTCACGCTGCTGTCACAGAGCGCCCGGCACCGTTATGGAGATCGAGGCAGCGCTCGAACCAGTCAAGGACCGGATCGCCCGGCTCAAGGATCGTCTTCGGCGAGACGATGCGCGACCATTGCAGCGGACCAAAGACGATATAGTCGGCAAACAGCGGCGTTTCGCCACCGATGAACGGTTGTTTCTTCAGTGTGGTGCGCAATGGCTCCAGCTTGGCGGCAAAGGTTTTCAGTTCACCGATCCCGGTTTCGGCGACCGCTTCCAGGCTCATCCCGAAGCGGGGTTCGCGCGAGGTGCGGAAAAATGCCTGGTCGGCCGGAGCAAGGCTGTCGTGGATATCCATCAGGATGATCCGGACAAGGGCCGGATGCAATGTCAGCTGCGACCAGCTTTCGACGAACCGTGCCATTGCCTGACCGCCCTCGCCGCCAAACAGCGATGGACGATCCGGATAGACATTGTCCAGATAGAGTGCGATGTCGAAACTGTCGCGAACCAACTGGTCACCGTCGCGCAGCACAGGCACCAGTGTCGTCGCGCCGTTTTCGATCGTCGGTATCTGCGTGAACCCGACCGCCTTGGTATAGTAGTCGAGCCCCTTGTGGGAGAGCGACAACATCGTCTTCCAGACATGCGGCGAAAACGGCCGGCTCTTGTCAGCGCCGCAGAGTGCGTAAAGGGTTCTATTCATGCCTGACCTCATCGATGGTGCGTGATCCGAGCCTTATTCGAAACCGGCAATCACGAACAATCAAATCAGTAAATTTCATGGGTCGCATCACCCACCGCGATGCGAATTGGCGCTAGACTGCAGAGAATCCTGGAGAACCGCGATGCTTGATCACTACAAGATGTTTGCCGACTACAACCGCTGGGCCAACCGCTTGGTCTATGAGGCCGCCGGCAAGCTTGACGACGCGCAGTATCGCGAAAACAAGGGGGCCTTCTT
Source organism: Rhizobium sp. Root1204 (assembly GCF_001424965.1). Lineage (NCBI taxonomy): Bacteria > Pseudomonadati > Pseudomonadota > Alphaproteobacteria > Hyphomicrobiales > Rhizobiaceae > Rhizobium > Rhizobium sp. Root1204. The sequence goes on from NZ_LMCZ01000012.1 coordinate 10,024, forward strand.
CGGCTCGCTGCATGCGACGCTCAACCATGTGCTATCGGCCGACCGGATCTGGATGAAACGCTTTACCGGCAGCGGCGAAGCGCCGAAAACACTCGACGGCATCCTGTTTGATAATTTCACCGCGCTATCGGCTGCTCGCGCTGCCGAGGACGATCGCATCGTCGCCTTCATCGCCGGTCTCAGCGAAGACGCGCTTGCCGGCCGCTTTACCTATACGCCGGTCAGCACCCCCGCTCCCGTCACCCAGCGCCTCGCCCCGCCACTTGCCCATTTCTTCAACCACCACACCCACCATCGCGGCCAGTGCCATATGACGCTGACGGCGCTTGGGGCACCGAGCCTTGGATTGGACATGAGCTATTTCCTGCGCACGCCGGAATTCCGGCATTACGCAGACTGACTCAACCAGCGGAAATCATTCGGCTCTTCGCGTCAGTCACATCAATGTCACAAGGCTTGAGCAAGTCAGCCGCGTCATAGTCCCTTCATATTTTAAGAATGGAGCAGGACAACACCATGGATTGGTATCCCATCGAAGCGCTTGAGGCCGGCAAACTGGCTGTTCTGCATTTTGAAAACCAGGGCGAACAGCGCTGGGTCGGATATATCCACGGTGACGGCATCTGCCATTGGCCGGAAAATGTGTCGGGCCGCCGCCCCGATGGCTGGCAGGATTTGTCCGCCCTGTTTGCAACGCTGCCCAAAAGCGCAAAGCAGATCGTCTCGGCATCCCTCTGACGCCTGCCCGGTTATGCGGCCCTGCCCTTGGCGGGCCGCAACGCCAGATATTCCCATATAGCGACAATGAAAAGAACCGCAGTCGCGGTGATCTGGATGACGTAATTGCTGCTGAACGGCACCAGCACGGCGCTTGCCGTCAGCAGAACCAGCCCGGCGATATGCGAGACCGGGATTTTCCGCGCAACCGCCATTTTCACCCAGATATTGCCCGCCAGAAACAGGATCGGGCCACCGATCATCGCCAGCGCATTTTTCAAAGAGCTATCCTCCTGCGCATGCGACAGGCTGAAATCCTCGCCGACTGCCGTCAGGATGATACCGGCAATGATCGGCAGGTGGCCGTAGGTGAACAGATTATGGGCCACGCTCTCCGGCCGCGAAGTGTTCTCCGCCTTGTCGGCCGCATCCGCCTGCCCGTGGTGGAAATAGATCCACCACATGAAACCGGTGCTCAGAAACGCGCTGCAGAACACGGCGAAGGTCGTGTTCGAGTTCATATGTTCAGCGGCGTTCTTGCCGGTCGTCAGGATCGCCTCGCCAAGGCAGATGATCACGAACAGGGCGCAACGCTCGGCCATGTGCTCGCCCGAAACATCCAGCGTTTCCGGTGGCGACTTTCCAAGCCCCGGCACGGCGTAGCGAAGTGCGGGCAACGCATAGTCGATGGCAACAGCCAGGCTCCACAAGGCGATCCGGCCTTCTAGGTCCATCATCGCGCCCGCCAGCCAGAAGACCGCCGAGGCCAGCGACCAGAGCGTGATCCGCACGAATGTGGTGAATGCGGCATCATCGACGCCGCGATAGGCGTAAAGCGTGAAGAGCGAACGGCCGGTCTGCATGGCGCAGTAGATCAGCGCAAACATCACCCCGTGCGCGCCAAAGGCTTCCGGCAGAGCAAGCGCTAAAAGCACGCCGCCGAACATCAGGCAAAACAGCATCAGCCGGACAGCCTCCCTGCCGGTGTGCAGCAAATTGGTCACCCAGGTAGTGTTGATCCAGACCCACCAGATCGCCAGCACCAGAAGCGCCGATTCAAAGGCGGCGGTCGGCCCGAAATCGGAAGCGAGCGTATGCGAGAGCTGCACGAGCGCAAAGACGAAGACGAGATCGAAGAACAGTTCTGGAAAGCTGGCGCTGGTCTGGTCCGGCTCTTCGGTGCGCAGCCAATTCGAACGTTTAAGCGGCATGAGACGCTCCGTGCTCGACGTTGACGCCGATTTTTTCACCGCTGCTTTTCACCCGACCATCCTGCGCAAGATATGTTCCCGCCTGCGGGGCATATAGAGCGCTGCCCTCTGCAGGCAACGGCGCAGTTCAAGGCGGCCCGGCAGTTGTGCCTGGGGTGAAACGCTCGCGCCTTTGACAGTCTTTTAATCCCGATGGTTTATCAGCAATGTCTTGCAACCACCGCGCATCAAGCGGTTTTGTGAAGGATAGGCTATGACGGACAAGCCCCAGCTCGATGGCAATCAGGCGCAGAATGCCGCGATCCTGCTCAAGGTCGCCCAGACCATGGCAAAGCTTGGCGTCGCGCCCTTTCCGCGCAATTACGAGCTGTTCTATGAGGCTCTGTCGGGCCACAATCCGCAGCTCAGCCGGGAATTTGCAGCCCTTGGCGCTCACCCCCAGCAAAACCAGATCGAACAGCTCGGCGTCAAATATCATCTCTCCGGGTTTGCCGCGATCGAGGCCGATACGATCCGCGCCGATACCGCCCGTTCGATCTCCGCGGTCAGCCATGCCTTGAAGGACAGCATCGCCAAGAAGGAGGTCTTTGCCGCGATGCTGCGTAGCTTCATCACCCGGCTGGAAACCGATCCCGTCGCCGGCATGTCCGATTTCGCCGACGATGCCGCGCGCCTGCGCGACGCGGTTGCGGTGTTCGAGCGGGAGGAAAAAGCTTTTGCCGCTGCCATGAACGAGACGGTGACGCAGCTTGGCGGCATCGACAGCGATATCGAAGCGATGCGCAAGGCCGCGACCCGCGATCCCATCACCGGCCTGCCCAACCGCATAGCCTTCTCGGCCAAGCTGACGGCGCTCTATGACGACGGCAAGGCTGTTGGCCCGGCAGCTTTGGCGCTTGTCACCGTTGAAGGCCTGCGCGAGATGGGCGAGCGCCATGGCGCCGCGGCCGTCGAGAAGGCACTGAAGAAGTTGGCGCCGGAATTCCGCAAGTCCGTCAAGAAGAACGATTTCGTCGCCCGCATCGGCACCGACGAGTTCGCCTTCGTCTTCCACGACGTTTCGGCCGATAACGCCGAAGCCATCGCCCAGCGCATCTGCGCCTCGGTCGAAGGCGTGCAGGTCGCCCTGCCGAACCGGGCGTTCACGACGCAGACCCTGTCGCTCTCCACCGGCATTTCCATGGCCTTTACCGCGTCGGGCGGCGTCGATCTGTTCACCCAGGCCGAGCTTGCGCTCAGAGCCGTACGCAGCGGCGGCAAGCCCGGTACATTGGTGTTCTCGGCCGCGATCGGCGGCCGGATAAAAAAAACCTACGCTCCACACGTCGCCTGATCAGTGTGCGGCGCGGCAAACCCTTGCCTTCTCGGCTGAGTTCGGCCAAAACGCCGCCATGATCACGCTCAATAACGTTTCGGCCCGCATCGTCGGACGCCTTCTCATCGACCAGGCCACGGTTGCGCTGCCGGCCGGCATCAAGGCTGGCCTCGTCGGCAAGAACGGGGCTGGCAAGTCGACCCTGTTCAAAATCATCACCGGCGACATGGAAGCCGAAACCGGCTCGGTTTCGATCCCCAAGAACGCCCGTATCGGCCAGGTGGCGCAGGAAGCCCCCGGCACCGAGGAGCCGCTGCTCGAGATCGTGCTGAAGGCCGACAAGGAGCGCGAGGCGCTGCTGGCCGAAGCGGAGACCGCGACCGATCCGCACCGCATTGCCGAAATCCATATGCGGCTTGCCGATATCCAGGCGCATTCGGCCGAATCGCGCGCCGCCAGCATCCTGGCCGGTCTCGGCTTCGATGCGGCCGCGCAGTTGCGGCCGGCCTCGTCGTTCTCCGGCGGCTGGCGCATGCGCGTCGCTCTGGCGGCCGTCTTGTTTTCCGAGCCGGACCTGCTTCTGCTCGACGAGCCGACCAACTATCTCGACCTTGAAGGCACGCTGTGGCTTGAGGATTACATCGCCAAATATCCGCACACGGTCATCATCATCAGCCATGACCGCGATTTGTTGAACACCGCGGTCAACGCGATCATCCATCTCGACCAGCAGAAGCTGACCTTCTATCGGGGCTCCTACGACCAGTTCGAGCGTCAGCGCGCCGAAGCCAACGAGTTGCAGGCCAAGGCAAAGGTAAAGAACGATGCGGCGCGAAAGCACCTGCAGTCGTTCATCGACCGCTTCAAGGCCAAAGCATCAAAGGCCCGCCAGGCGCAGTCGCGCGTCAAGGCGCTGGAGCGCATGGGGACGGTCTCGGCCGTCATCGAAGATCATGTTCAGGGCTTCAAGTTCCCTGATCCGGAAAAGGAAGCGGCCTCGCCGATCATCGCGCTGGAAAACGGCACCGTCGGTTACACGCCGGGCAAGCCGATCCTGCAGCATCTGTCGCTCCGGATCGATACGGACGACCGCATCGCGCTGCTCGGTTCGAACGGCAATGGTAAATCGACCTTCGCCAAGCTGATCTCCGGCCGTCTTCCCGCGACCGGCGGCTCGGTGCAGGTGGCACCGGGACTCAAGATCGGCTTCTTCGCCCAGCATCAGCTTGACGACCTGATCCCCGAACATGATGCAGTCGAGCATGTGCGCCAGCGCATGCCGGGTGCGACCGAGGGCAAGGTGCGCGCCCGCGTCGCCCAGATGGGGCTTGCCACTGCCAAGATGAGCACGCCTGCCAAGGATCTCTCTGGTGGCGAAAAAGCCCGCCTGCTGATGGGGCTTGCCGCGTTCGATGCGCCGAACCTTTTGATCCTCGACGAACCGACCAACCATCTGGATATCGACAGCCGCAATGCGCTGATCCAAGCGCTGAACGAATATACCGGCGCCGTCATTCTGATCTCGCACGACCGGCACCTGATCGAGGCGACGGCCGACCGGCTGTGGCTGGTGAAAGACGGCACCGTCTCCAACTATGACGGCGACCTTGAAGACTATCGCTCAACCATCGTCCAGAGTTCGCGCGGCAAGGGCAACAAGGACAAGGGCGCAGCCGTCGAAGACAACCGGTCCAAAGCCGAGCAACGCAAGGCCGCAGCCGACAAGCGGGCGGCATTTGCCCCCTTGAAGAAAAAGATCAACGATATTGAATCCTTGACGGCAAAGCTGGAGAAACAGATTCAGGTTCTCGACAAGGAGCTTGAAGACCAGGACCTCTACGAGAAATTTCCAGCCAAGGCAGCGGCCAAGGTCAAGGAACGCGCAGAGGTCGTCAGCAAACTGTCCAAGGCCGAAGAGCACTGGATGGAACTGTCGACCGAGTATGAAGAGGCGATGGCGAGCTGATCGACGGCCCCATCGGGGCGTGGACTTGCTATCAGGATCGGCGCTGCCTGCAACAGAGGCGCGACGCGCCTCAGGCCGCGAAGGTGTATTTTCAACGCGAATTACCACAAACACCACTTTGCGGCAATTCAAGCGGATCCCCTCATATTTATCGAACTGGCTAGCGGGCATCCGCCCGACTCGGTATATCTAGGCAATGTGCTTAGGGGGAAGATGACATGACAACGCCAAATAGACGCCACCGGTCAACTTCCCGGCTTCGTACACGCTCTGCCATCGGGCTGGGGCTGGCGGCTCTGTTGACACAAGTCTCTGCCGCTTATGCGGATGAAGGGGGCATCAGCGTCTATCTGCCAGGTTTCTATGGCAGCTTTGCTTCCGCGCCGACGGAACCGGGTTGGTCACTTGCAACCGTCTACTTCCACACGAGCGTCGATGCCGGGGCAGACGCGGCTTTCCCCCGCGGTGGCGGAGGTCAGGTCGACGTCGGCCTTGAGGGACGGAGCGATGCGGTGTTTTTCGTTCCGACCTACACCTTCGCGGAGCCTGTTCTGGATGGTGCGCAGGCCTCGGTCGGGATGCTGTTGCCCGTGCTGCGCAGCCGGGCACAAGTCGATGCGACGCTGACCGGCCCTCTCGGCGGGACTATTTCCGGAAGCCGCAGCGACACATTGACCGCATTTGGAGACATTGCGCCGTTCGGAACGCTGAAATGGAACGACGGCGTCAACAACTACATGGTCTACACGACTGTGAGCCTGCCAGTCGGGTCCTATGATGCCGATCGCATCGTCAATGCCGGGTTCGGGCATGCTGCCATCGATTCAGGCGTGGGCTATACCTATTTCAATCCCGCGTCCGGCAATGAATTCTCGATCACAGGCGGCCTGACCTACAATTTCGAAAATCCCGACACGGACTATAAAAACGGGATCGATGGCCATATCGACTGGGCTGCCTCGCACTTCCTCAATGAACAGCTCCATGTGGGGGTCGTCGGCTATGCCTTTCAGCAATTGAGTGGCGATAGCGGCGAAGGCGCTTCTCTCGGCGACTTCAAGTCGCGTGTGTTCGGCATTGGGCCACAGGTCGGATACAAATTCGCCGTCAGCGACGAGACGGCAGGCTATGTCAATCTGAAAGGCTTTTACGAGTTCGGGGCGAAGAACCGTCCAGAGGGTTGGAATACCTGGCTCACCTTGAGCTTTTCGCCCGCCAGCAAGCCCAAGGCGAATTAGCGTCCGCTGGATCAACCCGGCAATGCCCGATGATGGCGGCTTGCGGCGCGTTCCGGCTGGGTGATCGCAAAAGTCAGCCGGGCAATTTCACTGCGCAGCCGGCTTTGCGGCTGCATGCATTCCACGCCCAGGTTCTGAGGGGAACCAGTCCCGTCTCCTACCCGTGCGCGCATCTTGGCATTCACGCTGCCAACGGCCGTTTCCTGCCCGGGATGGTCATGGCCATGACGCCGGCGATCACGCAGGCAAGCCCCACCAAGGCTGTGCTGCTGATGCTCTCCCCCAGATAGATGACGCCGATCGCGACCCCGATGGGCACGCGCAGATAGGCCTGTGCGGTCGTGCCGACGGAACCAAGCGTGTGCACCAGCCGGAAATAGATGACAAAGGCCAGCGCCGTCGAAAACACCGAGAGGCACAGAAGCGCGAGAATGGAGGCTACGGAAGGCGCCAGCGTCCATGGCCGGTCGATGACAAAACTGAGCGGCATCAGGATGAAAGCACCGCAGATCAGCGATCCCGCCGCAGGCATCATCGGATCGAGAGCCTTGAAGCCGCGGCCGAAGATGGCGGCACCGGCATAGCAGATCGTCGCGGCGACGATCGCAAGCTGGGCCGGTATTTGTTCACCCGCCCCGTTCAACGCCCCGAGGCCAACGACCAGGGTAATTCCCGCGATACCCGCGACAACGCCAAAAAGCTTGCGTCCCGTCACCGGTTCGTGACGCGTCAACAGCGCCGTCAGCAGAAAGGCGAAGATCGGTGTGGTCGAATTGAGGATCGCCGCCAGACCGGCATCGACGGTTTTTTCCGCCCAGGCAATCAGGGTGAAGGGAATCGCGCTGTTCAGGCACGCCTGAAACAGGAACCGGCCCCATGTCGCCCTGTCCTTTGGCAGAGAGAGCCCCCGAAAATGCAGAACCACCAGCAGCAACAAGCCGGCGATCAGCGTGCGGGTGGCAATCAGCGTGATCGGGGGAATGGTCTCCACACCGATCTTGATGAAAGTGTAGGATGCACCCCAGAGCGTTGCGAGCCCCAGCAGCAGCGCCAGCTCTTTCCTCAGGTTTATCGTGTCCGCAGTCATGATCGTCTCGCCTCAGAGGAATTGTCAAATTCCATCCTGTTATAGCGACCGTAACGCCGGAATGCTTCGATGAACACCGAAGTGTAAAAGCTCGTTTGCGGGAACTCAATTAGCCACAGGCAAAGCCATCTTGTTTACCGGGCGAATTTTCGCGCACCGGCGACGCACAGAATGACCGCGACGGTGACCGCCAGCATCATGGAACTCACCGGCTCATGCAAAAGGGTTGCCGCCAGCGCCAGACCAAAGAACGGCTGCAGCAATTGCAACTGACCGACCGCAGCGATGCCGCCTTGTACAAGGCCACGATACCAGAAGATGAAACCAATCAGCATGCTGAACAGCGACACATAGGCAAGGCTGAGCCAGGTGGGCAATGCGACATCAGAGAATGTCGGTGGCATAAAGGCAATCGACAGGGCGATCATCACCGGCAGCGACAGGACGAGCGCCCAGGAGATCACCTGCCAGCCGCCGAGCGTCCGCGACAGTCTCGCCCCTTCGGCATACCCGAGCCCGCAGACGATGATGGCGGCAAGCATCAGTCCATCGCCTACGGGTGACGACGCGCCGCCCTGCAGCAGAGCAAAACCGGCCACCACTGCACTGCCGAGTACGGAGAATATCCAGAAGGCCGGCTTCGGTCGCTCGCCACCGCGCAGAACGCCGAAGATCGCCGTCGCCAATGGCAGCAGGCCGACGAAGACGATGGAATGCGCCGAGGTGACATACTGCAGCGCCAGTGCCGTCAGCAGCGGAAAGCCGGCGACCACGCCGAGGGCAACCACTATCAGCGAGATGATATCGTTTCGCGACGGCCGCTTCTGCCGGAAGACGACAAGCAGGCAGAGAGCCAGGACACCGGCAATCGCCGCGCGCGCCACCGTCAGGAATACCGGATCCAACTGCATCACCGCCACGCGGGTCGCGGGCAGCGAGCCACTGAAGATCACCACGCCGATCAATCCATTGATCCACCCGCTCGCCACCCGGTCCATCCGACACTCCTTCGTTTTCCCCTTATCGGCGGCGGTGGCTGGCAAAGCCAGCGACACTCCTATACAGTTTGGCAAAACTGTTATGGTATCGGATCACATACAGATGGCTGACGAAACGAAGAGCGGCACCCGGATAGCCATGGTCATCGCCACGATCAGGCAACGTATCGCGGGCCGCAGCCTGACATCAGGCGACAAGCTGCCGTCGATCCGTGCGTTTGCACGGACGTTGCAGGTCTCCACCTCCACCGTGGTCGAGGCCTATGACCGGCTCGCTGCTGAAGGAGTGATCCAGCCGCGTCCCGGCTCCGGGTATTATGTGGCAAGCCAGGCCGCCCCGTTTGCCGTGTCCGAAGCCGGGCCGAAGCTGGACCGGGCGGTCGATCCCTTCTGGGTGTCGCGCCAGTCGCTCGATGCAGCCAGCGATGATCTCAAGCCGGGATGCGGTTGGTTGCCGCCCTCCTGGCTGCCGGACGACGGCATGCGCCGCGCCTTGCGAACCCTGTCGCGCGCCGACGGCCCCTCGCTCGCCGACTATGGCACGCCGCTTGGCCTGCCACCGTTGCGCCAACTGATTGCGCGCCGAATGGGCGATCACGGCATCGACGCCTCGCCGGGCCAGATCATGCTGACGGAATCGGGAACCCAGGCGCTGGATCTCCTGTGCCGGTTTCTGCTCGAGCCGGGTGATACCGTCTTGATTGACGATCCCTGCTATTTCAATTTTCATGCGCTGCTGCGTGCCCATCGCGCCCGCATCGTCAGCGTTGCCTACACGCCCACAGGCCCGGATATCGAGCAATTCGCGAGGGTGCTGCAGGAGCACAAGCCGCGGCTCTACATCACCAATTCCGCCATTCACAACCCGACCGGGGCGACGCTGTCGCCGGTGACGGCGCACCGGGTGCTCAAACTCGCCGAACAGGCAGGGTTGACCATCATCGAGGACGATATCTTCGCCGATTTCGAGCATGTGGCCGCCCCAAGGCTGGCTGCCTTCGACGGGCTTGAACGCGTCATCCATATCGGCAGCTTTTCCAAGACGCTGTCGGCATCGGCGCGCTGCGGCTTCATCGCCACCCGCCCGGACTGGATCGAAGGACTGATCGACCTGAAGATCGCCACCACATTCGGCGGTGGCCCCCTGACCGCCGAACTGGTGCTGAATGTGCTGCGCGACGGCAGCTACCGGAAACACATGGAGGGGCTGCGCCTGCGCCTTTCCCGCGCCATGGCTGACGTCTGCGCCCGGTTGAAGAACCTTGGGCTCGTCCCGTGGATCGAGCCGCAGGCCGGGATGTTTCTATGGTGCCAGTTGCCGGATGGCCTTGATGCGGCAGAGATCGCCCGCGAAGCGCTGGCCGGCAACATCGTCCTTGCCCCCGGCAACGTCTTCAGCCTGTCGCAGTCGGCCACCAGCTTTCTGCGGTTCAATGTCTCCCAGTGCCAGGACGGCCGCATTTTTGAGGTCCTGCGAAAGGCAATCGCGCGGCAGCGCTAACCGGCCACCCGCAAATCTCAGGCGTCCTGCGATTGTGCGGCGGGCAGCTCCTCCTCGTCCGCGGCGGTTTTCTCTGTGCCGAAAATTTGGCGCGGAAAAAGCGGAACAATCAGCACCGGCAACAGCACCAGAAGATAGAAGAATGCCAACGGGCCGAAATGCTCCGCCATCAGTCCGGCGAGCACCGGTCCGGCGATGATTGCAAGCGACAGAACGAAAAACACCGTTCCCGCTCCCACCGACGGCCGGTCCCGGAAGAGCGATATGCCCCAGACGAGGAACCCGTTTCCCGGGGCGATGGACGAGACGCCGAACAGAATGGCTGACGTGAACACGGCAGCCGGATTGCCTGGCGCCACGGTAAGCAGCAAGTAGGATAGGCCGCAGACAGGCATGCTGATCGCAAGCAAGCCCCGGACACCAAACCGCCGCACCGCCTCCCCCGTGAACATCGCCGGCAGTCCGGCGACACCGAGCAGAACCCAGAAGAGCCGGTCGGCCGGGAAGGACATGCCGCCGGTCGAGACGATGAGGTCGACGGCGAAGGTCAGATAGGTGCTCAGAAGCAATCCATAGACAAAAAGCGACAGATAGAGCGGCAGACATATGGCGCGCAAAAATAGCCCCGGACGGAGAGGCAACCTTGCCTGCCCCCCTTCTCGGTGCAGCCGGTCCTCGGGAAGAAGCCAAGCCTGCCACAGCGTCACGGCGAGGCCAATGACGCCCATGGCGATCCAGACCTGCTGCCAGGACGATTGCAGCCAGTAGGCCGCCAATCCGGTGACAATCAGGCCGGGTGCCGCGCCAGCGTTGACCGCCGCAATGGCCCGCGTCTTCCATCGCGCCGACAGCCAGGCTTCGATTGCCTCGAACATCGCAGGCGACAGGATGCCACCACCGATCCCGGCAAGGACGATGCCACCAGCCGCGACTTCAAAGCGTGTCGCAAGACCGGTTAGCAGCAGGCCGCAGGTGGTGATCAGGCCCGCCGCGACAATCACGGTCCGCGGCCGGAAATAGATGGCGCTCGCCGAAGCAATGACGGTTGCCAGAAGATAGACGGCGGTATTGAGGCTTGCGATCAGGGCAAGATCGACAGTGCCAACATCGAAGTCCGTGCGAATGGACGGCAGGAAGAGGCCATAGGCATATCGCCCCATGCCATAGGTAACGCTGACCATGGCCACACAGCCGGCGATGAAGGGGAATGAAAATCCGTCCGGTGCGCGCTGCATGCCCTGTCTTTCAAATCCATTTTGCCGTGATGGCTTGCAGTGGGATATTCAGCATTGTTTCGCTTCGTGAAAGCGCATAATTCTATCCGTAACTGTTAGTTTTATTTGAAGCTCCGCTCATGGTTCGACACATTCCCGGAACGCGCTCGCTGCAGGTGCTCGAACTGGCCGGGCGGCATCTCAACTTCACCCGTGCCAGCGAGGAATTAAAGCTCACGCCCGCGGCCGTCAGCCACCAAATCAAGGAACTCGAGGCGCAGCTTGGCGTGACGCTGTTCGTCCGCAAGGGACGGTCGCTGGAACTTACCCGGGCCGGAGAAATCCTCTGCGAAGCCGCCTCCGACGCGCTGGCAAGCCTTAGAAGTGCTGCCAGCCAGGCCCGGAAAAGCCAGGAGCAGCACAAATTCCGCCTCAACGTCACAGCACCGACCTCGATTGCGGCGAAGTGGCTGGTGCCGCGGCTGGATCGGTTCGCAGCGAAGGAACCCAACGCCGAAGTCCGCCTCAACGTCACCTGCGACGTGCAGGATTTCGACCGGGACGAGGTCGATGTGGCGATACGCTTCGGACCCGGCGTCTATCCCGGCCTGCAGGCCGGCCGGCTGTTCGAGCACGTCATCTTTCCGGTCTGCAGTCCCGCACTGCTGCAGCGCGGCGCGGCCGTCTCAACGCCTGAGGATATTCTCCGCTATCCGTTGATCCACCAGTCCTGGAGCGGACAGGGCGTCGTCTGGCCAGACTGGGGCATGTGGATGCTGGCGGCAGGCGTCGATGGTTTCGATCCGCAACCGGGTTTGCTCTACAAGGATACCCATCTTGCCCTTCAGGCGGCGATCGACGGCCGGGGCATAGCGCTTGGCGACGAGGCGCTGGTGGCGGACGATCTTGCTGCGGGCCGGCTGGTGCGTCCGTTCGCCTTGTCGATTGCAGGACCGCCCGGCTTTGCCTATTTCGTCCTCTCGCCTCTGAAAGCGAGCCCGCTGGCCGCAAGCTTTCGAAGTTGGCTGCATGTGGAGGCGGGCCGCACCGCCTGAACCGGCATCCACAAGCAAACACTAAAATTTTACCAAAACCTTTAAGTCACCGTTCAAATGGAGGCTTTAACTTTCCGTTCCATGAAACACGAATCGCAAAATGCCTTCCGGTTCCGGCGCGTCAAATGGGGCGATCCCAGGCACGCGATGAATGCGCTGCGCAACAAGGAGCCGGTTTTCATCGAGGAGGAACCGGCGTCAAACCGCCTGTTCTGGACCCTCGTCGTGCTTCTGGTGATTGCGGTGTTCGTCAGCATCGTCATCTTCGGCAGCCATCGCAACCTGCCGTTTTGGAACTGACGCGCCCTATCCCAACTCGAAAGTGGTAATTCCGTAGATCTGACCGAGCGGCAGGTCCGGCGCAGGGCCGCGATACATCCGCGCCGTTTCGAAGACCGGCTTTAGATTGTAGCGATCACACAGCGCGCGGGCGGCCGCGTTCGGCTCGGGAATATCCAGATAAACCTGGCCACCGCCGACACTGGTCACCAGCTTGCGGAAAATCAGATCGGCGTTCGTTTCGCTGTCGGCAAACAGCGGACCGATCTTGTGACCCTCGCGGCAGGCGCGAATCGTCCCGTAACCAACGACTTCGGAATTGCGCAGGAGAGCAAAGCTTTCGCGCGTATCCATGGCTTTCAGCCATTCGCGCAGGAACGCATCTCTGCGCACCGGATTGAACCGCGCGTCATAATCGGCCAGCATCGGCACAAGGACGGGCGAGACAGAAACCAGTTCCGTGCCGGGCGGCTCGGTGCAGACAACCTCGCCGCCGTAGCGGAAATTGGCATGAGCATAGGCAAACCCGGACTTGCGGTAATTGTCCTGCTGGGCCACCACCCCATCCAGCCCCACCGTTCGGCTGCCTGCCTCCGAAAGCGCCCTTTGCCATAGCGCCAGACCGATCCCCTGCCCGCGATAATCGGGATGGGCCATGTAAAAACCCAGAAAGGCATAGGTTTCGTCGTAGCGCACCAGCGACAGTGCCGCAGCCATGGTGCCATCCTCTTCGGCAATCCAGTAGCCGTCCGGATCCGCCGCCCAAAACGCCGGCGCATCGTCGAAACCGGGGTTCCAGCCCTCCGTCGCAGCCCAGTCTATCAGGATATCGAGATCGGCGCGGCTGGCTTTTCGAATGATCGGGGACATGGCGACTCCTGTTTCAAAATGCAGACTACCCAAATAGCGCAGCTTGGCTATTGTCCACCACCGGCAAAGACGATTGTCTGCAAGTCATCGTTTACAGACTGCGACAGCCGCTTGCCCGGAACCGTCTTTCTGCTACAAAGCCCACCATAAAAGTCATACAAATCGAGCGACACATCATGAGCCCCATTCATATCTCGATCGTTGGCGTCGGCAAGATCGTCCGCGACCAACACCTTCCCTCCATCGCCAAGAATGCCGACTACAAGCTGATCGCCGCCGCCAGCCGCCATGGCGTCGTCGATGGCATCGACAATTTCAAGTCGATCGAGGCGATGCTCGACGCGGTTCCGGCCATCGATGCCGTCTCGCTCTGCATGCCGCCGCAGTTTCGGTATGCCGCCGCCCGTACGGCACTCGAAGCAGGAAAGCACGTCTTCCTCGAAAAGCCGCCAGGTGCGACCCTGAGCGAAGTCGCCGACCTTCAAGCGCTTGCGGATTCGAAAGGCCTGTCGCTGTTTGCCAGCTGGCACTCGCGTTATGCGCCCGCTGTCGAGGCAGCCAAGGCCTTCCTGGCTTCAACGAAGATCAACGATGTCAAGGTGATCTGGAAGGAAGACGTGCGCCACTGGCATCCGAACCAGGACTGGATCTGGGCCGCCGGCGGTCTCGGCGTCTTCGACCCGGGCATCAACGCCCTGTCGATCGTCACCCATATCCTGCCGAACCCGCTGTTCATCACCTCGGCAACGCTGGAATTCCCGGAAAACCGCGATGCGCCGATCGCTGCCTCGATCGTCTTCAGCGACGCCAACAACCTGCCGGTCTCGGCAGAATTCGACTGGCGCCAGACCGGCCATCAGAGCTGGGACATCGTCGCCGAAACCGATGCCGGCATGATGGTTCTCTCCGAAGGCGGCGCAAAACTGTCGATCGACGGCAAGCTGGTGCATGACGAACCGGAGCAGGAATACCCAGCGCTTTACGCCCGCTTCGCCGAAATCATCAAGGCGAAGACGTCGGACGTCGATCTCTCCCCGCTCCGCCACGTCGCCGACGCCTTCATGCTCGGACGGCGCAAATTCGTCGACGCGTTTTTCGATTGAGTCTTCAGTCTGCCTCCAACATCAAAGGGGCCGTGAAGCGATCCGCGGCCTCTAACTGAATGTGGAACCAACGCATATTTTGAGATCGAACCGCTTGCAGCACAAACATTCAGCTGCCGCCGGATGCCCATTTTGCAACAACGGCACGATGTCCGCTTTCGGCCCTGAGCGGACACCGGGGAGTTCGGCATCGCAATTGCAGAGTTAGGCCGCAATGCCCCGCGGCCTAACTTGTTGTTGATGGTATGTTCAGCAATCCTCGCCTATAGCTCAGACGGTTAGGGTTTCCCCGTCGGCTGGGATGAGCAGGCTTCCCGCGAAACCGCGTCTGTCGGCAAAATCTTTCAGATCAGCACGGCTGAGGATGCAATGGTTGATCGCCTCCATGTGCGTCGCGACGATCTTGGCTGCCGGGGCGGCCTTATGGACGGCCAAGACGTCTTCGCGTCCCATTATGATCGGGTCCAACCCGAGCACGACGGCGTTGCCCGTGTTGAGGATGATCACATCTGGCTTGTGCTGGGCCATACTGCTTGCGACGAAGCTGTTCCAAACGGTATCGCCTGCGAGATAGATCGTCTTCTGATCTGGATGGCTGAACACGACGCCGCAGACCTTTCCGAGGACCTCACCTGCAACAGCAAGTGTTGCATCCGAGCCGTGCTGACCTTCAGTCTTTGTCAGTTTCACGCCCTTGAACTCCGACGTGCCCGAAAGCACACGGACATCGCTGAAACCATCCTTCCTGATCAGCGCGGCATCCGTATCGTTCTGGGCGTAGATGGGCAGAGACTTTGGCAGTTTCGATTTCGCCGCTTCGTCCCAGTGATCGGGATGTAGATGGGTGACGATGGCTGCGTCGACATCGATGATCCTGTCTATGGGCATCGGCAGTTCGACGAGCGGGTTGCGAAGCTGGCTATGGGCCGTTCCAGGAAAACCCGGAAACGCGCCCTTGTCGGATAACATCGGGTCGACGAGGAACCGTGCTCCACCGTATTCGACGAGAAGGGTCGCGTTGCGGACCTGGGTGATTTTCGCGTTGCCGCCTTTGGTCGCGGTCTCGGCCAGGGAGAGAGAGGGCGATATCAACGACGAGGCAAGGGCCGCGCCGCCGATCATCAGCGTATGTCGTCGTGTTACGGAGTTCGTTTTGATATTCATGACAGGCTCTTTCGATCAGTTTTTGCTCTGCGAGGCGAGTTCGGCGGCAGACAGCACCTGGCCATAGGCGAACGCGAGTGCCGACATGTAGGCTGCGTGGACCTTGGCGGCGGAAACGACTTCACCTCTGAACTCGACATCGCGTGTGGCGCAGGCATCTTCGACAATGGTAGTACGGTAGCCGAGATCGACTGAGGCCCGTGCGGTTGCGTCGATGCACATATGGCTCATCGCGCCGACCAGAACGACATCCTCTACTGCCGAGGCATTGAGGACGCCGGCAAGGTTCGTTTCGCGAAACGCATTGGGGTAATTTTTTGTAATCACCGTCTCGCCTTCAGCCGGGGCGATCGCCGGAATAAACTCCGTGCCCTCGGTTCCGATAGCGAAGAACGGTGCTTCTGCGGGGCTCTCATGCCGGACATGGATGACGATGTCACCCTTGTTCCGGGCAGCCTCTACAACCTGCGTCGCCTTTGATACTGCCGCATCGATCCCCACCAGCGGAAACCGGCCCGAACCCAGATAATCCTTTTGGAGGTCGATGATGACCACTGCGCGTTTGCCCATCAGGCATCTCCTTTTCTGAAGTGATGAGCTAGAATAGTCGCGTCATTTGCACCATGTGAGTGGCGGTAATGACAAATGGCGGGTCGATATGGACAACGATGAGCTCATTCCTGAGATAGGCATTGTAGACTACGAGGGCGCACAGACAGCCTCGGTGCTCGGGATGACCGACCTCTTGGCCGCCGCCGAGGCTCGTGCGCGCGAGCGAGGCGGCGGCAACCAGTTAAGACTAAGAATTAGCCATTGGCGCACAGCTGCAGGCCAGAGTGCACCCGAGAGAACCTACGACACCCTGCCGGGAGCACTTGGACACCCAACGGTGATCATTGTTCCGCCCGGATTGGGCGATCTGCCTCCGACGGCCGAGGCAGAGGTCTATGCGGATTGGCTTCGCGAGCAACACGCCAAGGGCTCGGTGCTCGGTTCGGTCTGCAAGGGAGCATTCCTTCTAGGCGAGACGGGACTTTTTGCGGGGCGAACGGTCACGACCCACTGGACCTATGAGGAACAACTTGTCCGAACGTTTCCCGGCGTCTCGATCAACACGGACAGGATCATCATCGACGACGGTGATATTCTGACAGCCGGCGGCGTGATGGCCTGGATCGACCTCAGTCTCAAGCTGATCGAACGCTTTCTCGGTCCTAGCGTGATGTTGGATACTGCTCGTGCATTCTTGGTCGATCCCCCCGGTCGAGAGCAAAGCTACTATAGCGCCTTTTCTCCGCGCCTGAACCATGGTGACGCGGCCATCCTGAAGGTCCAGCATTGGCTTCAGGCCATTGAAGGAAAAGAGACCAGGCTAGGTGTCCTTGCCGAACAGGCTGGTCTTGAAGAGCGCACCTTCATGCGCAGGTTCCAGAAGGCTACCGGCCACACCACAGGCGAATATGTGCAGCGCCTGCGCATGCATAAAGCCCGCGATCTCCTGCAGTTTACCCAAGACCCCGTCGGTACGGTCGCCTGGAAAGTGCATTACATCGATCCGAGCGCGTTTCGAAAAGTATTCAATCGGATTGTCGGTCTCACTCCGGCGGAATACAGACAGCGATTTCGAGGTGGATTGTAGCTTGCGCCACGGCAGTCCCGATTTTTTGCTCCCAGTCGAGTTGGATCGAAGCTTCAAATACCCCGAGATATCCGGCCATTGGTTCGCAACGACATAGGCAGATCATGCAGTCCCATTGTTGCTGTCTCGACCATACAGAGCCGTCGACTTCAGTTTCAATGTCCGGTATTGGGCGCAAAGCCGACGTGATGCCGTCGACTTTCATGACCGCTTCCTGCAACAATACGCCTTCCACGTTCAAGCCAGAGGCTAACGGCACGATCCTTGGCCTCTTCGATTGATGCCCGAAAGCATCACGCCTTCTTCACCCAGCGCCCGTCCTGATTCTGCTGCCAATAGGTCAGCGTGTGCCCCTCGCCCTTCAGCACCTTCCAGTGCGCCCGCGCCCCTTCCAGCTGTTCCTGATCGTATCCATCGAACATGAACACCACCCGTTCATAGTCGCCGACCGGTGGCGGCATGGCGCCGTCGATGATGAAGCGGACGGTGGCGGCGTTGCCGTTCCCCTCGCCTGCCGTCAGGAGAATCGGCTGGTCGCCCGAAAACTCCGTCGCATCGGTGCCGTGCGGCAGGAAACTGTCATCCCGATAGGTCCACAGATGACTGTCGAGCATGTCGCGGCGCTCGTCGTTCAGCGTCTGGACGACGACACGCCAGCCGCGCTCGACACAACGGTCGAGCAACGGCGGCAGCGCGTCTTCGAGCTTGGATTCTGTCAGGTGGTAGAACAGGATTTCGGTCACGTCGCGGGTCAGTTCTCGTAATTGGCGCGGACCAGTTCATCCAGCAGCCGCACACCGAAGCCGGAGGCCCAGGACTGGTTGATCTCGTCGGTCGGTGAACCCATCGCGGTTCCTGCGATGTCGAGATGCGCCCAAGGCGTATCCTTGACGAAGCGCTTCAGGAACTGGGCGGCGGTGATGGACCCGGCGTAGCGACCGCCTGTATTCTTCATATCGGCAAACTTGCTGTCGATCATCTTGTCATATTCCTTGCCGAGCGGCAGGCGCCATAGGCGTTCCTGCGTGGTCAGCCCGGCCGCGGTCAGCTGCCCGGCCAGCCGGTCGTCATTGGTGAACAGGCCGGCATGATGGCTGCCGAGCGCCACCATGACGGCGCCAGTCAGCGTCGCCAGGTTGATCATGAACTGCGGCTTGAAGCGGTCGTTACAATACCACAGCGCATCGCACAGCACGAGCCGGCCCTCGGCATCGGTGTTGATGATCTCGATGGTCTGGCCGGACATCGAGGTGACGATATCGCCCGGACGCTGGGCGTTGCCATCCGGCATGTTTTCCACAAGGCCGATGATTCCGACGACATTCGCCTTGGCCTTGCGGCTTGCCAGCACGTGCATCAGGCCGGTCACGGCGGCAGCGCCGCCCATATCGCCCTTCATCTCTTCCATGCCCGCACCAGGCTTGATCGAGATGCCGCCACTGTCGAACACCACGCCCTTGCCAACGAAGGCAACCGGCTTATCCTTCGGCTTGCCACCCTTCCACTGCATGACCGCCAGACGCGGCGGCCGCACCGACCCCTGTGCCACGCCGAGCAGCGCACCCATGCCGAGCTTCTTCATTTCGCGCTCGGTGAGGAGCTCGACTTCGACGCCGAGCTTTTCCAGCTCCTTCGCTTTGGCCGCGAATTCGACAGGTCCGAGAATATTGGCGGGCTCGTTGACGAGGTCACGGGCGATGAAGACACCTTCGGCAATCGCCTGCGAATTGATCGCGGCCTTCTTGGCGGCAAGGACGGCGCCTGTGACGATCGTCACCCTGACCGGCTTGGGCGGCCCTTTCTGGTCGTCATCGTCCTTCTTCGTCGTCTTGTAGGCGTCGAAGCTGTAGGCATTCATCTCCATGCCGAGGGCGAAATCGGCCGCCGCCTTGCCCGACACCTCGATGCCCGGTGCATCGAGGAAAATCACCACCTTGTCGGCACCACGGATTTTCGACGCAGCAGCACCGCCAGCCCTCAGCCAGTCATGCGCCGCCAGCTCGGCACCATCGCCGATGCCAAGCACCACGATGCGATCGACGGGCGCGCCCTGCGGCGCAACGATGTCGAGTGTCCGTAGCGATTTCGCCTTGAACTTGGCGATTCGCGCAGCCTTTTCAATAATTGCGCCGGGATCGGCTTCCGCAGCCCCAGCCGCCTCTTTTCCGTCAAGAGTCTTCAGCAGGATCGCCAGGCCGCCTGACAGGCGCGCTGACTTGCTGAAACCGATTTCAAATTTCAATGACATGAAGAAACTCCAGAATTGCCTTTGGCCGACGCCAGTCTGTTACATGGCGGTTACAGTGGCAAACATTCGCCATCAACCGCAAGCCCGGAAACATGTTCATGCACCGTTGTCGGTTTCGATGACCTTGGCAAGGCGCCGCCTTGCGTTTACATGCTGTTAACTATCATTCTTTGCCGAGCCTTAGCCCTGCTCTTTTACAATTTGGTTATCGTGGAAAACTTGCAAACCGGTTCGATCAGCGCGATAGGGACATTTGGCTTGGCCATGCCCAGACTGGCGATGGCAAACCGGACATACGGCAGGAAGATGGGCCAGGACCCCGCATGAAACTGATCGAACGCTATATCCTGAAGCGGGCAACGGGCATGTTCTTTGCCACGCTTTTGCCGCTGATGGCGATTGTCTGGACGACGCAGGCGCTGGCAAGCGTCAATCTGGTTACCGATAGCGGCCAGTCGGTGCTGGCCTTCATGCGCCTTGCAACGCTCGTCCTGCCGTCGATCATTCCCCTTATTCTCCCCTTCGCGCTGGTCATCGGCGTGGCACAGACGCTGACGGCGATGAATGCCGATTCGGAGTTGACGGTGCTAAATGCCGCCGGCAGCTCCCGCATGATGATCATCCGGCCGATCATCTATCTCGGCCTCGCGCTCAGCGCGGTGTCGTTCACCGTCGATAACTTCGTCGAGCCTTATTCGCGCATGGCCGTGCGCAAGATGATTGCTACCGCGCATGCCGACCTTCTGTCGTCGGTCGTTCAGGAAAACACCTTTCGCAAGATCGCCGATGGCCTCTATGTCCAGGTCGCCTCACGGCGCAGCGGCGGCGTCCTGCACGGCATTTTCGTCGCCGATTCGCGCGACCCTGCCTACGAACTCGTCTATTATGCCCGCGAAGGCGCCGTTGATGACAGCGGTTCTGCACTGGTGATGAAAGACGGCGAGGTGCATCGCAAACTGCCCGACGGCAATGTTTCGATCATCAAATTCGACAGCTACGCCTTCGATCTGACCGATATGACGAAAGCAGCCGGCCAGGCGACGATCCGCGCCAAAGACCGGGACCTGCCCTTCCTGATCAATCCCGATCCGAAGGACCCGGTCTATGAGAAAAATCCGGGATCTTTCGAGGCGGAACTGCATCGCCGTCTCACCGAATGGACATATCCGCTACTGTTTGCCTTGATCGCGCTGGTCTTCAGCAGCGATGCCCGCTCGCACCGCGAAGCTCGCGTGCATCCGATGATCACGGCGCTTTTGACCTGTCTGTTCATCCGCTGGACAACCTTCTATGCGGCCAACAGCGCCGAGGAATCGCGCTTCTTCATCCCGATCATGTATTTGATCCCGCTTGGCACCGGCTATCTGGCGATACGGCAGTTGATGGGCAACAGGCGGCTTGAAATTCCTCTCACGCTGGAGCAGAAGGTCAACGAGATTCTGGTTCGCCTGCGCCTGACCAAGGCCAACCCGGCATCTGACGGGAACCAGGTGAAATGATCTTCACGACGCTCGGGCGTTATTTTTTCAAGCGATACGCGATCACCACATTCTGGTTCCTCGCCGGTATCTTCGCGTTGATCTTCATCATCGACTTCAGCGAACTCGCCAACCGGATGTCGCAACTGCCGCGCTACTCTGTTACCGGGGCGCTGTTGATGACGACGTTCCGCATCCCGATGATTTTGCAGCAGACAGTGCCTTTCGTCGCCCTGTTTGCTGGCATGGCCGCCCTGATTTCACTCAATCGCCGCTATGAACTGGTGGTGACACGCGCCGCCGGCATCTCCGTTTGGCAGTTCCTGCAGCCTTTCGTTATCGGCGCATTCCTGTTCGGCGTTGCAACGGTGATCGTGCTCAATCCGATCGCATCCTGGGGCACGAAACAGGCAGAAGCGCTTGAGGCTGAATGGGGCAGTTCATCCTCGGCCGTCTCGGCAATTTCCATCCCCTGGCTGCGCCAGATCTACGGAAAAGACGATACGATCATCGGCGCCCGGTCCGTTCAGGACGAAGGCAAGACGCTGATCAATGTGACGGTGATCCATTTCGATCCGCTTGGCACGATCGTTTTAAGGCAGGACGCCGCCTCGGCAAAACTGGAAGATGGTTACTGGCTTCTTAATGGGGTGACGGAAACCCGCAACGGTGAGCTGCCACGCCGCCTCGCAACGGTACAACTGCCGACCCATCTGAAGCCGGAATTCGTCCAGGAAACGTTGACGAAGGCTGATTCTATTCAATTTTTCGACCTGAGGCGCAAAATCGAAGTAGCGAAGTCCTTCGGCTTCCCGACCAATGCGATGGAAACCCAATTCCACTCCATGCTGGCGCTCCCGCTGCTTCTGGTCGCAATGACTCTGATCGCTGCAAGCGTCTCGTTAAAATTTAGCCGGTTTAACCAATCGAGACCGGTAATTCTCGGTGGAATCCTGTCGGGCTTCGTGCTTTATGTCGTCACCGTGCTTGTCAAAGCATTCGGGAGCAGCGGCATAGTGCCTCCGTTCGTTGCAGCCTGGTTGCCAGTTGTTGTAGCGATGGCGCTGGGTTCGACGATTCTATTGCATGAGGAGGATGGCTAGTGGCGGCAAGCAACCGCAAACATATCAGGCTGCTGGCGGCCATTCTGCTTTCCGGTGTTGCGCTGCAGGTGCTGACGCCGATCGCACCCGCATGGGCACAAGACACCAATATCGATTCGCTCAATCCGAAGCTCCCCGAAGACGCCAAGATGCTTCTGTCGGCCAACGAGCTCGTCTACAACAAGGATGCGGAGCGCGTCATCGTACGCGGCGCAGTCCAGATCAATTATGGCGGCTACCAGATGGTCGCCCAGCAGGTCGAATACAGCCAGAAGACCGGGCGCATCATTGCGACCGGTGAAATCGAGCTGATCGAGCCCGGCGGCAACAAGGTCTATGCCGACCAGATGGACGTGACCGACGATTTCGGCAACGGCTTCATCGAGCGGCTGCGGGTCGAAACCACCGACCTGACGAAGCTCGCCGCCGTGACCGGCGAGCGGCGCAATGGCGAGGAGATGATTCTCAACAACGCCGTCTACACGGCCTGCACCCCCTGCGCGACCGATCCCGACCACAAGTCGCTCTGGCACGTCAAGGCGCAGCGCATCGTTCAGAACGGCAAGACCCATACGATCCGTATGGAGAATGCCAAGTTCGAGCTGTTCGGCAAGCCGATCCTGTACCTGCCGGTGCTCGAGGTTCCTGACCAGACGGTCAAGCGCAAGAGCGGCTTCCTCATTCCGAAATTCGGCTATACCCAGAAGCTCGGCGCCGGTGTCAGCATTCCTTATTACTGGGCGATCTCGCCCTATATGGATGCGACGGTCACGGCAACCGGCCTCAGCCGCCAGGGTTTCCTGCTGCAGGGCGAGTTCCGCCAGCGCTTCGAAAACGGCGAACATATTCTCAGCATGGCTGGGATCAGTCAGCTGAACCGCAGCAGCTTTACCGGCAACACCGTCGACGCCCAGGAAACCAATCGCGGCATGATCGGTTCCAAGGCCAAGTTCGATATCAACCCGCGCTGGACCTTCGGCTGGGATGTTCTCGTCCAAAGCGACAACAACTTCGCCAAGACCTATGAGCTTTCGACCTTCGACGGCACGACCTTTACAAACCAAGTCTATCTGTCGGGTCTCGGCAAGCGCAATTCCTTCGATGCCCGCGCCTTCTATTTCGATATCCAGGATGCCGATCCGGACAGCATCGCGGAAAACAAGCAGGCCGTCGCTCAGGTTCTCGATTATTCCTATACCCACCCGGCACCGGTGTTCGGTGGCGAGTTGACCGCCGATATCAATCTGACAAACATCAATCGCAACCGCGAGGATGAGCTGGAAATACCGGGCATTGTCGATCGCTTCCGCGGCCTTGAGGGCACGTATCAGCGTTTCACGGCCGACCTTGAGTGGAAACGCAATTTCATCGTTCCCGGTGGCCTGTCGCTGACGCCGATCCTGGCGGCTCGCGGCGACCTGATCGGATCGTCGATGACCGATCCGGGCATCGACTATACCGGCAACTTCAACAGCGACGACGCCACCACGCGGCGGATGCTGACCGCCGGTATCGATGCACGTTACCCCATCCTTTTGGCGACCGACTACAGCAGCCACATCATCGAACCGATCGCCCAGATTTTCGCCCGGCCCAATGAGGAATATGCTGGCGGTTTGCCGAACGAAGATGCGCAGAGCTTCGTCTTCGACGCGACATCGCTGTTCGACCGCGACAAGTTCTCGGGTTATGACCGTATCGAAGGTGGAACACGCGCCAATCTTGGCGTGCGCTATACCGGTGCTCTTGGCAACGGCTATGCCTTGCGTGCCATCGCCGGCCAATCCTTCCATCTTGGCGGCGTGAATTCGTTTGCAACCGACGACCTGGTCAAGGCCGGTGCGAATTCGGGCCTTGAAACCGACCGCTCCGATTATGTAACGATGATCGGCATCGACGCGCCTTCCGGCATCACAGCCAGCCTCAGTGGCCGCTTCGACGAGAAAGATTTCAACATGCGCCGTGCCGATGCGACGCTTGGTTATCAAGGTATCTTCTGGCAGACGGCCCTCACCTATACCAGTATCCAGGCACAGCCACTTTATGGCTCGACCAGTGATCAGGATGAAATCCAGACGGCTGCGGCCTACAAGTTTGCCGATTACTGGTCGGTGTTCGGATCGATTACGTACGATCTGAACAGTAATGTCATCACCCGCAATGGCATCGGCATCACCTATGACGACCGGGATACGATCTTCTCGCTGGTCTACAAGGAAGAGCGCGACAGCAATCAATCCATTGCCAATGACTGGTCGATCGGCGCGCGTATCAGCTTCCGTACACTCGGCGATATCTACGTTGGTGACACGAAGTTTGACGGCTTGAACTGAGGCGCGCCGCCCTGATGGCGCCCTCGTCTCCGCTGTAACAGCCGTTTTCTAAACGTGCTGTCACAGAGAATTGACGGCCGAAGCGCTATTTTGCGGCGAACGGCAGGTCTTGTCATTGTTCGGCCGCATGTATTATGCATCTGTTGCGCAGAAATGCGCAGGATGATGGCGCTTGGCATGAAGACCATGGCCCGGACACAGGATGTCCAGGGCAAATGAAAAGGACTAAAGAATGGGCGGGAAGCTTTCGATCACGCGCACGGTTTCGGCAATAGTTCTTGCCTGCGGCCTGGCTCTTTCCTCCGCGCCGGTCACTTACGCCGCAAGCAAGGTGGTTGCTGTCGTCAACGGTTCGCCCATCACATCCGGCGACATTGCCAAGCGCGCTGCTTTCATGCGCCTGCAGCGACAGAGCGGCGGCCCGGGCGCTGCCCGCGAGCAGATGATCGATGAAGCCCTCAAGCGCGAGGAAGTTCTGCGCGTCGGCGCCTCGGTCAGCACCACGGAAGTCGAAGGCGCCGTTGGGCGCTTCGCCGCCGGCAACAAGCTCTCCGTTCAGCAGCTGTCGCAGGTTCTCGATCAGGCAGGGGTCGGCATCGATCACTTCAGGAACTATGTCGCCGTTGCCATGAGCTGGCCACGGGTCGTCAATGCCCGCTTCGGCGGCGGCGGCGGTGGACGCCTGTCGAACGAAGACCTCGTCCGGCGCATGCAGGAAAACGGCGGCAACAAGCCGGTCACCACGGAATACTTCCTGCAGCAGGTGATCTTTGTCGTGCCCGCCGCCAAGCGCAACGCCATCATCGGCAAGCGCCAGGCTGAGGCCAATGCGTCGCGCTCGAAATTCCCGGGCTGTGAGCAGGCAAAGGTCTTTGCTGCCACGATGCGCGACGTATCGATCCGCAATCTCGGCCGCATGATGGCGCAGGAGCTTCCGGCCGACTGGAAGCCACTGATCGAAAAGGCTGGCGACAACGGCACGACCGGCACCCGCGTCACGGAACGTGGTGTCGAATATCTCGCCATCTGCAAGAAGCGCGAAGTCTCTGACGATCTGGCTGCCGAAATCGTTTTCCGTGCCGAAGATCTCGGTAAGAAGACCGGTGGGGAAGATCCCAACAGCAAGCGTTACATCGAGGAACTGCGCAAGCGCGCACAGATCATCGAAAAGTAATAAAACAGCATGAACCCGACGCGCGCCAGGCCGCTCGCCCTGACCATGGGCGATCCCGCCGGGATTGGCCTCGACATTACCCTTGACGCCTGGATCAACAGGCAAGCCTGGCAGACGCCGCCGTTCATTCTGATCGGCGATGCCGCTGCGCTTGAGGCCAGAGCCCGTGTTCTCGGCCATAGCGCTGCCATCCGCGAAACGGATTGCGCCAGCGCTATCAGCATCTTCAACGATGCTCTGCCAGTGCTGCCAGTGGCCTGCGCGGCAGCTGTCACGCCCGGCATGCCGGACTCCACCAATGCAGCCGCCATCACCGGTGCCATCGAAACCGCGGTGCGGCTGACGATGGAAGGTTCCACCTCCGCCATTGTCACCAATCCGATCGCCAAGTCGGTGCTCTATGACGCCGGCTTTCAATTTCCAGGCCATACGGAATTTCTCGCCGACCTCGGCGAGCGCCTGACAGGTGAGCCGCTGCTTCCGGTCATGATGCTTGCCGGGCCGAAGCTGATGGCCGTTCCGGTGACGATCCATATCCCGCTGAAGGATGTGCCGGAGCAGTTGAGTGCCGATCTGATTTACCGCACCTGCGCGATCACCGTGCGCGACTTGAAGGAACGCTTCGGTCTTGCCTCCCCTCGCGTCGCCGTTGCCGGTCTCAATCCGCATGCGGGTGAAGGCGGCGCACTTGGGCTGGAAGACGATGCAATCATCCGCCCCGTCATCGAACGATTGAAGATCGAAGGCGTCGATATCACCGGCCCCCTGCCCGCCGACACCATGTTCCATGACCGCGCCCGCGCCACATACGATGTAGCGATCTGCATGTATCACGATCAGGCGCTGATCCCTGCCAAGGCGCTCGGCTTCGACGACAGCGTCAACGCGACGCTCGGGCTGCCGTTCATCCGCACCTCGCCGGATCACGGCACGGCGTTCAGCCTTGCCGGCAAGGGCATTGCCCGCGCCGACAGCCTGCTGGCAGCACTGCGGATGGCACAGCAATTGGCCGATAATACCGCACGAGGAGAAAACTGATGGCAGCGATCGACGGTTTGCCGCCGCTGCGCGACGTTATCGCCCGCCACGGCCTGGATGCTAAAAAGGCGCTCGGCCAGAACTTTCTGCTCGACCTCAACCTCACCCAGAAGATCGCCCGCACGGCTGGTCCGCTTGAGGGCGTGACGGTGATCGAGGTCGGCCCCGGTCCGGGCGGCCTCACCCGCGCCATCCTGTCGCTGGGCGCCAAGAAGGTCATTGCCATCGAGCGCGATTCCCGCTGCCTGCCCGCTCTTGCCGAAATTTCGGATTTCTATCCCGGCCGTCTCGAAGTGGTCGAAGGCGATGCGCTGAAGACACGGTTCGAGGAGCTTGTCACCGAGGGGCCAGTCAAGATCATCGCCAACCTGCCTTACAATGTCGGCACGCAGCTTCTGGTCAACTGGCTTTTGCCGAAGGTCTGGCCGCCGTTCTACCAGTCGATGACGCTGATGTTCCAGCGCGAAGTGGGCCTCAGGATCGTTGCCGAAGCCGATGACGACCATTACGGCCGCCTCGGCGTGCTTTGCGGCTGGCGCACGAACGCCCGCATGGCCTTCGACGTACCGCCACAAGCCTTCTCACCGCCGCCGAAGGTCACGTCATCCGTGGTGCATCTCGAACCGCTCGAAAACCCGATCCCCTGCTCGGCAGAAGCCCTCGAAAAGGTAACGATGGCCGCCTTTGGCCAGCGCCGCAAAATGCTGCGCCAGAGCGTCAAATCGATCGGTGGAGAAGCCTTGCTGGCCAAGGCCGAGATCGACCCGAAACGCCGGGCGGAAACACTGTCGGTGGAAGAGTTCTGCCGGTTGGCGAATTGTATGTAGCCTGTCCTCTTCTCCCCAGCGGGGAGAAGTGCCGAGCGCATTCGAGGCGATGAGGGGGAGCTTTCCACGAATCGGAAGCCTGCCGCCCCCTCATCTGGCCCTACGGGCCACCTTCTCCCCGCTGGGGAGAAGAGAGAGCAATTGGCACCTGATCCCTAACCAGAGACCATCAGAGCTTCGGCGTTTCCGTCAGCAAACCATTGACGAATTCGAACAGTCCCGGACGACGGTCGCGGCGAAGCCGCTCGGCCTCGACAATGGCCTTGACGGAGGCGAAGGCGCTGTCGAGATCCTCGTTGACGACGATATAGTCATATTCCAGCCAGTGCTCGATCTCCGAGCGCGAATTGGCCAGCCGCGTGGCAATCACCTCTTCGGTATCCTCGGCACGCCGATGCAGACGGGACTGCAGTTCGGCCATGGTCGGCGGCAGGATGAAGATCGAGACGACATCGCCGCCCATCTTTTCCTGCAACTGCTGGGCACCCTGCCAATCGATATCGAACAGCATGTCCTGCCCTTCCGACATCGCCGTCTCGACGGCATCGCGTGGCGTGCCGTAGAAATTGCCGTGAACCTCGGCCCATTCCAGCAGCGCATCGGTCTGGCGCAACCCCTCAAATTCGCGGATCGACTTGAAGAAATAGTGCCGCCCTTCGATCTCGCTCGGACGCCGCTTGCGCGTCGTGACACTGACCGAAATGCTCATATGCGGATCGGATTCGAGCAGGTTGCGCGCAATCGTCGACTTGCCCGCGCCCGAAGGCGACGAGATCACCAGCATGAGACCGCGGCGCTGAATGGCTTTGGTGGACGTTTGGCTCACGGGGTTCACTCCAGATTTTGGACCTGTTCACGGAACTGGTCGATGACGACCTTCAATTCAATACCAGCGGCAGTGACCGCAGCGGCATTCGACTTGGAACAGATGGTATTTGATTCGCGGTTAAATTCCTGAGAAAGGAAATCGAGTTTGCGGCCGACAGGGCCGCCTTTTTGCAAAAGATCCCGGGCTGCCGTCACATGGGTGCGCAAGCGGTCGATCTCCTCGCGGATATCGGCCTTGGCCGCCAGCAGTGCCACTTCGGCATAGAGACGTTCCGGATCGATCTTCGAGCCGCCGTCCATCACCAGGGCCACCTGGCTGGCAAGGCGGGCGGTAATGACGGCCACACTGCGCGACGGGTCTGCCTCGATCTCGCTGGTCAGCGTCTCGATCCGGTCGATCTGTTCCAGCAAGACCCGGCGGAGCGCCACGCCTTCCCCCTCGCGCATCGAGGTCATGTCGGAAAGGGCCTGACGCAATCCGGCGAGGATATCGCTATCGCGGGTGGCGCGCTCGCCCTCCTGTTCTTCCGGTTCGCGAAAATCAACGATGCCGCGAATGGACAGAAGCGTATCGAGGCGCAGTGGCGCCGGATCGATGACATCGCGCAACTGCTCGCGCAACGACAGGACGGCTGAAAGAGCCCCCTGGTTGATCACCGGCTCGACGCTGGTTTCGCTGGCGCTGACGGTGAGGTTGACCTGCATGTTGCCGCGCGCGAAGCTCTCACCGGCCAGCTTGCGGACGTCCGTTTCCAGATGCTCCGTGCCCGTCGGCAGCCGCAACCGCAGATCCAGCCCCTTGCCGTTGACCGAACGGAGTTCCCACGCCCAGCGGTAACGTCCGCAAGTCCCCTCGCGGCGGGCAAATCCCGTCATGGATTGCAGCGGCATCGTTTTTTCCTCCGGCCCGGCAGTATTCTCCTCAACGAAGTGTCGGAAGCTGCGGAACTTTGAATTGTTGCATGAATGTGTACGGCCCCGGCACGGTCAACCGCAAGGGTCAAGCGTACCGGAGCCGTGTCATCCACAAGCCTGATGGAGGCCCGATTATTCCTGGGCTGGTGCGGTCTCCGCCGCTTTCGCCGCAGCGGCCTTTTCGGCCTCGATCTTGCGCCAGCGGCGGACATTGCTGTTGTGTTCATCGAGCGTGGCGGCAAACACATGCCCACCCGTGCCGTCGGCGACAAAATAGAGGTCGGACGTGCGCGACGGATTGGAAACCGCTTCGAGCGCTGCCCGGCCTGGATTGGCGATCGGTGTCGGCGGCAGGCCCTTGATCATGTAGGTGTTGTAAGGCGTGTCCTTCTCGAGGTCAGACTTCAGGATCGGCCGGTCGGTCGGTTTGCCATCACCGCCAAAAATCCCATAGATGATCGTCGGGTCGGACTGCAGCCGCATGCCCTTTTCCAGGCGATTGATGAAGACCGATGCAACGCGCGACCGTTCATCCGCAATGCCGGTTTCCTTCTCGACGATCGATGCCAGGGTGACGAATTCTTCACGGCTGGCAATCGGCAAGTCCGGATCACGCCGGTCCCAGATCTGATCGACAAGCTGCTTCTGTGCCGCTGCCATCTGCGCGACGATTTCAGCCCGCTTGGTACCACGCGAAAACTTGTATGTATCCGGACGCAGCGTGCCTTCTGCCGGCATTGCCGCGGGAAGGTCGCCTTCCAGAACGGGGTCACTGCTCAATCGGGAGAACATCTGCTTGACCGTCAGGCCTTCCGGCAGCGACACCGAATAGAGGATGGACTTGCCCGATTTCAGGAGCTGCATGATCTCCTGCATCGAGGAACCGGCCTTGATCTCGTATTCGCCGGCCTTCAGCGTATCGTTGTCATCGAGATAGGCCTCCGACATGAAACGGAAGACGCGACCATCGGACACGATATTGTTGCGCTCAAGGCTGCTGGCGATTTCCTGGATGCCGGCGCCATTGCGCACGATGAAATTCGTATTGGCCGTCAGCGGGCCGTTGTCCTCATAGGCGGACATTGCATAGTAAACCGTACCGGCTGCCGCGATCGTCAGGCAGACGATCACGGTCATCAGGAAATTCAGAAAGATAACGACCTGGCTTTTTGCCTTGCGCGACCGCTTTGGCGGCTGCGGCACTTTTTCTGGACGAAGAGCTTCGCTCGCCGATTTCGGGATGATCGGGCCGTTATTGCCCGCCTCGTTGCGGCCGAAAGGCGCTGCGCTGTTTTCGTTTGCGTCGTTCACTGGTGTCCTGGGTCTGGAATTCGCGTCATGCACGTCTTCATCCCTGATGCGAACTCCAGAAGAGAAACAGGAATGAGAATCACCTTGTTGCGATTGTAGCCGCAGTACGCTTTTGGCCTTGTGTCAGTATGGACACAAGGCACTGGGCTGACGATACCGGTTCAGTCGCAAACGTCCGTATGCCATGTTTGAACCGAGCAATGCGGCAAAAGCACGATAGTGGGAGAATTATCGTGCTTGCGGGGTACGCCGGAATGATACCGGCGTTGATGACGGGCCGCCATCCGGCAGGCCCGCTATATCCAAAATCAGGCGTAACGACGCAGAACCAGCGAGGCGTTGGTGCCGCCGAAGCCGAAGGAATTCGACAGGGCGACATTGATCTCGCGCTTGCGCGCCACATGCGGCACCAGATCGATCTTGGTTTCGACCGACGGATTGTCGAGATTGAGCGTCGGGGGAGCGACATTGTCGCGGATCGCCAGCGCGCAGAAAATCGCTTCGACAGCACCGGCTGCACCAAGCAGGTGGCCAATCGCCGACTTTGTCGATGACATCGAGACCTTGCCCGCATGCTCGCCGAGAACGCGCTCGGCAGCACCCAGTTCGATCGTGTCGGCCATGGTCGATGTGCCGTGGGCATTGATATAGTCGATATCGCCTGCCGACAGGCCAGCGCGCTTCAGAGCCATCTGCATGCAGCGATACGCGCCGTCGCCGTCCTCGGCCGGTGCCGTGATATGGAAAGCGTCGCCGGAGAGACCGTAGCCAACGACTTCGGCATAGATTTTGGCGCCGCGCGCCT
The DNA here is from genome assembly GCF_001424965.1 of Rhizobium sp. Root1204. Classification (NCBI taxonomy): domain Bacteria; kingdom Pseudomonadati; phylum Pseudomonadota; class Alphaproteobacteria; order Hyphomicrobiales; family Rhizobiaceae; genus Rhizobium; species Rhizobium sp. Root1204. Next base: position 41,441 of record NZ_LMCZ01000012.1, read on the forward strand.
TGGCGTGCTCGAGTTCTTCCAGCACGACGATACCGGCGCCCTCGCCCATGACGAAACCGTCACGGTCCTTGTCATAGGGGCGCGATGCCTTGGTCGGGTCGTCATTGTGCTGGGTGGAAAGCGCCTTGCAGGCGGCAAAGCCGGCCAGCGCAATGCGTGAAATCGGTGACTCCGTCCCGCCGGCGACCATCACGTCGGCATCGCCCAGGGCGATGAAGCGGGCGGCGTCGCCAATGGCGTGGGCGCCCGTCGAGCAGGCGGTAACGACGGAATGATTGGGGCCGCGCAACTTGTGGCGGATCGATACCTGGCCGGAGGCAAGGTTGATCAGGCGGCCTGGAATGAAGAAAGGAGAAACCCGGCGCGGGCCACGGTCGCGCAGCGTGATGCCGCCTTCAACGATGCCTTCGAGGCCGCCGATGCCCGAGCCGATCATCACGCCGGTGGCGATCTGGTCTTCGTCGGTCTTCGGATGCCAGTCAGCGTCGGCAAGCGCCATATCGGCGGCGGCCATTGCATAGACGATGAAACTGTCGACCTTGCGCTGCTCCTTCAACTCCATCCAGTTGTCCGGATTGAAGGTACCATTGGTGCCATCGCCGAACGGCAGGCGGCAGGCGATTTTTGCGGGAAGGTCTTCGACTTCGAATTCTGTGACTTTACGGGCGGCGTTTTCGCCGGCGATGAGCCGCGACCAGGATATCTCAGTCCCGCAGCCCAAGGGAGATACCATGCCGGTACCGGTGATAACGACACGTCTCATGCCCGTGATCCATCCTGCCTGTTCGTTCCAGAACCGGACCGGACCTCGCGCAAAAAACCGGATCCGTACATCCTATTCCGTGATGCTGTACTGCGTGATCTCAGGTACGGAAGCCTTGAGGCTTTCCTTGATCATGCTTTTTGCTCTCGTAACGGAGAGCGCGCCCCATGAAGGGACGAAAGGCGGGCCGCAAAGCGCCCCGCCCGAACACGGCCTGATATTAGGCCTGTGCCTTCTCGATGAACTTGACAGCGTCGCCGACCGTCAGGATCGAATCCGCTGCATCGTCAGGAATTTCGACGCCGAACTCTTCTTCGAATGCCATGACCAGTTCGACGGTGTCGAGCGAGTCAGCGCCCAGATCGTCGATGAAGCTTGCGCCTTCCGAGACCTTTTCGGCATCGACGCCAAGATGATCAATAACAATTTTCTTTACGCGTTCTGCTACGTCGCTCATGTCGGATTCCTCGACCTTTGTTTTTCTCAACGATGCCGTTCTGACATCGGTACCCTATTAACGCCTGACAGATCAAGACGATCCGCCTGGCAATTCGTTCAACCGGAAGCGGGCAAACCACGCCTGCCAAAGCCAGCATATACCGCATATCTTCCGATCGACTGCGCACAGTCATGGCCCGCTTAACACGGTTTAAGTCTGCCGCAAAGTCCGAAAATGGCCGGGAATGGCTTGGTCAACATGCAATTCCCGGTATTTCGGCCCCACATCTCCGATAGAGCCGGAAACGTGGTGGCACAGGCCTTTGACGGCCTATGCCAAGGGGTTAGATCATCGCCATGCCGCCGTTGACATGGATGGTCTGGCCGGTGACGTAGGCCGCCTCGTTGGAAGCCAGATAAGCAACCGCCGACGCCACTTCGCCGCCGGTGCCCATCCGCTTCATCGGGATGGCGCCCATGATGGCGTCCTTCTGCTTGTCGTTCAGCTTGCCGGTCATCGCACTTTCGATGAAGCCCGGGGCGACGCAGTTGACCGTCACGTTGCGGGTGGCGATTTCCTGGGCAAGCGACTTCGACATGCCGATCATGCCGGCCTTGGCGGCACAGTAATTGGCCTGGCCCGGATTGCCGGTCACGCCGACGATCGAGGTGATGTTGATGATGCGGCCATGGCGGCGGCGCATCATCGGATGCGTCAGCTCGCGGGTCAGCCGGAAGACCGAGGTCAGGTTGACTTCGAGAACGGCATCCCAGTCTTCGTCGCTCATCCGCACGAACAGGCCGTCCTTGGTGATCCCGGCATTGTTGACGAGGATGTCGACGCCGCCGAGTTCGGCTTCGGCCTTTTCGCCGAGCGCCTTGACGGCATCGCGATCAGCCAGATTGGCCGGGAAGAGATGAACACGCTCGCCAAGCGAATTGGCAAGCTCTTCCAGCTTTTCGACGCGGGTGCCGTGCAGGCCGACGATGGCGCCCTGCGCATGCAGGATGCGGGCAATCTCTTCGCCGATGCCGCCGGATGCGCCGGTAACGAGGGCCTTGCGGCCAGACAGATCGAACATGGTCTTGGGTCCTTGTTGGGTTCGGCTTAGCCGAGCAGAGCTTGAAGCGCCGTATCGATATCGGCGGGAGAATTGACGGCGATGCCGGTGACAGTCTTGTCGATGCGGCGCGCCAGGCCGGTCAACACCTTGCCGGAACCAACCTCGTACAATGTCGTCACATCATGGGCGGCAAACCACTCGACGGTCTCGCGCCAGCGGACCTGGCCGGTGACCTGCTCGACCAGTAGCTTGGCAATCTCGTCCGCATCGGTGACCGGGGCTGCGCGCACATTGGCGATCAGCGGCACGGCCGGATTGTTCTTTGCGACCGTGGACAGCGCCTCGCGCATGGCGTCGGCAGCCGGTCCCATCAGCGTCGAATGGAAGGGAGCGGAAACCGGCAGCAGGATGGCGCGCTTGGCGCCTTTTTCCGTCGCCAGGGCAGCCGCCTTTTCGACAGCCGCCTTCTCGCCCGAAATCACCAGCTGGCCGCCGCCATTGTCATTGGCGATCTGGCAGGAACCGAGGGCGGATGCTTCCGTGCAGACGGCATCAACATCCGCATGCTCAAGCCCGATGATCGCTGCCATCGCGCCTTTGCCGACCGGAACCGCCGCCTGCATGGCGTTGCCGCGAATGCGCAAGAGCCGCGCCGTATCGGCGAGCGAAAACGTGCCGGCGGCACAGAGTGCGGAATATTCGCCAAGCGAGTGGCCGGCGACGTAGGAAACCTTGGATTTCAGGTCGAGACCTTTTGCTTCGAGGACCCGCAGCGCCGCGATCGACACCGCCATTAGCGCCGGCTGGGCGTTGGCTGTCAGCGTCAGCGTTTCCTCGGGACCGTTCCACATGATATCGGAGAGCTTTTCGCCGAGTGCGTCGTCGACTTCGGCAAAGACGGCGGCGGCTTCCGGAAAGGCCTCGGCCAGATCCTTGCCCATGCCCAGCGCCTGGCTGCCCTGTCCTGGAAATGTGAATGCAATTGCCATGAGGTTATTCCTCGTCATGCGCAGCCTGGCTACGCCGTTTCATTCCAACCCATTGCCGGCAAACATAAGGCAGGCAGGAGCTTTTTCCTCTCCATTCACATTCCTGACGCATGAGTCAAGCTTTCGAGCCCCAAAGCCGGCGCCTGTGCACGGCTCTGCTTTTCTCTTGCGCCGCAGCAAACAGCCTCTACATTCGCCGCCGGACACAGTTTGAGGCACGTTAAGCACCATGAAATACAACACACTCGGCCGCACCGGCATCACGGTTTCGGAAATCTGCCTGGGCACCATGACCTGGGGCACGCAGAACAGCGAAGCGGAAGCGCATGAGCAGATGGATTATGCCGTCGGCCAGGGCGTCAACTTTTTCGACACTGCTGAGCTTTACCCCGTCACTCCGGCCGGCCCCGAAACCATGGGCCTCACCGAAGACTATATCGGCACATGGCTGAAGAAGAGCGGCAAGCGCGATGACATCGTCGTCGCCACCAAGGTCGCCGGTCCCGGCCGTCCCTATATTCGTGGTGGAACGCCTGCGAGCCCCAAGACCATGCGCGAAGCGCTTGAAGTCAGCCTGAAGCGCCTGCAGACCGATCATGTCGATCTCTACCAGATGCACTGGCCGAACCGCGGCCACTATCATTTCCGCCAGTCGTGGACCTATGATCCCTCGCATCAGGACACGTCCGCGACGATCGACGATCTCCACGCCATCCTCGAAACGCTGGGCGCCTTCGTCAAGGAAGGCAAGGTCCGCGCCGTCGGCCTCTCCAACGATACCGCCTGGGGTACGATGAAGATGCTGGCGCTTGCCGAGAAACTCGGGGCTCCCCGCATCGCCTCGCTGCAAAATGAATACAATTTCCTCTACCGCGCCTTCGACCTCGATCTGGCCGAAGTCAGCCATCATGAAAATGTCGGCCTGCTTGCCTATTCGCCGCTCGCCGCCGGTCTTCTCTCCGGCAAATACCTGAACGGCGCCAATCCGGAGGGTTCACGCCTGTCGATCAACGGCGACCTCGGCGGCCGCTACACCGAATATCAGGAGCCCGCAGTCCAGGCCTACGCGGCGCTGGCTCGCGAACACGGTCTAGACCTCGCCCAGATGCAGCTCGCCTTCAGCCTCACCCGCCCCTTCATGACCTCGGTGATTATCGGCGCGACGAGCATGGCACAGTTGAAGACGAATATCGGCGCAAAGGATGTGGTTCTGTCAGCCGACGTGCTGAAGGGCATTGCGAAACTGCACAAGATGTATCCGGCGCCCATCTGAAACATTCGGCCGGAAGGCCACACCGTCCTTTCGCGGGCGGTGTGGCTCTGACGTATTCAAGGCGCTCCCGCATGAATGTGCGGCACAGCCGGCCTACCGGACAGGCTTAGGCTCGGGGAAGGTCCAGGAGCCATCGAGAATGTCCGCGCGTGGACGATACAGCCTCACCGTGTAGTTCCAGCCCTTCATGACCGGCAGGCAATTGGGGATTTTCCCGTCGCAGCCGCCGAACTGCACCGAAATCGATCCGTCCGGATTTTTCTTGGCCGTCACATTGTTGAGCGAATAGGAATTATAGGGATTCTTTTCGTAGTAGCCCCCGGCATCGTAGAGACTAATCGACCAGAAGCCATCGACCGGAACATCCTTGACGTCGAGCTTGTAGACGACCGTTCCATCGTTGTTTGCCGGTGTAATGTTGAGGTAGGTCGCATCCTTGTCGGGGTTTCCGCCCCATCCGGCAGCACTGGCAACGAGATGGCGGACTGGATCCACGTCAGTCTTTGATCCGAACGCCCTGTTGAAATCCGGCATCGTCGTCGCCAGGATCAGCAGCGCGTCGCGCACCTTCTTCTGGCTGGCCTGGTCCCATTCCGGCAGGTCGAGTTTTCCCGGTCCTCCGGGCTGCTCAACATTCAGCTTGTCCTGAAGCGCGTGCACCTGCTTGACGTCGTCCGGGCTGTTCGGATCGACGAAGGTTCGAACCCCCACAACGGCATACCGGGTTCCCACCCCCTCCCTCGTCAGGGTGGTCGTCCCCGTGTAGGAAACCGTCGAGATGTAATGATCCTGGTTGATCACCATGAGCGACATAAAACGCCCGCCGGCGTCAGGCAGGGCGATACTGACTGGCCCTGCGTCGAGATCCACAACCGCCGACGAATACAGAGTGTCCCGGTTCAGGCGGATGACGGTCTGCTTATCGACATCGGCCGGCTCGCGGCGATGAAGAAATGTACCTAAGCCGCCCTCCCCGGCGAGATTATGGAAATAGAGATCGCTTTCCGCACGGATGAAATTATCGACGGTTACCGCGTCAGCGGCAAAAACGTCCGGGATGTGCAGAAGGAATGCCAGTCCAAGCATTCCGGCCCTTGCTGTAACTATACGGATCATTTCATACCTCTATCTAGCTGGCGTGAACGAGAACCGGCGCTTTCCCAGCGGCCGCCCACTGCTTCCTTCTTCGCAGCTGCATGGCCATAAAGTAGGGACCGTTGCATCGGGCAGGCACAATTGCCGGAACCAAGTCTATTTCCGGACCTGCTCAACGTCCGAAAGCACCCATGTCTTGTCGAACAAGGCCTTTGTCGGTGCATAGAGCCGGAACATCAGTTCGAAGTCCCGCTTTGGATCGGTCGGTATCCAGTTCATATCTTTGCCATCAGGCGCTTTCGGTCCGAGGAACAGATCGACCGAGCCGTCGGCATTCTTGATCAACTCCGGGATCTGCGACGAGCGGCTGGCGCGCGGCATGTTGCGGATCAGCGCATGGGTCTCACGATCATAGGCGGTCAGCGACCAATATTGCTCAACCGGCACGTTCGCAGGCACATTAAGACGGTATGTTTTTGATCCGTCAAAGGTCTTGCCATCCTTGTCCTTGATGGAAATTAAATAGAACTGGCCCGTTCCGAGGCGTTTGATGCCAATGTAGCCGTAGCTGTAAGTCAGGCCGCGAATATCGACGGGATAAGCGTCAGGCTCGTCGAAGGAGGCGGATGCGGCTTTGACCAATTCGGGGTTGGCCGGAAAATTCCAGCGTCCCTTGTCATAGAAGGGTATCAGTTCCGAGGCATATTTGGCTTCGAGCCACTGCTGCGCCTCATGAACACCAACTTCAAGCTGCTTGCTCGTTTGCACATCCGGTTCGAAGGGTTTGCCCTTCTGGATGCCAAGCGTCCTCAACTGGTCGATCATCACCCGGTCACGTGGCAGCCACGGTTCGGTTTGGATGATGCGGTCGAGCGATTTGAAAAAGCTGGCATCGTAGCGGATGGTGCTATCGAACAGTACGTCCTTGGCGTCGCTGAAAACCGTCTCCGATGGGTTGGCCGCCTGCGATAACGGATAGACCTTCAGTTTCTTTCCGTAGGCAACCGACTTCTCGATATCGGCTTCGCTATGGCTGGGGAGATTCGACCGGAGCAGCGCGTAGCCGCCATAGGTATCCGACTTCAGCGGGATGTAACCGTCTGGGATCTTTTCGGCGTAACCAGGCGGCAGGATGAGATATTTGCCGCCCTTGCCCTGATCCGCCCCCATAGGCCCCGCGTCCTCAAGCGGCATCTGCCAGACGTTGACGATGTTGCCGTTGATCGAGCCGCCTTGCGCAGGTGGTACCTCGATGACGATCGGCCCAACGTCCTTTGTGTTGGTGAAGGTCATCAGATAGATCGCGTCCGGATTGGGCGTCAGCGTCTGGTTGTGCCAGTCGAGTGGCCGGGACCAGTAGACGATCTGGTTGACCTTACCCTTCGTCTTTGCCAGCATTTCCTGCAGCATCAGATCATAGTTGACGGCCGGAATACCCCAGATGACGGCTTCCACAGCGCGGCGCTCAAGCGTACGTTGCCGCAATTCTTGAGGAGAGAAGGCCGCGACGGTCGTCGAGATCATCGCCGTGGCCAGCACGGTAACGAGGAACAAGCGTCTCATAACAATACTCCTTTGGATGCGGGTATCACAGGAGCACTTAGCGGCCGGGCGGGGAAGTACGTTACGGTTACAATGGTCGCAATGCACCGCACGGCAAGGGCTCGGGTGATATCCTGGGCAAAAATCATCCCCGCAAATCCCCGCCCTTAAAACCAGTGCCATACTCGCTGCGTCCCATCACGGATACACCGGAAAGCGTTGCCGGCGAGGTGGGGCCGGTGCCCGGATGGTTTGGCGAAACGCGCGCGAAATCCCCGGGGCTGCGTGAAAGGTGGTTCTCCTCCGGTTCGCAAATGAACCGGGCGTGCCGGGTGGTCACACCGTTCTTGGACGGTCCAGGGCCAAACCCCGCCGGATTGAAAGGCTTGGCGGATAAGCGGCCGGGCTGGGGCATTGGAGGNCGGTTCGCAAATGAACCGGGCGTGCCGGGTGGTCACACCGTTCTTGGACGGTCCAGGGCCAAACCCCGCCGGATTGAAAGGCTTGGCGGATAAGCGGCCGGGCTGGGGCATTGGAGGCTTTCCGGTCAGAGCGGAAAGCGCAGAAGAACCTGAGAAACGCGGCAAAAGACATAGAACGGGGCGCTGAGAGGTGTCACCTATTACTACTTTACGAGGCAGCTTTCAGCGCCCCGGCCAAGTTGCTCTTTGACACCCACGGCGACATTTTCGCGCGGGGATGGATCACGATGCGCGTCTGACGGCGTTAAGAAGAGAAAACACGCCACCTTCTGTCATGCATATTTTTTCAAAAGCCCTCAGATGGGCACGAGGCTCCCTGACGCCTCTTCCTTCAGCCAGCCGATGAAGTTTTGCACCGTGCTGCGAGTGGCAGTGTGCGGATGCGTGACGGCGTAATAGGCAAAATCGGTTGGCCAAGGTGTGTCCAACACAAGGGCAAGACGGCCAAGGGCAATCTCCTCGGTAACATAAAGGTCGCGGACCAGGGCCATTCCCTGACCAGCGATAGCGGCACGGACGAGCAGGAAATCGTCGTCGAATGAGGGGCCACGCCCGGCACGCTGATCGTCGGGTACACCGAGGGCCTGAAACCACATCGGCCAGTCCGCCCGTGCGCCATCCTGAAGAAGCGGATAGGCAAGGCAATCTGCGGGAGTGTTGATCGACGGTCCGTCCCTCAACAACGCAGGCGCTGCGACCGGCAGGAGGACCGGCGCCATCAACAGTTCCGAAACGAGGCCCGGATAGCGGCCAAGACCATGCCGTATCGCAACGTCGACGCGATCCCTTTGCAGATCGGCGAGTTCCGCCGTCGCCTCGACACGGACCTCGATATCCGGATGCCGGGCAGCAAACCGCCCTAGGCGAGGCACCAGCCAGGATGCGGCAAAAGATGGCTCCGTGCTGACGGTCAGTGCCGGTGGGACGTTTGCTGTTTCCAGAATTTCAAGACTTCGAGCGATCTGGTCGAAAGCCAGAACAAGCGCCGGGTGAACTCTCTCGCCAGCTTGCGTCAAACGGACACCATAGCGGGTGCGGGTGAACAGGATCACGCCGAGCCGCTCCTCCAGCTGCCGGATCTGCTGGCTAATGGCCCCGGCTGTGACACCCATCGCATCCGCGGCTTTCTTCAAGCTGCCATGGCGCCCGGTTTCAGCAAACGCCCGCAGCGCAAGAAGAGGGAGAACAGGATTCAAAGATTAGCCTACCTAAACTCTAAGAGAAGATTGAATCGTTTTTTATCGGTACCTATTCAATCTATTAACAGACAGGTGGCCGTCACACAAATTTAGAAAAGCGTATATCAAAAAGAGACACAGAACAGATGCCTAACCTAGTCCATGGACGAATTTCCACGACCACAGTCATGAATGGGTCAGCGGATCACACCGGATTTTTATCTCCCCAGCAGGACAACCTGAATGATTGACCTTTATACCGACGCCTCCCCGAACGGGTTCAAGGCAACAATTGCACTCGAAGAGCTCGCCTTGCCCTATCGCCTGCATCATATCGCCATCGACAAGGGCGAACACCGGCAACCGGCCTTCCTGGCCCTCAATCCACACGGCCGGATTCCCGTGATCACCGATCACGAGACTGGCGTCACCCTGTTCGAATCTGCCGCCATCCTGCTCTATCTCGCAGAAAAAAGCGGGCAGCTTCTTCCGCAGGCACCCCTTGCGCGATGGGAAGCGATCAAGTGGCTTCAGTTCCACTCATCGAGCCTCGGACCCCTTTTGGGCCAGCGGGTGCACTTCGAAATGTTTGCTGGCACAAAAATACCCGATGCAATCGAGCGCTACCGCCGCCTGACCGAAGATGCGTTCGCCGTGCTCGACGGCCAGCTGTCGGCGAATGAATGGCTGGCGGGTGACACTTATTCCGTCGCGGATATCGCCAATTTCGGCTGGACCCACATCGCCACGATCTGCGGGTTTGGCCTCGCTCATCACCAGCACCTTACCCGATGGCACGATCAGGTTGCGCTTCGCCCCGCCGTCCAGCGCGGCATTTCCCTTCCGGCTCCGGCAACGGGCCCTTGAGCACGCGTTTCACAGGATACCATCACGATGAACATCATCAACAACACTGTATCGACGGACAGCCTGCCTGGAGGCGCTTCCTTTGACGCCTTCGCGGCGCATCCGGGCTATCGCCGCATGTTCGCACCCGGCCACCTGACCATCGGTATCTTCCTGCCGCTGCGTTTCTGGCAGGGTGACATGCGGGTGCTGGAAGGCCAGGCCGAGCACGTTGCCGATATTGATCGGCGCGGTTTTGCGGCCGTGTGGGTCCGCGACGTCCCGCTCTACGATCCGAACTTCGGTGACGCGGGACAGGTCTTCGACCCGTTCACCTATCTCGCCTATCTGGCGGCGAAGACCGAACGCATTGCGCTGGCAACCGGAAGCGCGATCTTTAGTTTGCGCCATCCCATCGACCTTGCGAAAATGTCGACAACGATCGACCATCTGTCGGGTGGGCGGCTGGTGATGGGCATTGCGTCTGGCGACCGGCCTGTCGAGTTCCCGGCTTATGGCATTGATTTCGACACGCGAAGCGCACGTTTCGCCGAAACCGTCGCCTGGTTTCGCCAGCTTGTCGCCGCAGGCCAACCTTCCATCCGCGGAACTCTGGGCACGATCCAGGAGGCGACCCTCATGCCCAAGGCCGTAACAGGGCGTATCCCGCTCATTGTGACAGGATCAAGCCGGCAGTCGCCGGAATGGGTGGCTGAGCACGCGGATGGCTGGCTGACATATCCGCAGGCTACCCATACCGCGGATGGCCCCAAACGGCTTGCCGCCAACATCCGTGCATGGCGCAATCTTATCCCTGATGGCGGGTTCAGGCCGCATATGACCAACGAATGGCTCGATCTGGTCGATGATACCGACTTCCCACCCACCCCGCTGCAGGGCGGTTTCGTGCTCCGAACCGGCAGAAAAGGCCTGATCGCGCTGCTTCATGCGTGGCGGGAGGCCGGTGTCAATCATGCGGCCCTTGGCATCCAGTTTTCTCAACGCCCTGTTAAGGAGATTATCCAGGAACTGGCCGAGGAGGTCCTGCCGCACTTTCCCTCGTTTGAAGGTCATGAGCGGGTGGGAGCAAAATGGTGAGGGATATCGGCGCGAAGGATGAGGTGCTGCCAGCCGACGTCATGAAAGGCGGATGGGGCCGGCAGGCCTGTCCTGACAGCTCTTGATTCGGACAGCCGCGATGGCATCGGCGATAGACCTACTGTAGGATAATGCCCAGAGCACGCCGAGAAAGCCCGGATATGGAGCGCCATCTCGCAGCAATCCTGATCGCCGATGTCGTTGGTTACAGTCGTTTGAGCCAGATCGACGAGGAAGGCACGCGCGTTCGTTTCCAGACCGACATGAAACAGATCTTCGAGCCGGCGATTGCTGAGCACAATGGCCGGCTGGTCAAGACCATGGGAGACGGCGTGCTGGTGGAATTCCATAGCGTCGTTGATGCCTTGCGCTGTGCGATAGGCGTGCAGCAGCAGAAAGCAAAGCAGAATGCCGCCACGCCACCCCATCTCCGGCTTGAGTTCCGCATCGGTGTCAATCTCGGCGACATCATCGTCGAGGGGGAGGACATCCATGGCGACAGCGTCAACATTGCGGACCGGATACAGGCGCTGGCCGAACCGGGCGGCATCGCCATTTCCGGAACGGCCTATGACCAGGTGAAGACGAAGCTTGCGGTCGGCTATGCCTCGCTCGGCGAACAGAAGGTCAAAAGCATCAGTGAGCCTATCCGGGTATACCGGATTTTGCTGAACCCGGCAGTGGCGGGCATAACGATTGGCGCCCCCAGAAAACGGCGTTCCTGGCGGGTTCCGGCCGCAATGGTGGCGATACTTGCCCTTCTGTTGGCGGGTGCTGCCTTCTGGTGGCAACCGTGGACACTTCTCCAGACGCCTGCGGCCGTGAACCGTCTGGCTTACCCGCTGCCGGACAAGCCCTCGGTCGCCGTATTGCCCTTTATCAATGTCAGCGGCGACAAGGAACATGATCACCTTGCTGAAGGGCTGACAGACGATCTCATCACCGAACTGTCGAAGGTGTCCGGCCTATTCGTCATCGCACGCCATTCCGTTTTCGCGATCGGCGATGCATCCGGAAAGATTCAGGACGTGGCTGCGGAACTCGGCGTCCACTACGTTCTGGAAGGCACATTGCAGCGGGCGGGAGCAAGATTGCGGATCAACGTCAAGCTGATCGATGCGCTCACCGGACTGTCGCTCTGGGCCGAACGCTACGATCGCCAGTATGCCGACCTCTTTGCCGTGCAAGACGATGTCATCGGCAAGATCATCTCGGCCCTGGCCGTCAAGCTCAGCGAGGGCGAGCGGGACCAGTTGGCGCGAATCCCCACCGACAATCTGGAGGCCTACGATTATTATCTGAGAGCGGAACAGGAGGGCATAACCTATAGCGACGTCGAGACCTATCGCAGGACCCTGTCGTTTTACCAGAAAGCAATCGATCTCGATCCAAACTTTGCCAATGCTCACGCCGGCATCGCCCGCGTCGCCGTCGATGTCTGGCGCAACGACTACACCTATCTCTGGTCGGCGGCCGTGGCCCGCAAGATCGCCTACGACGCGGCGGGGCAAGCCTTGAAGCTGGATGCCAAAAACGCCAGGGCGCTGGCTGTACTTGCCTTGCTTCAACTGGTCGACGGGCGGGAGACCGAGGCGATTGCGTCCGCCAACCAGGCGGTGGAAGCCCAGCCAAGCGATGCGGAAGCCTTTGGAAATCTGGCACTCATTCTCGCCCACACCGGTAGCCATGAACAGGCCATCGCTGAAATGGAGAAGGCTCTGCGGCTTGACCCCTCCCCGCCGCCAAGTTTTCAGCTCCTGGCCGGCATCGTCTTTTACACGGCGCGCGACAACGAGCGGGCCATCCCCTTCATGGAAGCGGCGCGGATAGCGCTGCCCAACGCCGAACCGGTGCATGAATATCTGGCGGCGGCATACATGACGCAGGGCGACCGGACGCGCGGTGCTGAAGAAAAGGCAAGGTTGCTTGAACTGTTTCCCGACAGCAATCTGACCTATTACGGCTATCTCTATGACTACTGGCACGAGGACGACCTGCAGTATCACCTGACCGGCCTGCGGGCAGCCGGCATTCCCGAATGGCCTTTCGGGTTTGAAGGCGCCAAGGCCGATCGGCTCAGCGGGGCAGACCTGCGAAATCTGGTGAACAACAAGACATGGACCGGCAAGCACAAGAACGGCACCGATTTCATCCAGTATTTCGACACGGCAGGAAACACCGCCTATCGCAGCGCCAATACCAGCATTACCGGTGTGACCGAAATTCAGGACGACCGCCTCTGCGAGACGTTTGCCGGCTATTTTCTGGATCGCATGGTCTGCGGATATGTCTACCGCAACAGGGACAAGCAGAACCCTGCCGCGCAATATGTCCATGTCACGCCGCAAGCCCTGAAGTTTTTTTCGCTATCCCCCTGACGGAAGACACAAACCCGGCGGCGGCGGACGGATCAATTGACGCTCTTGCGCCAATCCTTGTGCAGCTTTTCCGTGACAAGGGTTTGCTGGACTTCTGCCCAATGCTTTTGTGAATTGCCGACCTTGGCCGGGTTCTTTTCAAAACCGTCGGCAGCACCCGGATCATAGCTGATATAGAGTTTTCCTTCGATGATCCGCCAGGCTTTCGGATCGATATTGGTGGTCACCGTACCAAGCGAGACACCGTCGGCACAATATCCGCCATACTGCGGCGCATATCTGGCCGGTTCCTTTATGAAGAGGTCCCGGTTTTCGGCGCTCACAAAATGCCAGGTCGCGCCCAGCCAGTGATGACTGTATTTCTCTGATCCTTCCACGGCTTCATTCTGCGTGAAATAGGCAACCGGATCGTAACCTCGAATCGCCACGTCGCCGAAATAGCCCGTGTTGACCAAGGGATCCTCGGCCGCCGCGCCAGAGGCAAACAGCAGCAAACCGGCAAGACCTGCGGCCACTGCTGCACGCGTGACAAAGGTTTTTCGCTTAGCATCAGACATAACATGCTCCGTTTGGCCGGCCGGCGTGCGGTTTGAAGGAAAACTCACTTTCGTTTCGTACATTCGGTGTAGAGCCACTCGCCAACGATACCGGCTTGCTGGCAGACAGCGCCTGCCTTCAAAAGCAGGCCTGCGGCCTCCCAATGCTCCCGCCAACCGGCCTGGGTCAAAGGCGTCACGCCGTTTCGTTCCTTTGCCTCGATGTCCGCCTTGCTCTCCAACAGAAATGCGACCACATCCGTGCGGCCCTCTTCGGCGGCCGCGTGAAGCGGCGTCATATGATAGAAATTCCTGTTATCGTTCACGGCCGCGCCCTTCGCGACAAGTAGCTTCACGACATCAAGATTTCCGCCATAGGCAGCGGCATGCAAGGCAGTCAGTCCGCCTTTATTGCGCACCTCGATGTCAGCGCCGCGTTCCAGCAGAACGGCAACGACGTCCGCATGTCCGGCAAGCGATGCGAGAACAAGCGGCGGATCGCCCGCGCCATCGGGTTCCGCCACATCAGCACCCTGATCCAGCAGGTGTTTCGTGCCCGCAACATCTCCATTTTTGGCCGCATCGTGCAAAGGGCCAGCCAATACAACCGACGCCCAAAACATGGTCCCAACAACGGAAGTGCAAAGAAAATTCATCTCTCACCCACCCATCCCGCTCTGGTTTGGCAACAGCCGAAGGGTATTTAAGATATCATGAATGTACCCCTGGAACAAGAATCGCACGGGAAAGTCGCCGTTTTGGGCAGAGGCGATCCGGTTCCCGCCACGATAAAAATTATCCCCGTAACCCACGGCGATCCTTCGCGCGGCGACGATGCATGTTGTGGGTGCGACAGATACCGGACCACTCCCTCCACTTGTGGGTAGGATTAGGGAGCAGCAAGGCCACAGGCGCGGAGCACAAGAAGCCCCTCCCGGCCCGTTAAGCCACCCTCCCCACAAGGGGAAAGGAAAGAAGGGCCGCCCGCCCCCTAAATTCCCCTCACCCCTTGCTTCCTGCCCGAAAATGCGTATAAGCGCGCTGTTCGCAACACCCGGTCTTCTGGCTGGTGGCTGAACGGAGGGCCGGTTTCCCTTAAGAGACCTGTCAGGACCTAAAGGGGTCCAGCCTCCCGTGTCTCCGCTCTCGACCGTCTCGAAACAACACTTTCTTGCCGGCTGCTCGCAGCCACTTGAACAGTCGTTGAGGCTTAGCCGCCGATTTCCGGGTGACGATTAACGCAAGAAAGGCAAAGCCTCATGGCTCTTTATGAACATGTATTCCTTGCCCGGCAGGATATTTCCGCACAGCAGGTCGACGCTCTCGTCGAACAGTACAAGGGTGTACTGGAAGCTAACGGCGGAAAAGTCGGGCGCGTCGAAAACTGGGGCCTCAAGTCCCTGACGTACCGCATCAACAAGAACCGCAAGGCTCACTACGTTCTGATGGACATCGATGCTCCGGCACCGGCCGTTCACGAGATCGAGCGCCAGATGCGCATCAACGAAGACATCCTTCGTTACATGACCATCGCTGTTGAGCAGCATGAAGACGGCCCGTCCGCCATGATGCAGAAGCGCGACCGCGACGACCGTCCGCGCCGCGATGGCGACGATCGTGGCCCGCGCCGCGAATTCGGCGACCGCCCGCCACGTGGTGATCGTGAAGACCGTCCGCGCCGTCCGCGCGAAGACCGGGCATAAGGAGAGAAGACCATGGCTGATACACTGTCCGCTCCGGCACGCCGCCCGTTCCATCGCCGTCGCAAGACCTGCCCCTTCTCCGGCGCCAACGCTCCGAAGATCGATTACAAGGACATCCGTCTGCTGCAGCGCTACATTTCCGAGCGCGGCAAGATCGTTCCTTCGCGTATCACGGCAGTTTCCCAGAAGAAGCAGCGCGAACTGGCCCAGGCCATCAAGCGCGCCCGCTTCCTCGGCCTCCTGCCTTACGTCATGTCCTAAGACTTGACCGTCCGTTGAGGCATTGACTCAACGGAAGCTGACTCAAGGTGAGGCGAACAGCCGATGGCATCGCCTCACCTTCTCCCTTCCGCGTTGGGCGCGGATCGGAAACACCGGCGCACTCAGCGCTAAAACCCATGTTGGGGCTTTGTTTCTGAATCAAGAAACGCCTCTAACTGCTTGATAGCAGGACAGCGAACCGTGAAGACATTGAACCAAACATCGCTGTTGACCGGCGCTTTCGCCGGCGTGACCGCTGCCTTGCTTTCGCTTGGCGCGAACACGCAGTCGTCGTTTGCAATCGTGCTTTACGCTGCGTCCGCGCTACCCATCCTGATTGCCGGCCTTGGCTGGGGCAACACCGCCGCGATCACCGCCGTCGTCGTTGCCGGCCTGACCGGCACCGTGCTTGTCTCCCCCTATTTCGCGCTTCTGATCGCCGTCATCACGCTGATCCCTGCCGCATGGCTCAGCCACCTCGCCAACCTCGCCCGTCCGGCGTCCGAGCTTGGCGGCCCTGATGGGGCAATGGCCTGGTATCCGCTCTCGGATATCCTGACCAATCTCGCCATCCTCGTGACGATCGGCATGCTCATCGTCGGCGTCATCATCGGTTACGACGGCGCCATGTCCGACCGGATGATCGATATCGTCATGGAAGCGCTGAAGGCGCAGGAACCCGGCTATAATCCGGATGCCGCCTCGATCGCGCAGATCAAATCGATCTTTTCCGTCGCCCTGCCTATGGTTCAGGGCGCCATCTGGGTGCTGATGCTGTTTGCGGCCTATTACATCGCCACCCGCATCGTCCAGACCTCCGGCAAGAGCCTTCGTCCGCGCGAAGACATGCCCTCGACGCTGCGCATGCACCGCTTTTCGATCTTTGCCTTCCTCGGAGGCCTTTTGCTCGCCTTCACGGGCGGCGTTCCGGCAATCGTCGGCGCCCTCATCTGCGGCACATTCGGCGCCGGATTCATGCTGGCCGGCTTTGCCGTCTTCCATTTCCGCACACGCGGCAAGTCCTGGCGGCTTCCCGTGTTGTGGCTTGGCTATCTGTCGGTTTTGCTCTTCACGATCCCGGCATTCTTCTTTCTCCTGTCGGGTCTGATGGACACGCGGCGCGCCATCGCGCTGTCACCGGCAGGGAAAACCACTGAGACTGACACTAAAGACCTCTGAACAGACACACGAAAGGACTAAACCAATGCAAGTCATTCTTCTCGAACGCGTTGCCAAGCTCGGCCAGATGGGCGAAACCGTCAAGGTTCGCGACGGCTTTGCCCGTAACTACCTGCTGCCGCTCGGCAAGGCGCTGCGCGCCAACGAAGCCAACAAGAAGCGTTTCGAAGCCGAGCGTGCAACGCTTGAAGCCCGTAACCTCGAGCGCAAGTCCGAAGCCCAGGCTGTCGCCGAAACGCTTGGCGGCAAGTCCTTCATCGTCGTCCGTTCGGCCGGCGAAACCGGTCAGCTCTACGGTTCGGTTGCTGCCCGCGACATCGTCGACGTTCTGGCTGCCGAAGGCTTCAACATCGGCCGCAACCAGGTCGACCTGAACAACCCGATCAAGACCATCGGCCTGCACGACGTTGTCCTGCACCTGCATTCGGAAGTCGAAATCAAGGTTCAGATGAACGTTGCCCGTTCGGCTGAAGAAGCTGAGCGTCAGCTCAAGGGCGAAAGCCTGACGTCGGCCGACGCCATCTACGGCGTTGACGAAGACGCCCTGAAGCCGGAAGACTTCTTCAACCCGGAAGCCGAATTCGAAGGCGAAGACGAGTAATCGTCAAAACGATCGGTGCACCGGCGGCACCTATCTTGCCAGACCGGCAAAACGAAAGGCCCGCGATGCAAATCGCGGGCCTTTCGCGTTTCAAGGGTTGATTGGCAATTACTTTAGCAGTTGCGGTTCCGCCGCCTTGTCGACGCTGACCTCCACCGACATGCCCGGCGCCAAAGCTGCTGCCAGCGGTTGGTCCGGATCGATCGAAACGCGAACGCCGACACGCTGGGCCACCTTGGTGAAATTACCGGTGGCATTGTCGGCACGGATGACGCTGAATTCGGAGCCGGCCGCCGGCGAAAAGCGCTCGACATGGCCGTTCAACCGCGCCTTGTTAAGGGCATCCACCGTAAACACCACCGGCTGGCCGATCTTCATCCCATCAAGCTGGGCTTCCTTGAAATTGGCGATGATCCAGACATCCTTCGGCACAACGGCCATCAATTGCGTGCCTGCCGTCACATACTGCCCGAGCCGCGCGCCGACTTCGCCAAGCCTGCCATCCTGCGGCGCGGTGATCGTGGTGTTGTCGAGATCGATCTGCGCCAGCTGGACGGCAGCTTCCGCGCTGCGCACACCGGCTTCGAGCCCTGCCCTGGAGCCGATCGTGGTGGCAAGATTTTGGCGAGACACCTCGATCGCCGCCGTCGCCTGATCGACACCGGCCTTTGCCTGATTAAGCGTTGCCTGAGCGGTGTCGACATCGACCGATGTGGCGATACCCTTTTCGGCCAGCGGTTGAATCCGCACCCAGGCCTGATTGGCCCTCGTCAACGCGGCGGCAGTGATGTCGCGCTGGGCTTCGCTGGCGACGATGCTTGCCCTGGCCGAGAGCTCCTGCTGGTATGAGTTGGCAAGCAACGCCTTCTGCGCGTCCAGCGTACCCTTGGCTTGCGCCAGCTTCTGGGCAAAAATCCGATCGTCGATCTTCACCAAAACCTGCCCTGCCCTGACCGCCTCATAATCCTTGACCGGGACTGCTGCCACATAGCCGGACAGCTGCGGGCTGACGATCGTCACAAAACCGCGAACGTAGGCGTTGTCGGTCATCTCTACGGTGGTGGCAAACGGCGGCAGGCGCCATGCGTAGAGGACCAGTAGCACGCCGGCAAGGCCTGCCAGGAGCGTCAGGATGGTCGCGGGGGAACGAAATGTCTTCAGCATGGATGAACTCTGGGCGTGTCAGGACTGGGTGGCAACCGCACTCGCGGCTGTTTTGTGCGGAATGAGGCGCTGCCAAGCGAGATGTCCGAGCAGCAGGACAAGACCAATGGCGGAGGCAACGGCAATGACGAGAAAGGCGTCGTTATAGGCAAGGATATTGGCTTCGCGCGTCACCTGCTGGCCAAGCAATTGCAGGCCTTCGGCATTCAGCAGCGACTTGTCGGTGATGACCTTGCCATAAGAGGCGGAGAGTTGCGACACGCGCTGCGCCACAAAGGGATTTGTAAGCAGGATATGCTCGACCAGGACGTTGGAGTGGAATTTTTCCCGCAGGGTGACAAAAGAACCGAGCGCCGCCTGTGCCAAAAGCGCTCCGATGCTCTGGGTGAACAGGAAGATCAGCAGGAAATTGACGATGAAAGCTGGCCCCCTGGCCAGGGCGGCAGCAAATCCTCGGGACATGACCGGCGGCAGGAACATCGCAGCGCCCGCCGCCACCATCGCCTGGCTAAGATACATCTGCTCCGGCCGGGTGAGGCTCGTCGATTGGCTGTCGAGAAAGGCGCCGGTGGCGATCAACACCAGGGCCAGCGCATGCGCCGTTTCGACATATCTCGTCAGCATCAGAACCGTGCAGGCTAGCCCGCCGGCAATCGAGGCCATCAGGATGATCGCGTACATCGTCTGCGTCTGCTCGTTGAGCAAACCCAGCTGCATGTAGAAATTGGCCGCTGTCGTGGTCTGCTCGGAACTGACAACACGAAACAGAAGCAGGATGCCGGCCATATGCATGTTCTCTTTCGAGAACACCCAGCGAAGATCGATCAAAGGTAATTTACGCGGCAACTCAAGCGCCACCATCAGCGTCAACGCTGCGATCGATCCGGCCAAAAGCAAACCGAGCCACGACGCCTCGAACCACCAGTAGAGCCGTCCGAGCGTCAAGAAGACCGCCAGACAACCGAAACCAACGGCCAGCAACAGATAACTGAGAATGTCCATCTTCTGGATGACGTTTGCACGTGGCGGCGGCGTCAACGGCAGAAGATAGACGACCGGCAGCGCCATCAATGCCAGCCCCATCTCGAAGGTGTAAAGCGCATGCCAGCCGCCGAGATCCATCAGCGGCGGCGAGATGATGCGGGCGATCGGCGCTGCGAGCGTCGTGTTCATCAAGGCAAGGCTCACCCCCACCGACAATTTACGCGCCGGCGGGAAGGCTTCGAGCATGTAGAGGAAGCCGAGTGTCGACAGAGGCGCCGCCGCCATGCCGCTGAGGAAGCGGACGACGGTTGCCGAATGCAGGTCGGAGACGAAGAGATTGAGGACGGACGCAAAAACGAAACAGATGATGCTGAGTTCGGCAAACCGCCGCAGGCCAAACTGGGCGCGAATCTTGAACAGCCCGATCGACATCGAGGCATAGGGCGCCATGTAAGCGGCCGAGAGCCAGGCGATTTCCGATGTCGTTGCCGAGAGTGATCCTTGAAGCTGGTAGATATTGGCGTTGAGCAGGTTCATGCCCAGGCCCTGTGTAAGAAACAGGAGAAGCGAGGACACCATGTAGATGGCAGCCCTCGCCGGGCTCATCGGCTCCGGCGGCGGCTGGATGGGGAGTGGGACCGGATCGGCGACCGGCGGTTCGCGCTCGATGTCATTGTCATCATCGATCCGCTGGTCCACCGTGCTCATGTGCAGCTCAGTTCCGGCCGATGGCAAGAATATTGCCATTCATCAGGCTGACCACCTGCAAAGCTGTCGCCTTGTCCCGCGCATCGACACCGCCCAGCACCTGTTCACGGATTTCGCAGGCGAGCTTGTCGATTTCGTCGGCGATGCCGCGGCCGTGGGCTGTCATGTGGATCTGCTTGGCACGTCTATCGCTCGCCTCGACCCGCCGCTCGATGAACCCCTGCTTCTCCATACCATCGAGCAGGCGCACGATCGTCGGCGTCTCGATGCCGAGCTCGTCGGCCAGTTCGCGCTGATTGAGGCCATCGCGCTTCGACAGGGCAAACAGGGCTCTGGCACGCGACAGCGTCAGCCCCCGCTCCTTCACCCGCGCATCAAACAGCGCCCGCAGCTTGCGGTTCACCGAAGCCAGCGCATCGAAGAGTTCGCGATTGACGGCGGAGTTCAACATTTCGTACCTTTTTCATATTAGTAGCATACTACTTATTTTAGTCCTACTTAATCGATCGAGGTCCGTCTTTCAAGCTGTTGATCCCGTCTCAGGTAAAAACCGTGTGAACTGCAATGGATCGGGGTAAGACACCGCAACCTACTGCCGGACGCCGATTCGAAAGGAATCCGGTCAACAGGAAATAGCGCTATCGACAGATTTTTCGAGTTCGCCCATAAGCCCCTGTGAACAACGGTGACGGCTGGCCGCTACTGCCACTGTGGCGGCCACTGTTGCAGCCAGGTCATTGACGCTTGGCAGCAAGCCGCTCAAACCGGTGGCACACCAAAAATGACGAAAGACAAAGGCGGAACGCCATGAATGAAGCAGCGCGGAGAATTGTACCCATGACGAAAGATCAGGGCGACACAGCCTATCGCGAAGCGCCAAACAATCTTGAGGCGGAACAGGCGTTGCTGGGCGCTATCCTGGTCAACAACGATGCCTTCTACCGCGTCTCGGACTTTCTGAAGCCCGTCCATCTTAACGAGCCCCTGCACCGTAAAATCTTCGAGGTCGCCGGCGACATCATCCGCATGGGCAAGACCGCCAATCCGGTGACGATCAAGACCTTTCTGAAGGCCGACGAGAAGGTCGGCGACATGACGGTGGCGCAGTATCTTGCCCGCCTCGCCTCGGAAGCCGTCTCGATCATCAACGCGGAGGACTATGGCCGGGCGATCTACGATCTGGCGCTGCGCCGCTCGCTGATCACCATCGGCGAGGACATGGTCAATATCGCCTATGACGCACCGCTCGACATGCCGCCGCAGAGCCAGATCGAAGATGCCGAACGCCGGCTGTTCGAACTTGCCGAAACCGGCCGCTACGACGGCGGCTTTCAGGCGTTCAACGATGCCGTGGCCCTGGCGATCGACATGGCCGGACAGGCCTTCGAGCGCGACGGCCATCTTTCCGGCATTTCCAGCGGCATCCTGTCGCTCGATGCCCGCATGGGCGGGTTGCAACGCTCCGACTTGATCGTTCTGGCCGGACGCCCGGGCATGGGCAAGACCTCGCTTGCCACCAACATCGCCTGGAACGTGGCGCATGCCTATGAACCGGAAGTCCAGGCAGACGGCTCCTTCAAGGCGAAGAATGGCGGCGTTGTCGGTTTCTACTCGCTCGAAATGTCCTCCGAACAGCTGGCCACGCGTATCATCTCCGAGCAGACCGACGTTTCGTCCTCAAAAATCCGGCGCGGTGATATTTCCGAAGCCGAGTTCGAGAAGCTGGTCGTCTTTTCCCAGACGATGCAGAAAACGCCGCTCTATATCGACCAGACCGGTGGTATCTCGATCGCCCAGCTATCGGCCCGCGCCCGCCGCCTGAAGCGCCAGCGCGGCCTCGATTGCCTGGTGGTGGACTATATCCAGCTGATGACCGGCTCGGGAAAGTCCGGCGAAAACCGCGTGCAGGAAATCACCCAGATCACCACGGGCCTGAAGGCGCTCGGCAAGGAACTGAACGTGCCGATCATCGCGCTGTCGCAGCTGTCCCGTCAGGTGGAAAGCCGCGAAGACAAGCGCCCGCAGCTCTCCGACCTGCGTGAATCCGGCTCGATCGAGCAGGACGCCGACGTCGTGCTGTTCGTGTTCCGCGAAGAATATTACGTGAAGAACCTTGAACCGCGCGACGAGTTCGACCCGAAATACGAAGAGTGGAAACAGAAGTTCGAATCGGTCAAGGGCACGGCGGACGTGATCATCGCCAAGCAGCGTCACGGGCCGACCGGCACGGTCAAGCTCGCCTTCCAGTCGGAATTCACCCGCTTCACCGATCTGGCAGATCCGTCCTTCACCCAATACGAGGAACCGTGACCCGCGAAAAATGACCCTTCCCCCGGCAACGGCCGCTGGCCGTGTTGCAAATATCCAGACTTGCGGTTAAGCGGGAAGAAATTTAGCAAAGCCTTCGCAGCCCTTGGCCGCGAAGGGCAGTCTGGAGAAATCAGTTGACGGAAGCTATTATCGCGCTGCTGCAGGTGCTTGCGATCGATCTCGTTCTCGCAGGCGACAATGCCATTGTCATCGGTCTTGCGGCAGCCGGTCTTCCCAAGGAACAGCGTGGCAAGGCGATCCTAATCGGCATCGCTGCAGCCACAGTCCTGCGTATCATCTTCGCCCTTCTCGCCACCCAGCTTCTACAGATTCTCGGTCTTCTGCTCGTCGGCGGCATCCTGCTTCTGTGGGTCTGCTGGAAGATGTGGCGCGAGCTGCGGACGTCCGCGAAGGAGGAAAACGAGGGCCTGGAGACGCTGACCGGCGAAGACATGGACAAGAGCGGCACAGTCGGCAACGGCGCGCCGCGCAAGACGCTGAAGCAGGCCGCAATCCAGATCGTCATCGCTGACGTTTCCATGTCGCTCGATAACGTGCTGGCCGTGGCCGGTGCCGCGCGCGAGCATCCGAACATCCTCATCCTCGGCCTTGCGGTATCCGTCGCGCTGATGGGCATTGCCGCATCCTACATCGCCAAGCTTTTGCACCGCTTCCCCTGGGTTTCCTATCTTGGCCTTGCCATCATCCTCTTCGTCGCGCTGAAGATGATCTACGAAGGCTTCATGGAAGTCGAACCGCTGATCACATCATCGCTGATGTAATCCGGCGGGCGAAACGTCGCCCTTTCCGTGATCGCAACCGTTGCGATCGCGGGCCACACAACGCACGGTGCCGGCCGATGCATGGTGCTGACGATTGCAGCCGCCCCGATCTGGCTGTATCTCTCTTGCCATGGCCAATTTGCACACTCCCCCCTTCGCCGATCCCGCCTTTGAGGCTGCGTCCAACCGTCTGACCATCGATCTCGGTGCGCTCGCCAGCAACTGGCGCCATATGGACAAATTGTCCGGCAAGGCGCGGGCCGCGGCGGTGCTGAAAGCCAATGCCTATGGGATCGGCATCGAACCTGCGGCAAGCACGCTCTATGCCGCAGGTGCCCGGGATTTCTTCGTCGCCAGTGTCGAGGAAGGCGTGGCGCTTCGCCCGATCGTTCCGGATGGCCGCATCCATATTCTTGCCGGTATGTGGCCGGGCAACGAGCAGCTATTCTTCGACAATGGTCTAGTGCCAATCATCAATTCCGAGGAGCAACTGGCCTTCTTCATGTCGGTGCTGTCGGAGCGCGGCGATCATCCTTGCGTCCTACACATCGATACCGGCATGAACCGCCTGGGGCTGACGCTGGACGAAGCACTGGCACTTGCCGGTGATCCGGCTCGCCCCGCGAGCTTCTCGCCCATTCTGGTCATGAGCCATCTCGCCTGCGCCGACGATCAGGCGCATCCGCTCAACCGCCGGCAACTCGAATCATTCCGCGCGGTTACGGCCGCTTTCGAAGGCGTCGAATCAAGCCTTGCCAATTCGGCAGGCATTCATCTGGGACCAGATTTCCATTTCGACATGACCCGCCCGGGCATTGCTACCTATGGCGGCGAAGCCGTCAATGACGTGAAAAATCCGATGAAACCGGTGGTGACGGCCGAGGCGCGCATCCTGCAGATCCGCCGTGTACGGACCGGCGACACGGCAAGCTATGGCGGCTCGGCCCAGTTTTCCCGCGACAGCCGGGTGGCGATCGTCGCCATCGGCTATGCCGACGGCTATCACCGCTCGGTCTCCGGCGGCGGCGTCACCCTGCGCCAGGCGACACCATCGGGTGCCTACGGCTTCCTGCACGGACAGAAGGTGCCGCATCTCGGCCGCGTCACCATGGATCTCAGCCTGTTCGACATCACTGATTTTGCTGACAATGCCGTTCGACCCGGCGACTATATCGAACTGTTCGGCAATCATGTCGCCATCGATGACGTTGCCCGCGCCGGTGGCACGATCGGCTACGAGATGCTGACGAGCCTCGGGAGCCGGTATGAGCGGGCGTATATCGAGGCCTGATAGCTTTTCGAGATTGCGGCTTGGAATCGGGAAAGTGATGTTATAGATTGGAACAAAAGGAGATCATCGCTATTTTTGCAACCTGACCTCCCGCCGCCCCATCCTCGCGTTTCACCTGTCCGCATCCTTCACGGCCGCCAGGACATGACCTCCGAAGACTTCCCCGAAAGCGAAATTTGATGGCGAAAGCCCGGACACAATTCATCTGCCAGAACTGCGGAACCGTTCACGCCCGGTGGGTGGGGAAATGCGAAGGCTGCAACCAGTGGAACACGATCGTCGAGGAAGACCCGATGGGCGGAATCGGCGGCGGGCCTGGCCGGACGCCGAAGAAGGGCCGTCCCGTTGCGCTCACCACGCTATCGGGCGAGATCGAGGATGCACCGCGCATTCAGACGGGGATTTCCGAGCTTGACCGGGCAACCGGCGGCGGGTTCGTGCGCGGTTCGGCCGTGCTGATCGGCGGTGATCCCGGCATCGGCAAATCGACGGTGCTGATGCAGGCGGCCGCGGCTCTCTCGCGGCGCGGTCACAGGATCATCTATGTCTCGGGCGAAGAGGCCGTGGCGCAGGTGCGGCTCCGGGCACAACGGCTGGGGGCTGCCGATACCGAGGTACTTCTGGCTGCCGAAACCAACGTCGAGGATATCCTTGCCACACTCGGCGAAGGTAAGCGGCCGGACCTCGCCATCATCGATTCGATCCAGACGCTTTGGAGCGACACGGCCGATTCGGCACCCGGCACGGTGACGCAGGTGCGCACCGGCGTTCAGGCGATGATCCGTTTTGCCAAGCAGACGGGGGCCGCCATCGTTCTGGTCGGCCACGTCACCAAGGAAGGCCAGATCGCCGGTCCGCGCGTCGTCGAACATATGGTCGATGCTGTACTCTATTTCGAAGGCGACCGCGGCCATCACTACCGCATCCTGCGCACCGTCAAGAATCGTTTTGGCCCGACCGACGAGATCGGCGTGTTCGAGATGTCCGACAAGGGACTGCGCGAAGTCACCAATCCGTCCGAACTGTTTCTCGGCGAGCGTAACGCGAAATCGCCGGGTGCTGCGGTCTTCGCCGGCATGGAGGGGACACGGCCCGTGCTGGTCGAAGTCCAGGCGCTGGTGGCGCCAACATCGCTTGGAACGCCGCGCCGCGCCGTCGTCGGCTGGGATTCGGCACGGCTGTCGATGATCCTTGCGGTGCTCGAGGCCCATTGCGGGGTACGACTCGGTCAGCACGACGTTTATCTCAATATTGCCGGTGGATACCGGATTTCGGAGCCCGCGGCAGACCTTGCGGTCGCTTCCGCATTGGTTTCCTCGCTTGCCGGTCTTGCCCTTCCCTCCGATTGCGTCTATTTCGGCGAAGTCAGTCTGTCCGGGGCCATCCGGCCGGTTGCGCAT
The DNA here is from genome assembly GCF_001424965.1 of Rhizobium sp. Root1204. NCBI lineage: Bacteria > Pseudomonadati > Pseudomonadota > Alphaproteobacteria > Hyphomicrobiales > Rhizobiaceae > Rhizobium > Rhizobium sp. Root1204. The sequence continues at coordinate 67,506 of NZ_LMCZ01000012.1, forward strand.
ACCGCCCAGCGCCTTAAAGAAGCCGAAAAACTCGGCTTTTCACAGGCCGTCCTGCCTTCCGCCTCCGCCGACCTGCCCAAGGGCAACGGCATGAGTTGCGCGGAGATGGAAAGCTTGCCGGATCTGGTGGCGCGCATTGCCGGCTCGAAGGGAGCCCTGAAGCAGGCGGATAATGATGATTGAGGAAATTGCCGCTTAAAAATGGCGAATTCCGGTGAAAACAGTGTTCAATCATGGACCATCGAAAGACGCCCCTCGCGTCATCATATATGGTTCGCGAAAAATCAGCGTGGGGCCGTCTCAAGGCGGTTTCGGAGTAGGACAATATGCCCATTACAATTCTCGACGGTATCGTTCTCGGCGTCGCGCTCTTCTCGGCCATTCTGGCGATGGTTCGCGGTTTTTCCCGGGAAGTTCTGTCGGTCGCAAGCTGGGTCGGCGCTGCAGCTGCCGCCTATTTTCTCTACCCATATCTCCTGCCTTACGCCAAGAACTACACCAGCAGCGATACAGTCGCGATGATCGGCTCGGCCGGCGTCGTCTTTCTCGTCGCGCTGATCATCGTCTCCTTCATCACCATGCGGATCGCCGATTTCATCATCGACAGCCGCATCGGGGCGCTGGACCGGACACTCGGCTTTCTCTTTGGCGCGGCGCGTGGCGTCCTGCTGGTCGTCGTCGCCATGCTGTTCTTCAACTGGCTGGTCGCCCCGCAGCAGCAGCCGGTCTGGGTCACAACCGCAAAATCCAAGCCGCTGCTCGACAATCTCGGCGGCAAGCTGATCGCGCTCCTGCCTGAAAATGCCGATGCCACCATTCTCGACCGCCTGCGCGGTAAGGACACGACCGGCGAAGGCGAAAACGAGGCCCCTGCTGGCGCGACCACTCAGCCCCCGGCCGAAGAAACGCCCGCCACCAACGGCGCAGCTACCAACGGCTAAGGCCGGATGCTAAAATGAGAGCCCGCTCCGGCGGGCTCTGTGCATTTTGCAATGATGATATGCGAAACCCTCAAGTCATGACGGCTTGAAGGCCGCAAGACCCGATACGATATGCCAAACGCGTTCCAGCCGTTAACACAAAGGCCAACAGCGATGACCCATTTGCGAGCCGCAGAAATTCACGATGAGATCGACGGCGACACGCTGCATGAAGAATGCGGCGTGTTCGGCATTCTGGGACACCCGGATGCCGCGACGCTGACGGCGCTCGGGCTGCACGCCCTGCAGCATCGCGGCCAGGAAGCCGCCGGTATCGTCACCTTCGACGGCAAGCAGTTCCATACCGAAAAGCGCATGGGCTTGGTCGGCGACCACTATACCGACCCCGCAGTTCTCGCAAAGCTGCCCGGCTCGATTGCCATCGGCCATACGCGCTATTCGACCACGGGCGAAGTGGCACTGCGCAACGTGCAGCCGCTGTTTGCCGAACTCGAAGTCGGTGGTATCGCCATTGCCCATAACGGCAACTTCACCAACGGCCTGACGCTGCGCCGCCAGATCATCGCCACCGGCGCCATCTGTCAGTCGACATCGGATACCGAAGTCGTGCTTCATCTCATCGCCCGCTCGCGCCACACCTCGACAGCCGACCGCTTCATCGATGCCATCCGCCAGATGGAAGGCGGTTATTCGATGGTGGCCATGACCCGCACCAAGCTGATCGCGGCCCGCGACCCCACCGGCATCCGGCCGCTGGTGATGGGCGAACTCGACGGCAAGCCGATCTTCTGCTCGGAAACCTGCGCACTCGACATTATCGGTGCGAAGTACATCCGCGACGTCGAGAACGGCGAAGTGATCATCTGCGAGATCCAGGCCGATGGCTCGATCCAGATCGATGCGCGCAAGCCCGTCAATCCGCAGCCGGAGCGGCTCTGCCTGTTCGAATATGTTTATTTTGCCCGTCCCGATTCCGTGGTCGGCGGCCGTAGCGTCTATGTGGCCCGCAAGAACATGGGCATCAACCTTGCCAAGGAATCGCCGGTCGAGGCCGATGTCGTCGTCCCGGTGCCGGATGGCGGTACGCCCGCAGCGCTCGGCTATGCCCAGCAGAGCGGCATTCCGTTCGAATACGGCATCATCCGCAACCACTATGTCGGCCGTACCTTTATCGAGCCGACGCAGCAAATCCGCGCCTTCGGTGTCAAGCTGAAGCATTCGGCCAACCGCGCGATGATCGAAGGCAAGCGTGTCGTGCTCGTCGATGATTCGATCGTGCGTGGCACAACCTCGCTGAAGATCGTCCAGATGATCCGGGATGCCGGCGCAACCGAAGTTCACATCCGCGTTGCCAGCCCGATGATTTTCTTCCCGGATTTCTACGGCATCGACACGCCGAATGCCGAAAAGCTGCTCGCCAACCAGTACAACGACATCAAGGCGATGGCGAAATTCATCGGCGCCGATTCGCTGGAGTTCCTGACGATCGATGGCTTGTATCGCGCCGTCGGCGGCGAGGACCGCAACAATGCCCGGCCGCAGTTTACCGATCACTATTTCACCGGCGACTATCCGACACGGTTGCTCGACAAGAATGGTGAAGCCGTAAGCCCCAAGCTTTCCATGCTTGCCAGCAATGGCTGATCCCCTTCCTTGAGCCCGAAAGGGCTTGAGGATCGCGCTTGTTCCCTCAACATCCGGTTCCCGGCTTGCGCGGGAAGCAGGACGTGTGGCACAGCAAGCCCGCATCAATGAATTCGGAGCCACCCAGACATGATCGATCTCAAAGGCCGCATTGCCTTGGTCACCGGCGCATCGCGCGGTATCGGCTATTTCACCGCACTTGAACTGGCGAAAGCCGGCGCACAGGTCATCGCCTGCGCCCGCACGGTCGGCGGCCTGGAAGATCTCGATGACGCAATCAAGTCCGCGGGCGGCCTGCCCGCAACGCTGGTTCCTTTCGACCTTGCAGATATGGCAGCGATCGACAAGCTCGGCGGCGCCATCAACGAACGCTGGGGCAAGCTCGACATTCTCGTCGCCAATGCAGGCGTGCTTGGCGTCATCTCGCCGGTCGGCCATGTCGAGGCCAAGGTGTTTGAAAAGGTGATGACCGTCAACGTCACGGCCACCTGGCGGCTGATCCGGTCCGTTGATCCGCTGCTGCAGCAGTCCGATGCCGGACGCGCGCTGGTCCTGTCGTCAAGCGCCGCCCATAAGTGCAAGCCCTTCTGGGGACCCTACTCCGCCTCCAAGGCCGCCGTCGAAGCGCTGGCCCGCACCTGGGCCGGGGAAACGCAGCGCCTGCCCTTGCGCATCCTCTCGGTCGATCCCGGCGCCACCCGCACTGCCATGCGGGCACAGGCCATTCCAGGCGAAGACCCGTCGACTGTACCGCATCCGTCCGAGGTGGCCGCAAAGTTGCTGCCGCTGGTTGGTCCGGATCAGACGGAGACCGGCAAGCTCTTCATCGTCCGCGAAAACCGCATCGCCGACTACCGCCTGCCGGATTGAGATTCTTCGCAGCTGCGTGAACGCCGGCACAAAAAAGCCGCCCGCAACAACGTTGCCGGCGGCATTTTCTATGAACTCAATGTCATGTCTAAGTCTTGTCGCCCGGCAGGCCATCTTCTCCGGGCTGCGAATGATCGGGGTGACCCGGCCATTTGCTGCCATATTTGCGGTGCCAGGCGCGCGCGCCGAACGGTAGCGTCAGCAGATAGCCGACGGCGGTAATGGCCATCGTTTCCCACGTAAAGCTCATCAGCGTTGCGACATAGAGCACAACAACCAGAATGACCGGGAGAACCAGATCGCGACGGACGCGGTTTTCCGACTTGCCCGACCAGACCGGCAGACGGCTGACGAGCAGGAATGCAATGAGGGCGGTGTAGGCGGACGAAATCAGGCCCAGCACGCGGTCCGTCTCGACGCCCAGCAGCCCAAGATAGACGGGCAGCAAAACCAGCATGGCTCCGGCCGGGGCCGGCACGCCGACGAAATACTCCGACTGCCATTTGGCCTTGATGTCGCGCTCGGCCATGACGTTGAAACGGGCCAGACGAAGACCGGCGGCGATGACGTAGATCAGCGCTGCGATCCAGCCAAACGACCGTGCCTGATCAAGCACATAGGCATAGAGGACGAGCGCCGGCGCGACGCCGAAATTGACGATGTCGGCGAGCGAATCCATCTGCACGCCGAACTTCGACGTTGCCTTCAAGAGACGGGCGACGCGCCCGTCGATACCATCGAGGAAGGCTGCGACCAGCACCATGGCAACGGCAAGCTCGAAGCGGCCTTCGAAGGCGAGACGAATGCCGGAAAGCCCGGCACAGATGGCAAGCACCGTAATCAGGTTGGGCACGAGCAGCCGCAACGGAATTTCTCGAAGGCGCGGGCCACGGGCCTCGTCGTCGTTCGGACCGTGCGGGTCAAAGGGCGGAAAGGGCGTTTCCATGATCTGCTCCTGTTTCGCTTTCGCCTCTTGCATCAACCGCGACGGCTGATGACCGGTCCCTTGGCAGAGCCGAATTCCGCCAGAACGGTTTCACCGGCAATGGCCGTCTGGCCAAGGCTGACGCGGGGCTCGGCACCTTCCGGCAGGAAGACATCGAGGCGCGAGCCAAAGCGGATGAGGCCGAACCGTTCGCCCACCTGCAGCGTGTCGTTCGGGGCCGACCAGCACATGATGCGCCGGGCAACAAGGCCGGCAATCTGGACGACACCGATGTCGCCATGCGTGGTTTCGATGACGAGGCCGTTGCGCTCGTTCTCGTGGCTCGCCTTGTCGAGTTCGGCATTGACGAATTTACCGGCCCGGTAGGCGATCCGGCTGATCTTGCCGCGCATCGGCGCACGGTTCACATGGCAATTGAAGACATTCATGAACACGGTGATGCGCAGCATCGGCACCGTTCCAAGGCCAAGCTCTTCCGGCGGCGTCATCATCGCGATCGACGAGACGCGGCCATCGGCCGGGCTGATCACCAGATCGTCGTCGAGCGGCGTCATACGCTCGGGATCGCGGAAGAAATACGCGCACCAGGCTGTCAGGATGAAGCCGACCCACATCAGTGGCTCCCAGAGGAAACCGAGAACCAGCGAAACAACGAAGAAACCGGCAATAAAGCGATAACCTTCCTTGTGCACCGGAACCAGTGTGTTGCGCACTGTGTTGATCAAGCTCATCTTACGGCATCTCCTGCAAATTTAACGCCATCGACCTAACCTGAAAACATGGCGGGAGCAATGCGGGGCGGTTGCTTTGCAGCCATGTTGACAATCTACGTGCGACGAAAGAAAATCTCCTTGTTGCTGTAGGGCGCATCGGCAGGAGCCGAAGGGGCTAAGCCCACCTACGACAGAAACCGTAGTTGCGCCCATGCCAAACATCGAAAACCTGAAGAAGCAGGCCAAGCGATATCTGCGCTGGCATCGTGAACGGCACCATCCCGTGGCGGCGGTCATTCGCGCCACCCTGCCCCGTTTCAGGCATCTCGCTGACCGCGACGTACTGGATGCACCGTTCTCGCTGGCCGATGCACAGGAGCTTGTTGCCCGCCAGAATGGATTTGAGCGATGGGAGGCGCTGACGACAGGAACCCACGCCATGAACAATCCCACCGGGACAATCTCTGAACGTCCCTATCTCAGCGGGACAGAGGCGGTTCTCTATGTCTCCGACTTCGCCGCATCCCTCAGTTTCTTCACCGGAAAACTCGGCTTTGCCGTCGATTTCTCCTATGGTGATCCGCCATTCTTCGGCATCGTTAAACGAGACAAGGCGCGGCTTTGCCTTCGGCTTGTTTCAGAGCCTGTGTTCGTGGGCGATATCCGCCAGCGTGAGGAACTGCTGTCGGCGGCGATAACGCTCGACAGCGCCGCTGATATCAAGGCACTCTTCCTTGAGTATCAGGCGGCCGGGATTACCTTTCAGCAGACATTGAAGACACAGCCCTGGGGCGCACGGACTTTCATCGTGCTTGATCCGAACGGCAACCTGATCCTGTTTGCAGGACCGGGCGACTGACGCTCAGACCGCTGCCGGGCCACGAACGATGACGCCGAGATCGTCGCTCTCGCGCACCTTCTTGAGTGTCTCTTCCGCCTGCGTTGCCTCACGCTGACGGTTCCACATCGAGGCGTAGAGACCGTCTCGGTCGATCAGTTCGCCATGGGTGCCTCGCTCGGCGATGCCGCCGTCCTTCAGGACGATGATCTCATCGGCATGGATGACGGTGGACAGCCGGTGAGCGATCACCAGCGTCGTGCGGTTCTGCGAGACGATGTCGAGGGCCGTCTGGATTTCCTGCTCGGTGCGGGTATCGAGCGCCGAGGTTGCCTCGTCGAGAATCAGGATCGGTGGACTTTTCAAAACGGTGCGGGCGATCGCCACGCGCTGTTTCTCGCCGCCAGACAGCTTCAGGCCGCGCTCACCGACCATGGCGCCATAGCCTTCCGGCAGGCTCTTGATGAAACCGCCGATCTGGGCGATGTCGGCTGCCGCCTCGACCTCCGCTTGTGTGGCGGAGATGCGGCCGTAGCGGATATTGTAGGCAATGGTGTCATTGAACAGCACGGTATCCTGCGGCACCATGCCGATGACGGCGCGCAGGCTCTTCTGCTTCACGTCGCGCACGTCCTGACCATCGATGGTGATCGAACCGTCCTGCACGTCGTAGAACCGGTAGAGCAGCCGCGACAAGGTTGATTTTCCGGCACCCGAGGGACCGACGACGGCGACCGTCTTTCCGGCCGGCACCTCGAAAGAGATGCCCTTGAGGATCGGCCGGGCCGGATCATAGGCGAAATGCACATCCTTGAAGGCGATGGCGCCCTTGTCGATCGCCAGTTCCTTGGCATCCGGGCTATCGACGACCTCTGCCTCGACTTCCAGCAGGTCGAACATCTGCTCGATATCCGTCAGGCCCTGACGGATTTCGCGGTAGACGAAGCCGATGAAATTGAGCGGAATGGAAAGCTGCATCAGCATGGCGTTGATGAAGACGAAATCGCCGAGCGACTGTTCGCCGCGCTGCACCGCCAGGGCGGACATTACCATCATCACCGCGGTGCCTGCGCCGAAAATCACCGCCTGGCCGAAGTTCAGCCAGCCAAGCGACGTCCAGACCTGCGTCGCCGAACGCTCGTAGCGCTCCATCGACTGATCGAAGCGCTGGGCTTCCATCTGCTCGTTGCCGAAATACTTTACGGTTTCGAAGTTCAACAGAGAATCGATCGCCTTGGTGTTGGCGTCGGTATCGCTGTCGTTCATCGAGCGGCGGATCGCAATACGCCAGTCGCTGGCCTTGATGGTGAACCAGATATAGAGGGCGACGGTGACGGCCGTGACCAGCAGGTAGCTGAACCCGTACCCCCACCAGAAGATCACCGCCGTCATCAGGAACTCGATTAGCGTCGGCACCGTGTTGAGGATGGTGAAGCGGACGATCGTTTCTATGCCCTTGGTGCCGCGCTCGATGATGCGCGACAGGCCGCCGGTGCGCCGCTCCAGATGGAAGCGCAGCGACAGCTGATGCATGTGGACGAAGGTGCGATAGGCAAGCTGGCGCACCGCATGCTGGCCGACACTGGCAAACAGCGCATCGCGCAGCTGGTTGAGACCAGCCTGCAACAGGCGGGCAAGATTATAAGCCAGCACCAGCATGACGGCACCGGTGAAGACCGCCGGCAGGACGCCGACAATATCGGTCTTGCCGTTAAGCGCATCGGTCGCCCATTTGAAAAAATAGGGAACAAGCAGCAGCACGACCTTGGCGACCAGCAGGATCACGGTCGCCCAGACGACCCGCATCTTCAGATCGGTGCGGTCACTCGGCCACATATAGGGCCAGAGATTGATGATCGTCTGCAGCGGATTACCCGAATCCGCCGATACCGTTTTCTTTTGCGCTGCCACGTCCTGTCCCGCCTTCGTTCACCCACCGCACGTCACATGCGGCAGTCCTTGCGCGTCTTGGATGTCACGACAATGAAGGACATCGAGGAGGTGGCGCGCAGATGCTATTTTCAATCAAAAGCGGCGCCCTTTTCAAGGCGCCGCTTTGTATCTCAGATAGGTCTTATCATCGGCAGCCGCAATGGAGCGGCAGTTAAAAACCGGTCAGGGCAGATGCTTCACATGCTTGCGGTGCATCTCTTCCGATTCGGATTCCGACATCGCCTTGTCCGGCACGCCGAAAATCTGGCCCGGAAGAATCCGGTCCGGATCGGCGATCTGGTCCTCATTGGCAAGGTAGATCGTCGTGTAGCGGACACCGGCGCCATAGACGCGGCGCGAAATCTGCCAGAGCGTGTCGCCACGGCGGATGATCACCGAGGTCTTGCTCTGCTGTAACGGTGCCTGCTGGACGGTTTTCGGTTCGGCAGATGCTTGGCCGGTGGCAGCGGAGGCATCATCGGTTACCGTAGCGGCAGTGCCTGACTCTGCGGCAGGCTTCTGTGCCGTCTCCGTCGTCGCAGGCTTGGCTGCATCGCTGCTTTCAACCGGTGCCGTGCCTGCCGCTGCGGCAGAATCCTGAGCAGGTGCCGGTGTCGTGGTTTGGCTGGCAACGGCATCGTTACCCGTACCATCAGTGCGCGGCATCAAGGCCGAACCGACCGCAGTCTCGATCTTGCCGAGCGATGCAGAGACACTTGCCGCATCCTTGGGGAGCGCCTTCAGCATGGTCAGCGCATCCGTCGCGGCCGAGGCGGTCTTGGCCGCCATTTCCTTGACATTCGCATCCAGATTGTCAGCAACCTTGAAATCGGCGAGCGACTTCAGAGCGATTTCTGTCGCCGAACGCGCCGCCGCCAGTTCTTCTGCCGACGGCACCTTGCCACCCGCAAACAGGCCCTTCAGCAGGCTCAGAGCCTTGGTCGCTTCCAGACGCAAGCCATCGAAGCTGCCGCCTTCGAGCGGCACGACGGAACCCTGTGCGTTACCCTGCGCCACGGCTGCCACCTGATCACCGGCCGGACGATCGAACGGCACGGCGGCACGCAACTCGACCTTGCTGCCATCAGCGCCCATCATGTCGGCACGGATCGTGTGGTTGCCGACAGGCAGCTCGATCGTGCCGTCGACGACGAAGCGGCCCTGCTCGTCGGTCTTGGTTTCTCCGACCAGCGTGTCGTCGGCGTAGATGCGCACCAGCGCACCCGCCTTGGCGTTACCGGCCACGAAAATCTTCTTGCCTTCAATCTCGACGGCCGAAACGCCAACAACGGATTTGTCGCCGGTTGCTGCGGCGGCAGCCGCATCGCCTGTCGCCGGAGGCTGAGCGGAAATTGCCGTACCGGCAGGCTGGGCGACATCCGTCGCGGTCTGTGCAACCGCCGGTGAAGGCTCGGCTTTGGCCACTTGACCGGAAGCAACGGCGGCCGCGCCTGCTACCGGCTTGGTGATGATACGGCTGGCCTCACCGGGCTTGGAGACCATGGCGAGCAATTCGCCTGTCTTGTCTTTCGGGATCGAGACGGTTGCGACTTCATCCGAGGACGTGGTCACGCCGTTTTCACCGATGCTGCGCAGCGTCAGCTGATAGTCGCCTGCCGGCAGCGGATTATCGAAGATCGCAGCGAAATCGCCGGTCGCACCGACATCTGCAGTCGCAACGACTGTTTCGCCGTTGACGATCTCCAGTTTGGTATTGGGCTGTGCCCGTCCTGCAATCACCGTCGAACCATCGGGCTCGACGCGCAGCACGTCGAAGGCAGGCACGGTCAACGCCGAAGCCGCATCGGCGGGCTTGGCATCGGTCGCAGTCGCGGTGTCGCCTGCGGCGGCCGGGCGCGCACTCTTGGCGTCTGCCGGCTTGGCGTCTGCCGTTTTGCTATCGGCGGTATCTGCTGGCGTTTGCGCCGGAGCTTGCGCCGTGACCTTGTCCTTACTGCCGTTGATATTGGGCATGACAAAGAAAATCATCAGCAGTGTCGCAATTGCCAGGACGATAAGAGCCACCCAGCCGGCCTTGTTCTTCATCATGCACATCTCCAAATGGCCCGGAACCGCCTACGCCCGGCATGGGCGCAGAAGGGCAGCTTTTTCCAAGCCTTACTGCCAGCAGCTTTCCGTCAGTTGCTGTTGAACGGAATCAACCTCACTATAACGTCAGCTCAAGCTTAAAAAATGCTAACGATTCCCGAGGTTTTCCACAAGCATCGCCGCATGTTCAGACCGGCCGAAAGCCCCGTTTCCCGTCATTTTTCTTGACGCATCCTGCCCACGGTGTCTCTTTGGGGCATGAGCGAGAAAAACATCCCGATTCGATCCGTTTGCGTCTACTGTGGCTCCCAGCCCGGACGCGATCCGTCCTTCATGGACGCCGGCCGGATTCTCGGCAAATCCATCGCCGAAAATCACCTTCGCCTCGTCTATGGCGGCGGCACGAAAGGCATCATGGGAGCCGTCGCAAGCGGCGTTCTTTCGCATGGCGGCCGCGTGACAGGTATTATACCAGAATTCCTGATGGATATGGAGGCCACCCGCCATTCGCTGGGGCAGCTCAGCGAACTGATCGTGACGCCGGACATGCATGAGCGCAAACACAAGATGTTTGAGCGTTCGGATGCGTTCGTCACCCTGCCCGGCGGCATTGGCACGCTCGAGGAGATCGTCGAGGTCATGACCTGGGCGCAGCTTGGCCGCCACCGCAAACCGATCGTGCTGGTCAACATCAACGGCTTCTGGGATCCGCTGATGAAGCTGATCCATCATATGGCCGACAGCGGCTTCATCCACACCGCCCACCTCGTCCAGCCGCTGGTCATCGACAGCGCCGACGAAGTCGTTCCGGCCCTGCTTGCCCATTGGGCCAGCCAGGTCGACCGCGACGGCGACGACGGCATCATCGCCAAGCTGTAATCGTCGCGGCGCAATGGTATTTGACGAGACCATTCGGCCGGTTCCTGCCCGTATTGATCGACCGGCTGCAGAGTTGTACTCTGGCGGTAGAACAAGGTGTGCCGGAAATATATTTTGATGAGCGACAAAAACAGCATTTCCGAAGATTTAAGCCGCCGCATCGATAAGCTGGCTGCCCGGTCAGCTTTGACGCGCCAGCAGATCATTGAGGATGCGCTATCGCATGGCCGCTCCCTTGCCTGGCAGGAAAAATGGGTTGAAGGCGTGCAGGACGGCATCGAAGAAGCCGATCGTGGCAATTTCGCCACCTCGGAGGACATTGCAGCGGTTCTGAACAAGTACAACCAGGCATAAGGGCCGTGCGGATCGTATGGACGAAACGCTATCTGCTCGAGCTTAGCCGCATCGGTGATTACATTGCCACGCGAAACCCACGGGCCGCTGCGCGCATCGTCAACGACATTCACGCAAAAACAGAAAGGCTGCTGTCCAGCAATCCTTTCATCGGACGCCGTGGCGAAATTCGCGGGACGCGGGAACTCGTCATTCCCGGCACGCCCTACATTGTTGCCTACCGCGTCGGAGATACGCAGGTAGAAATACTCTTCGTCCAGCATGGCGCCCGTGAATGGCCGGAAGACGCTTAACGCACGTCCGGATCCATCGGGATCAGGATGTCTCCAGGCTCATCGCGCCACGCAAACCCGCAAAGCGGATTTTGCGTGGCTTTGGCCTATTCGGCCGCGTTCGGCACGGCTGCCCGGCGGGCGCGGCTTTCCAGGATCATCGATGTCGAATAGACCGCCAGCGCTGCCCAGATCAGGATGAAGGCTATCAGCTTCGATGTGCCGAAAGGCTCGTGGAAGACGAAGACGGCGATGATGAAGATCATCGTCGGGGCGATGTACTGCATGATGCCGATCGTCGACAGTTTCAACAGCTTGGCGCCGTTGGCGTAGATCATCAGCGGGATCGCCGTGACCACGCCGCAGGCCATCAGCCACGCGACATCGGCCCAGCCGGTATCGGTGAAATGGCCCTGCCCGGTGAATTCCAGATAGGCGATATAGCCGAGTGCGGGAACGCTGAGCAACAGCACTTCGAGGAAGAAGCCCTGATTGGGTCCAACCGGCAACGTCTTGCGGAAGAAGGCATAAAGCCCCCAGGACAGCGCCAGGCCGATAGACACCCAGGGCAGACCACCTGCATCGAAGGCAAGCACAACGACGGCGATGGCGGCGAGAACGATCGCCACGATCTGTGCCGGGTTGAGCTTTTCCTTCAAAAGAACCGCGCCGAGGAAGATCGAGAACAGCGGATTGATATAATAGCCAAGCGCGGTTTCGAGCGCCCGCCCTGCCCCGATCGCCCAGACATAGATGCCCCAGTTGATGGTGATCAGCACCGCCGTCAGCATCGCCATCTTCAGCATGCGCGGGCTGCGCAACGCCACCTTCACGTCCTCCGTGCGGCCAAGCAGGATCAAGACGGCACCGGCGAGCGGCACCGACCAGACGATCCGGTGCGCCACAACCTCGAAGGCCGGAATATGCGCCACAGCCTTCATGAAGAACGGCAGGAAACCCCAGAGCAGATAGGCCGTTAGCGCAAAGGCGAAGCCACGAGGAGAATCGCCGTTTTGCACCGCTGGTGTTTGTTTCGCGTCAGTCATGGCATTTCATCCCGTTGCAGGCTGCCAATGGCAGTCCTTTGTCATTACGGCCGTCCTACTCCAAACACGGGTGATCAACCAATTCATTTCCGTGAACCTTGCTACAGCAATGCTCACAATGCTCTGCCCCGGCTGTTTCACCGCAGCTTGTCGAAAATACCCGATATTTTACGGGGTGCATTCTGGCGTTTGCCGCTTTAGGTTCCTTACCAGGCAATGACCGGTCAGAGATAAGGACTTCACGATGTCATCCATCCTCGCGCTCCACCCGATTACCCGCCGCTCGCTCCTGAGCGGTGTCGCAGCCACCTCCGCCCTGGTTCTCCTGCACCCCTTTGCCGCGCGCGCGGCCGCCAACCAGGCGCATCTGCGCATCATGGAAACCACCGACATCCACGTCCACGTCTTCCCTTACGACTACTACGGCGACAAGCCGAACGACACGCTGGGACTTGCCCGCACCGCCTCGATTATCGACAAGATCCGTGCCGAGGCCGGTAATTCCTTCCTCGTTGACAATGGCGATTTCCTGCAGGGCAATCCGATGGGCGATTACATGGCCTATCAGCACGGCATGAAGGAGGGCGATGTCCACCCGGTCATCAAAGCGATGAACGTGCTTGGCTACGAGGCCGGCACGCTGGGGAACCACGAATTCAACTATGGCCTCGACTATATGTTCAAGGTGCTGGGTGGTGCCAATTTCCCTTATGTCTGCGCCAACCTGACCAAGGGGCAGCTCGCAGCGAATCCGAAGGACGACCAGCTGTTCTTCAAGCCCTACACGATCGTTGAAAAAACCATCACCGATGGTTCCGGCGCCGCAAACGAACTGAAGATCGGCATCATCGGCTTCGTGCCGCCGCAGATCATGCTCTGGGACATCAAGAATCTCGAGGGGAAGGCACAGACGCGCGATATCGTCGAGGCGGCCAAGGCTTGGGTGCCTGTGATGAAGGAGGAAGGTGCCGATATCATCATCGCGCTCTCCCACTCCGGCATCGATGGCTCCGGCCAGAGCGACCGCATGGAAAATGCCTCGCTCTATCTTGCCGGTGTCGAGAGTATCGACGCCGTGTTTACCGGCCACCAGCATCTCGTCTTCCCTGGCCCCAAGAGCTTTGACGGCATCGACGGCGTCGATCCAGTCAAGGGCACGCTGCTTGGCAAGCCGGCCGTCATGGGCGGCTTCTGGGGCTCGCATCTCGGCCTGATCGATCTTCTCTTGGAAAAGGACGGCAACAGCTGGAAGATCGTCGATTTCACCACCGAGGCGCGGCCGATCTATCACCGCGAAGACAAGAAGGTGGTGGCTGATGTGCCCGACCGCGCCGATGTCCTCGCCGCCGCCAGCGCCGAGCACGAGGCGACGCTTGCCTATGTCCGCACGCCGGTCGGCAAGACCTCGGCGCCGCTCTATTCCTACTTTGCGCTGGTGGCCGACGATCCTTCGGTGCAGATCGTCTCCAACGCGCAGACCTGGTACATCCAGGACATGCTGAAGGACACGGAATACAAAGACCTTCCGGTTCTTTCGGCCGCTGCTCCCTTCAAGGCGGGCGGGCGCGGCGGTGCGGACTACTACACCGACGTTCCGGCCGGCGACATCGCCATCAAGAACGTCGCCGACCTCTATCTCTATCCGAACACGGTTCAGGCCGTCGTCATCACCGGCGCGCAGGTGAAGAACTGGCTGGAAATGTCGGCCGGCATGTTCAATACCGTTGCGCCCGGCGCCAAGGACGTGGCTCTGCTCAACACCACCTTCCCCTCCTACAATTTCGACATTATCGACGGTGTCACCTACCAGATCGATCTGTCGCAACCGGCGAAATATGACGGCGACGGCAAGGCCGTAAACCCGGATTCCAACCGTATCCGCAACCTGTCGTTCGAAGGCAAGCCGATCGACCCGGCCCAGAAATTCGTCGTCGCCACCAACAATTATCGCGCCGGTGGCGGTGGCAAGTTCCCGGAAATCGCCAGCGACAAGGTGGTCTTCGCCGCCCCCGACACCAACCGCGACGTCATCGTCCGCTATATCATCGCCGAAGGCACCATCAACCCGTCGGCCGACGGCAACTGGAGTTTTGCGCCCGTGGAAGGTGCAACGGCGCTGTTCGAGAGCGGCCCGAAGGCACGCGGGCTGATGGCTGATGTCAAGAGCGTGAAGATCGAGGATGCCGGCGATGGCGCGGACGGGTTTGCGAAATTCCGGCTGGTGTTGTGACTTTCGAGCGCTCCGATAGGCGCGCTCCACCGGCACAGGATCCGAAGTGTACCGGGGCATGACGTCTTAGCCCGCCTGATTAAATCAGGCGGGCAAGCTCCCGCCCCCTATAATACTTCTGTAATGGGCCTTTGTTCGTCAAGTCCCTCAGTACCAAAATCTCGTCACCAGGATCATGCTTCTGTCCGTGGTCAACACGAAGGCCGCCACACCATGCCATAAGATCAGAACCGGCAGGTCAATCTAGGCGGCGTGATTGCCTAGGCATCACAGCACTACTTACGACCTTGCCAGGCTCTCGTCCCGGTGACGGGACCTCGTTGAGACGAAATTATAATTGCTTCGTCTCGATGCTTTTATTTACGCCGCAGAGGCTTCTTTGCCCCAACGAAACTCGGTCTCATCCACCCATAGACGATGAAGGACAGTCGCAAGCTTGCGGGCAAGCGCGACTTTGGCGCGTTTCATGCCACGCCGCTTTGCCACATCGACTGCCCATCGCTTCAGTGCAGAGAACCGGGTGGCGCGGGTCAGCATGATGTGAGCCGCCTCGTAAAGGGCCGTGCGCACCATTGTGTCACCGACCCGGCTGATGCCACCGTCCAGATCCGTTTCGCCGGATTGGTACTTCTTCGGCGTTAGTCCGAAGTACGCTCCGACGGTTTGGGATTTTGCAAACCGACCAGGGTCGTCGACCGCCGAGCGATAGGTGATCGCAACGAGTGCGCCAACCCCCGGCGTGGTCATCAGTCTCTGGCAGACCCGATCCTGGCGAACGATCTTCAGCATCTCACGATGTATTTTGGTGAACTCGTTCCAAAGTGCATGACGGGCATGCAACATAGCACCGATGACGGTCTCCAACACAGGATGTCCGTCGACGAGCTCCAATATCCGTCCTTCAAATCGACCGCGGCTCACATCGCCGACCTTCAGACCATAGCCACGCAAAATGCCCCGAATGCTCAACTCCACGTCACGCAATTTAGCTTGCAGTAGTTTGCGACCGGTCAAAAGCGCACGAACATCCTGCGAGCCGGGAGACTTCGAATGCACTGAGCGATACCATCCCATCCGCAACAGCTGCGCGATGCCACGTGCATCTTTCCTGTCGGTCTTGATGATCATCGCCGACAGGGCAGCCTTCACATGGCGGGTTTCCAGCAGAACGACATCAAAGCCAGCCTTCGTCAGACCTTCATGCAGCCATTGAGACAATGGGCCTGCTTCAAGGCCGATCCGCTTCAAAGCAAGCCCCAGCGATGCAAAATGTTCGATGAGCGCATCCGGCTCGCTCGCCACCTTGGTCTCGCAGATGATCTTGCCCGCCGAATCCACCAAACACACACTGCTTGCTTCCAAAGAAACATCAATTCCGGCAAAGTACTCCATGGCTGTTCCTCGCTTGATGTTTGGGGCCGACCCGTTCGGACCCCGTTTCAACATCGTCATTCTGAGGGACAGCCACCAATCTGGCTACAATCTCGGAAGCGCCGGCCCATTACGGCATCTAGGTGATCCCGAGCCACCACTCGAACTTGAAAGCACACCTCGCATGGATAACAGCCCGTCAATCGCAAAGGCGGCAGCATGGATGGTGACGTCTGTGGTCCTAATCCTGCTCATGGCTGTGTCGGGCCGCGTTATTACCCGCGAGCTCGACGTTTTCCAGGCAATGGAGATGCGGTCCGTCATTGCCTTTTTCATGCTGTTGCCGCTGGTATATCGCGAAGGCGGTATCAGAGCGATGCGAACCGGCATCCTGCCCAAACATATCGGCCGCAACGTTGCGCACTATGCGGGGCAATATGCCTGGTTGATGGGCCTGACGCTCATTCCGCTGGCTCAGGTCATTTCGATTGAGTTCACCGCCCCCATCTGGGCTGCGTTTCTGGCCGCAATCTTCCTCGGCGAGCGGCTGACATGGCGAAAAGGTGTCGTGATCCTTTTCGGTCTGGCAGGTGTGGCGCTCATCGTGCGTCCGGGGGCAGCGCCCCTCAATCCCGGCCATCTGATCACACTGGGCGCCGCCTTCGCGTTTGCGATTTCCTTCATTTCCACGAAGGCACTGACCCGCTCCGACAGCGCAACAAAAATCCTTTTCTGGATGCTCGTCATCCAGTCGATCATCGGGATCATTCCGGCGATCAACGTCTGGCTTTGGCCATCGGCCTCAACATGGCCGTGGATATTCCTGTTCGCATTCGCTGGCTCGTTTGCCCATTTCTGCATGGCGAAGGCGCTGTCTCACGCGGATGCCACTGTTGTCATGCCGATGGATTATCTGCGGGTGCCCTTGTCGGCAGTGCTGGGTTTCCTCCTGTATTCCGAGGCGATCGACAGTTTTACGGCGATCGGCGCTGGACTGATCCTGGTTGGTAACCTCTTCAATCTGCGGCGGCCGAATGCCAAGAAAGTCGAACCGACACCGACGTGACGATTGCAGGAGGTGGCGCGCGCCCTCGGTTAAGAAAGCGCGCCTCCTCCACAACAGCAACATGGGGCTTGCAGGCGAATACCCTACTCGGCCGCAGCCAAACCGGCCTGATCGCGGTTCTTCAACAGCTTGAACACGATCGAATCCATCAGCGCCTGGAATGATGCGTCGATGATGTTGTCCGAAACCCCGACCGTCCACCAGCGGGCACCGGTACCGTCGACGGATTCGATCAGGACGCGGGTGATGGCCTCGGTGCCGCCATTGAGAATACGCACCTTATAGTCCACCAGTTCCAGGTCCTCGATCTCCGACTGGTATTTGCCGAGATCCTTGCGCAGGGCCAGATCGAGCGCGTTGACCGGGCCGTGGCCCTCGGCGACCGACATGGTGGCTTCGCCATCGACCGAGACTTTGACCACCGCTTCCGAGACGGTCTTCAAATGACCGTTGGCATCGAAACGCCGCTCGACCATGACGCGGAAGCTTTCGACATGGAAGAAATCCGGCACCGAGCCGAGAATGCGCTGGGCAAGGATGGCGAAGCTGGCATCAGCACCTTCATAGGCATAGCCGGTTGCCTCGTTTTCCTTGACGATGGAAATCAGCTGATCGAGCTTGGGATCATCCTTGGAAACGGTGATACCGCGGCGCTTCAGCGCGTTGATGAAATTGGCCTTGCCGCCCTGGTCCGACACCATCACCTTACGCAGGTTGCCAACGCTTTCCGGCGTCACATGTTCGTAGGTGCGCGGGTCCTTCAGGAGTGCCGAGGCGTGGATGCCGGCCTTGGTGGCAAAGGCGGAGGCGCCAACATACGGCATCTGATGATCCGGCGAGCGGTTGAGAAGCTCATCGAACGAATGCGACAGCTGGGTGAGTTCCTGCAGCCGGTCGGCGTCGATCGCCGTCTCGAAGCGGCTGGTATAGGTTTCCTTCAGTGCCAGCGTCGGGATCAGCGTCACCAGATTGGCGTTGCCGCAGCGCTCGCCGATGCCATTCAGCGTGCCCTGGATCTGGCGCACCCCCGCCTCGACGGCAGCGAGCGAATTTGCAACCGCCTGGCCGGTGTCGTTATGCGCATGGATGCCGAGATTGGCGCCCGGTACGCCATGGGCAATCACAGCTGCGACGATGTCGCAGATTTCGGGCGGCTGCGTGCCGCCGTTGGTGTCGCAAAGCACGACCCAGCGGGCACCGGCGTCATAGGCGGTCTTGGCGCAGGCCAGCGCATAGGCCGGGTTGGCCTTGTAACCATCGAAGAAATGTTCGCAATCGATCATCGCTTCCTTGCCACTTGCGACAACAGCTTCGACCGAAGACTGGATCGATTCGAGGTTTTCTTCATTGGTGCAGCCAAGGGCGACGCGGACATGATAGTCCCAGCTCTTGGCGACAAGACAGATCGCATCGCTTTCGGCCTGCAAAAGTGCTGTCAGCCCCGGGTCATTGGAGGCGGACACACCGGCGCGCTTGGTCATGCCGAAGGCGACGAAGCGCGCGTTCTGGGTGCGTTTTTTTCCGAAGAATTCGGTATCGGTCGGGTTGGCGCCGGGATAGCCGCCTTCAACATAATCCATGCCGAACTCGTCCAGCAGCGCGGCAATGGCGATCTTGTCCTCGACGGAAAAGTCGATGCCCGGCGTCTGCTGGCCGTCGCGCAGCGTGGTGTCGAAGAGGTGGATTTTTTCGCGGGTCATCGGCTGGCCTCCGAACGTGTATTCCGAGCATGAGGTACATTACCCCCCTCTGTCGGCGACGCCGACATCTCCCCCACAAGGCGGGAGATTAACCGAATGCTCCGTGCTCGCCTCAACGGAAAGCTGGAAAGGGAAATGAATGATCTCCCCCCTTGTGGGGGAGATGTCACGAAGTGACAGAGGGGGGGGCAAGCGGCAAACGCTGTCATGTCAATTCTTCCCCGCAAACCCGTCCGTCGCCCGGATCAGCCGGTCGAGAATGCCGGGCTCGGAATAGGCATGCCCTGCCCCTTCGATCAGGTGAAACTCGGCTTCCGGCCAAGCCTTGTGCAGCGCCCAGGCATATTTTGCCGGGCATGGCATGTCGTAGCGGCCATGGACGATGACGCCGGGAATGCCATGCAGCTGGTGGGCGTCACGCAGCAACTGCCCCTCATCCAGCCAGCCGGCATTGACGAAGAAATGGTTTTCGATACGGGCAAAGGCGTGGGCATATTCCTCCTGCTCGAACGGCGTCGAGGTCGACGGTTCCGGCAAAAGCGTAATGGTTTCGCCTTCCCAGATGCTCCAGGATTTGGCGGCGGCAACACGGGTCGCCCGGTCATCGCTTGTCAGCCGCCGGTGATAGGCGTGCATCATCTCGTGGCGTTCGTTTTCCGGGATCGGTGCGATGAAGCGCTCCCATTTGTCGGGAAACAGTTCCGAGACGCCGAACTGATAGTACCAGTCGAGTTCGGCCTTGGTCAGCGTGTAGATGCCGCGCACGACGAGTTCGGACACGCGTTCGGGATGTTTTTCCGCATAGGCGAGCGCCAAAGTCGAGCCCCAGGAGCCGCCGAAAACCAGCCATTGTTCGACGCCGGCCATTTCACGCAGCCGCTCGATATCGGCAACGAGGTGCCAGGTGGTGTTGGCTTCCAGTTCCGCTTGCGGCGTTGACTTGCCGCAACCGCGCTGGTCGAACAGGGTCACGTCATAGAGTTTTGGATCGAACAGCCGGCGATGGTTCGCAGAGATCGTGCCGCCCGGGCCGCCATGCAGGAAGACGGCCGGCTTTGCGCCCGGCGTTCCGGATTTTTCCCAATAGATCGTGTGGCCGTCGCCAACGTCGAGATGGCCGGACGCATAGGCCTCGATTTCAGGATAGAGCGTGCGGAGAATTTCGGTCATGCTGTCTGCTTTCAAGGATGATCTTAAGCGCCGGTCAGGAGGCGTGCGGAAATTGCGGCCAGACTTCGGTGTCGTGGTCGGGATGCTGGAAGGAGATGATCTGTTCCTGCTGCATGTAGTAATTGGGATCTTCATGCACCGGCTGGTCGAAGATCGTTGTCACCCAGGCATTGCGGGCGGCGAAATTGACCTGGATCTGCGGCGCGAGATCGTCGCGGTTGTCGAAGGCGCCGATGGCAATTTCGAGCCCACCCGGATGCCTGTAGGTCAACGGCGTGCCACAGGCGGCGCAGAAGCCGCGGGCAATGTTGATGGATGACTGGAAATAGCTCGGCTCGCCGCGGGTCCATTCCGCCTCGCCTTCAACGGTGACCAATGGGCCGAAGAAGCCACCGAAGGCTTTCTGGCACATGCGGCAATGGCAGATCGACGGGCGGCCGAGGGCGCCATGGATCTTGAAGCGAATGGCACCGCACTGGCAGCCTCCGGTTCGGGTGGTTTCGGTCATCTCAGTCCTCCGGTGGCCAATGTTCAGTATCGTAGTCGGGATGCTGGCGGTTCGATTCCAGAATGGCAATGTGCCGCTCGGCGCTCGGCGCTGCGCCGTCATCGGTCTCCGTGCCGGGCAATCCCGGCAGGTGCGAAAACCATGGCATGCGCGATTCGACGCCGGATTGGGTCAGCGGCCGCACGTCATAGGGATCATCGAGCGACCCCAGCACGATATTAATGAAATCAGCCTCCGGCATATCGTAAAACAGCGGCGTGCCGCAAAGAAAACAGAAGCCGCGCCGGACCAGATGCGAGGAACGAAACCAACCGGGAGCGCCGCGGGTGATGCTGAAACTGGCGCGCGGCGCATTGGCGAGCGGCATGAAATAGTTTCCGGACGCCTTCTGGCACATGCGGCAATGGCACAGATGCGGATCGCCAAGCGTTCCTTCCGCCCGGTAACGCACCGCGCCGCACTGGCAGCCGCCGGTATAGATGCGGCTGATGCTCATCAGCGCTCCTCCGGCGGCCATTCGGCCGTATCATGATCCGGGTGCTGATAGGAAACCAGATTGGCAAGGAAGGATACGGCGTCCTGATCGGCCATCGTATCGTCGCCCGGCAATTGCGGGATGTGATCCACATAAGGCAGCTTGGCCTCAATGCCCCACTGGATTGTCGGGACGATCCCTTCCGGCCGGTCAAAGGCGGCGATCGTCAGCGCCACACCATCCGGTGCCTCGTAGGTCAGCGGCGTACCACAATCGCCGCAAAAGCCGCGCGACGCTGCGTTGGAGGACTGGAAGCGCTTGGGTTCGCCGCGTGTCCAGACAAGCTTTGCCTGACGCACAGAAACCAGTGGCAGGTAGAAATTCCCCGCGGCCTTCTGGCACATCCGGCAGTGGCAGACGGACGCATCGCCAAGCGCGCCTTCGACACGGAAGCGAACCGCACCGCATTGGCAGCCGCCCGTATGGACGATAGCGGTCATGGATGTTCCTCCGGCGCCAACCAGTTTTCGATTTTCAAACCCTCGACACGGGAAAATTCACGGGTGTTGTTCGTTACGAGCGTTAAATTGAGCGAACATGCATGAGCGGCGATAAAGAGGTCAGCCAAACCGATTGGCTGACCCTGACGCTCCAAATCATTACGAATGACACTGTAGTTCTGGGAAGCCGCGTCATCGTAGGGGAGGATGGCGATGCGGGATAAGGTATTCTCGACGAGATCGGATAGCCGGGGCGATCCTTTCTTCCTGATCCCGTAGCGCATCTCGGAGGCGACGACGGCGCTCACGCACAGTGCATCTTCACCGACCCGTTCCATGTACTGACTTGCAATACCGAAAGGGTTGCGGATCGCATCAGACAGAATATTCGTATCGAGCATGTAAAGCACACCGTTCACAGACTGAAGTCCTTCGGAAGCGGGCTGTCTTCATCAAGGTCCGGGAATTCTTCATCGAGCGGTTCCTGCGCGCGAAGCCACTCCAGCAAGCCGCTTTTCTTCTTCGGCTCGATGATCAACCGGTCACCTTCCTTGCGCATGATCGCCTCGTTTCCCGGGAGTTCGAACTCCACGGGAATACGGACGGCCTGATTTCGGCCGTTGCGAAAGAGTTTTACCTCGCGTCCCTGGTCAACCTTGATGACATTCATGACAGCCTCCTTCGGCATAGGCCTCAGCATATGCCTGTATCGTCAGTGAGACAAGTTCAGCGCCTGACCTCCCACGTCGTGACCCGCTCGCCCGTCGCCGCATCCTTGCCGTCCTTCAGCTGGATGCCCTTGGCGGCGAGATCGTCGCGGATCTTGTCGGCCTCGGCAAAGTTTTTGGCCTTGAGCATTTCAAGCCGCATCGCCACAAGCGCATCGACCGCCGATGCAACCGCACCGTCAACTTCCGCCTCCTTCGGCAGAACGCCAAGCAATGCAGCACTGGCGGCAAAGACCGGCAATGCGGCCGGGTCTGCATTCGCAGCCGATGCCAGCGCATGCAGGGCCTGCACCGCGGCGACCGTGTTCAGATCATCGGCCAATGCGTTGAGCACGGACGCATCCGGCGCCACATCGCCAGGCTTGCCGGCCGGCCATTTGGCCAGCAGGCGCTCCGCCTCCTCCAGCCGTTTGATCGAAAAATCGATCGGCTCGCGGTAATGCGTCATCAGCATGGCCAGACGCAGAACCTCGCCCGGCCACTTGCGGCCGCCAAACGTCTCGGTGTGCAGCAATTCGTAGATGGTGACGAAATTGCCTTCGGACTTCGACATCTTGCGGCCTTCGACCTGCACGAAACCGTTATGCATCCAGACATTCGCCATCACCTTGGTACCATGGGCGCAACGCGACTGGGCGATCTCGTTCTCGTGGTGCGGAAAGATCAGGTCGAGCCCGCCACCGTGGATATCGAAGACCTCGCCGAGATAGGCGGCCGCCATGGCCGAGCACTCGATATGCCAGCCGGGACGGCCCCGGCCCCAGGGCGAATCCCAGCCGGGTTCTTCCGGCGAAGAGAGCTTCCAAAGCACAAAGTCGCCAGGGTTTTTCTTGTGAATGTCCACAGCGACGCGTGCGCCAGCCTGCTGTTCGTCAAGGTTACGTTTGGAGAGCTCGCCGTAAGCCGACGTCGAAACGGTATCGAACAGGACTTCGCCATTGGTTTCATAGGCATGACCGCGTTCGATCAGCCGCCCTATCAGCGTGATCATGTCCGACTTTCCGTCCTCACGCGGCTGCACGAATTCGGTGGCACGCGGCTCGTGTGTCGGTTCAAGGCAGCCAAGTATCGCCACGTCGGAATGGAACTGGTTCGCTGTCTTCTCCGTCACGCGGCGGATCGCTTCGTTCAGCGACAGCGTACCATTGCCGATCTCTGTGCCGAAATCCCGCAGCGCCCGCGCATTGATCTTGTCGTCGAGGTCGGTGATGTTGCGGGCGTAGGTCACGTGGCTTTCGCCATAGACATGGCGCAGCAGCCGGTAGAGCACGTCAAAGACGATAACCGGGCGGGCATTGCCGATATGGGCGAAGTCATAAACCGTCGGGCCGCAGACATACATGCGGACGTCATCGGGATCGATCGGCGCAAAGGCCGCCTTCTCCCGGGTCAGCGTATTGTAAAACTTCAAGTCTGGCAGTCCGCTCATTTCCATCTCCCATTCCGCACGATACCGGATACACGCAGCCGCCAGGCTGGACCTTCACGTTGTCATCTTGGATTTTGGGAGACGAAAACGGCCAGGCCAGCGTTGAGGCTAGCGAATAATAATCCGGCAGATGCAGCAGATAACCGTTTTCATGGGCTGCTTTATCGCGCTTCGATCCGTCCTGGTCAAGAGGTCAGCCGCGCTCCAGCATCTTATGTTGCAATACTGGATTATTCGTCATCGTTTTGTCATGATTGCGCTTATCTGGAGAGGCCAGATGTCTGGGGAATCAAGGCTTTGAGAACTTGCACATTAAAGCCTGTTTCCCGGGGCACAATAAGGAGCGCCGTTCTGGTGGAGAACACAACGGACGAAGCGATTCCGCTTAGGGAAGCATCTGAGGAGAATTTGAAATGCCTGGCACAAAAACCGACAAGAACAGTCCGCGAGCGGCGGCCAATCTCGTCGAGCAATATCGTCCGCTTGGCCTGAAGGCCGTGCTTGCCGCTGCCCTGCAGATCAAGCCAAAGCCGGTGAAAAAGCCGGCCTGATCGCTCAAAAGAGCGACAGCTGCGGATTTGCAGGTGTTTCTTTCGGCTTTGAGGAAGGCCGCGCCGATACATGCACCGGCGTCTGAAGATCGGCGCCGGTATTGGCCACCTTGTTCACCTTGTCCGACACGGCGATGACGTCGAAATAGTCATCATCGACCGGGGCCAGCAAATCGGCGACATCGCGCGGTTCCTGTGTCCTGCAATCAAGCCAGCGGGCAAAATCCTCCGGCTTGATCACCACCGGCATGCGGTCATGAACATCGCCGACGCGCGTGTTGGCACAGGTCGTCAGGATGGCGGCCGTATCGACCTCGGATCCGTCCGCCGAAGACCAAGTTTCCATCAGTCCCGCAAATGCAACAATGCCGCCGTCTCTCGGCTTGATCCAGTATGCCTGCGCCGCCTCGCCGCTTTCCTTTGACGGCCGGTGCCATTCGTAGAAACCGGAGGCCGGGATCAGAACGCGCCTATGGCGCATCGCTGCCTTGAACGAGGCTTTTTCCGCGGCAGTTTCAGCCCGCGCGTTGATCAGCAGCGGAAAATCGCGCGGGTCCTTGACCCAGGACGGCGTCAGCCCCCAGCGCACCAGCAGCGCCCGGCGATCCGGCAGGTTGCTGCCGGGGCGCTGCCTCTCACCGGACATGACGATGATAATCGGTTGCGTCGGGGCAATATTGAAGCGCGCCGGAAAATCCTCAGTCTCCATAAGACCGAAAATATCCGCCAGTTCCTTGGGTGTCGCTGTCAGCGAAAATCGTCCGCACATGGCTTTCAGATCGCACTTCGCCTAAGGTGGGTCAAGATTTACAGCACTTTTCCGGTTCCATCGATATGACAGTTCCCCCCCAACTTGCCTCTTCCGCCATTCTCGAACGCAACGGGCGCTATCTGCTCGTGCGCCGCGCCAATCCGCCATCCGCGGATATGTATGCGTTTCCGGGCGGCCGCGCCGAGGCAGGCGAAACGCCGGCGCAAACGGCGGTACGCGAGTTTCATGAGGAGACCGGTATTCTGCCACGCAATCCGCTGCTGTTCGAGACTTACGATCTACCACCGCGTGAATCAGACGGGCCGAGTGCCCGGCATTTCTTTCTTTCGGTGTTCACGGTGGACGCCGACCCCGATCTTGTTGCCATCGCGGCTGACGATGCAGCCGATATCGGCTGGTATACGGCCGATGAAATCTTCGGCCTTCCCATTCCAGAAAGCGTGTGGGAATGCGTGGAAAAACTCGAGGCGCTGCGGCAGCGATGAGCCTGCCGCCAAAATCCACTTGCCCGCAGGCATGATTCGGGGCTTGAAAGGGAAATGATCCGTTTTCTGGCCGCACGATCGTCTCTTCTCCTGGCTTTTGCCTGCCTGCCGCTTGCCGCGCTGGCGCAGGGCGTTCCACCGGCGGGCGCGCCTGTTGCTGTCGCCGAGAAGCCTGCACCTTACGATGCGCGCCTGCTGCGTTTATCGGAAATCCTTGGATCCGTTCACTATTTGCGCACCCTCTGCAAGGATTCCACTGCAGATACCTGGCGGCAATCGATGCAGGATCTGCTCAACAAGGAAGCAAAGGGCGAAGCCGACCGGCGTGCGCGGATGACCGCCGCCTTCAACCGCGGCTACCGGACATTTGCCTCGGTTTATACGGCCTGCACGGCTCCGGCCGTGGTCGCTGACGAGCGATACCGTGCCGAAGGAGCAACACTTGCTTCAGAAATAACCGCCCGCTTTGGAAATTAACGATAAATTAACCTCTTTCTTCAGGAGCCCGTGTCGTTTTGGGAAAAGGCTGCTAAGGTTGTTAAGAGAGTGGTAAGAAGTGGCATCGCCCTGAGTCAGGTGCCAAGTAAAGAGCGTGAAACGGCATGGAACGAATGATGGAACCAAGTCTGAATGACATCGACGACATGATTGTTCATGAGAAGATGCAGGCAGCCCTGGAACACCAGAATGAGGCCTGGGCGGATGGCATGGCCGATGGCATCGAGCCTGAAATCATTGCCGACGCTGCCATTGCGCTTGCCATGCGCGAAACGATCCGCCTTCATGGCGAAGAAGGTGCCGAGGCCATGCTGAATTCGCTTCGCGAGCGTATGCTGGCCGGTGAATTCTCACCGGAACGCACCCTGCAGTAGTTTCGAGGCTATCATGGAACGTCAGCTGTCAGCATGCCGGATGCGTGCGGTTCGCCTTTCTGCGTTGCTGCTTTCCAGCCTGCTCGCCGTATCCATCCTTCTGCCCCATCCAGCCTTCGCACTCAGCGAATTGAAGCGGATACCTGGCGAAACGAGCCAGGATAAGCCGGCCAAGGACATTCCCGAAGAAGACGAGCCACGCGATACCGACCCCATGCAGATTCCGATGCCGGATCCGCTGGTCAACAAGCCTGCCCGTGACGCCAAGGATGATTCGATAGAGGACAAGGCGCCAGCCGCTCCGGTCGAGGTCCTGTCGGACGTTTCCAAAATTCCCAAGCCGGTCGCCCGGATGCGCGAATTGATCGTCGAGGCTGCCGCCTCCGGCGACATCGAACGGCTGCGGCCCCTGCTCGGCAAAGGTCCGACCCAGACTCAAGTCGGCGAGGCCGATGCCGATCCGATCGAGACGCTGAAGGGCCTGTCGGGCGATCCGCAAGGGATCGAAATCCTGGCGATCCTGCTCGATGTGCTGTCGGCCGGTTTCGTTCTCGTCGACAAGGGTACGCCTGAAGAAGCCTATGTCTGGCCCTACTTCACCGAAAAGCCGCTGGCATCCCTGACCCCGCCGGAAAAGGTTGATCTGTTCCGTCTGGTGACCGCCGGCGATTTCGCCGAGATGGAAGAAGGCGGCAATTACAATTTCTACCGCGTGGGGATCACACCTGACGGCCAGTGGAAATTTTTCGTGGCTGGCGACTAACGGCGGCGCAAAGCGCTTGCCGCGGCGCGTGCGAAATCCTACCTGTTTCACCTGACAAACAGGATAAACGCCATGCAGCCCGCCACCCTTCCAGATCGTGCCATGATTACCGTGTCGGGACAGGACGCGCAGGAATTCCTGCAAGCGCTGATCACCACCGATCTCGACCTTCTCGAAGACGGCGAAGCAAAGCCCGGCGCGCTTTTGACACCACAGGGCAAGATTCTGTTTGACTTCATGGTCAGCCGCGACGGCGCGACGATCAATCTCGAAACCGGCGCGGATCAGGCCGAAGCGCTGTTGAAGCGATTGACCATGTACAAGCTACGCGCGCCGATTTCACTGTCGCTCGCCAATCCTGCCGCCGTTGCCATCCGTTTCGACGAGGCGCCCGGCGCCTATCGCGATGCGCGTTTTGCCAAGGCCGGACTGGCCGTTTTCCGCACCTATGGTGGAGAGGGCGAAACGGCTGGCACCGGCGACTATGATCGCCTTCGCATTCAGAGCGGTATTGCCGTTTCGGGCTCCGATTATGCTCTGCAGGACGCTTTTCCCCATGATGTGCTGATGGACAAGAACGGCGCACTGTCCTTCAAGAAGGGCTGCTATGTCGGCCAGGAAGTCGTGTCGCGCATGCAGCATCGCGGCACCGCGCGGCGGCGTGTGGTGATTGTCGCAGCAGAAACCGCACTGCCGGAAACCGGAACAGCGCTGACGGTCAAGGGACGCTCGATCGGCACGCTCGGCAGCGTCATTGGCGCATCAGGCTTGGCGATCGTGCGCATCGACAAGGCTGGCGAAGCCATCGCTTCGGGCGAGCCGATCCTTGCCGGAGACACCGCGGTAACGCTCACCCTGCCCACCTGGACAGGCCTGGATTTCCCGGCTGAAGCCGGTGAGGAAAGCGCCTGATGTCTGCCCGTGCCTGGCAGCGCATGCTTTCCGGACGGCGGCTCGATCTGCTCGACCCCTCACCGCTCGATGTCGAGCTGTCCGATATCGCCCACGGGCTTGCCCGTGTTGCCCGCTGGAACGGCCAGACGGACGGTGATCACGCCTTTTCCGTTGCCCAGCATAGCCTTGTCGTCGAGGAAATCTTTCGCCGCCAGTTCAGCTGCACAGCCGAGGAATGCCAGATGGCCCTGCTGCATGATGCCCCGGAATATGTGATCGGCGACATGATCTCGCCGTTCAAGGCCGTGGTCGGCGGCGGCTACAAGGTGGTCGAGAAGAGGTTGGAGAGCGCCATTCATCTGCGTTTCGGCCTTCCTGCCGCGGCATCGGCGGAGCTGAAGACCCGGATCAAGAAGGCCGATCAGATCGCTGCCTATTTCGAGGCGACCGTGCTTGCCGGATTTTCACTGACCGAAGCGCGCAAGTTCTTTGGCCAGCCGCGCGGCATCACCCGCGAGATGATCCTGATCGATCCGCTGCCGGCCATCGAGGCGCAAAGATTGTTTGCCGAACGGTTTGCCGCGATCGAGGCGGAACGTTCGGCTTTACGGGCGGTGTCCTGAGATGCCGGTGATTGTCGTCTCGCCCCTGTCGCGCATCGCCGAAATGGC
This sequence comes from Rhizobium sp. Root1204, assembly GCF_001424965.1. Lineage (NCBI taxonomy): Bacteria > Pseudomonadati > Pseudomonadota > Alphaproteobacteria > Hyphomicrobiales > Rhizobiaceae > Rhizobium > Rhizobium sp. Root1204. The sequence goes on from NZ_LMCZ01000012.1 coordinate 96,175, forward strand.
TGTGCGCCATCGCGCCCGCGAAATGATCAGCCTGATGGCCAAGGAGCAGGCCTTTCATCGTCCGGCCGTGATTACGGCTGACCGGCATCTACTGCTGGGAATGAACGATATTACCTTTTCCGGAAATGCCGCTCTTGTCGCTCCGGGCGAAGAGCACGTGCAACAGATCATCGACTTTGCGCGGCAATGGGATCGTTCGGCTCCGTTGCTGATCCACTGCTGGATGGGCATATCGCGCTCGCCTGCCGCTGCCGTTCTCGCCTCCCTGGCGGTTGAGCCCGATCAGGACGAAACAGAGCTTGCATTGCGGCTGCGCGCCGCCTCCGCCTATGTCACGCCCAATTCCCGGCTGATCGAGATCGGCGATCGGATGTTGTCGCGCGACGGCCGGCTGGTGGCGGCAATCAAGGCCATCGGCCGCGGTGCCGATACCGATGGAAACGTGCCCTTCGTCTTTTCCCCGCTGCCGGAGCCTGCCGCCCATGCCGGCTGACAGGACCGTTGGCGTCGAAATCGGCCTCAACGCCGCGATCGTCGCGGTGACCAGCCGCTCGCCGCGTATCCTCGCTGTCAGCGACGAACAGAGTGACAGCCGGGACGGCCTGCCCTTCGGCCCCTTCGACCCTGCCCGCCACCGGACATTCGAAACCAGCCTTCGAGCCAGCGTCGAGCAGCAGACGGCGCTTGATCTCGGGTACATCGAGCAACTCTACACATTTGGCGACCAGGGCCGCCACCGCTCGGCGGGCGAAAGCAGTACGCATATGGTATCGGTCGGCTATCTGGCGCTGACCCGCACGGACGCGGAAAACAACGCCCGCCTCGCCGAGGCCGGCGCCCATTGGCGCGACTGGTACAGCTACCTGCCGTGGGAAGACTGGCGGCAGGGCCGGCCAGTGCTGATCGACCAGATCATTCTCCCCGCCTTGCGCCAGTGGGAAATGGGCGGGCATCAGGACGAACGGATGGGCCTGCCGCAACGGCGCACCCGCACACGCCTTGCCTTCGGGCTCGATGATTTCCCCTGGGACGAGGAGCGCGTGCTGGAGCGCTACGAACTTCTCTATGAGGCCGGCCTGGTCGGCGAAGCCGTGATCGACGGCCGCGCCAGCGCCACCGCCACTCCGCCGGTTGGCCTGACAATGCGTCACGATCATCGCCGCATCGTTGCCACGGCGGTTGCGCGGCTGCGCGGCAAGATCAAATACCGGCCGGTGATCTTCGAACTGATGCCGCCGGAATTCACGCTGACGGATCTGCAGGCGACGGTGGAAGCGATTTCAGGCCGCCACCTGCACAAACAGAATTTTCGCCGTCTGGTCGAAGGCGCGGAACTGGTCGAGCCGACCGGCATGCTGACGGCCGCGACCGGTGGACGGCCAGCCGCCCTCTTCCGTTTCCGCCGCCAAATTCTCGACGAACGTCCGGCCCCCGGCCTCAAAGTTGGTGGTCGATAAATGCTGCTGACAGCAACTGCCTTTTTTCAGGGTTGACGCACCGGCCCCGCGCTCCATCTCCCTCCCCTTCAAGCATGACAAGGGAAAGGCCCGATGGAACAACAGGCAACGGACGTCATCATCGCCACACGCACGGCGCTCAGTCAGGCAAGCGCGCTGGCGGTGCAATATTCCTTCTCGGTCCTCGGCGCCGTCATCCTTTTGTTTGTGGGATGGATCATTTCGCGGCTTCTGCACAACTGGGCTTATTCCGGCCTGTCACGGGTGCGCGGCATCGACGAGACGCTTGCCCGGTTTTTCTCCAATATCGTGCGCTACGCGGTCCTGTTGCTGGTCTTCATCACGGTTCTTGGCCAGTTCGGGGTGCAGACAGCCTCGATCATCGCGACCTTGGGCGCCGCCGGTCTGGCCATCGGGCTCGCGCTACAAGGAACACTGCAGAACATAGCGGCGGGAATCATGCTCCTGGTGCTGCGGCCGTTCCGGGTCGGAGAGTCGATCGAAACGCCTGCCGTCACCGGCACCGTCACGGAAATCGGTCTCTTCGCAACGGAGTTGAGGACAGCGGATGGGCTCTATCGCCTCGCACCAAACTCGACGCTCTGGAATGTACCGGTCACCAACTACAGCCGCGAGCGCCTGCGGCGCCATGACCTGACGGTAATCATCGGCAATCACGAGGATATCGATGCGGCTCAGGCCGCCTTGCTGGATCTTGCGAAAGGAAATCCGGCCATAGAACAAACCCCGGCCCCCTCGACTTTCATTGCCGATCTGAGCAAGGACGGGACATCGCTGACGCTTCGCTACTGGGTGGGCACCGCCAAATGGTGGGCGACGACACGCGATATGCTGCGTGCCGCCAAGCGTGTCTTTTATCTGCCTGAACAGCCAGCCGAGGATCCGGCTGCCTCGTAAGGCCGGAGCTGCTATTCGATAACCGCACAAGCGAGCCGGTCACCGGCATCACCCGAAGGCTGGCTGCGATTGTCATCGGATTTCGCATGCACCATCAGCGCCCGGCCGCGAATGCCGTTATCGGCATTGTCGAGCACCACCATGCTGTTGAAGACCTGCGCTCGCATGACGCCATCGGCGCCGACATACTGGTTGGGCATATCACCGGCATGCGGGCCGTTGGCGGCGAGAAAACCATGTTCGGCATTACCCGGGTTGAAATGCTTGCCGGCCGATTCATGATTGTGCGCGGCGTCGCATTTGCCGGTCTCGTGCACATGAAAGGCTACCCACTTTCCGGGCGGCAGGTTCGTCACCTCCACCTCGATCAGTACGCCATTCTTACCCTTCGTCAGGGTTGCCCGTCCCGTCTCCTTGCCATCCTTGCCGATGAAATTGGCGATGGCAGTCTGGGATGACGATTGCGCAAAAGCGCCTGTCGATGTGACGAGAACAAGGGCGAGCGTAGGGAGCAAGCATTTCATCAGACATTCCTCCAGTGGATGATTGGCTGAAGATGCAACGCCTGATGCGGCCAGCAGTTCCACAATCAACCGGTATGGCTGGAGAAACCCTGTGATGTGCGGATCAGAATATCCGGATCGCCGACGTGGTGATGATGACGAGGGAAACGGCGATCAGAAGCGGCCTGACCGGCAGGTGCTTGACGACGATCGCGCCGATGGGAGCAGCCAGCACTCCACCCAGCACGAGACCGATCGCCGAGCCGAGATCGGACCAGCCGAGCGTGAATACGAACGTCGCCGAGATCGTCAGGGTGACGAGAAACTCGGTCAGGCTGGTGGAACCGATGACCTTTTTCGGGTCATGGCCGCGGCCGATCAGTGATGTCGTCACGATCGGCCCCCAGCCGCCGCCGCCCGCAGCATCGAGAACGCCGCCACCCAAACCGATGAACGGCACGGCCCAATCCTTAACCTCGCGCACCCAGAGCGGCCGCACCGCCTTGAACAGGATATAGAGGCCGACCAGCACCAGATAGGCCGAAACGAACGGCTCGATCACCTTGCCATCAATGTTCGACACGCCGTAGGCGCCGAGCGCCCCGCCGATCATGCCAGCGGGAGCCAGCCGCGCGACAAGCCGCCAGTTGATGTTGCGCTGATAGGTATGCGATGCACCGGATGCAGCGGTCGTGAAGATTTCGGCGATATGAGTCATCGCGCTTGCCGTTGCCGGCGGGACACCGAAGGCCAGAAGGCTGGTGGTGGACAGCAGGCCGAAGGCCATTCCCAGAGCGCCATCGACCAATTGTGCGAAGAAACCGATGACAACGAAAATCCAGAAATCTGCCGACACGAACAATCCTTCTTCAAATCCAGCGATTGGAAACGCGGCCTATTTGCGCCAACCACGCCGTGTAGGTAAAGGTTCCCTGACGGCAATTCACAAGCCCTATGACCAACGGCCGTGATGAAAACAGGAGAAACCGATGAAGGTCATTGCTCTTCTCCTCGCCGGTGCTGTTCTGACGGCCCCGGAGGACAAGCCTGCCATTTCCGATTATTTCGGTAACAACGGTACCACCAGCCAACCGGCGATTACCCAATGCAACCTGACCAGCGACGACCTGAATGGACAGTTCAAAACCTGCCGCTACGACTGCGGCAAGACGCTGACGATCGGCGCGTGCCTGGTCTGTCCGTTCGTACTGCAACGATAGGAAGCAAGAGATGACGGGTTTCGACTGGCACGGCGATCCGATCAACCGCGACACAGTGGTCACCCGAACCTATCGCAACACCCAGAACGTCCGCCGTTTTCTCACCGCAGAATGCGGTGACGACTTTGCGTTCGATCGTGCTTTCATGGCCTGGATCAAGGACGGCGCGGAGAAGACGATGGGCGATGTTGCCGACGAATGGAAGCGGCGTCGGACAATTGCTGGTGCCTGACGCGCCCGCATTTAGCCGATGACGATATCAAGCCCGATATCCAGTGTCGGCGCGGCCATGGTGATTTTTGAGGTCGAGATATAGTCGACGCCGGTTTCGGAGATAGCGCGGATGGTCTGGAAATTAACGTTGCCGGAGGCCTCGAGCTTGGTCCGGTGCGGGTCGGCGGCATAGGCGTCCGTAGACAGCTGCCAGTGGGCGGCATTGACGGCCACGGCCTCCCTGAGCAGATCAGGTCCCATATTATCGAGCAGGATCACATCCGGGCTGGCGGTCAGCGCCTCGCGCATCTGGTCGAGACCATCGACCTCGACCTCGATCTTGACCAGATGACCGCAATAGGCGCGTGCCGCATGAACAGCAGAGGCAACGCCGCCGGAGACGGCGATATGGTTGTCCTTGATCAGGATCGCATCATCCAGGCCGTATCTGTGATTGGATCCGCCGCCGAGGCGCACCGCATATTTTTCCAGCGCCCGCAGGCCGGGAATGGTTTTTCGCGTGCAGCAGACTTTTGCCCGGGTATGGGCGATCTCGGCCGCGAACTTCGATGTGTAGGTGGCAACGCCGCAGAGATGCATGAGGAAATTCAGCGCGACGCGCTCGGCCGACAAAAGCCCGCGCGCCGGACCGGAGATGCGGGCCATCGCCGTGCCCGGCGCAATCCGGTCGCCGTCCTTCACCAGCGCCTCGAAGCGGATCGTCGGATCGATCAGGCGAAAGGCGGTGCGGGCAAGCTCCATGCCGGCAACGACACCGGTTTCACGGGCGTTCATTTCAGCTGTTGCCGTCCGGTCCGGGGCAATCGTCGCATAGGTGGTGATATCACCGGCGCGGCCGAGATCTTCCAGAAGGGCCATGCGAACCTGATCCTCGACCATCAGGGCGGGCAGTTCTGGGCGAAGGGCGGTTTGTGTCATGATTGAGCACTTTCGGTTTCGAACTGGTAGAATTCCTCTTCTCCCCTGCGGGGGAGAAGTGCCGAGCGAATGCGAGGCGATGAGGGGGGCGGCACGGCACAGTCCGGGTTTGCGGCCCCCTCATCCGCCCCTACGGGCCACCTTCTCCCCGGTGGGGAGAAGAACCACCTATACACTCTCCGTTTCCGCCACTTCGGCGACGACCCGGTCGGCTTCAGCGAGTGTGAGGAACGTGCGGTGCTTCCATTCCGGGCGCGGATCCGGGTAGTCGGAGCGGTAATGACCGCCGCGGCTTTCCGTTCGCAGATAGGCGCCGGTGGTGATCAGTTTGGCCGTGGTGACGATGTTGCTGAAGCGCAACCGGGTGTTCTGACGCTCGAGATTGGCAATTGCCCGGATGGCGCGCGTCAGCGTGTCCTGGCTGCGGATGACGCCGACATGATCGCTCATGATATGGCGCAGCGCCGTCAGCGGCGGGCTGTCTTCCAGCGTTACCGGATCGTCATTTTCTCCGGCATTGGCGCCCCAGTCGGTGATCTTCGGCTCCGGCAACATGCCCTTGATATTTTCGGCGATGCGGGCGGCAAAGACCACGGCCTCAAGCAGCGAATTGGAGGCGAGCCGGTTGGCGCCGTGGACGCCGGTGGAGGTCACCTCGCCCGCGGCCCAGAGTCCATCGATCGAGGTCCGGCCTTCCGCATCGGTCAGGACGCCACCCATGTGATAATGAACCGCCGGAACGACCGGGATGGGCTGTGTGACCGGATCGATGCCTGCCGACATGCAGGAGGCATAGACAGTCGGGAACGCTTCGGGGAAATGTGCGCCGACCGCCTTGGTGCAATCGAGAAACGCGCCGCGCCCGGCCTGCACTTCGGCAAACACACCCCGCGAAACGATGTCGCGCGGTGCGAGTTCGCCGTCCGGATGGATATCCAGCATGAAGCGTTTGCCGGCCGAATTGATCAGGTGGGCGCCGTCGCCGCGCAGGGCTTCGGTTGCCAAAGGGGCAGGATCGCGGCCGATATTGATCGCGGTCGGATGAAACTGGATGAATTCCGGATCGGCGATGATCGCACCGGCACGCGCTGCCATACCGACACCCTGGCCGCACGCTTCGGTCGGATTGGTGGTGACGGAAAAGAGATGGCCGACGCCGCCTGAGCACAGCACCACCGCGCGGGCCGGAAACGACACACGGTTCTTCGACTGTCCGGCATCCGGACGGGCGATGACGCCGGAGATGAACCGGCCCTGCCGCACCAGTTCCTCGACGACATACCCTTCCAGAACGCGGATCGACGGCGTGTTGCGCACGGCGGCAATCAGCGCTTCCATGATCGCCTTGCCGGCCATATCACCCTTGACGCGGACGATGCGGCGCTCGGAATGGGCGGCTTCGCGCGACAGAAGCAGCTTGCCTTCCAGATCGTGATCGAAGGGCACGCCATAGCCGAGCAGATCGTGGATGCGGGCCGGGCCTTCCGCCACCATCAACCGCGTCATCTTTTCATCGACGATACCGGCCCCGGCCACCAGCGTATCGGCAACGTGTTTGTCGATCGTATCGCCAAGTCCCATGGCAGCAGCAATGCCGCCCTGCGCCCAGGCGGACGAAGCGCCGTGACCGATGGGCGCTGCTGCGAGCACCGTTACAGGACGCGGGCTGAGCTTCAGCGCGCAGAAAAGCCCGGCGAGGCCACCGCCGACAATGACGATATCGTCGATGCCGTTGAAGGACTGTGGGCGGAAATGATCGGTCAGCATGCTCTTCCTCCTCCGGGAGTGTCTCCCTCTTCTCCCCTGCGGGAGAAGTGCCGAGCGCAGCGAGGGGATGTGGGGGCGGTAGGGCAAACTCCGGTTTGCTCGCCCCCGTCATCCGGCCTCCGGTCACCTTCTCCCCGCTGGGGGGAAGAGGCAGCGCCCGGCTTCCCCTTTATTGCTTCAAATTCACCATCCGCTCGACGGCAAGCCTGGCGCGATCGGCGATTGCCGGATCGACCAGAACTTCCTCCGTCATGAACAACAGGCTGTCGAGAATCTTCGGCAGCGTGATGCGCTTCATGTGCGGACAGAGATTGCACGGCTTGATGAAATCGACGCCGGTGATCTCGGCCTGGATGTTGGAGGCCATCGAGCATTCGGTGACCAGCAGCACGCGCGGCGGGCGCTTGTCCTTGACATAGTTGATCATGCCGGCGGTCGAACCAGCGAAATCGCAGACGGCGATGACATCCGGATGGCATTCCGGGTGACCGATGATCTCGATCGACGGATCGGCTTCCTTGTAGGCCAGCAGCTCGGCCGCCGTGAAGCGCTCGTGCACTTCGCAATGGCCCTTCCAGGTGAGGATCTTCTTGTTCGTCTGCTTGGCGACGTTCATGGCCAGGTATTCGTCGGGGATGCAGAGGACGGTGTCGCTCTCCAGGCTTTCAACGACGGCCAGCACGTTGGACGACGTGCAGCAAATGTCGGTCTCGGCCTTCACGTCAGCAGAGGTGTTGACGTATGTCACCACCGGCACGCCGGGATAGCGCTGTTTCAAAAGCCGGACATCGGCGCCGGTGATCGATTCCGACAGCGAGCAACCGGCCTTGCCGTCCGGGATCAGCACGGTCTTTTCCGGATTAAGCAGCTTGGAAGTCTCGGCCATGAAATGCACGCCGCACTGGATAATGATCTCGGCATCGACCTTGGTGGCATCACGCGCCAGCTGCAGACTGTCGCCGACGATATCGGCGACGCAGTGGAAGATGTCCGGGGTCTGGTAATTATGGGCGAGGATGACCGCGCCACGCTCTTTCTTCAGCCGGTTGATGGCATGCACATAGGGCGCATAAACCGGCCATTCGAAGGCGGGCACGAACTGCTTGACGCGCTCATACAGATGCTCGGTTTCGCGGGCGATCTCCGGCGTGAACGTCAGGTCCGGCCGCTCGATTATGCCGAAACGCTCGGCTGCGGTCTTTACCGCGCCGGAACCTTCAAGGGTTGCCTTGCTCTGTGCGATGGTCATCGACTGCTCCTCTTGCCGCCCCTCCGGCGGCTGACCTATTTTGCTCAAACTGAGCATAATAGGATCAAAACAAAACCGGCAGGGCCGGGAGATGAGATTTAGAAAGTTTTGTGACAGTTTTCAAGAATGCACTCCCGCTATTTTCTGCGGGAGTGCAAGAAATCGCGGGTGTCAGGCCACCGCTGGACGGGTCACAGCCTTTTCCTCGATCGGCCAATGGACGATGGCGGCAAAGACGCCAAGCGCCACGCCGAGCCACCAGACCGGATCGTAGGACCCGAAATGGTCATAGAGATAGCCGCCCATCCAGACGCCAAGGAAGGAGCCGATCTGGTGCGACAGGAAGACAATACCGCCAAGCAGGCCGAGATGGCGCGTGCCGAACATGATGGCGACAAGCCCGTTTGTCGGCGGCACCGTCGATAGCCAGAGCAGGCCCATGAGCGCGGCAAAGATGATCACCGACGTTGGCGACTGCGGCAGCAGCAGGAAGGCGGACACCACCACCGACCGGCCAATATAGATCCACGACAGAAAATACGGCTTCGAATAACGCTGGCCGATGAAACCGGCAGCGAGCGAACCGATGATGTTGAAGAAGCCGATCAGGGCGAGCGCAATCACCGCGTAACGCGCATCGATGCCGATATCGCCGATATAGGCCGGAAAATGCGCAGTGATGAAAGCCACCTGATAGCCACAGACGAAGAAGCCGGTGACAAGCAAAAGATAGCTCTTGTGGCCGAGTGCTTCCTTCAGCGCCTCGCCGATCGACTGCTTGTACTGCGCTTCCTTCTGGGTGCCGGACGAGGAGTTGCCACGCAACGGGATGGCAAATAGCGGCACCAGCAACATCAGCGCGCTCATGTAGATCAGGCTGTCCGACCAGCCGAAGGCGGAGATCAGGCCCTGGCTCAGCGGCGCAAACAGGAACATCCCGGCGGAACCGGCCGCCGTGCAGATGCCGAAGGCCATCGAGCGCTGCTCCGGCGTGACGTTGCGGGCGAAGGCCGACAGCAGGATACCGAACGAACCGGAACCGACCCCCAGCCCCACCATGACGCCGCCGCCGATATGCAGCCAGATCGGCGCGTTGGCAAATGCCATGATGATCAGGCCAGCGGCATAGACGAGACCGGAAAAAGCCAGCACTCGCCAAGAGCCGTATTTATCGGCGATTGCCCCGAAGAACGGCTGGCTGACGCCCCAGGCAAGGTTCTGGAAGGCCATGGCAAGGCCGAACGTGGTGCGGTCCCAGCCGGTATCGGCGAGCATCGGCAGCTGGAAGAAGCCCATGGCCGAGCGCGGTCCGAAGGTCAGAACGGCGATGAGGGACCCGGCAATGATGATTAGCCAGGGCAGACCGGGACTGGCTGCGGGCGCCCGCGTTGCGGATGGGGAGGAAACGGCGGACATGAGCGACTCCGTGTGATTGAGGCCGCAACTTACGCTGTAGCATCTTGCTAAAAAAGCGAAATAAAATGACGTTCGGATCAGCCACATTGATGGATAAGCCGCTATCGATCAGCGACGCGCGCGAAAACTATTACGATAATCCCGCGGCGTACGCATCTTCAACGCCTTGAACTGGCGATTGAAATTGGCAAGCGAGCCGTAACCGACCTCACCGGCGATATGGGCAACCGGCCGGTCCGTTCCCGATAGCAGCGCGCAGGCTTCGCCGATCCGCAGGCGCATGACATAGTCCGATATTGTCGTTTGCAGATGGCGCCCGAACAGACGGTGCAAGCCGGACGGACTGAGGGCGGCGATCCCCGCCAGTACATCGACCGGCAGGCTTTCGGCGTAGTGGAGGTGAATATGATCGAGAACACGATCGAGACGGGCGCGATCGCCCTGCCCTGCCGCCGGTACAGCCAGTGTGCTCGACAGGGGCTTTGCTTCCCTATCACGGGCAAGCAAGGTCAGAATTCGAATGGCGCTCAGCAACCGGTCTTCCGGCGGCTCGGTGAAAGCTGCCTCGATCAGCGGCCGGGCTTGCGCTGCAAACTGCGGCGAGAATTTCAGGCCGGCGCTTGCGCCTATCAGCATGACGCGCGCGGCGGCCAGTTCCGTGAAGGTCGCATCGAGGGCCTCCACCCATTCCGGGCGGAACCACAGGACCAGCGCCACATGCGGACGGTCCGTATCGATCTTTTCGGCCGAACACCAGGTATGCGGCAGGTTGGAGCCCACCAGCACGAGGTCACCGTCGTCATACGTCCCGATATGATCGCCGATGAACCGTTCGCCGCGCGAATTGAGCGTCAGCGTCAACTCCAGTTCGGGATGGTGGTGCCATTGAAACGGGATACCGTCGTCCAGCCGGCGGTTGAGCATCGACCAGGATGAATCGGCGGCAGGCCGCAAGCGCTCAAGATGTGGCTTCATTCCCGCATATTCCCAAACAACTACGCCAGAATAGTATCAGAACTTGCGTCGTGGCGACAACATCAACACTCCAAGGGGGCTATCCTCTCTTCATCGATACACGTCATGGAGAAGAGGAAGCGCCATGCAGACTGCCGCCAAGAAAGACAGCCATCCGACCAGCAGCGCGGTCGAGACGCAGCTGAAGGACATCAAGAAGACACTGCCGCTCAGGGTCTTGTCTGAAGCCGATTGGCAACACTGGATCACCCGCGGTTACGTGATCGTGCGCCAGGCCGTACCGATGGCGAATGTCGAGCGGCTGGTCAACCTGCTCTGGCAGTTCGACGAAAAGGACCCGGCCAATCCGGACACTTGGTATGCGCCGCAACGCCGCGAACACAAGATGAAGGAACTCAACAATACTGGCATGCTGGAGATCTACAATCACCAGCATCTCTGGGACAATCGCCAGGAGCCGCGTGTCTACGGCGCCTTTGTCGATATCTGGGACCGCGAAGACCTCTGGGTGACGATCGACCGGGCAAACCTCAATCCGCCGAAACGGGTGAAGGGCAATCCGGGCGGCTTCATCCACTGGGATGTGGATACCTCGATCACGCCTCTGCCTGTCGGCGTGCAGGGCGTTCTCAGCCTGAAGAAGCAGGACGGCGATGTCGGCGGATTCCAGTGCATTCCCTGGCTGTTCGAGCACCATGAAGAATGGGTGAAAACGCAGCCCACTGACCGCGACCCGATGCATCCGGACACAGCAGGCCTTGATGTCGTCAACATCGAGATGGAGCCCGGCGATCTGTTGATCTTCAACTCGTTGCTGGCGCATGGTGTGCGGCCAAACCATTCCGGCGACCGGGTGCGAATGGCGCAATATATCTCCATGCACCCGGCCGAGGAGAGCAACGAAACCGAACGGCAGGAACGCATCCGGCTCTGGCGCGAACGCGACCATCCCCGCCGCGATGCCTTTCCCGGCGACCCACGCGAATGGGAAAAGCAGAATGCCGCGACCGCTGAACTCAGCCCCCTCGGTGAAAAGCTGCTTGGCTTGAAGAGCTGGACATAACGTTTTTAAGCAGGGTGTTTTTCACCGGTGAAAAACACCCTGCAAGACTGTCCGTATGGGCAAGGGCCAGCGGCTGATAGCTTTCCCGCAAACATCACGCGGAGGTCATCATGCTCGACAGGACAAAACCAACCGGCATCACACTTTGGGACGGACGCAGCATTCCGCGTCTTGGCATGGGCTGCTGGGCCATCGGTGGTCCATTCTATGCCGGAGACGTGCCGCTCGGCTGGGGTGATGTCGATGATGCGGAATCGATCCGGGCGATCCATCGCGCCATCGATCTCGGTATCCGCTTCTTCGACACGGCGTCGAACTACGGCGCCGGTCATTCCGAGGATGTTCTGGGCCAAGCCCTCGCCTCTCATCCCGACATTGTCATCGCCACCAAATTCGGCTTCGCCACCGATCCGGCAACAAAACAGGCGACAGGCGCCTTTGCGTCGCCGGAATTCATCCGGGCCTCAGTGGAAACCTCGCTAAAGCGGTTGAAGCGCCAGCGGATCGACCTCCTGCAATTCCATCTCAATGAATTCGATCCGCATGAGGCCGATGCGGTCTTTACCACACTCGACGGCCTGCGAGCCGAGGGCAAGATCGCCGCCTATGGCTGGAGCACGGACTGGCCGGACCGGGCGGCGCGCTTTGCCGGGCGCGATGGCTTCGTTTCGGTGCAGCATACGATGAACGTTCTGGAGCCGGCAGACGAGATGATCAGGCTCGTCGAACAGACCGATCTCATTTCGATCAACCGCGGCCCTTTGGCAATGGGTCTGCTCTCCGGCAAGTTCAAGCCGGGCGACCGACTGGCCGCAAACGATGTGCGCAGCGCCGATCTCGACTGGCTGCAATATTTCCGCGACGGCGTGGTCTCTCCTGAGTTTTCACGGCGGCTCGATGTGATCCGCGACCTCCTGCAAACGGACGGCCGGACATTGACGCAAGGGGCTCTCGCCTGGCTTTGGGCACGCTCGCCCAACACACTACCGATCCCCGGCTTTCGCACGGTGAAGCAGGTCGAGGAAAATGCCGGGGCGCTGGAGAAGGGGCCACTACCAGCACTGGTCATGGAGGAGATTGACGGCGCGTTGCGGTGCGAACGGCGTTAAGCCCTGATCTTCATCGGCCAGCGGTCGGCTCGTTCGCTGACAACACGCATCTCGTCGCCGAGATTGATCGCGCCCTCGCTGCGCGGCACGGCATTCCAGCCGAACAGGACACCCGGAACGCGACGGTCGGCTGACATGCGCTTTTCGGCAAGCCCCTGGATCGGGTTGCCGCCGATGCGCTCGCCGGTGACCTGGTCCTGCGTTGTCATGATGCAGCGGGCGCAGGGTTTGACGAGATCGAAGATGATGCCCCCGATCTCGACGCTTTCCCAAAAATCCTCTTCCCAGGGATCGTCATTGTCGATCAGGATATTGGTGCGGAAACGGTCCATACCGACCGGCTCCTGTCCCTTTGCAATCAGCGTGACGTTGAGATCGGCAAGCGACGATGTGGTGGTGATCAGCACCGGAAAACCATCGGCAAAGCCGACGGGTGCCGCCTTGCCCGCCCATTCCTCGCCGACCGCGCGGGTGGCGCGCTCATCCATATGCACCAGCTTGACCGGGCGGCCGAACCAGCCGGACAGCGTGGTATTGGTATGGTCTTCGGACACGGCGGCGTTGACCTTGCTGTCCCAGACGCGAACATCCAGCCGCCGGGCGGGATCGAAGGAGACGGTGGTGGACCGGGTTCCCATTTTCAGGTGAACGCCGCCGGTCACATGGGTGGCTTCCACCTGCGCCAGAAGCTGCAATTCGCGCTGGGTGATGAACTTTCCGTCGGGATCGACGACCATGAAGCGGCGGTCTCCGGCCAAGCCGTCATGCTGGATCGAAACCGAAGTCTGCGGGATGGCGCGGCCGCTCTTCAGCGGGTGGATGTTGAGACCAGTCACCTTCATGTCGTCACTCCCGAGCGTTCAGATTGTGATTCAAGCGCATTGCAGATCGATTCCGCAGATCACGGCAAGGCTTTGGTTTTTCTAGATTTCCTCAAGCAGCATGCCGAGCACAGCACGCAGCCGCTCCTGCCCTTGGCGGGCAAGCGCCCGGCCCGCCGCCGTCTGGAAACCATCGGTCAGCTTGAACAGTTTTGTCTCGAAATGATCAATGGCAAAGGCCTTGTCGTCGAGCGGGCGATTTTCGGCGAGTGGATCCAGCGGATCATAAAGGCCGCTGCCCATGCGTCCGGCAATGTAGAAGCAGCGGGCAGCACCAATCATGCCGATCGCATCGAGCCGGTCCGCATCCTGCAGAATTTTCGCCTCGAGGCTTTCAGGGGCAATGTTGGCAGAAAAACTGTGCGTGACGATCGCGTGGGCGACCGCAGTGATGTCCATGGTCCGCCAGCCGAGCGCATCCAGTATTTCGAATGCCTTCTCGGCCGCAAGCCGCGAGGCATGGGCGCGATCGGGCGAATTCTTTTCGACCGAAACGCAATCGTGCAGCAAAACCGCGGCCGCGATGATGCGCAGGTCTCCGCCTTCCGAGCCGTGGATGCGCAGCGCATTCTTCCACACCCGGATCAGATGAGCGGCATCATGCGAGCCGTCATTGCCGGAGACGGCGTAAGGCAGCAATTGTTCCGCAAGAGCCTGGTGAGGCGCAAAAGCGGCGGCGAGCGAAACACTGTGGCTCATGCGGCGTCCATCCAAACGGTTGCTGGAGAATCGAAACAGCTCAGGCTGTTTGACCCGGTTCCGCCTCGATGTCCACCGGTGTTTCCTGCTGTGGCCCGGCACCCGCCCTGCCGGACAGGATCTTCTGGTAGAACAGCCCGATGCCGATCAGCACCGCGCCGAGGCCGATAAACGAGAGCGCGCGCAGAAAACCTTCGAGATTGGCCATGTCGATCAAGAACACTTTCAGCACCGAAACGAAGACCAGAACCGCCGAGGCGATGCGGATGCTCTTGGCATTGAAGCGGGAGCCGAGCACCAGCAACAACACGCCGAGCAGCAGCCAAACGACGGAATAGGTATAGGTCTCGCCCTGCACAAACCCTTTCCAATCAGCGATGTTCTGCCCCTGCCAGAACCGGCGCACCGACAGCGTTGCCCAGGCAAAGGCAAGTACCGCAGCGGCGACGGCAAGGATCGTCACGTAAGGCACCGGCCGCTTGCCTCGGGCATACCAGGCGAGGCCGGCATAACCGAGCCCCGGCAGCAGGTAGCCGATCAGCAAGAGATCGAAGAACGGGATCGAGCCGAGCAGTTCGCCGCTGAAATAAGGATTGAGCCCGATCAGATGGGCAAAAAGGATCGACAGGATCGACAGGACACCAATCACCATACTGCCATAGTGGAAAATCGGGCTCGGTGACTTGCGGTCGAGCGTCATCATGATGCCCGAGGCGCCGATGGCAAGCAGCGTGTAGATCGACTGTTCGCCGAGTGTCGGCACGGCGCTGTCGAGCACGCCGCCGTTCATGGCATGGCGCACGAGGATGGCGACCGTCAGAAGCACGAACAGGCTGGCAAGCGCCTGTAATAGATTGCGCACCCGCAGATCCGGCCAGCGGCGCAACTCGAATGCCGAGAAGACCAGCAGCAGCGCCGGAATGCCATAACCGGCCAGAAGCGCGTTGAAGACCGGTGTTTTGCCAAGATGGAGAGTGCCAACGATGGTCGGTTCCCAGGCGATACGGGCAAGCACGGCGATGGCGGCGCCGACCATCATCCAGGGCAGTGACGGCCAGGTCCGCAGACGCGTGGCCGCGACATAGGCTGCGCCGACAAGCGCAATCAGGATGGTGGTCGCGAGACCATCAGTCAGGGCATGCAGCGCAATGATGATCAAGCCAAGCGAACCGGCGACGAGGAAAGCCTGTGGCAGATCGAGGCCGTCATCGCCGCCCTTGCTGCGCGAGAACCACTCGGTGAGGCCGAGGAGGACGAGGCCCGCAGCCAGCGCAAACAATCCATGTGGCAGATCGAATGTCAGATTGCCAGTCATCAGCAGAGACATGCCGATCAGTGCGATCGGAACAACAGCCGTGATGGTGGCCCAGATGGTGGCGAGCGGCGGACGGTCCTTGCCATGCAGATGGATGGCAAGGGCTCCAAGCGCGATGAACACGCCGGACAAAATCATACTGGCCAGCATCGCGGTGTGACCGGAAACAGCAAACGTGACGATGTGGCCGGGGATGGTTGGAGCGATGAATGTCAGAAGGCCGCTCAGCGCCGTCATGCTCCAGACGCCCAATATCGTGCCGACGGCGGAGAAGATGGCAGGATAGACGGCATAGCTGCGCGTCGCACCAAGCGCTGCCAAAGAAGCAACGACAAGGCTGAACTCGATGACCGGATAGCCGGAGGCGGTGGCGAGCGGGCTGATCATCGCCAGCGCAGTGAGAAGAGCGGAAATGCCCGCTGTTACCGTGATCGCCACGAAGGGCGGGGTCATGGTGCGCTCCCACGACGACGGCACGGCTGCAAGCGGCTGGTCCGGCTCTGCCGGCTGGTCATCGATGGTGTCCGCCAGTTTGCCCGGCCAAATTAAGCCGACACCGGCGATCATCACCAGCATGATCAGGGTGACGGGCCGTGTCTCAAATGGCGTTGCCGAGGCGATATAGGCCAGTGCCCAGAGGCAAAGGCCGATATTGGCCATCGATGGCACCACCGTCCAGCGGCGGATGCGGGCGGCAAGAAGGGTGGCGATCCAGGCGATGCTGAGAAAGCCGAACAGGCTCCAGGGACTGGGGCTTTCAGACGAAACCACTGCCGGCGTGACCAGCGAGGCCAGCAGCCCGAGACCGGCCAGAGCCTGCCCATGCAGCAGCGACAGGCCAACGGTGGCAAGCGATACCAAGGCCAACAGCGCAAAGGCGGTAACCGGCCCGATGAAACCATAGATGCCATGGGCGGCATAACACACCCCGAACAGGGTGACGGCGCCTGCCGCGGTCAGGATGCCGGGGATCATCGCATTCTGGAATGCGTCGGCCACCAGAGGCACGGCGCGGCGGCGGACAAACTCGCCGATGGCCATCAGGACGAGACCGAAGACGGCCGCCATCGACAACCGTACGACCGGGCTGAGCAGACCTGCATCGATCGAATATTTCACCATGAAGACGCCGCCAAGCGCCAGCGCGATACCGCCGACCCAGACCGCCCAGCGCGCGCCGAGACGGCTCTCGAGGCTTTCCTTCTGGCGCGGGGCGACGGCGTCGATCGTGGTGCTCGCCGCGTTCGAACGGGCGGCCACCGGTTCGCCACGCGACGCTTTTTCGACGGCATCCTGGCTGGGTGGCAGGCCGCCGAAGATCGCGTCACCCTTGCGGATTTCGGCAGCGCGCGGCGTTTCCGCCGGTATCACCTCCAGCGATTCCGGCGCGCTTTCCTGCATTTCGGGCTGATCGGCTGCTTCGACCACCGCATCAGCGGCCGGAATGACGGGTAGGCGCGCCTGAAGCTGCGCCAGCTGTTCCTTCAGCGCGGCAATCTCGGCATCCAGCCGTCCATCTGTCTTACGCCCGTTGAAAAACGCCGCAAGCGCTAGACCAAAAGCAATGAAAGCAATGACTTCCATTCTGATTTCTCCATGGCGCCAGTGACGGCGCGATCCTGCGAACCATACAGCTTTTCAGCCGGACGCCAATCATAGACGGTTCAGATCGACGATATGTTCACCGGATTGTTGTCCCCTCTGGTTGTGCCGCAGCACCCGTCTTTCGAGTGACAACCATTTGCAGCGCACTCAGCGCATCAGGTTCTCGATCGGAAAAATCGCGCAGGTTTCCGTGCCGTGAGCCAGAAGCTTGCCGTTCTTGCCTTTGAGCCACGCTTCCGAGGTTGCAATCGTGCGGCCGCGATGGACGATCTTGCCTTCGCAGAACACCTCGCCCATGCCGGGCAGCAGCGGGCGGACCAGATTGACCTTGAACTCGACGGTCGTATAGGCCTCGCCCGGTTTCAGCATCGTCATGACGGCGCAGCCAAGAGCCGAATCCATGATGGTCGCCGCCCAGCCGCCATGCACGGTACCCAGCGGATTGAGATGTTCGGCGGCTGGCAGCCCCTTGAAGACGACCCTGCCCTCTTCGACCTCACTCAATCCGAATTTCAGGGTTGCCGACATCGGCGGCGCGGGATGCACGCCGGCCAGAAGGTCGAGCATCGCCTTCAGCCCGCCATCGCGCGCGACAGCCTCAAGCGGCACCGTGCCGACGCCGGACACGGTCATTCCGGGATAAAGTTCGACAGTCATGCGTGAAGGATTCCTTATGGGAGGATTGTCGCGCTCTGCGGCTTCAGGGCCTTGAGTGCCGCCTGCACAAACCCTTCGCGGGCGGCCGAAAGGCCAATGCCGCGCGGCTCGTAGACATGGCGATGAAGAAAGAACGCCGTCATGCGGAACGCTTCGGACAGGCTATCAAAATCGGCGGCGCCGCCCTGCGCCAGGAAACCCGGCAGCGCCAGCATCTTGCCGGCATAGGGCGCGCCTGCGGCCCGGCTGACCGCCCGGCCGGATTTCGGCGAAACATAAATGAGATCGTCGCGCGTTCCGGTGGCTGCACATTCCGCAAGATCAAGTCCAAAGCCGAGATCATTCAATACAGCGATCTCGAAGCGCACGAACAGTTCACCGGCATCGCGGGGGTCGTGCAGATTTTCCAGGATGACATCGAGTGCTTCATAGAGATGCGGGTGCGGATCGCGCTCAGGTAAGAGCCGAAGCAGTGCACCCATGGCCTGAACGCCGTAAACGGAAGTTGCCGCCTCCATCAACCGTGCCGCACGCAGGCGCACAGGCTCCATCTTGAACTCACCCAGATGCTCGTCGAGCCGCGCCCGCCAGGTGACTTCGACCTCGTTGCCGGGCTGCAGCACCGGCTGCATCGTCCGCGACCTGCCGCCGCGCACAAGCCCGAGATGGCGGCCGCGCACCCGCGTCATCACCTCGGCGACCACGGAGGTTTCCCCGTGCCGCTTGACGCCGATGATGATGGCCTGATCGCTCCACTGCATGGCTTCAGTTTTACTCCCGGCGGCAGGCGAAAACAATCAGAACGCCACCCGATCGCCAGATCACCCGGCAACCGGACGTCCCCGAGCCAAGCTCTACTTCCGCTTCATCGCCTCGGCGAGCGCCGCGCCAAAGGCACCCTGCGACGGAGCCTGCGGCTTCTGCTGCTGGACGCGGGACAAGGTCTGGCGTGCCTGCTGGGCCGCCTTCGGATCGCTCTTCATGTCATTGCGTCCACCTGACTCTGCGGCACCATCCTTGCGCATGGTGAGCCCGATGCGCTTGCGGGGAACATCGACCTCGGTGACGCGCACCTGCACGACATCACCGGCCTTGACCACTTCATGCGGGTCCTTGACGAAACGATCGGCAAGCTGGGAGACGTGAACCAGGCCATCCTGATGCACGCCGATATCGACGAAGGCGCCGAAGGCCGCGACGTTGGTCACCGTGCCTTCCAGAAGCATTCCCGGCTTCAGGTCCTTGATGTCATCGACACCATCGGCGAAGGTCGCCGTCTTGAAGCTCGGGCGCGGGTCGCGGCCGGGCTTTTCCAGCTCAGAGAAGATATCCTTGACCGTCGGCAGGCCGAAGCGCTCATCGACGAAGGTCTTTGGATCGAGGCTCTTCAGCGCAGCACTATCGCCCATGATGGCGCGCAGGTCGCGGCCGCAGGCGGCGACGATCTTCTTCGCCACGCCATAAGCTTCCGGGTGCACGGACGAGGCATCCAGCGGCTCCTTGCCATCACGGATACGCAGGAAGCCTGCGCATTGTTCGAACGTGCGGGCCCCCAGACGCGGCACTTTCAGGAGTTCCTTGCGGCTGGTAAAGGCGCCGCTCGCATCGCGATGGGCGACGATGGCTTCGGCCGATGACTTTCCAAGTCCGGAAACGCGGGCAAGCAGCGGAGCGGATGCGGTGTTCAGATCGACGCCAACCGCGTTCACCGCGTCTTCGACGACAGCTTCAAGCGAGCGGTTGAGACGGCCCTGATCGACATCGTGCTGATATTGGCCAACGCCGATCGATTTCGGTTCGATTTTCACCAGTTCGGCCAGCGGATCCTGCAGGCGGCGCGCTATCGACACAGCGCCGCGCAGCGAAACGTCGAGGCCAGGGAATTCATCGGCTGCGGCCTGCGATGCGGAATAAACCGATGCTCCGGCCTCAGAAACGATGACCTTGGTCGGCTTCGGGCCTGCCGGCAGCTGCGTCAGCATGTCGGCGACCAGACGTTCGGTCTCGCGGCTGCCGGTGCCGTTGCCGATGGCGATCAGTTCGATCTTGTGCTTGCGGATCAGGCTGGCAAGTTCCGCCTGCGTGCCGCGAATGTCGTTCTTCGGCGGGAACGGGTAGACCGTCGTCGTGTCGAGCAGTTTGCCGGTGCCATCGACGATGGCCACCTTGACGCCGGTACGGATGCCCGGATCGAGGCCCATCGTGGCACGCGATCCGGCGGGAGCAGCAAGCAGCAGGTCCTTGAGATTGCGGGCGAACACGTGGATCGCTTCCTCCTCGGCCCGCTCGCGCAGTTCGCGCATCAGGTCAAGCGACAACGACATGGAAAGCTTGACCCGCCAGGTCCAGCCGATCATCTCCAGCAGCCACTTGTCGCCCGGCAGCGTGCCGCCGACCGCGTAGGCGGCGGCGATGGTGCGCTCGACTGGCTTGACCGGCGATGTATCGTCGAGATCGACGACGATATCGACGGACAGAAACTCTTCGTTCCAGCCGCGCAGCATGGCCAGAGCCCGGTGACCCGCAGTCGTTGCCCAACGTTCGGAATGGTCGAAATAATCCGAAAACTTGGCGCCGGCCTCCTGCTTGCCATCAACGACCTTGGAGCGCAGCATCGCATACTGGCGCATATGGGCGCGCAGGCGGCCGAGCAGATCGGCATTTTCGGTAATGCCTTCGGCGATAATATCGCGGGCACCATCGAGCGCCGTCTTCACATCCGGCACTTCAGCGGTGATATAGGCGCTGGCGCGGTCGGCCGGGGCAATCTTACGATCGGCAAGGATCGCGTCGGCTAGCGGCCCAAGGCCGCGCTCCCGGGCGATCTCGGCCTTGGTGCGGCGCTTCGGCTTGTAGGGCAGATAGATGTCTTCCAGTTCCGCCTTGGTGGTGACCCCGGCGATCTTGGCTTCCAGTTCCGCCGTCAGCTTGTCCTGGCTGCGGATCGAATCGAGAATGGATGTCCTGCGCGCCTCTAGCTCGCGCAGATAGACCAGCCGTTCGGCGAGGTTTCGCAGCTGCGTATCATCCAGCCCGCCGGTCACTTCCTTGCGGTAGCGAGCGATGAAGGGAACGGTCGCGCCTTCGTCCAAAAGCTCGATGGCTGCGATCGCCTGGGCGGGCGTGGCCTTGATTTCCTGGGCGATGAGGACGGCGATGGACTTTGATGGCAGGGACATGGCATTCCGGATTCAGTTGAGATGGCGGGACAATAGATGCACATGCCATCAAGGCCAAGTGAAGGCGCGCCCTCGCCCCGGCGCGTCCACAGATGGATACCTGCAAAGCACTGACTGCTGGCTTAAAACTCCACAGGCTCCAAGGGCGGCCGGGTCTTTTCGAATTGACGCAACGCCTCTTCCCGTTCGCCAATATAATTGCGCGTATAGGGTACGGATTCCAGTTCGTGCGACAACTGGATCTGGAAGATCGCCATTTTGTCATAGAGGAAGGCCGTTTCCGACGAGGCCAGATAGAATTCCCACATGCGGAAGAAACGCTCGTCGTAGAGCCGGACAGCCTCTTCCTTGCGGGCGGTAAACCGTTCGCGCCAGGCCCTGAGCGTGTGGGCATAGTGCATCGGCAATATCTCGATGTCGCGGATCATCAAGCCCGCCTTTTCAATGGACGGAACCACCTCGGACAGGGCCGGCATGTAACCGCCGGGAAAGATGTACTTTTCGATCCAGGGATTGGTGGCCCATGGTTTTTCCGCTTGGCCGATCGCGTGCAGCACCATTACGCCCTTCGGCGCCAACAATCCGGCCATCTTGATGAAAAAATTGGGATAATTGGGCATGCCTACATGCTCGAACATACCGACCGAAACGATGCGGTCAAATTGGCGCTCGGCCATCGTGCGGTAGTCCTGTAGCTCGAACCGGACGCGATCCTCAAGCCCGCGCTTCTGCGCCCGGCCGCGCGACACTTTCAGCTGTTCTTCACTGAGTGTGATGCCCGTGACATCGACGCCGGAGGATTCGGCCAGATACATGCCCATGCCGCCCCAGCCGGAGCCCACTTCCAGCACCGACTGCCCGGGCTCCAGCAAAAGCTTGGCAGCGATATGGCGCTTCTTCGCCGTCTGCGCCTCATCAAGGTGGATACCCGGAGGATCGAAATAGCCGCAGGAATATTGCCAGTCCTGATCGAGAAACAGGTCAAACAGCTTGCCGTCGAGATCGTAGTGATGGGCGACATTGTGCTTGTTGCGATTGACCGGCAGGCGGCTTTTGATCTGCTGTTCGGCCACGTGCATCAGTGCCGTCGCCGTGTTGCTGATCGTTGCGGCCTTTTCCAGGCCATTGGCCTTCACCATCGATAACAGGTCGAAAATATTGCCCTCATCGATGACGATGCGGCCTTCGACATACATTTCACCGAAACGGAGGCCCGGATCGTGCAGGATCGCTTTTTCGGCTTCCTCATCCAATGTGCGCACGGTCACGGCAACGCCGGACCCATCGCCAAGAATGGCGCGCTCTCCAGAAGACAGAATGAGTGTCAGATTGCCTTTTTGAACCAGCCGGCGGAAAATCTTCAGAAATGTCGTATTCATTCCGGACCTCGACCACAGATGCAGAACATTCTGGTGAAGGGTCACGTGCCGCCGGTCTTGGTTTTGCCGGACATTCGCAAACGAGAAGAACCACAGCTAGCGCGCCGTCGGCGTCGTCCGGGGGCAAACAGGAACGGTAACATCACGGGGTCGCCGCCGTCTGGCTGCCGGACAGATCGTCTGGGCACCCCGGCCAGGGAGCTCAATCCATCAGAACACCCGTTTAAATAGTGCTGTTTTACAGCCGTGCAATGCCGGCGCTGGTCCCTCAAGAATTTATTTGCTTAGCAAATCCCGTGGATCATATGGACATCACGCCCTGCCCCGGCAACCGTGCCCGATCATGCGGCCGGTCAAGATCAAGCAGCGGACCGAGCGGCACGATCTTCGTTGGGTTGATATGCACAATGGAGTAATAGCCCCGCTTGATATGATCGATCCGTGCCGTCTCGCGGATGCCCGGCCATTGATAGATCTCGCGCAGGTAGTTCGACAGGTTCGGATAGTCTTCCAGGCGGCGCAGATTGCACTTGAAGGCACCGAAATAGGCGGCATCGAAGCGGATCAACGTGACGAACAGCCGGATGTCGACTTCGGTGAAAAAGGCACCGGCGACGTAGCGATTGGCAGAAAGATGCGCTTCCAGCGTATCCAGCATATCGAACAGGCTGGTCACGGCCTCTTCATAAGCACCCTGCATCTTGGCAAAGCCTGCCCGGTAGACGCCATTGTTGACCCGTTCATAGATTGGCGCATTCCAGCGGTCGATCGAGGGGCGCAAGCTCTCCGGATAGAAATCCCGAGTGTTGCCTGTCAGGTGATTGAAGGCGGTGTTGAGAATGCGGATAATATCGGCGGACTCGTTGTTGACGATGCGGCCTTCCTTGCGATCCCAGAGCACCGGCACGGAGACCTTGCCGGTATAGTGTGGATCTGACGCAGTATAGAGTTCGTGCTGGTAGCGGATCTTTGCAGTGCGCGGGCCGGCGTCCTGCGGTGCGGCATAGGTCCAGCCGTTTTCACCCAGCTCCGGTTCCGAGATCGACACGGAAATGATGTTCTGCAAGCCTTTGAGACTGCGCATCATCAGCGTGCGCGAGGCCCAGGGGCAGATGAAGGCGACGAAAAGCTGATAACGGCCTGCCTCTGCGGGCAATGCCGGCTGGCCGTCAGGCCCCGGCGCGCCATCCGGCGTGATCCAGTTGCGGAAACTGGTCGGCTCACGATGAAAGGCGCCGTTCTTCATCTCGCTGGCGGCGACATCGCCGGTTTCCCACTTTCCATCGACCAGCTGCGGCATCGTCCAAATCCTCACGCGCCCGGAAACGCCGGGACATCAAACTCACCTTCAGATCTCATGCGCCCGCGCGACGGGCAAGACTGTGGTTGTGCGACAGACTGTTCGATGATCCGGTCCGGATACGAAAAGGCGCCGTTTCCAGCGCCCTCGTCCTACCTTGATCTTACTTCGGGAATTCCAGCCCCATCTCGCGGAAGCGCTCGGGATCGTCGCCCCAGTTTTCGCGGACCTTGACGAACAGGAACAGGTGCACTGGCTGTTCGAGGATTTCCGACAGCTCCTTGCGGGACGCCATCGAGATGGCCTTGATCGCATCGCCGTTCTTGCCGAGCGCAATCTTTTTCTGGCTGTCGCGCTCGACATAGATGACCTGCTCGATGCGCACCGAGCCGTCCTTGCGCTCTTCCCACTTTTCCGTCTCGACATGCGACGAATAGGGCAGTTCCTGGTGCAGCCGCAGGAACAGCTTTTCGCGGGTGATTTCGGCGGCGAGCTGGCGCATCGGCAGATCGGAAATCTGGTCTTCCGGATAATACCAGGGACCTTCCGGAAGCTTCATGGCGAGATAGTCGAGCACGTCGTCACAGCCCGAGCCGTTCAGTGCCGAGATCATGAAGGTGCGCTCGAAATCGACATATTCGTTGGCGGCGGTCGCCAGCTTCAACAGATCTTCGCGCGATACCTGGTCGATCTTGTTGAGGACCAGCATCTTCGGCTGCTCGACTTCCTTCAGACCGTTCAGGATGGTTTCGGCATCGCCCTTCAGCCCGCGTTCGCTGTCGATCAGCATCATGATCGCATCGGCATCCTTGGCACCGCCCCAGGCGGTCGTGACCATGGCGCGGTCGAGGCGGCGGCGCGGCTTGAAGATGCCGGGCGTGTCCATGAAGACGATCTGGGCGTTCTTGTGGATGGCGATGCCGCGCACGATGGCGCGCGTCGTCTGTACCTTGTGGCTGACGATCGACACCTTGGCGCCGACCAGCTTGTTGACCAGCGTCGACTTGCCGGCATTGGTGGCACCGATCAGGGCGACGAAACCTGAGCGGGTCGGGCCTTTTTCGGTTTCTACTGCGGTTGGTTCTGTTTCGCTCATGATGTCCGTAATTTCCGATTGAGCGACCGGGCGCCGCTGAGGCGCGCAGGATCGCAAGTGTCTGTCAAAAGATTGCCTGATCTTTCGGGAGGAACCGTACCTCCGGACAGATCAGGCCGTCGTCGCTTTCTTCCAGACGCCTTCGCGCTCCAGAATTTTCGTGGCAGCCACCTGTTCGGCGGCGCGCTTGGACCGGTCGATGCCCGTTTCAGGACCGATACCGGGTATTTCGACCGTCACCGTGAAGCGCGGGTCGTGATCCGGGCCGGAGCGATCGTCGATACGGTAGTTTGGCGTCACGCCGAATTTGGCGTGTGCCCATTCCTGCAATTCGGTCTTGGCATCGCGCCGCGCGCCATCGACACGGCTTGCCCGTGACGACCAGTGGCGCTGAATGAAACCACGCGCAGCCTCCAGCCCGCCGTCGAGATAGATCGCCGCGATCAGCGACTCTACCACATCGGCGCGCACATTGAGCATCGATTTTCCGGTGAGCTTCTTCACGTCGGCACCGGTGCGGATGAACAGGTGCAGCGACAGCGTATCGGCGACAAGCGCACAGCTGTCTGCGCTTACGAGCTGGTTCAAGCGAACCGAAAGTTCGCCCTCATCGGCATCCTTGAAAGTATCGAACAGCAGTTCGGCGACGCAGAGCCCAAGCACGCGGTCGCCGAGAAACTCCAACCGTTCATAGTTGGAGCCCTTGGCATTGCGGGCGCTGGCATGAGTCAGCGCCCGGTCGAGCCGTTCCTTCTGGACAAAGCTGTAGCCGATCGCAGTCTCAAGCCGCTGCCGGTCTTCGGTGTTCAGAGAACGGCCCTTGCTCATTCTACGCCCTTGAAAAGACGGTCGTAGCGCAGGTTGGTCGGCCACTTCCAGATTTCGCGGAACGAAGTGTCGTTGCCCAGCGAGAAGAAGATCATCGAGGCGCGGCCGATCAGGTTCTGCGCCGGGACGAAGCCGACGTCGAAACGGCTGTCTGCCGAGTTGTCGCGGTTGTCGCCCATCATGAAGTAATGACCTTCGGGAACGATGAATTCGCGGGTGTTGTCGCCGCGCGAATCCGGAAACTGGTCGAGCGTGTCGAAGCTGACGCCGTTGTCGAGCGTTTCGCGGTAGACCGGAACGTCGGCACCGGTGTCGTACTGGTCGTCGGCCCGGAACATGCCGTCCGGAACGCGCTGAACGGCCTTGTCATTGACGTAGAGAATGCTGTCGCGAACCTGGACCTTGTCGCCCGGCAGACCGATCAGGCGCTTGATGTAGTCGATGTCCGGATTTGGCGGGAAGCGGAACACCACGACATCGCCGCGCGCCGGCTCACTGGCGAAGATGCGGCCTTCAAACAGGTCGGGCGAAAATGGCAGGGAGTATTTCGAATAGCCATAGGCGAACTTGTTGACGAAGATATAGTCCCCGACCAGGAGCGTCGGCATCATCGAGCCGGACGGGATGGTAAACGGCTGGAAAAAGACGGTGCGGATCACCACGGCCAAGAGAAGCGCCTGGATGATGACCTTGACGTTCTCCCAAAGGCCGCCGCCCTGCTTCTTGTCGATATTTTCTGCCACGCCACTTGTTCCTTGATCTGATTCCGCGCGCGCTGCAAAGCGGGCGGGTATATTGTATGGGGTCCGTATGCTGCCGGGTCATTCGATTGGAGGCTGCCTGACGCAAATGGTCCGCGGCGCCGTCCTTTCAAATGAACTTGAGGCAGATCATACGGTCCACGTCATCCGGACATGCTCTAAACGCTTCCTCAATCTTGAGCAACGGGCAGAGCCTCAATTATGACGAAGGCCTGCGCCAGCGGGAAATCGTCCGTGATGGTCAGATGAATGACGCCGCGATGGGCGGCCGGCAGCATTGCGGCAAGCCGCTCGGCAGCACCACCGGTGAGTTGCATCGTTGGCTTGCCACCCGGCAAGTTGACAACGCCCATGTCCTTCCAGAAAACCCCCTGCGCCAAACCGGTACCGAGCGCCTTGGAACAGGCTTCCTTGGCGGCAAACCGCTTGGCATAGGATTCGGCGCGGTTCTTGCGGCCTTCCGATTTGCGGATCTCGACATCGGTGAAACAGCGATGAGTGAACCGCTCGCCAAAACGCTCCAGCGAACTGGCGATACGCCGGATGTCGATCAGGTCACTGCCGATGCCGATAATCATCGAAATGAAAATACCTTAGTGAGAGTGTGACAAGAGCAAACGATAAGCCCTCTGCCAAGTTAAAAATTTGTCAGAAATCAAACATCGTCGGCCCAGGCGACGGCCCGTGCGCGCATTTTGCTGAGACGGCGGACCTGCCGGCGCGACTGGAACAGTCTGGCGGCATAAAAAGCAGCAACGTAAAAGACGGCAGCGCTTGCGGCAGCAAGCGGCAACGAGCCGACCAGCATCGGCTTGAGCACCGGCCCCCACAAATGGGAAAGTTCGAGATGCCGCAGCATGTGGAGGATATCCTGGCCGGCCATCGCACCGTTGCCCTCCGTCCCGAGCATGATCAGGCCAAGTTCGTAGGTCGCCGCCAGGATGAACGGAATGGTCAGGGGATTGGCCAGCGCAGTCGAAATGCCGGCCGCAATCATGTTGCCGGACAGGAGATAGGCGAACGCCAGGGCGATGAGAATGTGAAAACCGACAAACGGGGTTGCCGAAGAGGCCGCACCGGCAGCGACGCCGAGCGCGATCGAATGGGGCGACGACGAGAGCCTGAGCACACGCATCGACAGATAACGCAGCCCACGCGAAAAACCTTTTCGCGGCCACAGAAACTCACGGAGCTTTCCCGACCAGGTCGCCGGCTTCTTGCGTCTGAACAACATAATGCTCTGATAGACGATGCGGATATGGCTGTTCAATGGCAGCGGCAGCAAAATCAGCTTTTCCGGCGCCGCAAATGCTAACAGCCTGAGACTGGCTGGCGCCGGTGATGGCCGATGGGCCGTGTATCGTGCACAGTGAGCAAATCCGCTATACGCTACATGCATAGGTCCCGGCAGCCTGACGATGCAGGCAGCCGGACAAGGGCATCTTTTTAGAACGAGTTGCGGAACAGGCCACGGTCAATCTGACGCTGACGGTATTCCAGGTCGATCCGGTCGAGCGAACCATTGAGATAGCTCAGTTCACGGTCTTCGACGGACGGGACGCGCAGGGCGTTGGTGATCTTCTTCAGTTGCTTAAACATGGTAAACCTTCTTTCGTTTACCTCCCGACGCTGAAGATAGTGGAACCACCCCTTTTTCACCAGAGCCACAAAAAGACGGCAGCCATGCACAGAACGCATGACCTGCACCTTTTCGCCCCAGAGAATGCACAATCAAACGGCAATTGCCACCAAGCCGTGCGTAACTACTGGCGATCATGGCGAAATATCGGCATGACCTTGCGCCCGCCCTCGAACCATGCGGACGCGGCTGTGAGCCGAGCATCATTTCAGCCCTGTGCACGGATGACAAAGCAATGCCGCCAGGGCGGCATTACTCGAAGACGCGCTTGACCGTCGAAACGCTTGGCAGATCGCGAATCTGGGTGATCAGGTGGTTGAGCTGGCGAAGATCCCAAACCTCGATATCCAGCTGAAACTCGCTGAAATCGGTCGCCACCTGCCCCATCGACAGGGTGCGAATGTTGATATCGCTGGTGGCAACCGCCTGGGCGATCTCGGCCAGTGTGCCCGGTTCGTTGAGCGCATTGATCTGAATGCGCGCCATGAAGCGGGTGTTGTTGGCCTCGTCGAGATCCCAGCGCACATCGATCCAGCGCTCCGATTCCTCGTCGAACTTCTGCAGGCTCGGCGACTGGATCGGATAGATGGTGATACCCTTATCCTTCTCCATGATACCGACGATCCGATCGCCAGGGACAGCCCCGGACGCGCTGAAATGCACCTCGGCATTGCCCGAAAGACCACGGATCGGCAGAGCCTCCGGCCCCTCGCCGTCGAGGACGTCGAACATGTCCTTCGGGCGCCCCGGCAATTTGAAGACCATGCCGGCGGCGCTGCGCATATTAAACCAGCCCTCATCATTCGGCTTGAGCGTGACGCGCTCATCCTGATGGTCGGGATAGACGGCCCTCAGCACATCGAGCGACGACAGTTCGCCACGGCCGACGGCGGCAATGGCGTCCTCGATCTCCTTGTGGCCGAGCCGGTGCAGGACCGGCTTCATACCCTCGCGGGTAAACTGTTTGCCGGCCCGCTCGAACGTGCGCTCGAGGATGCGGTAGCCGAGACCGGAATATTGCTTTCTGACGGCCGCACGGGTGGCGCGCCGGATGGCGGCACGCGCCTTGCCGGTCACGACGATCTCTTCCCAGGCCGGCGGCGGCACCTGGATGCCGGAGCGGACGATCTCCACCTCGTCACCATTGTTCAGCCGCGTGACCAGAGGCATGATCCGGCCGTTGATCTTGGCGCCGACGCAGGTATCGCCGATATTGGTGTGAACCGCATAGGCAAAGTCGATCGGTGTTGCGCCGCGCGGCAGAGCGATGAGCTGGCCCTTCGGCGTGAAGCAGAAGACCTGATCCTGGAATAGTTCGAGCTTGGTGTGTTCGAGAAACTCTTCCGGATTATCGCCTTCGGCCAACGACTCGATCGTCCGGCGCAGCCAGGAATAGGCGTTCGATTTCGGCGAAAGCTTCACCTCGCCCACCGGCTCGATGCTATCCTTGTAGAGCGTATGGGCAGCGATACCGTATTCGGCGATCTCGTGCATCAGCCGTGTGCGGATTTGCAGCTCGATACGCTGACGGGACGGGCCGACAATGGTCGTGTGGATCGACTGGTAATCGTTCTGCTTCGGCGTCGAGATATAGTCCTTGAACCGGCCCGGAACAACGCGCCAGCGCGTGTGGACGATCCCGAGCGCCCGGTAGCAGTCCGGTATATCGGCAACGATGATCCGAAAACCCCAGACGTCCGAAAGCTGTTCGAAGGACAATGACTTCGACTGCATCTTTTTGAAGACGGAATAGGGTTTCTTCTGCCGTCCCTTGACCATCGTGCCGGTCAGGCCCCTCGCCTGAAGCAGTTCGTCCAGCTCGGCCTCGATCTTCTTGATCAGACCCTCATTGCGGGTCGACAGTTCCTCAAGGCGGCGGGTTACCGTTTCGAAGGCTTCCGGATTGATATGGCGGAAGGAGAGGTTTTCCAGTTCCTCGCGCATGTCCTGCATGCCCATGCGGCCGGCAAGCGGCGCATAGATATCCATCGTCTCCTCGGAAATCCGGGCACGCTTTTCCGCCGACATATGATCGAGGGTGCGCATGTTATGCAGCCGGTCGGCGAGCTTGACGAGAAGGACGCGCACGTCGTCGGAAATCGCGAGAAGCAGCTTGCGCAGGTTCTCGGCCTGCTTGGCCTTCTTGGTGACAAGATCGAGCTTCTTGATCTTGGTCAGACCTTCAACCAGCGCGCCGATGTCTTCGCCGAAGAGATCATCGATCTCGGCCCGCGTCGCGGTCGTATCCTCGATCGTGTCATGCAGAAGCGCGACCGCGATGGTCGATTCATCGAGATGCATCTCGGTGAGGATCGCGGCAACTTCGAGAGGATGGGAAACATAGGGGTCGCCGCTTGCCCGCTTCTGCTGGCCATGTTTCTGCATGGCGTAAACATAGGCCTTATTGAGGAGTGCCTCGTTTACATCGGGCTTGTATTTTTGAACGCGCTCAACGAGCTCGTATTGGCGCATCATCCGCTAGGGACTCCAGGAGGGATCCGGAAAACAAAAAGTGCGCCAATCATAGGAGTGGCGCACTGCTTTGCAAATACCGGTGTCACGCGAATTCCGAATGAAAACGCGGCATTGCGTCAGAGCGTCGCGCCCAACCCAAGGCCGGGCACGCCATTGGCTCAATAATCGTCACTTTTTTCCGGCGGAACGAGGCCTTCGATACCAGCCAGAAGCTCCTCTTCCGACATGCGGTCGAAGGTGACGGCCTCAGGCTGATCGTCTTCGGCCGACTGGTCGGCAAACACGGAAGCAGCATCGCCGCTGATCATCGAAGCCGGATCGGGCTCAGGCTCATCGACTTCGACATGCTTCTGCAGCGAATGGATCAGGTCTTCCTTGAGGTCGCCGGGCGACAGCGTTTCGTCAGCGATTTCGCGCAGGGCCACGACCGGGTTTTTGTCGTTATCGCGATCGATGGTGATCGCTGCACCCTGCGAGATCAGGCGGGCGCGGTGGCTTGCCAGAAGCACGAGCTCAAAACGGTTATCGACTTTGTCGATGCAATCTTCAACGGTGACGCGGGCCATGCCTGTCCTTTGGATCTCAGGAGCGCAGCTAAAAACATGGATGCCGTGAGAGGCCCCGTTGCTGCGCCGATTAACAACACCGGAACCCGTCCAGCCGTCGGCTTGACGGTATGCGCGGCTCCGATTTCAGGAATTACCCTGCCCGATACAATCAAAACCGCATAAATTCAAGTTTTTCCTGCAATGCGAAAAAAGATATCCAAAAATCCGCCCAGCCACAGCTGCCGGAACAAAAATGCTATCTGGTAACCACTCCCAATCGATTGGCTTTGACATCTGCTTAAATGATGATTGAATATCGCTAAACCCTGATGTGCCATGGAGAAATTGACATTTGCGCCGATGACGCCCGGCCCCGCCCATCAGAAAAAAAATCTAAACATTTCTGGATATCTCATATTTTTAGCAAAAAACTGCGAGATATAGCTATTCCAAGCGGAATTTTCTTAGACTAAAGCGAATGCTGGCTTAGAAAGCTAGAATATGATGAAATCTTAATGTATTCGAGTTGTTCTGCGGCCGGGAACATTATCGCTCGCTCAGGTTGAAATCAAAAACATTGAGACAACAAAAAAGGAATTACGATGTTCGACCCACGCGAAAAAATCGCGCTCTTCATCGATGGGGCCAATCTTTACGCCGCGTCGAAAAGCCTTGGTTTCGACATTGATTATCGCAAGCTTCTCAAAGCCTTCCAGAAGCGCGGCTATCTGCTTCGGGCGTATTATTACACGGCGCTGATCGAGGATCAGGAATACTCATCGATCCGGCCACTGATCGATTGGCTAGACTATAACGGTTACAAGGTTGTGACAAAGCCGGCCAAGGAGTTTACCGATTCTCTCGGCCGCCGGAAGATCAAGGGCAACATGGACATCGAACTGGCCATCGATGCGATGGAACAGTCCGAAACAGTTGATCATCTGGTGATCTTTTCCGGCGATGGCGATTTCACCACGCTGGTGGAAGCACTGCAGCGCAAGGGGCGCAAGGTCTCCGTCGTCTCTACCATGTCGACCCAGCCACCAATGATCGCCGACGACCTACGCCGCCAGGCAGATCACTTCATCGAACTTGTCAGCCTGAAAGCCGAAGTCGGGCGCGACCCCTCGGAACGCCCCGTCCGGGTGGCGGCCGAACCGGTCCATGACGAAATCCACGACTAAAAAAGAACCGGCTGATCGCAGCCGGTCCTTTTTTCAATCCCAACGCCGCTTTGTGATCTAATGGTCCTTCAGCAACCGGCTCTTCTGCCGGTTCCAGTCGCGTTCCTTTTCGCTTTCGCGCTTGTCGTGCAGCTTCTTGCCCTTGCCCAGCGCCAGTTCCAGCTTAGCCCTGCCCTGATCATTGAAATAGATCTTGAGCGGGATGAGCGTCATGCCGTCGCGGTTGATCGCGCTTTGCAGCCGGTGCGCCTCACGCTTCGACAGCAGGAGCTTGCGCCGGCGGCGCGGCTCGTGGTTGAAGCGGTTGGCCTGCAGATATTCCGGCAAGTACGAATTGATCAACCACATCTCGCCGCCCTCGTCCGTGGCGTAGGACTCGGCGATGTTGGCCTTGCCTTCGCGCAGCGACTTCACCTCGGTGCCGGTCAGAACCAGACCGGCCTCGTAGGTATCGATGATCTCGTAGTTGAAGCGGGCCTTCCGGTTTTCCGCGACAACTTTCTTGACCACACGCTGGCTGCCCTTCGGTGCCATCAGTTCATCAGCCCCGCATGGCGCAGCGCTGCGTCGATGGCAGCCTCGGTTGCCGGCTCCAGCGTCGACAGAAGCGGCGAACGCACGGTGCGGCTCATCTGGCGCAGGCAGTTGAGCGCATATTTGGCACCGCACAGGCCCGGCTCCATGAAGATCGCCTTATGCAGCGGCATCAGCTTATCCTGATAATCGAGCGCCTTGGCGTAATCACCGGCTAGAGTGGCCTCCTGGAATTCGGCACAGAGGCGCGGCGCCACATTGGCCGTGACCGAGATGCAGCCGACGCCGCCATGCGCGTTGAAACCAAGGGCCGTTGCGTCCTCGCCGGAAAGCTGGACGAAGCCTGCGCCGCAGGACAGGCGCTGCTCGGAGACGCGCTCGATCTTGCCGGTCGCATCCTTGACGCCGATGATCGACGGATAGGCCTTGTGCAAGGCAGCCATCGTTTCGACGCTCATATCCACGACGGAGCGGCCGGGAATGTTGTAAATGACAACCGGCAGTTTCACGCTTTCGGCAACAGCTGCAAAATGGGCGAAAAGCCCCTTCTGGGTCGGCTTGTTGTAATAAGGCGTCACGACCAGAACGGCATCTGCCCCCGCCTTTTCGGCGTGCTGAGCCAACTCGATAGCCTCTGTCGTGTTGTTGGAGCCGGCACCTGCGATCACCGGGACGCGCTTGGCCGCGGTTTCGATGCACAATTCCACCACGCGTTTATGCTCGGCATGCGACAGGGTGGGCGATTCACCGGTGGTGCCGACCGGCACCAGACCGTGACTGCCTTCGCTGATCTGCCATTCGACATGCGCGGCAAAGCTATCCGTGTCCACAGCGCCGGAGGCGGTGAACGGGGTGACGAGTGCGGGAATGGATCCCTTGAACATGCACGACTCCTGACGGCCGGGGAGCTTGAAACCAACCCACGCTTTAGCCGCATTTCATGGTTAGAAAACTGGCGCACCTTAATCATGTGCAGTGCCTGCGGCAAGCACTCTATCGCGCCATTCGTTGCCGGCTCCCGTCAATTACGCTGGCATCAACGGCGGTTTTACGCATTTCGGGGCTCGCCCAACCGCGAGAACAGGCCGACCGATATTTATGGGATTGAATGGAAGCGGGTAACCTTTCGTTAACAATTGCGTCGCCAAATGAGAGAATGTCAGGGGCAAGCGTGGGGTTCTGGATGCGTGGGCAGATTTTACGCCGCATGATTGCGATGCTCGGCGCGTCGGCAGTGCTTTTTTCAGCGGTGACCGTTTCGGCGCAAGGCCTTCCGGTCCCACTGCCCCGGTCAAAGCCGGAGACGCTGGTAAAGGCCGGACGGGTGCCCTCCTCTGAAGTCACAGGCTCCATCATTTCCGCCACCGCCTCGATACCGGTCAACTCGAACCTGAAAGCCGGGCTGGACGCACTCTCCAACAGAGATGCGGCGAAGGCTATCGTGGCGCGAAACGCCATGACCCAAGGCACGCTCGACCGCCACATTCTCACCTGGGCGATCGCCACCTCGGGTCAGAAAGGCGTGCCTTCCTATGAAATCGCCGCTGCGCAGCAGGAATTGAAGGGCTGGCCGGGGCTTGGCGCACTGCGTGCCAATTCCGAGCGTGCGCTCTATCGGGAAAACCCGGCAGCCGCTGATGTGCTCTCCGCCTTTGGCACGACACGGCCGGAGACGGCGGATGGGACCATCATTCTTGCCCGGGCCCTGCAACAGACCGGCAACATGAATGCGGCAGCGAAGTTGCTACGAGGCCTATGGCTGAAAGATGCCCTCGACAAGGACAACGAGACCCGGATTCTCGCAGAATTTCCGGGCCTCCTGACAACCGCTGACCACAAACAGCGCATGGAAATGTTGCTCTATCGCGGCCGCCTCGACCAGGCATCCCGCTTCAGCGACCTCGGCAAGGCGCAATCGCTGTATCGCGCCTGGGTCGCGACGGCCAAGAAGGCCGATAACGCGGCGGCACTGATTGCAGCCGTCGACCGGTCCTGGGCCAACGAACCGGCCTACCTGTTTATCCGGGTCGAATACCTGCGCAAGCAGGAGAAATATGAAGAGGCAGCCAAGCTTCTAGCCGGCCTGCCGAAAGACAAGGACGCGCTGGTCAATCCGGGCGAATGGTGGGTTGAACAACGGATCATCAGCCGGGGCCTGCTCGACCAGGGTAAGTTCAAGGCTGCCTATGCAATCGCCGCAAACAATTCCGCCGCCAACCCGGCCGATATCGTCGATGCGGAATTCCATGCCGGCTGGTATGCGCTGCGCGGACTGAAGGACGCAACAACCGCAACGCAGCACTTTCAACGCATCCTGAAAGCATCTAATAGACCTATTTCGGTTTCGCGGGCCTGGTACTGGATGGGCCGCGCAGCTGAAGCAGGCGGCCCCGGCGATGCAAAAGAGTATTTTGCCAAGGCCGCAACGCTTTCTGGGACATTTTACGGGCAGCTTGCCGCAGCCCGGCTTGGCCGCACGGGGCTGAATGTTACCTACCCATCACCGACGGCCGAGGATCGCGGGCGGTTCGAGGGGCGCGAGGCAGTTCAGGCTATCGCGCGGCTGGAACAGGCAGGGCATGCGTGGCGGGCCGACAATCTCTACCGCGCGCTGGCCGAGGAGCTGACCAGCCCGGGAGAACTTGCCATCCTTTCAGCCCGCGCGGAAAAAGCCGGAGGGCACCAGTTGTCGCTGCAGATCGGCAAACTCGCCTTCGGCCGGGGCATCGACGTCGCAGCCCTCGCCTTCCCGATCGGCGTCATTCCGGCAAATGCCAATATCAGTGGCGCGGGCAAGGCTTTGGCCTATGCGATTGCCCGCCAGGAAAGCGCCTTCAACCCGGCAGCCATCTCGCCGGCCAATGCACGCGGATTGCTTCAGATCCTGCCCGGCACCGCCAAGGGCGTCGCCGGGCGGCACGGCCTTGCCTATTCCCAGGAGCGGCTGACGACGGATACCGCCTATAATGCCACGCTCGGCGCGCATTATCTTGGCGAACAGATCGATGATTTCGGTGGCTCCTATATCCTCACCTTCATCGCCTATAATGCCGGCCCCCGGCGCGTACCGGACTGGATAAACCGGTACGGCGACCCGCGCGGCAAATCGATCGACGACGTCGTCGACTGGATCGAGCGAATTCCATTTGCCGAAACCCGAAATTATGTGCAACGGGTGATGGAAAACTATCAGGTCTACAAGTCCCGGCTCGGGCAGACAGCAGATATAGTACAGGATCTGCGCGTGGGCCGCTGACAACAGTCCTTTTGTTCACCTGCCAGAAACAGCACCCGGATTGCCGGCGGATATAAACCCGCCGCCCCTCTTCCGGGACTGCCCTGATGAGCTATGCTTCTCCCGACAATCAGCAACGGGAGAGATCGTGACAAGCGCCACCAAGACGAGTTTTCAAGAACTCCGGTTTTCAACCAGCGACGGATTACAGCTCTATGCCCGCGACTAT
The DNA here is from genome assembly GCF_001424965.1 of Rhizobium sp. Root1204. NCBI lineage: Bacteria > Pseudomonadati > Pseudomonadota > Alphaproteobacteria > Hyphomicrobiales > Rhizobiaceae > Rhizobium > Rhizobium sp. Root1204. The sequence continues at coordinate 132,548 of NZ_LMCZ01000012.1, forward strand.
GGCAATGGCGATCCACGAACGGCAGGAACGCTTCCGATCGTCTGCCTGCCTGGGCTCAGCCGCAACAGCCGCGATTTTCATCTTCTGGCAATGCGGCTCTCAACTCACCCCGAAAACCCGCACCGCGTCATTGCGCTCGACTATCGAGGCCGCGGATTTTCAGATTGGGACACAGATAAAAGCCGCTATCAGCTGCCGGTGGAGGCCGAAGACGTTCTGTGTGCGTGCGCCGCTTTCGATGTAACGCGCGCCATTTTCATTGGCACGTCCCGCGGCGGTCTGATCCTTCATCTTCTTGCTGCGATGCGCCCGGCCCTGCTGGCAGCCATCGTCCTCAACGACATCGGGCCAGTCATCGAAATTGCCGGTCTGCTACAGATTCGACGGTATCTGGAGGCGCAACCGACGTTGCACTCCTGGGACGAGGCAGTCGAAAGCTTGAAAAGAGTGCATGGCCCGGCCTTCCCGTCCCTGGAAGAGCCAGACTGGAGGGATATGGCGGATGCCATCTTCCGTGACAAGGACGGTATGATCGTCGCCGATTTCGACCCGGCCCTGATCGAGCCACTGAAAAACTTGGATGCAGATATGCCGGTTCCTGATCTCTGGGCGCTTTATCAAGGTTTTCAGACAATGCCCCTGATGGCCATCCGGGGTGAGAATTCCAGCATTCTGTCACGCGCAACCTTCGCGGAGATGGCAAAACGGCATCCACATATGACGCTGGTCAATGCCGTGGGACAAGGACACGCGCCGCTTCTGCATCGCCCAGATTTGCTTGACGAAATCACGGCGTTCATCGGCAGGATTTTGTAAAGGCGCCGATTACGCGAATGGCGGTTAAAAGGCCAAGGCCAGGTAAACCGTAAAACGGAAAAAGCCCGGTCTTTCGACCGGGCTTTCCATCACTGATATGAAATCAGAGATTAGAAGTCGCGCTGCAGACGGAGGAAGCCGGAGACTTCGTCGCCGCCAATGCCGTAACGACGGGAGTCGTCTACGTCCTGGTACTGAACCGTTGCGAGGGTCTTCAGACCGTCGGTGATCTGGTAGCCAGCCGTCAGGCCTACACGCCAAGCGTCAACACCGTTGATGAAAGCGTAGTCGCCGAAGTACTGAGCAGCCGGAGTGATGGTCAGCTTGTCAGTTGCCTTGAATTCATACGAGGCAGCAACGGTCCATTCGGATTCGTTGTAGTATACGTTCGGGTCAGAAGCCCAGACGCCTGCCAGGTTGAATGTGCCAGCACCGAGTTCAGCGGAGATGATAGCGCGGATAGCGCCTTCTTCGCGTTCAGTGTCGTAAGCGCCGAGCAGGGTAGCTGTTACGCCACCAACCGAGCCGGACAGCATGGCAGCAACGCCGAGGCCGTTGTCTTCACGACCGAAGTCGTTCGGCAGACCCATCGGCAGGCCCTTTACGCGGCCAATGCCTTCGATTTCGTCAACCGAGAGACCGGCCTTGAATGCGCCGCCATCGTAGGTGTACGAGATCGAGTTGAACAGGGTGTTGGTTGCAAGAGCGTCGGTTTCGCCGGCGATGCCGTCGTCCCACCAGCTGTAGTAGTAGCCGAACTTGAAGCCAGCGATCGCGATCGAAGCTGTGTCAAGGAAGGTCGAGCCGCCGTTTACAGAGCTGTCAGCATTGGTCTGCAGAACGATGGTGCTTTCGAGCGTGCCAAGTTCAGTGTCGTTCTTGGCGTCGAACTGCAGCTGGCCACGTGTGAACGTATCCCAGTCAGACGTGCCCGAACGGTCACGACCGAAGTTGGTCTGGAAACGGACGTAACCGCCGATCTTCAGGCAGGTTTCCGTGCCCGGGATGTAGAAGTAGCCAGTGCCGAAAGCGTCGCAAACGCGAACGTATTCCATTGGTTCCGGCTCAGCAGCAACGATTGCGTCAGCTGCCTGGGCGCCGGATACTGCTGCGAGAGCTGCAGCGGAGCCGAGAAGAAGGCTCTTGATGTTCATTTCTGACCTCCAGTCAAAAGTTTCAAACAGGTCTGGGTATTATACTGAAGGACAGTATTCCCTGCCCCATCCCCAACATTTAAGAAGTCGGACGATCAACCGCCCTTGCTTCCGGAGTTGAAAATACAAGACGGGACCGCTGGCGCAATCACCAACTTGCGAGTTCGTCATGTTTGGCCCGCCCTTCCCCCTGCGCTGTTGCTGAAACGACACAAAAACGCCCCAAGCGGCCGGAAGTTATTAACAAGACGTTAAGAAAACCCTTTATTCATCGGGACTTAGCTGCACCCTTCGCGGTGCGATCCGTATCATAACGGGGCGAAAATGGGGCGAAACGGCTGTGCGCAGCCGGATTCGCGGCACGGTCCACGAGGCGCTTCGACGGCCGCTACACCAATCGCGGACAGTCGAGAACCGGAATCATGGTGTCATTCGATGAGATCAGCGGCACGATTCGGAGAATCATTAATGCGGGGAGCCCGCCGGCACGATTCGTATGTTCCTGACGAACAATCAAACTGCGCATGCCAATTTATTGCGTAGGCCGTCCTGACCACCGATCGGATATCGACCTCGCCGTGGAGCAGACAAGAGACATCAAAGAGCTGCGTAACCAGAATCGATTGCCGCTGACCAAAAGGGAGAGTTGAGCACCTGTCGTACTCGCCCCGTCAGCGAAGACTGGAGGGAGCCATTCCGGCGTCGCGATCAGCAAGCCGCACCTAAACCCGCGAGAGGATGAAATGGAGCCAGGCTCTTTGGAACCGGAAAAACGGCAAGGTGCGATTTGGAACTGATTTCCGGCGCAGCAATTGATGCGGGCCGATGTGCGTGCCAAAAATCGAGCTTAAGATCTGATGGCGGAGAAGATGGGATTCGAACCCACGATACCCTTCCGGGTATACTCCCTTAGCAGGGGAGCGCCTTCGACCACTCGGCCACCTCTCCGTTAGCGCCTGACTAGAGTCAGGAGCCTTTCATTGCAAGGAGTTTTTGCGGTTTCCCGCGACAAAGTTGTTTTTCCATGCCCGTTTCAGGACATGATGGACCGCAAACTCGCTTGATGAGCAACGCACCGGCCATATGAAATGTCCAGCACTTCCGTTCCCGCAAGCTACAGCAACAGCTACGGTGGGGACAGTGGCGTCCGCCGGGATGATGCGACTGCCGAGGGAGAAGGCTTACATCATTGCCGATTGCCCGATGCGGGACTGTTGCGCTAATTCATGTCTCTATAAAGATCATTAAAGCCATTCCGCCGTCATCATGCGGGCGGCATGCAACAACAGGTTCGGAATCCATCATGAGCAATGACAGCAAACCGGAAACCAAGGTGACGATCGAAAAGCTGCGCAACGGGCGGTGGGCTTTCGTGCTCAAGCGCGGCACGGTCGTCTATCCAGCCCACGGCCAGTTCTCCAACCAGATCGAGGCCATCGCCGCCGGACAGGCCGCACTCAGGGCGCTGGAAAGCAACCGCTAAGCCGATCTGCTTACTCCTTACATAAAGGGCCGGACCTGTCTCACAGGTCCGGCCCTTTATGTTTCCTGTCATTTCCGCTGCCGGCACCTCAGCTCTTTTTCGCCAGCCGGTCGATCGCGTTCTGTGTGGCGGCACCGAAATCACCATCCAGTGGGCCGCTGTAATAGCCGCGATCCTTGAGCAACGCCTGGATTTCCTTGCGGAAGGCGGGCGTGAAATTATCCGGGGATGTCTTCAGTTCTTCAAGTTTGGCCGGATCGCCGCCCTCGACGCTGGCCGCAGCCCAGCGCACTGCCTCTTTTGGATCCGCCTTCGTACCCAACCCCCAGTCATAGAGGCGGCTCAGATTGCCCATGGCATAAGCGCTTCCGGCGTTGGACGCCATTTCATACCAGTTGCGAGCCTGCGCATAGTCCTGCGGCACGGCCTTGCCGTCATCATAGAACCAGCCGAGCAGTGCCATCGAATAGGCGTCGCCGACATTGGCTGCCTTTTCGTACCAGACCTTTGCCTGGGTATAATCCTGTGGCGTGCCGAGACCATTCTGATAGGCCCAACCGAGCGACGACATCGCATTGGCATCGCCGCCTTCGGCCGCCTTCTGGTACCAGGAGAGCGACTGGTCGAGATCTTTTTCAACCCCGTTGCCCTCGCGATAGAACCAGCCAAGGGTCGCCATGGCATTGGCGTAGCCCTGATTGGCCGAGAGTTGGTACCATTTCAGCGATTCCGCGTAATCCTGCGGAACGCTGCCATAGCCATCGCGATAGAGCCAGCCGAGCGATGCCTGGGCGTAGGAATTGCCGTTATTGGCGGCGTGCTCGAACATTTCCTTGCCCTTGTCGACATCGACGGGACCATCGGTGCCGTAGATCGAGAACCAGGCGAGGTTCGTCAGTCCATACATATTGCCGCCGTCGGCTGCCTTTTGATAGTTGCTGCGGGCATCGACGTAATTGCGCCCGGCGTCCTGGGCACGGCCGAGCATGTTGACGAGCATCATATCGTCGGGGTTTTCGTTGACCGCCTGGGCGCAGGCGGTGAGCGCGCGCGCCGAATCGATCTTGAGGAAATTGACGCCGAGGAAGCCAGGCATCGATTGCGGTTCGCCGGCGAGCAGATAGCAATCACGCGAAGCCTGCGTATCCTTGCCTGTCCGGGAAATATTCAAGCCCTTCTTCGGCTCGAGCGCCGCGATTTGGGTCTCCGCTTCCACTCTGTGCTTGCTGTCCGGATACCGTTCAACGAAACGGGTGAGCGCTGCTCCATCGGTCGACTGCTTGAGCGCCTCCCAGGCGATTTCATCCGGCGTCACCGCGGTCTGCGCTGCCTCATCCAGCAGCTTCAGCTTCTTTTCCGCCAGCATCTTGTAGACCGGATCAGTGCCATGCTTGGCCAAAAACACCTCGATCAGGTCTTTATCGGCAAGATCGCGGATATTCTGCCAGTCCGCCGCCGCAGCAGACTGGCCGTTCGGCGAGACTTCCTGCGTGTTGCCGTTATTGGTGATGTTGATGTTCACTTCCTTGATATTGAGGAAGATCTGCGCGCCGCCGAGCGATCCATAGACGAACGGCTCCTGTTCGCGGTTGGTCGCCGTCACCACGTCATCACGAACCTTGCCGAGCGCGATGCGCACATCAACGCCGGGTTCGGTCAGATATTTCGCCAACGCTGTCGCAAACGGGCTGTTCTTTCCCTCTCCGTCCATCGCCACCGTACCGGCCTTCGAGGCGAAGGCCACCAGGAGGTCGGCCGATTCAGGCTCAACACGTGCCAGACCACGGCTGACGGCGCGGGTGGAGATCGAGCGGCTCATCGATTGTTCGAAGGGATTGTTGCGGCAGGCGTCGAGAATAACCAGTTTCAGACGTGTCGCGCCTTCCAGCGAGCGCTGCACGCGGTCGAGCGGGATTGCCTCGTCTTCGACATCCTTGTCGGTCTTCAGGCTGACATCGACCGGAAGCAGAAAGTTCTCGCCGTTCATCTCCATGCCGTGGCCGGAATAATAGATGATGGCGACATCAGCGCCGGCGGCAGTGTCCTCGAAGTCGCGCAGTGCACGGACCATCGAGGCGCGGTCGAGATCGTGCACCGCCGTCACCATATCGAAACCCGCCTCTTCGAACGAAGCCTTCATCAACTCGACATCGTTGGCCGGGTTGTTCAGCTGCGATGTCGCCTCGTATTTCTCGTTTCCGATCAGAAGCGCGACGCGTTTTGCCGCTTCGGCAGAACCGGCCTGAAACACGACAACCGACAGCGCCAGAACGAAGATGGGCAGCCAGCCGTGGAAATAACGCTTGAACATGATTTTCCCCTCCGCGCTCGTGCAGTCTGCCGGGGTGTAATGCACCCTTTGAAACTGCGCAAACATGATCCCTGCTTCACCGGGTATTTTCGTTGCCGGCGCGCCTTGCATGAAAGTATTACGTATGGGCTGGTGGGTTTCAATGTCCGGTTTCAGGCTTTTTTTAAGCACGCACGAAGACGGAGTTGCGTGACCGCAAGCTCAGAGCAAGGATGGCGACGGAAACTGCGGCCATAGCAGCATGCGGCGTGGCGAAACGCAGCGCGAACCTGACCCAAAGTTCCAGCATCCAGCAAAACGGCGCGTAGCCGCAGATTTCCGGAGTTTCCCATGTCGATGGTGATGCATCTCGCCGAGGCAAAACCGGGTCAACTGACCACCAGCTACAAGCACTATTATATAGAGCGTCCGTGCCGCATCCTTGTGGTCGGGCAGCACCTGAAGACGAAGACGAAATATCAATGCCTGCTGCGCCATATCTCGATCGGCGGCGCCATGGTGGATTTCAACGCCAATATACTTTTGCCAAAACATTTCTTCCTGCAGATCGACGGCTTCCAGGAGGAGATCGGTTGCTCGCAGGTTCATCGGCACCGGAGCGAACTCGGCGTGCGCTTCAACATGCAGCTGGCGCCGGAATTCCTGAGCCGCCTGATTCGGCTGAACTTTACCAGTGGCCTGATCTGAAAGCGGGCCGCTGACCGCAAGGCTTCTCCTATTATCGCTCACCGGCAATCCAGACAGGGCTACCAGCCGTAGTAAGGGCGAAAGAGGATCGAGCGTCATGAAAACTGTTTTGATCGCCTACGCGGGAACGCTGGTGTCCCTGATGATTGCCGACGCCATCTGGCTGGGGCTGGTCGCAAGGGCATTCTATCGAGATCAGCTCGGCGAACTCATGCTGCCATCGCCAAATTTCGCCATCGCCTCGATTTTCTATGTGTTTTTCGCGATGGCCATCGTTCTCCTGGCCGTCCTGCCAGGAGTGCGGGCCAGCTCTCTCCTCACCGCGCTCGGATATGGTGCTGTTCTCGGCCTTGCTGCTTACGGCACCTACGACATTACCAATCTGGCGACATTGAAGGGCTGGCCGCCGATTGTCAGTCTGGTCGATATGGCCTGGGGAACCTTTGTCACCGCGTTTTCGGCAAGCTGTGGCCTGCTAACCTGCAGCTATCTTGCCGATCCGATGTCCTGATTCGTGACGCAGTGACCGGCAGAATGCATCAATTTCTACCCTCATTAAAACTTTAGGGAATGTTTTCAAAGGATTGCAATATCCCTGACCGATCCTGCATTCATCGCACACTGCCCTCATGAGGAGGATAAGAGCGGTGAACGCAAACGATGCGGCAGATGTGGATCAATCATCCAGGCCGATCGCTATCGAGGGAGTGACGATGCAGAACTCGACGATGTATTCGGTGGTCAGTTCCAAGCTGTACGAACAGCGTTTCGAACGTTTTGTGATCGGACAGGCCGGTACGTTGATGGCAGTCAAGCCTGGGCTCGGCGGCGTCTCGACCCGAACCTGCAAGATGACAGAGATTTCTCGCGGGGGCGCCAGCTTCGTCGTCAATACGACGATCGGCCTTCCCCAGCACTATTATCTGACCATCGTCGGAACCAAGAAGCGAATCGGCTGTGCTGAGGTCTACCGGCGCGACAACCGGATTCAGGTGCATTTCATCAAACCGATCGATGAGGAATTCCTGCATCAGATCGTCCGTTACGAATTCTTCACCGGCGGCGAAGTGAAGAAGCACTAGCACTAGCACTAGCGCCAGCGCCAATTCGAGCATGCCTTGCCAGGAATGTGGTCTCTCGCGCGATGGATTTGGTTTCCATGACTGCGAATCCTCGCTAATCTCCGCCACGATTTCATTCGTCGTCAGGCTCGATATTCAGCAATGTCCGCATTCTCCAGATTTACCCCGCTCGTCACCTCGCTTCCCTCCACCATTCCCTTTGTCGGGCCTGAAGCGATCGAGCGTCAGCGTGACCGCCCGATCGCAGCGCGAATCGGCGCCAATGAGAGCGGCTTTGGCCCGGCTCCATCGGTGCTGTCGGCGATGGCGGCGGCCGCCGCAGGGGTCTGGCAATATAATGACCCGGAAAATTTCGAGCTGAAGAAATCGCTTGCCGCCCATCTGGGTACCGGGGCGGAAAACATCGCCATCGGTGAAGGCATCGACGGCCTGCTCGGGCAGATCGTTCGCATGGTGATCGAGCCCGGAATGCCGGTTGTCACCTCGCTTGGCGGCTATCCTACATTCAATTTCCATGTCGCGGGGCATGGCGGCCGGCTGGTGACGGTTCCCTATGTCAACGACCGCGAAGATCTCGACGGGCTGCTGGCCGCCGTCAAACGCGAAAATGCGCCGTTGGTCTATTTCGCCAATCCCGACAACCCGATGGGCAGCTGGTGGGACGCAGACAGCGTTATTGCCTTCGCAAGAGCCTTGCCCGAGACCTGCCTTCTCATCCTCGACGAGGCCTATGGCGAAACCGCCCCGGCGGGCACCATTCCCCCGATCGCCTCATTGATCGACATGCCGAACATCGTCCGTACCCGGACCTTCTCCAAGGCTTATGGCTTGGCGGGAGCCCGTGTCGGGTATGTCATCGGTACGCCGGGAACCGCACAGGCCTTCGACAAGATCCGCAACCATTTCGGCATGAACAGGATCGGGACCGCTGCGGCTATCGCAGCGCTGGCGGACAAGGACTATCTGGCCGAGGTTCTGGAAAAAATTGCCGCCTCACGCGGCAGGATCGCCGAAATCGCTGATAGCAACGGACTGAAGCCCCTGCCTTCGGCAACGAATTTCGTGACGATTGATTGCGGCAAGGATGCCGTCTTTGCCCGCGCCATCGTTGACGGGCTTATGGCCGACCACGGCGTTTTCATCCGCATGCCGGGTGTTGCGCCCCTGAACCGTTGTATCCGCATCAGCACCGGGCCGGAGGCGGACATGGCGCTTCTGGAGGAAGCTTTGCCGAAAGTTCTGGAATCGCTCGGCAGGCAGTAGAAACCGCGCCCCATCTTCGGAGGTCTCGGTCCCTACCGCCTGTCGTCGATGCAATCCTGTTTCAATGCACTGTCATCCATTCGCGGGCGGCGCGCAGGGCCGTGGCGAGGTCGGTCTTGTTCATGGTCATCGCCAGATCGGCACGCAGCGCTGCTGCCCGGTCCGATCCCTTGATGGCCGCGATGTTCAGCCATTTGTGCGCGGCGACGAGATCGACATCGCAACCACGTCCGGTTGCATACATCAAGCCCATTTCACAAAAGACGTCCGCGCGGTTTTCGCCACCCATTGTGGCATCCGAAGCATTCTGAATGTCAAAGCGTGCCATTGTCTCTGTCCCTGTTTACCTGGTTTGTTACGTCGGTAGTCCCTGTTTTATCTGCCTTTTTGAGGCTCCTTTAAGGGGCCGCCGTCTTGTGCGGCTTTGGCCCCCTGAAGGATGTCGGCGGGGTGTTTTTCCCTGCTCGTCTTATGGGTCTGAATATGCAGCAGCGGTTTCAATACACGCTTAAAATGCATGATTAATGTGAGGCAAACAAAGTTCAAACGATTGGTAAACTTGGGTTTTTGTTAAACATCGGACTGACCGGAAACGCTGGCTTTTGCCTCAATCTTTACGGAAAATTCAGACGCCGATTTCAACCAATCGCTAACCACGCAAAACGGTCGCATGTTGGGCCTTGCGGAAAGAGACGGCGCAACAAGCCGCATTTTGCTCGATCCCTTCATCGCAAAACCAGTGACTTCCGTATTTACGTTTACGTCCGCGTAAGTTATTTTCCGGAAATTGAGCGGTGAGGAGACCGACTCTGACAACCTTTCGCCCGGAACCATCGGGTGTCCGGCGAATTTTACGGGAGGGACATGATGATTCGTACATTGATACTTGCGGTAGCCATGACAATGGCCACGGCAGCGTCCGGCTTCGCCGCCGAACCGATTGTCGGCAATTGGAAGACGGCCAGCGGCGAGACCGCCGTCATCACGTCCTGCGGCGGCAGCTATTGCATCACGTTGAAGACGGGCAAACATGCCGGCAAGCGCATCGGCAGCATGAGTGGCAGCGGCGACAGCTATTCCGGCGAGATCACTGATCCCGCCAACGACAAGACCTACAGTGGCAATGCATCGATCAGCGGCGCCTCGCTGAAAATGCAGGGCTGCGTTCTCAAGGTTCTCTGCAAGTCGCAGACCTGGACACGGATGTAATCAAGCTGGACATCCGGTGGCCACGCTGGATTCTGCTCTTGATCTTCGGCGCGCCGCCGCGTCCGGCGCGCCGCCTAGCTGAACAGAATTGTTTCGGCTGGCCGCCTGCAGGCACTTGTTCTTCCTTCTCCCAAATCAGCAGACCTTTTCTGAACAGCGATGTTCATAATCAGCGCCCGATTCTGCTCCTTTGACGCCAGTATGGCTGCCAAACGGCTTTAAGCACCCCTTGAGCGGTTCAGAACGCCGCGAAGATGAACGGGAGATGAACCGAGGTCTCAGGAAGAGTTCAGTTTGCTTGTGCGAAAACGTCATCATCGAGTTGAACCCCGATCGACACACCAGATCAAACGGACATAGCCATGGACATTCTCGCCCGCCGCCTCACCATCATCAGCATGCTTATGGTCGTTTTCGCATTGACGCTCGCAGCCGCTGTCAGCGCCGATAGCCAGCGCCGCCGTCACAACTATGCCGGCTCGATTGCCGACTGCACCGTGCACACCACGAAGTTCTGCGAACAAGCCAAGCTCTAAGGATCAAAGACGATGTTCTCCCTCACCCATTCCGCAACCATCGCACTGCGCATGCTGACGCTCGCAGCCCTTTTGATGGCTCCGATGGGTGCAGTTGCCTACAGCAAGGCCTCCGGCCTTGGTATCGGCAAGCAAGGAGCCGGCCTTGTCCTTTTCGTCACGCTGCAGCGCCAGTCGATGAGCTGAAGCTGCAAGCCTGATTTAAGCTCCGGGTGCGCTTGCACATTTGAACCGACTGCCTTCCTATAATCAGCTACAGGAAGGAACCCGATGCCCATTTCCGCATTCGCCGTCTATGCCCTTGCCGCTCTTGCGGAGATCGCCGGCTGCTTTGCCTTCTGGGCCTGGTTGAAGCTCGACAAACCGATCTGGTGGCTCATTCCCGGCGTGGCAAGCCTTGCACTGTTCGCCTGGCTTCTCACTCTTATCGAAACAGCAGCGGCCGGACGTGCCTATGCGGCCTATGGCGGCATCTACATCGCCGCTTCGCTGGCTTGGTTGTGGATTGTCGAGGGTGTCCGGCCGGATCGATGGGATGCGACCGGCGTCATTCTCGCCCTTGCCGGCACCGCTATCATCCTTGGCGGACCGCGCTGAACGGCTTTTCCTGAACGTGACCTGTGCAATCCAATCTTGTCGTTTGCTTGTAAAAAACAGCATCCTATAATGCCGTATGAACAATCGAATCTCTTCCCTCTCCGCCCTTTCCATCGCAACGCCCGACGTTTTCGAACCACAGACGTTTGACGATCCGGTTGCCGCCGTCGATGCGCTTCTGGCGCTTTACGAGCGCAATACGAAATTCCTGGTCGATGCCTTCACCGAACTTGGCCGGACCGGAACGCCGGTCTCGCGTTACCGTGCCTGCTATCCGCAGGTCAGCATCGAGACCAGCAGCTTCAGCCATATCGATTCGCGCCTCTCTTACGGCTATGTCAGCGCGCCCGGGGTCTACACGACCACGGTCACCCGGCCGAAACTGTTCCGGCATTACCTGAAGGAACAACTTGGGCTGTTGATCCGCAGTCATGGCGTCGGTGTTACCGTATCGGAATCGACGACGCCGATCCCGCTGCATTTCGCCTTCGGCGAAGGCGCCTATGTCGAAGCGGCAATGGCTGAGAATATCGACATTCCGCTGCGCGACCTGTTTGACACGCCGGATCTGACCACCACAGACGATGAAATCGCCAACGGCGCCTATGAGCCCGGCCCCGGCGAGCCCTCGCCGCTTGCCCCGTTCACCGCCCAGCGCATCGACTATTCGCTGGCTCGTCTCAGCCACTATACGGCGACCAGCGCGACGCATTTCCAGAATTTCGTGCTGTTCACCAACTATCAGTTCTATATCGACGAATTCTGCGCCTGGGCACGTCAGCAGATGATCGATGGCGGCAATGGCTACACCGCCTTCGTCGAGCCCGGCAACATCACCACCCAGCCCGGATCGGACAAGCCCGATTCGGACCTGACGCTTGCCCGGCTGCCACAGATGCCGGCCTATCATCTCAAGAAGAAGGGCCATGGCGGCATTACCGTCGTCAATATCGGCGTCGGGCCTTCGAACGCCAAGACGATCACCGACCATATCGCCGTGCTGCGGCCGCATGCCTGGCTGATGCTTGGTCATTGCGCCGGCTTGCGCAACAGTCAGACGCTTGGCGATTATGTGCTTGCCCACGCCTATGTCCGCGAGGACCATGTGCTGGACGACGACCTGCCGGTCTGGATCCCGATCCCGGCGCTCGCCGAAGTTCAGGTGGCGATGCAGGATGCCGTGGCGGAAGTGACCGGTTACGAGGGCTATGATCTCAAGCGGATCATGCGCACCGGCACCGTTGCCACCATCGACAACCGCAACTGGGAACTGCGTGACCAGCGCGGTCCGGTCAAGCGACTGTCGCAATCACGCGCCATCGCACTCGATATGGAATCGGCGACCATTGCCGCCAACGGTTTCCGCTTCCGCGTTCCCTACGGCACCCTGCTCTGCGTCTCCGACAAGCCGTTGCATGGAGAACTGAAACTGCCGGGCATGGCGACGGCCTTTTACAAGACACAGGTCAGCCAGCATTTGCAGATCGGTATTCTTGCATTGCAAAAACTGGCAGCCATGCCGCCGGAAAAACTGCATTCCCGCAAGCTGCGCAGCTTCTTCGAAACTGCGTTCCAGTAAGTTTCAACGGCGCGGCGATAGAACCATCGACAAAAGCGTGCCGGCAACCGCCGACACGACGATCAGCAGATGCGCATTGACGCTGGCGCTGGCAAGCAGGTCAAAGGCGGCGCCTTTCGCTGGCGCACCGAAGGATATAGCGCCGGCGGTAATGCCGGCCGGATAGGTGCCGACACCGGCGGGGGCATGCACCGGCAGAACCGACGACAGTTCACCGCCAAGCGCGCCGCCGAAACAGGCGGCAAGCGGCAGAACGCCCATGGTCGCCAGAACCCAGGCGAGCACGGCGACCTTCGTTGACCAGTTGAGAACGGTCATCAACCATGCCCTGACGAAGACCAGCGCATTGGCGGGTAGCCCGGCTTCGACCTCGACTAGAAACTGGCCGAACTTTTCCGGCAGCCGACGCTGCAGAACGGCAAGGGCATGACCCTTCAATAGAAACAGCGCCAGCGGTGACACAAGAAAAAGCCCCCACAGCAACCAGCCAAGCGCCTGGTTATCACGGCCAATGACGAGGCCGACGCCCGCGGCGGCGAACAGGGCGTGCAGATCGAGAAGGCGCATGAGCAGCAGCGCCGAGGTGCTGCGCGTCAAAGGGACGGCAAATTCCGACCGCATCAGGATCGGAAAACTGGTCTCGCCTGCCCGGAATGGCAACATGATGTTGAGAAGGTTATGGACTTGCGTCACACGCAGAAGCGTGAGGAAACGGCCGCGTGTTTCGTTCGGAAAATAGTCGTAAATCCGATAGCAGCGGATGAAATAGGTTCCGACCAGAAGCAGCAGCGCCGACAGGACAGGAAAGAGACCAATCCCGGCCCATTGCCGCAAAAGAACCGGCCAACCCCAGATCCATTGGATGAACGCGGCGTAGGCGACGACAGCCACAAGGGAGATGGCGCTCATCCGGTTGCGGACAAGCCATGAGCCCCGGCTGGCATCCTCTCCTGCATTCATATATTTGGTACTTTCCTGTCCGGTGCTATGGCACGGCTGGTTATCACGATAACCCAGGCGAGAGAACCTGCACGTTTTTAAAAGGCTTTGATTTTGGATCCCATCTTGGAAGCAAACAGGGTAGATAGCGAAACGGCCCCGCCGGTCGAGTTGTCCGTTGTCGTGCCGATCTATAACGAAGAAGAAAGCGTCGGTCCGCTGGTCGCCCGCATCCGGGAAGCCATGCTCAATTTCGACAAGCCGTGGGAACTCATTCTCGTCAACGACGGAAGCACCGACGGCACGCTTGTCAGCGCCCGCAAGGAGCTCGAAAGCGGCCTACGCTTGAGAATCGTCGAATTGCAGCGCAATTTCGGCCAGACCGCCGCCATGCAAGCGGGTATCGATCTCGCATCCGGCAGATTGATCGCTACGCTCGACGGCGACCTGCAAAACGATCCGCGCGATATTCCGCCGATGGTCAAGGCGATCGAGGAGCGCGAACTCGATCTTCTGGTCGGCTGGCGCAAGAACCGCCAGGACGGCCTTTTCCTGCGCAAGATCCCGTCCTGGTGCGCCAACTACCTGATCGGCAAGATCACCGGCGTGAAACTGCACGACTACGGTTGCAGCCTGAAAATCTATCAGGCGTCTATCATCAAGCAGGTCCGGCTGATGGGCGAGATGCACCGGTTCATTCCGGCCTGGGTTGCCGGCGTCGTGCCGAGCAGCCGCATCGGTGAGATGCCAGTCACCCACCACGCCCGCCAGCATGGCACGTCGAAATACGGAATTTCCCGAACCTTCAGGGTGATCCTCGACCTGCTGTCAGTGTTGTTCTTCATGCGCTACAAGGCGCGGCCGGGGCATTTCTTCGGGTCAATCGGACTTGCTGCCGGCGGCCTCAGCGCCCTGATCCTGTTCTACCTGTTCATCGACAAGTTCCTGCTCGGCAACGATATCGGCACGAGACCGATGCTGATCGTTGGCGTCATGCTGTTCCTGTCCTCGGTTCAGCTGATCACCACCGGCATCCTCGCCGAAATGATGGCGCGGCTCTATTCCGGCGAGAACGACACGCCGCCCTATATCGTGCGCAAAGTTTTCGAGCAGGATAAAGCTGATGCCTCACGCTGATTCCCGCCGCGCCGATGCAATGATTTTTGCCGTCGCCGCGTATTTTGTGCTGTGTGTGGCCCTGCGCGTGTTCATCTCTCCGGCGCTCGAAATCGACGAAGGCGAACAGGCCTTCGTTTCGCAGTTTCTGGCGCTCGGCTATGGTCCGCAGCCTCCCTTCTACAATTGGCTGCAATATGCCGTGGTGGAGGCATTCGGCGTCTCCCTGACGGCGCTGACCATCCTCAAGCATCTGCTGCTTTTTCTCTGTTGTCTGTTTTATGGTCTCGCCGCCCGGACCGTCATCAAGGATCGAACGCTGGCGGCCATGGCCATGCTGGGCGTGCTGACCCTGCCGCCGGTTTTTCTGCTGGCTCAGCGGGACCTTTCGCACACCGTCTCCGCACTCTTTGCGGTGTCGCTGTTTCTCTACGGATTTTTCAGGACGCTACGCAATCCAAGCCTGTTTTCCTATCTCCTGACAGGGGTCGCCGTCGGTATCGGGCTGATTTCGAAGTACAATTTTGCGCTGGTGCCGGCTGCTGCCGTTCTTGCCGTTCTGCCGGAGCGGGATTTGCGTCAACGCATTTTCGATTGGAGGCTGATTGCCTCCCTCGCCGTCGCCTTTGCGATCGTCCTGCCACACGCTTACTGGATTCTTCACAACCTCACATCGGCCTCGGCCGGCACCATCAACGAGATGAAGGAAGGACTGGAAGGCGGGCGGCTGGCTCAAGCGTTCAAGGGAACCATTTCGCTGATCTCGGCGATCTTCGGGGCGACCATTCTACCGATCGCCTTCTTTCTTGCGGTCTTTCCCTTCGACATCAAACGCATCTGTCTCGCGGAAAGCCAATGGACCCGGATAACGGGGCGGATCATCTGCCTCTGCCTGATTGCCGTCCTGCTGATCGTTCTCGGCCTTGGCGCCACCCATATCCGGGAAAAATGGCTCGCCCTGTTCGTGGTTATTCTACCACTGTATCTCTGCCTCAAGATTGATGCGGCCGGGATCGAAACAACCGGAAAACTCAAGCGTTTTGCCATTCCCCTTTTCATCATGATCTTCGCGGTGCTCATCGGCGTTTCGGCGCGGGTCGTGACCTCGCCAATGCTGGGCTCCTACAACAAACTCAACGTTCCCTATGAGGCATTCATCCGCGAGATTACGCAAAATTACACCATCCAGCCTGCCCTGGTCATTGCCGACGATACCAATCTTGCCGGTAGCGTGCGTTTGCAGTTGCCGCTGTCAACCGCCATCACGACCTACAATCCGCCAGTTCCTCTTGCGGCCGGGTGGCGATCGGCTGGACCGGTTCTGGTGATGTGGCGCGGCAAGGGAGAAGCACAACCGGCTCTTCCCGAGAACCTCCGGCAAAAGCTTATCGAAGGCGGCGTGGCGCCCGGCGATATCGTGCCGCTCTTTAGTGCGCCGCTCTATCATCTCGCCAAAGGAGATGATCGCTACGGCTTCGGCTATCTCTGGCTGGCACAGCAAAAGCCATAGCGCCGCAGCGCGTCCCGGTCACTGGCCGACGAGCAATTTCAATTCGCCCGGATGAATGCGCAGAGCGACATCCCGGCCGATCGGCAGCAACTCACCGTCGATGACGCAATTGATGTTGCGGCGCTCGCGAGGAAAATGCAGGTCGACGGCGGTGGCGCTCATCTCGGTGATCAGCGGGCTGTCACGGAATTTCCCACGCAGGATATCGACAGTCAGCTTTGCGACGCCATGTGGCTTCAATGGAGGCGCTGTATAGAAGCCCAGATGCCCCCCTGTAAGATCGTCCGCATACATCAGCGCATTCGGCCCGAAATGATTGTTGGACACGGAGATGGCGGAAACCTTGCGCGTTTCGCGAACCCCATCGACCTCGAACTCGATCTCGAATTCCGGCGGGTTGAACATCACACCGAGGGCTGCGCGTGTGCTGGCCCGGATTTTTCCGAGCCTTGAGGCAAAACTGTAGGATTCGCGGTAGCGCACCATGCGGGCATGCAGCCCCATGGAAAACTGATGCACGAAGGCACGGCCATCGGCACTGCCGATATCGGCTTCAATGATCCTGCCTTCGGCAAGCACATCCAGCACTTTCCAGATATCCAGCGGCAGTTTCAGCGCCCGGGCAAACAGGTTCATCGTTCCAGCGGGTACCACGCCGAGCGGCATGCCGTTCTTCCACGCAACGCCTGCCGCCGCGGAAATGGTTCCATCACCACCACCGGCCAGCATCGCATCCAGATCATCGCGACGCGCCGTTTTTTCGAGGATATCTGCCATGCCATCGCCGGAAGCCACGGTGATTTCGATGTCATGCCCGGCTGCACGGAAGACTTCCGCAGCCTTTTTGCTATAGGCGTCCATATCGGTTGTGCGGAATGTTCCGCCGTCGCGATTGAAGATGGCCTTGATTTTCATTCGTGCTCCTTGCAGCTCGTTGGGCTACATATGGAGCGGCACTAACCTTTTTTCAGCCGGCGTCGGCAAAATGACGAATCTTTAATATCGCCCGCCCCAAACTTGCCGTGATGCGCCAGCTATTCGGCAGCCTGCAGCAGGATATGTTCGTCGCCCCAGAGCTTCATCGCCATGATGACAGGCTCGAGGCTACGGCCACGCGGGGTCAGACAGTAATCCACCCTCGGCGGGACGACGGCAAAAACGGTGCGCTCGACAAGGCCGTCGGCTTCCAGTTCACGCAGTTGCTTGGTCAGCATGCGCTGGGTGACGCTTGTCAGGCGGCGGCGGATTTCGTTGAAGCGCATCGTGCCATCCAGCAGATGATAAAGGATGACACCCTTCCACTTCCCATCGATCAGATGCAGTACGCCCTCGACCGGGCAGCCGGGAGAGCAAGTCAGGAGCTTGTGGCGAACACGCGGCATTCACGGTATCCTTTTGGGTACTATATACACTTATTGTGCATTCTTGCGCTCCTGCATCATAATGCGCATCTAGCTTCTGTTCAAACATCAAGGAGCCACCCATGCGCGCCATTGCCTACAAGATTCCCCAGCCCATTTCGGCCGAGACCTCGCTGATCGATGTTGACCTGCCTGTGCCGACGCCGGAAGGGCGAGATATTCTGGTCGAGGTGAAGGCGATCTCGGTCAATCCGGTCGATGTCAAAATTCGTGCCAACGCCAAGCCGGAGCCGGATCAGCTGAAGGTGCTTGGCTGGGATGCGGCAGGGATCATCAAGGCGGTTGGCCCGGGTGTGAAACTGTTCCAGCCGGGGGATGCTGTCTTCTATGCCGGTGCCATCGACCGGCCAGGAGCCAATTCCGAATTCCATCTGGTTGACGAGCGCATCGTCGGCAGGAAACCGGAAACACTGGATTTTCCGGCCGCGGCCGCCCTGCCACTGACCTCTCTGACCGCCTGGGAGGCCCTGTTCGACCGGCTGAAGGTCAACGATCCGGTTCCCGGCGCTGCCAACGCGATCCTGATCATCGGCGGTGCCGGTGGCGTCGGCTCGATTGCCATCCAGCTTGCCCGGGCGCTGACCAATCTCACCGTGATCGCCACCGCTTCGCGGCCCGAAACCCAGAAGTGGGCCTATGATCTCGGTGCTCATCATGTGCTCGATCATTCCAAGCCGCTGGCACACCAGATCGACCAGCTGGCGCTCGGCGCGCCGGCCTTTGTCTTTTCAACGACCAATACCACCGATCATCTGGAAGAGATCATCCAGCTGATCGCCCCGCAGGGCCGCTTCGGGCTGATCGATGATCCGAAAGTGCTCGATGTCGTGCCGTTCAAGCGCAAGGCCGTGTCCATCCACTGGGAGCTGATGTTCACCCGGTCGCTATTCAAGACCAAGGACATGGAGGAGCAGAACAGGATACTCACCGAGATCGCCCGGCTGGTCGATACCGGCAAAATCCGTTCGACGCTGACAGAGACGCTGGGGCTGATCAACGCCGAAAACCTGAAAAAGGCGCATGCCCTGATCGAAACCGGCCGGACCAAGGGCAAGCTAGTGCTGGCGGGATTCTGACGCGACCGGCACCCCGAGAAACCGGCTTTTCCGCAGTTCCTGCGGGAACGCTTCATTGGCCGCGCTCGCCATAAACAGGAGGTAGCGCGGTACACCCGATAGTCTCTGAAAGAGAGGATGCCGCGTTACCCGGAATTGTTCTCCGCACCCCAGCGGGCCGGTTCCGGGGTTCGTTTCATAACCTGTTTCTGGAGAGAGAAATGCCTTCCCTTATTGATTTTCTCATCGGTTCCCGTACCTTCGGCTATCTGGCGCGCACTGTCCTGACCTCCATGTTCTGGGCAAGTGGGCTGGCCAAACTCTTCGATTTCAATGCCGGCGTCGCCGAAATGTCGTTCTTCGGCCTAGAGCCTGCGCCGCTCGTCACCATTGCCGTCATTGTCACCCAGCTTGGCGGATCAGCCCTGATCATCGCCAATCCCTGGACCTGGCTTGGTGCCGGGGCGCTGGCAGTCTTCACCGCACTGACCATTCCGATCGCCCATACGTTCTGGACCATGCAGGAGCCGATGAAGACGCTCGAATTCTATGTCGTCATGGAACATATCACGGTCATCGGCGCACTGATGGTCGTTGCCTGGAAGTCTGCGCCGGTGCGCGAAGCCCCTACCCTTCCCGGCGCTGGTTTTGCTGAACTCAACGCATAGAGTTGTCTCGCCACCGTCGCGAAAACGCCTGCGGATCGCATCCAGCAGGCGTTTTCATTGCGGTATCCTCGGGAGCCCGCGCGCTACCCGAACCATCACGTCAACTTACTGCGGTGATAGTAGCGCGAAACGCGGACGCGGTTGCCGCAGCGGGCAGCCGAACACCAGCGGCGGCGGGCATTGCTGCCGACGAACAACATGACGCAATCCTCTGCCGCGCATTTGCGGATCAGCGTCACGTCGCCGGAGGTGAGCAGTGCGGCCGCATCCTCGGCTAGAAACCCGGCAAGCCTAACCGCCGGTGCGCCTGCCCGTTCGCTGGCCAAAACCGGCGGGTCACCCCATGCAAGCTGGCGCATGACGGGCGACGCACGCATGGCGGCGTTCAAGCCATCAATTTCCGCGCGCGGCACCGGCCTACCGTCGCGGGCATGGGCGATTGCCGAAGCGGTGTGATCGCGCACGGCCATCACCGGCGCCAAGTCACCAGCCGTCAAGGCGTCAAACTCCATAACCACGCCCTCTGGCAAACGATCGGATTCCGCCTCCAGCCAAAGCTGCAGACCCGCTGCCGTTTCGAGCAGATCCACTTGGCCATCAGCCGTCAGGGGCCGGGTATTGACGAGATCGAGGGCCAACGGTTCGCCAGTGAAAGGGATCAGATCCATGCTCAGCCTTTCGTCTATCTTTCGTCTATAATGTATATTTTTACGATTGACACATTAGTTACTCGAATGCAAACCTAACGCATAAATTCAAACCATACGGGTGTTAAAATGGCATTGCACAGCATTCCCTCCATCCGTCACCGGTTTATCGAGGCCGGCGGCGTTCACGTTTTCTATCGAGAAAGCCTGCCGGAAACGGGCAAGGACGCACCAACCATCCTGCTGCTGCACGGCTTTCCCGCCTCGTCGCACCAGTTCCGGCGCGTGATGGACGCCCTCGGCAGCCACTACCGGCTGATTGCCCCCGACTATCCGGGCTTTGGCCACAGCGAAGCGCCCACTTCCACCAACGAGAACGGCACATTTACCTATAGCTTCGACAATCTGGCGACTGTGATGGAGGCCTTTGTCGATGCGCTGTCACTCAAGCGTTTCATGCTCTACGCCTTCGATTTCGGCGCACCGGTCGGGTTTCGGCTGGCAACCCGCCGGCCAGAGCTGATCGCCGGGTTGATCGTCCAGAACGGCAATGCCTATCTGGAGGGACTTTCGGACATCGCCCGCGACTTTATCGCCCTTGCCCCATCCAACGACGGCGCTG
Source organism: Rhizobium sp. Root1204 (assembly GCF_001424965.1). NCBI lineage: Bacteria > Pseudomonadati > Pseudomonadota > Alphaproteobacteria > Hyphomicrobiales > Rhizobiaceae > Rhizobium > Rhizobium sp. Root1204. The sequence continues at coordinate 153,243 of NZ_LMCZ01000012.1, forward strand.
TGGAGCAGGTTCGCAATCTTCTGACACTGGACATGACCCGCGGGCAATATGAGGGCGGCACGGCGCAGCCGGAACTCGTCCCTCCCGATGGCTGGACGATGGACCAGCACTTCCTCGACCGGCCCGATCGCCGCCAGCCGCAACTCGATCTCGCCTTTGACTACAAGAGCAACCTTGTCCGCTATCCGGAATGGCAGCAGTGGCTGCGCCAAAGCCAGCCGCCGACGCTGATCACCTGGGGCCGCAATGATCCCTTCTTCACCGAGGCAGGCGCCCGTGCCTTTTTGGCCGACGTACCGGAGGCGGAGCTGCACCTGTTCGACACCGGTCACTTCGCCCTTGAAGAAAGGCTGCCCGAGATCGCACCACTGATCGCCGATTTCGTCGAGCGCAAATGGTCCCTTGGATGAGACAGCAAAGGCGCCGGAGCATTGAGCTCACGGCGCCTTTGTCGAGTTGAATATACTTGCGCCCAGTTCTCTGAATTTGGCTTACGCCTGCAGGACGACGACGCGGCCGCCGACGATTGCGCGCTCGTAGAGATCAACAACATCGTGGTTGAGCATGCGCACGCAGCCGCTCGACATCGCCTGGCCAATCGACCAGGGTTGTGTCGTACCGTGGATGCGGAACATCGTGTCGTTGCCATCCTGATACAGATAGATCGCCCGGGCGCCGAGCGGGTTGTTCGGGCCGCCAGGAACACCACCAGCATATTTGCGATTTTTGCCCGGATCGCGGCGGATCATGTTGTCGGTCGGCGTCCACGATGGCCATTCGGCCTTGCGGCCGATATAGGCAGACCCTGCCAGCGCATAACCGTTGCGGCCGACGCCGATGCCGTAGCGCATCGCCTGCCCGTCGCCGAGAATATAGTAGAGCCGCCTCGCCGGCGTATCGACGACAATGGTGCCGGCATCATGTTTCGTCGAATAGGCGACCTGCTGGCGGCGCAGTTCCGGCTTGACCTTTTCCAGCGGCATGGCCGGCATTGGAAACTTTTCGTCCGGTTTTGCAGCATAGTTGGCTGCATGGTTCGGTCCGTTGGTGGCGCAACCGGCAAGGAGAGCAGAAAAGCCGAGCAGCAGGCCACGGCGGGAGATCGACATCGTGTGTTTCCTTAAGATCCGGTTGATGCAACCGAAAATAGGGAAAACATGGTTAATGGCTGGTTAAGCGCGTTGAAATTGTGCGCAATAGAAAAGGGCGGCAGGTTTTCGCCTGCCGCCCTTTTCATGCCATCGAGGCACCCACCTCACATATTCGGATAGACCGGGCCCTCGCCGCCCTGCGGCGGTACCCAGTTGATGTTCTGGTTGGGGTCCTTGATGTCGCACGTCTTGCAGTGGACGCAGTTCTGGGCGTTGATGACGTAGACATCCTGCCCATCCTTTTCCACCCATTCATAGACACCGGCCGGACAGTAGCGGGTCGAGGGGCCGGCATAGATATCGTGCTCGGACGATTTCTGCAGGGCCATATCCTTGACCTTCAGGTGCACCGGCTCGTTTTCCTCGTGATTGGTGTTCGACAGGAACACAGAGGAGAGACGGTCGAAGGTCAGAACACCATCCGGGCGCGGATACTCGATCTTCTTGTGCATCGACGCCGGCTCCAGCGACTGCGCGTCGGTCTTGCCATGCTTCAGCGTGCCGAAGAAGGAGAAGCCGAACAGCGTGTTGGTCCACATATCGAGCCCGCCGAGCGCCACACCGGCTGCCGTGCCAAGCTTCGACCACAGCGGCTTGACGTTGCGCACGCGCTTCAAGTCCTGGCCGATGGCGCTGTCGCGCCAGCCGTTCTCGATCTCGATCACTTCATCGTTGGCGCGCCCGGCGGCGATAGCATCCGACAGCTTTTCAGCGGCGAGGATGCCCGACAGAACGGCATTATGGCTGCCCTTGATACGCGGCACGTTGACGAAACCGGCCGAGCAGCCGATCAGCGCGCCGCCGGGGAAGGTCAGCTTCGGCACCGACTGGTAGCCACCCTCGGTGATGGCGCGGGCGCCGTAGGTCAGCCGCTTGCCGCCTTCGAAGGTGCCGCGAATGGCCGGATGCGTCTTGAAGCGCTGGAATTCCTCGAACGGATAGAGATAGGGGTTCTTGTAGTTGAGGTGCACGACGAAGCCGACGGCGACCAGATTGTCCTCAAGGTGATAGAGGAACGAGCCGCCACCCGTCTTCATGCCGAGCGGCCAGCCGAACGAGTGCTGGACGAGGCCTTGTTTATGGTTTTCCGGTTTGACCTGCCAGAGTTCCTTGATGCCGATGCCGAATTTTTGCGGCTCGCGGTCCTTCTGCAGGTCGAATTTCGAGATCAACTGCTTGGCGAGCGAACCCCGCACGCCCTCGCCGATCAGCGTGTATTTGCCGAGCAGTTCCATGCCGCGGGCAAAGTTGGGACCCGGCTCGCCGTTTTTCTCGACACCCATATCGCCGGTGGCGACGCCGATGACGGCGCCCTGATCGTTGTAAAGCACTTCAGTGGCAGCAAAGCCCGGATAGATTTCGACACCGAGCGCCTCGGCCTTTTCGGCCAGCCACCGACAGACGAGGCCAAGCGAGACGATGTAGTTGCCATGATTGTTCATCAGCGGCGGCATGGCAAAATTCGGCAGGCGGATGGAGCCGGCGGGACCAAGCAGCAGGAACTGGTCGTCCTTGACTTCGGTCTTGAAGGGATGCCCCTCTTCCTCGCGCCAGCCCGGCAGCAACCTGTCAATACCGATCGGATCGACAACGGCGCCCGACAGGATATGCGCCCCGACTTCGGCGCCCTTTTCCAGAACGACGACCGACAGATCCGGATTGACCTGCTTCAGACGGATAGCCGCCGCCAAACCGGCAGGCCCAGCGCCGACGATAACAACGTCGAATTCCATGCTTTCGCGCTCGGGCAGCTCATGTTTGTCGGTCATCTCTTCGTCTCCAGTCGCACCCGGCTATTTTGCACGGTTTTGTTCCCAATTCTTGACCTCCGTCATGGCAAATACGGCCGGACTTGTCGAGCCGGTCTGCGACGGCAGCCCAGCGCATTTGCGCATGAGGTCATGCCGCAGGATACAAACATATGACGTGAACGTAAACGTCAAAATACAAAAAGACTTCTTCCACTACCGGCCTTTCATCTTGCCTTGCTTTGGCCTTCGACCCATGCGAATACGCGCCCTCCAAATAACCAAGCCCTCCGCCACAAACCGCATACCGGCTGCCGTAAGGCATTCCGAGGCCGTGCGTGTAGGCGAGACGACTTCTGCCGCCAGCTGGCGGACACCCAAGACGGAGACTTTCATGGCCAAGGCACTCGGCTTCGATTTCGGCACGACCAATTCGGTGCTTGCCGCCTCAAAGGGCGACTCGACGCAGTCGCTCAGCTTTTCAAGCAAAGCCGGCACCACAGATTCGATGCGCACCGCGCTATCGTTCATGAAGCATGCACAGATGGGGGCCGCCGCAGTGAGCATCGAAGCGGGACAGGCGGCGATCCAGCAGTTCATCGACAATCCCGGCGAGGCGCGCTTCCTGCAGTCGATCAAGACCTTTGCCGCCAGCCCGCTGTTTCAAGGCACGCTGATCTTTGCCCGTCGCAACAGCTTTGAAGACCTGATGCGCGCCTTCCTTTCCCGTATCGCCGACTATGCCGGCGATGGCTGGCAGCAGGAGTACAAGCGCATCGTCGTCGGCCGGCCGGTTCGTTTTGCCGGAACCAGCCCGGACGAAAACCTGGCGCTCGAACGCTATGACCGCGCGCTATCTTCGTTCGATTTTCCCGAAGTCCACTATGTCTACGAGCCGGTGGCGGCGGCGTTTTACTTCGCCCAGAACCTGAAGAAGGATGCGACCGTGCTGGTGGCCGATTTCGGCGGCGGCACCACCGACTATTCGATCATCCGTTTCGAAAGCCATGCCGGCAAAATGACGGCGGTTCCGGTTGGCCATTCCGGCGTCGGCGTCGCCGGTGATCATTTCGACTTCCGCATCATCGACACGGTGGTTTCGCCGTTGATCGGCAAGGGCAGCCAGTTTAAGAGCTTCGACAAGCTGCTCGACGTGCCTTCCAGCTACTATGCCAATTTCGGCCGCTGGAACCAATTGTCGATCTTCAAGACGCTGAAGGATTTTACCGACCTGAAGCAGCTGGTACGCTCGGCCGTCGAGCCGGAAAAGCTTGAGGCCTTCGTTGATCTCGTCGATCACGACGAAGGTTATCCGCTCTACCAAGCGATTTCGGCCACCAAAATGAGGCTGTCACATGAGGAAGAGACCGAATTCTTCTTCAAGCCGCTCGGCGAAAAGAGCCGCCAGACCGTACGCCGCAGCGATTTCGAAAGCTGGATCGCACCGGACCTTGCCCGCATCGAGGAAGCACTGGACGAGGTGCTGGTCACCACCAACACGCCGGCTGATGGCATCGACAAGGTGTTTTTGACCGGGGGTACTTCGTTCGTACCGGCCATCCGGCGCATCTTTGAAGACCGCTTTGCCAGTGACCGGATCGAAAGCGGTGGCGAGCTTCTCTCCATTGCCCACGGGCTAGCGCTGATCGGCGAGCGCGACGATATCGAACGCTGGACGGCGATGGCGGCGTGATTGGTACCTCATCGTCTCCCCAGCGGGGAGAAGGTGGCCCGCAGGGCCGGATGAGGGGGAGCCAAACACGCGAGAACCGGCCGAACCGCCCCCTCATCGTCTCGCTTTGCTCGACACTTCTCCCCGCTGGGGAGAAGTGGGAGACTGCCGCTCTTTCGCCGGCATAAATCCATATTGCGTCCGCGATGGCCTTCCCTGCCCGCCCCCCCTTCTGTACAAGCAGACCATGATCTCCTGCGACACCATGAGTCCGGCCGAACTTGCCGCCCTTCTGCATTTTCATGCAGAATCCGGGGTCGAATGGATGCTGGAAGACGATCCGGTCGACCGGTTCGCCGAATTTGCTGAAGCGAAGGCGGCGCGCGGCAATGGCGCCTCGCAAGCCATGCAGCGAACGCAGACCTTGGAGCGCAGCGATGCGCCCGCCACACCGGTTGCCCGTGAGAACGGCAATCGCGCGACCGGCAAGGCTCCGGCCGCTCCTACCGCCACGCCACAAATGGCCATTCCCGACGAGCAGGCCATCGCCGAAGCCCGGTTTGCGGCTGAATCTGCCCGCTCCCTTGATGAACTCAAGAGCGCCATGGAAGCCTTTTCCGGCTGCAATCTGCGCAACAGCGCTCGCAACATGGTGTTTGCCGACGGCAACCCCGCGTCCGGCATTCTGGTGATCGGCCCGGTGCCAAACGGCGACGACGACCGCGAGGGCGTTCCATTTTCGGGCAAGCAGGGCCAGATGCTCGAACGCATGCTGGCCGCCATCGGGCTCGATCGGACATCCGTGCTTTTGACCAATGTCATTCCGTGGCGGCCGCCGGGAAACCGCCCGCCCTCGCCGCGCGAAACCGATATCTGCCGCCCCTTCATCGAACGGCAGATCGCGCTCAGCGAACCGCGCCACCTGTTGATCCTCGGCAATTTTGCCGCCCGTTTCTTCTTCGGCGGCAACGAGATGATCCATCACATGCGGGGCGAATGGCGCGACATTCAAATTGGCAATGCCACGGTCCCGGCCCTGGCCACCCTGCATCCGCAGGACCTGACCTCGGCCCCGGCCAGCAAGCGGCTCGCCTGGCAGGATCTGCTGGCCTTTCGCGCCCGGATTCGTGGTTAAGAGCGCCTGAACCCGACGCCTGCCCGAAACATGAACAAACGATGAAAAAAGCCATGCGGATTGCGCATACCAGCAACGCGAACGCGTCCGTTGCGGAATTGATGTTGCAGTGCAATATAGAACGACGGGAGGACTGGAATAAGGAATTGAACCATGACGACCCGTTTTCGCCCTTTGCATTCGAGCTTTGAAACGCTCCGCCATGCCGGCTCGGCGCTGCGCACGCCGTTCAACAGCTTCGGCTCGGCAGCCAACGAACAGATGACCGCTGCAGGCTACGGCCACAAGACACGCCCGGCCCAGATCTTCGCGGAATTCATCCAGCGTTGATTTTTAACGGTCTGCGCAGCCGCGCTCGCCTCTGCCTGGATTAACAGACCAAAGATGAAAGGAATCCGATCATGACAGCATCCATCCGCTCGCTCCGGGTTCTGATCGCCGATATCGGCACCGCCGTGCGCGCCTCCGGCGAATATAGCCGTTTGAGCCGTGAAGCCCCGGCTGCCAATGCCGACCGTCATGCGGTCAGCGCCTTCCTGCCGAAGTAAATCGCTGGCTTCCGGCCGCCCTGCGGCCACATCTCCTCTTCTGCGCCAAGCCTTGTCGCAATCGACAGCGTCAGCAAAACTGGATAGAGCGACACTCGTTCTTTGATTCCAACAGCGGCGTGTCGGGCACCGGTTTTCAAGCGCGCAATCCGCTCCAACATTTTCAGCGTTTCTCCTGAGGCTTGTGCGTCACAGGCACCCCGGCAGATCCGTACCCGGAGCCTTCATGCTGGCAAGCCTCAGATCCGTGTTCAGCCTGATGCTTTCGACGCTGCTGATGATGGTCGGCTTCGGGCTGGCGAGCTATGTCTTGCCAGTACGGTCGGTGACCGAGGGCTGGTCGACGCTGACCATTTCGCTGATCGCAACCGGCTATACGCTGGGCTTTACAATCTCCTGCATCATCACCCCGAAATTCGTTCTGCGCGTCGGCCATGTACGGGTATTTGCAGCGCTGATCACGCTGCTGAGCATCGCCATTCTGATGTGCGGGCTGGTGGTCGACTGGCGGGCCTGGATCCTGTTTCGCGCCATTTCCGGCTTTGCGATTTCAGGCAGCTACCTGGTGATCGAAAGCTGGCTGAACGAACGGGTGACCAATGAAAACCGCGGCATGCTGTTTTCGCTGTACCTGATCACCACCATGGTCGGCACCATCGGCGGGCAATATCTGGTGCCGCTTGGCGATCCGACGAATTCGTCGCTGTTCATTCTGTGTGGCGTGCTGTTCTCGCTGGCGCTGTTGCCAACGGCGCTGTCCTCGTCCGCGATGCCTGCCCCGCCGTCACAGGCCAAGTTCGATGTGCCGGGACTCTATCGCCGCTCGCCGGTTGCCGTCGTCGGCGCATTTCTTGCCGGTGCCATGTCCGGCGCCTGGCTCAATCTCGGCGGCGTCTTTACCCAGAAGATCGGCCTTTCCACCGCCGAAGGCGCAACGCTGCTGGCTGCCCTTCTTGCTGGCAGCGCCGTCTCGCAAATCCCGATCGGGCGAACGTCCGACCGGATCGACCGGCGCATTGTCATGGTCGGCTGCGGTATCGTCGGCGTTATCTCCTGCCTTGCGATGGTCGCCTTCGTCGGTTCCAGCCCGCTGGTACTCTATGTCATCGCGGCTTTTGTCGGTTCAGTTCTGTTTCCGATCTATGCGCTGAATGTCGCCCATGCCAACGACCTTGCCCGGCCGAACGAATATGTCGAGGTCTCCTCCGGCATGATGATCACCTATGGCATCGGTACCATTTCCGGCCCGCTGATGGTGGGGCCGGTGATGGACCGTTTCGGCCCGCCATCGCTGTTCATGGTTCTGGCCGTCTATTTCGCACTCTACGCCGCCTATGCCGCTTGGCGCATTGCCCAGCGCGGCCATACGGACGGGCTCGTTTCCAAGACGGACTTCCAGGCCAATACCGTGCCGACGCCGGGGACTGAGGCCGTCAACGCAATGAACCAGGCTGTGCGGCCGGCCGACCTGATCGAGGACGACACCGCCCCGACGGCCGCGCCCTGATCATTCGGGCAATGTGTCACCCCTGCGGGGTGATATGCTTGCGCGCGCCCCGGCGCTCGAGACCGAGCTGGTGTTCACGGAAAATGATGAAGATGCCGGCACCGACGACGATCGCCGTGCCGACCAGCATGACGCCTGTCGGCACCTCGTCGAACAGGAAATAGCCGATCAGCAGCCCGAGCAGGATCGAGGTATATTCGAACGGCGCAATCGTCGACATGTCGGCATAACGATAGCTCTGCGTCAGAAGAATTTGCGCAACGCCACCACAGAAACCCGCTCCCATCAAAAGCAGAAACGAACTCAGCGGCAACGGCTCCCAGCCGAACGGAAGCGTCAGCAGCGAGAAACAGGAGGCCGAGAGGGAGAAATACAACACGATCGTGTGGGTCTTTTCCTTGGCGATCAGCTTGCGCACCAGCACCATGGCGATTGCGCCGAGCGCGGCCGAGAGAAGCACGGCCAGCGCACCGAGCGCCTCCTGCGAGCCAAACCCGCCATCGCGCAGCAGCGTTACCCTCGGCCATGTGATGATCATCACCCCCACCAGCCCGATCAGGACGGCAGACCAGCGATAGACCCGCACGGTTTCCTTGAGAAACACCGCTGCGAAGACGACGGCCAGCAGCGGCATGGCATAGCCGATCGCAATCGCTTCGGGCAGTGGCAGGTGCACCAGACCGTAAAACCCAAAGCTCATCGCCAGGATGCCGATGAAGCCGCGTGCCAGATGGCCGAAAATATCCTTGGTGTGGAAAGCCGTGCGCAGATGTCCCTTGACGGCGAGATAGCCGAGGATCGGCACCATCGCGAAAGCCGAGCGGTAGAAGGTAATCTGGCCGGTGGCGATCTCCGTTCCCGCCGCCTTGATCAGCGTCGACATGCAGACGAAGACCAGCACGGACAGAACCTTGAGGGTAATGCCCTTCATCGGGTGGGGGAATTCGGAATCCATGCGGGTCGCACTCATCGGACTGAGGGCAGCGGGCCGGAAATCAAGGGAAACGACAGGCTGCGGGAAAAATATGCGACCGGAGAATCCGTCGCTTGGGCCCCGTCACCTTAACCCGCGATATTCGAAAGAGGCATCAATTTTCGTGATGGGTAGCGGAAATATTTGATGCGTCGATGGCGATACCCTAGTCTCGAGCGGAATGGGCAAGCAGAAACGCCGCCAAGCAATCCGACAGCCGAAACTGCACTCCTGCACCAAGAAGACTGGTAGCGGGCTGTAAAAATCCGAAACCTGTGCCAAAAATACACGACTGGTTTAAATATTGTTAGGGCGAATTTCGTAAGTCTCTGAACAAGCAAGGAATGGGACAGATCACACTTGCCGGAAAACGGCATATGTCAGCGAAAAGAACCGCCTTGCGATCACACCGGAAGCTTCGCATCTTCTGCGCAGCCTCTTCATCGAGACAAGCCTCATCGCCAGCGTCTGGACGCAGCGGATGATGCAAGCGGGACAAACAATGCGGACAGATACGGGCGCGATCATTCATCTGGAAGACTACCGGCCGACGGATTTTGTCCTCGAGAGGGTGGACCTCACCTTCGAACTCGATCCTACCGAAACCAAGGTCGAAGCCCGGCTGATCTTCCACCGTCGTGAGGGGGTAAGCGCCGATGCGCCGCTGATCCTCGACGGCGACGAACTGAAGATGACGGGCCTGTTGCTTGACCAGGTGGAGATTCCGGCTGCGAACTACGATGCGGCGGACGATACGCTGACGATCCGCGGCCTTCCGGCAACGGTACCCTTCGAGGTAACGATCACCACCGAGATCAATCCGGAGGCCAACACCACGCTGATGGGTCTCTACCGCACAAGCAATGTCTATTGCACACAGTGCGAAGCCGAAGGCTTCCGGCGCATCACCTATTTCCCGGACCGCCCGGATGTGCTTGCCGTCTACACGGTCAACATCATCGCCGACAAGGCGACCGCGCCGCTGCTGCTCTCCAACGGCAACTATCTCGGTGGCGCCGGTATGGGCGACGGCCGCCATTTCGCTGCCTGGTTCGATCCGCACCCGAAGCCAAGCTATCTGTTCGCGTTGGTCGCCGGCGATCTGGGAGTGGTGGAAGACACTTTCACAACCATGTCCGGCCGCGAAGTCACGCTGAAAATCTATGTCGAACACGGAAAAGAGCCGCGTGCATCTTACGCAATGGATGCGCTGAAGCGCTCAATGAAGTGGGACGAGGAACGGTTCGGACGCGAATACGATCTCGATATCTTCATGATTGTCGCCGTGTCTGATTTCAACATGGGCGCCATGGAAAACAAGGGACTAAACGTCTTCAACGACAAGTATGTCCTTGCCGATCCGGAAACAGCGACCGATGCCGACTACGCCAATATCGAGGCGATTATCGCGCACGAATATTTCCACAACTGGACCGGCAACCGCATTACCTGCCGCGACTGGTTCCAGCTCTGCCTGAAGGAAGGTCTGACGGTCTATCGCGACCACGAATTCTCGGCCGACCAGCGTTCGCGCACCGTCAAACGCATCGCCGAAGTCCGGCATCTGAAAGCCGAGCAGTTTCCGGAAGATGCCGGTCCGCTTGCGCACCCGGTTCGCCCGACAAAATTCAGGGAAATCAACAACTTCTATACGACGACCGTCTACGAAAAGGGTTCCGAAGTCACCCGGATGATCGCCACCCTGCTCGGTGCTGATCTCTTCAAGCAGGGCATGGATCTCTATTTCGACCGCCACGACGGACAGGCCGTGACCATCGAGGATTTCGTTGCCTGCTTTGCGGAGGTGAGTAAGCGCGACCTCACCCAGTTTTCACTCTGGTACCATCAGGCGGGCACGCCGCTGGTCAGCGCCTCGACGGCCTATGACGCCGCCAAGCAGACATTGACGCTGTCGCTGGAACAGATGGTGCCGCCGACCCCCGGCCAAAGCGCCAAGGAGCCGATGTATATCCCCTTGCGTATCGGGCTCCTGCTGGAGGATGGCTCAGAAGCCAACGTCACCTCCGTCACCGGCGCCGAGATGACCGGTGACGTGCTGCATCTCATCGAGCGCAATCAGACGGTCGTGTTCGGTGGCATCACGTCACGCCCAGTCCTGTCGTTGAACCGTGGGTTTTCGACGCCGATCAACCTGCATTTCGAGCAGACGGCCTCTGATCGCGCCCACATCGCCAAACATGAGAGCGATCTGTTTGCCCGCTGGCAGGCCCTGAACGATCTTGCCTTGCCCAATCTCGTCGCTGCCACAGCCAGCGCCAAGGCAGATGAACCGGTTCAATGCGACGCCGCCCTGATCGATGCCCTGCTTGCGGCCGCCGCCGACGGTGATCTTGAACCTGCCTTCAGAGCGCAGGCGCTGGCACTGCCGAGCGAAGCCGATATCGCCCGCGAAATCGGCGGAAACAACGACCCGGACGCGATCCACGTCGGACGCCAGCAGATCATGGTGGCGATCGCCACGGCCGGTCAGGCCATTTTCGAAAAGCTCGCAGACGAGATGATCGTCTCCGGCCCGTTCAGCCCGGATGCGGCAAGCGCCGGACGCCGGGCACTGCGCAACACCGCCCTCTCCTACCTCGTTTATGCCGAAAACGAACCCACTCGGGCAGTCGCCGCGTTCAAGTCCGCCAACAACATGACGGATTTGAGCCAGGCCTTGACAATCCTTGCACACCGGTTCCCGGACGCTGCCGAAACGGCGGATGCCTTGGCTGCGTTCAAGGCCCGGTTCGCCGGAAATGCGCTGGTGATCGACAAGTGGTTCACCATCCAGGCAACCATTCCGGGCGAAGCCGCGCTTGCCCGCGTCAAGGTCTTGATGGCCGACCCGCTGTTCAACGGCTCCAACCCGAACCGGGTGCGTGCACTCGTCGGCACATTTGCCTTTTCGAACCCGACCGGCTTCAACCGCGCTGATGGCGAAGGTTACCGGTTCCTGGCGCGCCAGATTCTCGACATCGATCCGCGCAATCCGCAACTGGCAGCCCGCATCCTAACCTCGATGCGGTCGTGGCGCTCGCTGGAATCCGGCCGCGCCGATCACGCCCGCAACGCGCTGCGTGAAATCGCGGCTGCAGCGAAACTGTCAGCCGATGTCAGCGACATCGTCGAGCGCATGCTCAAGGGATAGGAAATAGCAACCGGAAATGATTGGAAAACCCCGTAAGCGCGGGGTTTTTTCGTTTCTGCCGTGGCGCCAAAGCCAATAGTGCAATTTTCCCATGACGATAAATGGTTAACAAACTTTTACGTTTTCCTCTGGACAAGGCGAATCACAATTGATTCATTGGGTCAGGTTCAAGCGAGCGGCGCTTCGAATCACATGAGGGTTTACAGAATTGACGAAGATGGCGGAAGCGCAGCGGGGACGCGCAGCCGGTGAGCGGTTGCGTCCCAGATTTCCGGGTTTTTCACGCCTGGAACGGGACGTTATCCAGCACGCACGGATTTTTACCGAGCCGGCAGTGCGCCGTCTTGCGGGCGCCGAGCCATTGCTCAAGCGTTCGATCCCGATCCTGATCACCGCGTTTCTTCTCGTCGTTGCCATTTCCCGCATCAACGGCATCATGGTCGAATATGCCCGCATGGAGGCAAGCGCGCGCCAGGTCACCGTCCTTGCTGCGGCCACCGCCAGTGCCGCTCTTCAGGAAAACGGCGTTGCCCTGTTCGACAAGGCGCAAAAGTGGGATGTCGAGCAGCGGTTGAATGCGGTCCTTTCGCCCGACATGCTCGAAAATGGTGCCTTTGTTCTCACCGTGCGCAATGACGGCCGAATTTTCGCCAGCTCTCCGGAGGGCGCGGCCTACACGGGACGCACGCTGAACGCTGTGGCGCCGGAAGTCGCCGCTTTCCAGTATTTTGGTGAACGTTCGACAGTGATGAAAACCTTCATCGGCGGTACGGAGCATACCGTCGCGATGATGCAGGTGCCCGGCGGCGCGGGAACGCTGTTGGTCGCCACACCGCTGGCAGGCATCCAAAAGCTATGGCGGGATGAAGTCTCGCTCAACGTCACCCTTTTTGCCGGAATCTCGGCAATCCTGCTGATCGTTCTCTATGCCTATTATATCCAGGCCAAACGCGCCCGTGATGCCGACCAGATTTTCGCGGAATCCAACCTGCGCGTCGAAACCGCCTTGTCGCGGGGGCGCTGCGGCCTTTGGGATTTCGACATGCCCAACCGCCGGCTTTTCTGGTCGCGCTCGATGTATGAAATGCTCGGCATGCCGCCGCAGAGCAATGTCCTGTCGTTCGGCGACGCGGCGCGGCTGATGCACCCGGATGACGGCAGCATCTACAAGGTCGCCCGCACCATCGCCAGGGGCGATGCCCGCCAGATCGACCAAATCTTCCGGATGCGCCATGCCGATGGCCATTATGTCTGGATGCGCGCCCGCGCCCAGGTCATCCGCACCGCCTCCGGCCGCGTGCACCTGATCGGCATCGCCATGGATGTTACCGAGCAGCATCGCCTGGCTCAACGCTATGCGGAAGCTGACCAGCGGCTCGCCGATGCGATCGAATGCACGTCCGAGGCCTTTGTGCTCTGGGACAAGAACGACCGGCTGGTGATGTGCAACACCCATTATCAGCAGGCCTACAAGCTGCCCGACCGGGTTCTGGTTGCCGGCACGGAGCGTTCCGTCGTCAACGCCGCATCCGCCCGTCCGATCATCGAGCGGCGCATTGCCGATCCCGACCGGTCCAATCAATCACAGACTTCGGAAGTGCAACTCGCCGACCAGCGCTGGCTGCAGATCAACGACCGGCGAACCCGTGACGGTGGCCTGGTGTCGGTCGGCACCGACATTACCCTGCTGAAACGCCACCAGGTGCGCCTGCGCGAATCCGAGCGGCGCCTGATGGCGACCATCGGCGACCTGTCGACGTCTCGCATCACCCTGGAACGCCAGAAGGCCGAACTCTCCGTCGCCAACTCCAATTATCAGGCAGAGAAAGAACGCGCGGAAGCAGCCAACCGGGCCAAGTCCGAATTCCTCGCCAACATGTCGCACGAGCTGCGAACCCCGCTGAACGCCATTCTGGGCTTTTCGGAAATCCTGCAGAACCAGATGTTCGGCCCGCTCGGTTCGGAAAAATACGACGAATACTCCCACGATATCCATGACAGCGGCAAACATCTGCTCAACGTCATCAACGACATCCTCGACATGTCGAAGATCGAGGCCGGCCAGATGAAGATCAACCGCGAGACGATAGATCTCGCCCCGCTGATCGAGGAAACCCTGCGTTTCACCACCATCCCGGCACAGCAGAAGAACATCTGCGTCGATCAGCAGATTTCCTCCGGTCTGACGATCACCGCCGACCGCCGCGCCATGAAGCAGGTCCTGCTCAACCTGTTGTCCAACGCCGTCAAATTCACCAACGAGGGCGGAAAGATCTCGCTGCGCGCCCGCAAGGTCGCCGGTGCTGTGACGCTGACCATCGCAGATACCGGCATCGGCATACCGCGCCTGGCATTGGAGAAAATCGGCCAGCCCTTCGAACAGGTGCAGAGCCAGTACGCCAAGAGCAAGGGGGGCTCCGGCCTTGGTCTGGCCATCTCGCGTTCATTGACCCACCTGCATGGCGGCGCGATGAAGATCCACTCCCAGGAAAATGTCGGCACGATCATTTCGCTGCGCATCCCCGACACGGCCCCACGCGCCGTGTCGGAGGCCAAGGCCACACTGGCCGTGGCGTAGCCTTTCAGGGCTTGACGGTTGTTTGAAATATCCGGCGCACCGCCTTCGAAAGGCGCCGGATATCAGCTTCCAGCACCTTGATATCCGGCGCATCCCCTGCCCGGCATAAAAGCTCGATCAGCCCGGCCGGCGCATCCTTCAGTTCCAGATCACCTTCGATGCACAGGCGCACGATCTGGGAAAGATCCGTGAACAGCGCCAGCGCCTCCTGCACGGTATCGAGATCGGCAGGTGCAATCAAAGCCGGGCCAAGCAGCGCCAGGACATCGGCCGTTGATGTGCCGCTCGACGGCGGTGCGACGCCACGCGCCGGAGCGATCAGCGCAAGATATTGGGCGATGAACTCGATATCGACCAGTCCGCCGGGAATGAGCTTGAAATCCCAGACATCGCTTGGCGGCTTTTCCTTGTCGATCAACCCCCGCATCTCGGCGACATCGGCAGTCACCTTTGCCAGATCCCGGCTTTGACCGAGCACTTCCTTGAAAATCCCGCCGACGTCGGCGATCAGGCTTTCCTCGCCACACAGCGCCCGCGCCCGTGTCAGCGCCATGTGCTCCCACGTCCAGGCTTCCTCGCGCTGGTACTTTGCAAAAGCGTTGATGCGGGTGGCGACAGGCCCCTTGTTGCCGGAAGGGCGCAGCCGCATGTCGACCTCGTAGAGCACGCCTTCGGCGGTGGGAGCGGACAGCGCCGAGATCAGTCGCTGCGTGATGCGGGTGAAATAGCGGACAGAATCGAGCGGCTTGGCGCCATCGGATTCACCCGCAGCGTCATCGTAATCGTAAAGCAGGATGATATCGACATCCGACCCGGCCGTCAGCTCATGGCTGCCGAGCTTGCCCATGCCGATAACAGCGACGCGGCCGCCGGGGAATTTGCCATGCGCCGCTTCCACCTCACGTAAGACGGCGTCCAGTGCGGCGGTCAGGATCAGGTCGGCCAGATCGGTAAACGCATGCCCCGCCTGGACACCGGTGATGACGCCGGTCAGCAGCCGGATACCGATCAGGAACCGTTGCTCGGAGGCAATGATCCGCAAACGGTCGAGGATCTCCTCATAGTGCCGAGCGGTTGCCAGAAAGCCCTTGATCCGCTCGGCCAGATAATCCCGCGTCGGCAGTTCGGCGAGAAGCCGGGGATCGAGCATGCCATCGAACACATGCGGCTTGCTGGCGATGATATCGGCCAGCCGTGGCGCTGAGGACATGATATTGACAATCAGCGACAGAAGCCCGGGATTGTTGCCAAGCAGCGAAAACAGCTGGATACCGGCCGGCAGCCCGGCAATAAACTGGTCGAAGCGCAACAGGGCGTCATCGGCACGCTTGTTCTGCCCGAACACACGCAAAAGCTCCGGCGTCAGCTCGGTTAGCCGCTCGCGCGCCTCCACCGATTGCGTCGCCCGATAGCGCCCGTAATGCCAGGTCCGGATGGTGCGGGAAATGTCCTGCGGCCGGTCGAAACCAAGCTTTTTCAGTGTCTCCAGCGTATCCGGGTCATCTCTCTGCCCGGTAAAGACCAGATTTCCGGTTTCGGTTGAGAGCTTGGCTTCCTGCTCGAACAGTTGCGCATAACGACGCTCCACCGTCTTGAGTGTTCGCGACAGTTCGGCCGAAAACGCCGGGACATCGGCAAAGCCCATCATGTAGGCGATGCGTTTCAGTTCGGCATCGGTGGTTGGCAAAACATGCGTCTGCTCATCGCGCACCATCTGCACCCGGTGCTCGACATCGCGCAGGAACCAGTAGGCGGAAATCAGCTCCTCGGCGGTTTCCCCATCGATCCAGTTGGCCCGTGCCAAGCCGTGCAGCATCGGCTCGGTGGCGCGCAGCCGCAGTTCCTGCATGCGGCCGCCGGCGATCAATTGCTGCGTCTGGACGAAGAATTCAATTTCCCGGATGCCGCCGCGGCCAAGCTTGATATTATGGCCTTTGACGGCGATCTCGCCATGCCCCTTATGGGCATGAATCTGCCGCTTGATCGAATGGATGTCGGCAATCGCCGCATAGTCGAGATATTTGCGGAACATGAACGGCGTCAGTTCCCGCAGGAAGGCATCCCCTGCCTTGAGGTCGCCGGCCACCGGCCGCGCCTTAATGAAGGCCGCCCTCTCCCAGTTTTGGCCCCGGCTTTCATAATAGAGCATCGCCGCCTCGACCGGGATAGCAAGCGGCGTCGCACCGGGATCAGGACGCAGGCGCAGGTCGGTGCGGAATACATAGCCGTCGCCAGTGCGTTCCTGCAGGATGCGGATCAGGCGGCGCAGCAAACGGGCGAATGTCTCCGGCGCGTCGTCGCGGGACGTGATCAGCGGCGCCTGCGGCTCATAAAAGACCACGAGGTCGATATCTGACGAATAATTCAGCTCGAAAGCGCCGAGCTTTCCCATGCCAAGCACGACCACACCCGACCGGTCACTCGGATGCGCGGTATCGACGACATTCAGCTTGCCTGCGTCATGGGCGCTCAAAAGCAGATGATCGATGGTGGCCGATACCGAAGCACCGGCAAAATCGCTCAGCCAGCGCGTGGTCTCACGGGCATCGAAAAGGCGCGAAAGGTCGGCAAGGGCAATCGCAAAGGCAATATCCCGCTTGGCCTGCCGCAAACGCGTCATGATCTCGGCATCCGGCACGGATTTTCCGGCGTCGGCACCTTTCCAGGCATCCCGCGCCGTCTGGATGCACGTTTCCAGATAGGGGATCAAAGGCCCGGCAAGCGCCTGCACAAGCACCTGCGGATGCGAAACAGCCGTGTCCCGCAGATAAGGCGAGAGCGACAGCGCCGCGACGATGAAATCCTTGAGTGGTGTTTCCGCAGCCAGAAGATCGGCAATCTGCGGATGGCTCTTTGCAATATCCTTGAGGCTTGAAAGCACGGACTTCGCATCCGTCTGGCTCATCGGCCGCAGCGCACATGTGCCGATATCCGATAGCCGCCGCATATCCGTCTGCATATTGGTCTCTCCCAGCCGCTCCCGATTTCGGCTGCCCTATGCGTATCAGGCGGAGCGCAATGGGAAAACCATGCTGGCAGTCAAACCACGATTGTTTTCAACGTCCGGAACCGTATCACTCAGTTCGAGAGACCCCTGATGCATCTCCATCACCGCCTCGACCAGCGACAAGCCGAGGCCCGTTCCCGGTTTGCTGCGGCTTTCGTCGAGCCGCACGAAACGCTCCACGACGTCGTCCCGTTTATTGGCGGGTACTCCGGGGCCGTGATCCGCCACCGATAGGACGATCGAACCATCCCGTCTGAAGAGGCTGACCTTGATCAGCGGATTTGCAGCGCCGTCGGAATATTTGATGGCATTGTCGATCAGGTTGCCGAGCGCTTGGCCGATCAGTTCGCGATTGCCGGAAATGTGAATATCGTCAGGCACGTCGGCTTCAAGCTTCAGCGCCTGTTCGTCCGCCACCGGTTCATAAAGCTCGACACAGTCGGCGACGCTTTGTGAAAGATTGACATCACTCATCTCCGCAGCCGCGGCCCCGGCCTCGACCCGGGAGATCATCAGCAACGCATTGAACGTCCGGATCAGCTGATCGGATTCGCCGATGATCTCTTCCAGGGATGCCCGATAGCCGGAATTGGTTGCTTTGTGCGCCAATGCTGCCTCGGCCTTGTTGCGCAGGCGCGTCAGCGGCGTTTTCAAGTCATGGGCGATGTTGTCAGAGACCTGCCGCAGACCCTCGTTCAGCTTTTCGATCCGCCCGAGCATGGCATTGAGCGATTCCGACAGCCGGTCGAACTCGTCGCCGGATCCGCTCATCGGCAATCGTTGCGAGAGGTCACCCGCCATGATCCGCGTGCTTGCGTCCGACATCCGGTCGATCCGCTTCAGCGCGTTGCGGCCGATCGCAAACCAGATGATCAACGCGCCGATGCCCATGATGCCAAGCGCCACCACAAGAGCCTGCCGCACTAGCACCCGAAACTTTTCGGGTTCCTGCAAATCGCGGCCAACGAGAATGCGCAGGCCATTATCGAGCACAAGCACATGCGCCAGTGCCACATGGTCTTCCTTGCGGCTTTCGTCGGTATAGCGCTGATAGCGGAATGCTTCGCCCGTCCATCCTTCCTTGTCCAGAAGGCCGGGTTGCAGCGAGGCGACATTACCCGCGAGGATTTCGCCAGTCGGCCCGGCGATGACATAGAGATTGGCACCAGGTTGACGCGCCCGCCGCTCCAGGGTCCGCAGCAATCCGTTGACGCCGCCGCGGCTATAAATCTGCTCGATCTGCGAAACTTCCGCCGTCACCGCATCCCTTGTCTGCTGTTCCAACAGCCGTTGCGACATGGCGGTGACGTAGAAGACCAGAAAAGCGGCGCAGAGCGAAAAGAGCAGAAGATAAAGCGCTGACAGGCGAACGGCGGTGCTGCGGAAGAGGACGTTCAGCCTGTTCATGCGTCCGTGCGTCCGTCTTCCTTGATCATGTAGCCTGCCCCGCGCACGGTGCGCAGCAATGGCTGATCGAAATCCTTTTCGATCTTGGCGCGCAGCCGCGACACATGCACGTCGATAACATTGGTCTGCGGATCAAAATGATAGTCCCAGACATTTTCCAGAAGCATGGTGCGCGTCACCACCTGCCCCGCATTCTTCATCAGATATTCCAGCAGCCGGAATTCGCGTGGTTGCAATAGAAGCTCCCGGCCCTGCCGGCGCACCGTATGCGACAGCCGGTCCAGCTCCAGATCGCCGACCCGATAGACCATATCCTGTTCGGGAGCGCCTTTACGGCGGCCGAGCACCTCGACCCGTGCCAGAAGCTCGTTGAAGGCGTAAGGCTTGGGCAGATAATCGTCGCCGCCGGCACGCAACCCCGTCACCCGGTCATCGACCTGGCCAAGCGCCGACAGGATGAGGACCGGAGTGTGGACGCCCTTGCGGCGCAATTCCGAGATCACCGACAGCCCATCGCGGCGCGGCAGCATCCGGTCGATGACCAGCACATCGTAGCTGTTCTCGCTCGCCATGAACAAGCCGCTCTCGCCGTCGCTGGCATGGTCAGACACGATGCCAGCCTCGCGGAAGGCCTTGGCCAGATAGGCGGCCGCTTCGAGGTCATCTTCGATAATCAGAATCTTCATACGCGTGACCATAGTACCTGACCCGTCTCTTCCACAACCGGTTTGCCATGGGGAAACCACACCCGCCTGCCCGGTTGCGCAGGTCAGCCATGTCCCGAAACGCCAGACGCCGCGAAACCTGGGTAAAGGTCCGCGGCGCCCGGCAGCTGGAGCTGCGTCAGCCCTCGTCAGCCCTGGCTGATGGGAAGCGCCACGAAGCGGCTTGCGTTGTCGGCCTCGATCTGGAACAGCGCCTTTGTGCGTCCGTCCTTCTTGGCGGCCTCGATCACCTTGAGGATGTCGTCAGCAGACTTGACCTCCTGGTTGTTGACCGAAACGATCTTCTGGCCTTCCTTCAGGCCGCGATCACTGGCGTCGGAGTCAGGATCAACCGAAGAGATCGTTACGCCCTTGCCGTCCTCGGAAGGCGTCACGGTCACACCGAGATCCGCCAATGCCTTTTCGCTTGAGGGCTGCTGGTCTTCCTGCTGCTGCTCGGTGCTGGTAGCAGCATCCTTGGTATCTGCAGGCAGGGTTCCGACTTCGAGCTTGACGCTCTCGGCCTTGCCATCACGCCACAGGGCAACATCGACGCTTGTACCGGGACGCATCAGGGCGATCTTGCGGGCCAGTTCGCGCGGCCCCTTGATGGTGTCGCCGTTGACCGCAGTGATCACATCACCCTTCTTGATACCGGCCTTTTCGCCCGGAGAACCAGCCTGCGGCTCGACAACGAGCGCACCGCTTGCCTCGGCAAGGCCGAGCGATTCAGCCACGTCCTTGTCGACTGGCTGGATCTGTACACCGAGCCAACCGCGCGATACTTCGCCATCCTTCATCAGATCATTGACGACATCCTTGGCAACGGAGGCCGGAATGGCGAAAGCGATACCGACATTGCCGCCCGATGGCGAGAAGATTGCGGTGTTAATCCCGACGACTTCGCCGTTGAGATTGAAGGTCGGACCACCGGAGTTACCGCGGTTCACTGCCGCATCGACCTGAAGGTAGTCGTCATAGGGGCCGGATCCGATATCACGGCCACGTGCAGAAATGATGCCGGCGGTCACGGTACCACCAAGTCCGAACGGGTTGCCGACAGCAACGACCCAGTCACCAACCCGAACCTTGCTGTCGTCGGCAAAGCCGACATAGGCAAACTTGCGCTTGTCATCGACCTTCAGCACGGCGAGGTCGGTGCGGCTGTCCTTGCCGATCAGCTTGGCATCCAGTTCCGTGCCGTCGTTCAGGATGACTGTAAAGGCCGAGCCGTCGGAAACGACGTGATTGTTGGTGACGAGATAACCGTCCTCGGAAATAAAGAAGCCCGAACCTTGCGATGTCGGGCGCAAGCGGCCCGGCTTACCGTCGCGCGGTCCATGGTCGCGATCAGCACGCTTGTCGCCGTTCGGGCCGCCGAACTCCTTGAAGAAGCGCTTCAGCGGGTGGTCGTCCGGGAGTTCGTCCAGCCCACGGCCGCCGAAATCGAAGCTGAAGCCGTTGCCGCTACCAGCGTCATCGGAAACAGGATTGGCACGCGACTGGACGCGCACCGACACCACTGCCGGAGAAACCGCATCAACGACGTCAGCAAAACTTGGAACCTGCGGCGCCTCGATCTTGACGGCGGCGGCAAAGGACGAGGTGATGGTAGCGGGGATGCCGGTCGACAGCATGACGGCTGCCAAACCGGCAACGGTCGAGGTCTTCAAGATGGTCTTGAGGGAGGGACGCAGTGCATTTGTCTGAAACATCCGGTTTGCCTTTTCTTTTCATTGACATTTGGCTGCCTGGAGGAACAGCCGATGAAAAAGGAATAGCCGAGCGCACCTTACTGACTTGTGTCCGGAAAATGAACTTTTGGTAATGTTGGGGAATGGGCCTAAAAGGAAATCAATCCTTCAGGACAGCATCCAGACGCGCCTGCTCATCGGCAGAGAGTGCCGTTCCCGTCACCTTGCCGGTCCTGCGCCGCGCGGCGAGAAGCATTGCCGCCACACCGGCCAGCAACAGGATGACCGGCGCGCCCCAGAGAATCAGCGTCTTTGTCTCGAAGCGCGGATTGAGCAGCACGAATTCGCCGTAACGCGAAACGACATAGGCAATGACCGCGTCGTCACTGTCGCCATTGGTGATCCGCTCGCGCACCAAAAGGCGCAGATCCTTGGCAAGCTCGGCATTGGAATCGTCGATGGACTGGTTCTGACAGACCATGCAGCGCAATTGCGCCGACAGCGTACGCGCCCGCGCTTCCAGCGCCGGATCCGACAGCACCTCGTCGGGATTGACGGCAAAGGCCGGCCACGACGAGACCATGAGGAAAGCGATGACGAGCAACCGGCTGATCATCGCGCAGGCTCCAGAACAGGTTTCTTCTGCTTCTTGGCGCGAGCCGGGGCGCCCACCCGCAGCCGCCTGTCGCTGAGCGAAACCGCACCGCCAGCCATCATGAACACCGTGCCCAGCCAGATGCAGAGGATCATCGGCTTCCACCAGATCCTGATCACGACGCCGCCGTCCTTGATGTCATCTCCGAGCGAAACGTAGAGCTGGCTCAACCCGAACGTCCGGATACCGGCCTCTGTGGTTGGCATTTGCCTTGCTGTATAAAACCGCTTTGACGACCAGACCTCGGCCACCTCGATCCCGCCTTGGCTGATGGTGAAATGCCCGGATTCTTCGCTATAATTTGGACCGTTGCCATTGCGCAAACCATCAAAGCGCAGCGTATAGCCGCCCGCATCCGTGGTCATGCCCGGCTTCATCTCGACAATGTGCTCCGTCTCGAATGCCGTGACCGCGACAATGCCGATCAATGTCACGCCAAGCCCGATATGGGCCAGCGCCGTACCGAAAACCGAACGCGGCAGACCGGACAGACGGCGCAGCGCCACAGATCCCGTCACCTTGCCAAGACCGGAACGCAGATAAAGCTCCGTCAGTGAACCGGCAATCATGTAGGCCCCAAGCGCGAGACCGAACAACGCCATGATCGGGCCGCCATTTTGCATGTAGTAGATGATACTTCCGACAACCAGGCCGAATGCCACCGCGGCAAACAGGCGCTGCCCGGCGCCGAGCAGATCGCCGCGTTTCCAGGCCAACAGCGGGCCGAACGGTACCGCCAGCATCAGCGGCAGCATGAGCAGTCCGAAGGTCATGTTGAAGAAGGGAGGTCCAACGGAAATCTTCGCCCCGGTCACTGCTTCCAGCGCCAGCGGATAAAGCGTGCCGATCAATACGGTCGCCGCCGCCGTCGTCAGGATCAGATTGTTGAGAACCAGCGCGCCCTCACGCGAAATCGGCGCAAACAGCCCGCCCGCTTTGAGGTGTGCGGCGCGGAAGGCAAACAGCGACAGGGCGCCGCCGATGAACAGGATGAGGATGATCAGGATGAAGACGCCGCGCGTCGGGTCGGTGGCAAAGGCGTGAACCGATGTCAGTACACCGGAGCGGACGAGGAAGGTGCCGAGCAGCGACATCGAGAAGGTCATGATCGCCAGAAGCACCGTCCAGATCTTCAGCGCTTCGCGCTTTTCCATCACAAGTGCCGAATGCAACAGCGCCGTCCCGGCTAGCCACGGAATGAAGGACGCATTCTCGACCGGATCCCAGAACCACCAGCCGCCCCAGCCGAGTTCGTAATAGGCCCAGTAAGACCCCATCGAGATACCAGCCGTCAGACAGGTCCAGGCGGCCAGCGTCCACGGCCGCACCCAGCGGGCCCAGGCCGCATCGATACGACCTTCGATCAGTGCGGCGATCGCAAAGGAGAAGCAGACGGAAAAGCCGACATAACCGAGATAAAGCAGCGGCGGATGGATGGCCAGGCCGACATCCTGCAGCACCGGATTGAGGTCCTGCCCTTCACCCGGCGCATTCAGCAACCGGTTGAAAGGATTGGACGTCAAGAGGATGAAAAGCGAGAACGATACCGCGATCCAGGCCTGGACGGCCAGCACATTGGCTTTCAGGGTCTCCGGCAGATTGTTGCCGAACACAGCGACCAGCGCCGAGAAAAAGGTGAGGATCAGCACCCACAACAGCATCGAGCCTTCGTGATTGCCCCAGACACCGGAAAATTTGTAGATCAGCGGGATCTGCGAATGCGAATTCTCCCAGACGTTCTGGACGGAGAAATCGGATGTCACATGAGCGTAGGTGAGAATACCGAATGACAGCGCCATCAGCAGGAATGTCGCCTTGGCCGCCACCGTCCCGATTTCCATCAGCGCGTGATCGTTGCGCAGCGCGCCGATGATCGGCAATACCGCCTGCAGGAGCGATGTGGCAAGCGCCAGAACCAGCGCATAGTGACCAAGCTCGATGATCATTGGATATTTTCCTTGCCGCCAAGATTGACGCCCTGCGCCTTCAACCGGTCCGCCACGTCCTTGGGCATGTAGGTTTCATCATGCTTGGCAAGCACGGTATCTGCAACGAAAACCGGACTCCCCTCCTTGAAACTACCCTCGGCGACGACGCCTTGGCCTTCGCGAAACAGATCGGGCAGAATTCCCGTATAGGTCACCGGCACCTTGTCGAGCGTATCGGTGACGCTGAACGTGATGGTCATGCCTTCACCGCGCTTGAGCGAGCCATTTTCCACCAGGCCACCGAGCCGGATACGCGTACCTGGGGCCAGTTCGGCCTTGGCGAGATCGCCAGGAACATAGAAATAGGCGATTGCCTGGCTGAACGCGACCATCACCAGCAGAACGGCGGCGGCGATGAACGTCACACCGCCGCCAATGATCACAAGGCGCTTCTGTTTGCGGGTCATTCCACGCCTCCGTCTGCCTTCAGCCCAAGCTCGCCTGCCAGCACCAGCAATTGCTTGCCCTCGTCGCCGTCGGCCGGAAAAACCGCTAGGCTCTGTTTCAGGGCGTCGCCTGCCTTGTCCTTCTGGCCAAGCACGGCATAGGATCGGATGATCCGCATCCAGCCCTCGAAATTCTTCGGGTCTGTCTTCAGCTTTTCCGCAAGGCTACCGACCATACCTTCGATCATCGCCGTGCGATCACCGGTACTCATATCGTTGGCCGCAGTGATATCCTCGCTTGTGGGATTGCCCAGCGGGGTGCCGGCCTGCTGTCCTGCAGCCGGGACCTTGAGATCGGCGATATGCTCGTTGATCAGCGGCAACCATGGAGCGCCGGCCGGTGAGGTACGGACGATCTGCTCGAACGCCGCCAGCGCCTCCGTCCCTTTGCCTTCCTGCTTCAAGGCAAGAGCCAGATAGAACTGCGCTCGCGGGTCCGTGGGCTCGATCGCCAGCAATTTCTGCAGCGCATCGCGGGCCTCGTTGGTCACCAGCCCGCCGGAAAGCGCGATCAAGCTTTCGGCGTAACCGCCCAGGCGCGCCGGTGTCGCCCCGAGGATTCGCAGCGCATTGCGAAACGCCGTTGCTGCCTGCTCCAGCCGGCCACTGCGATAATAGATCGGCGCCAGAACATCCCATCCGGCACCATCTTCAGGATTGCTGACCAGTTGCTGTTCGGCCCGCGCGATCAGGATGTTCATATCGTCGCCGGGATTTGCCAAACGCGCGGCCAGCGGCGCATCCGGCACATCCGGATTGCCGGTCCGCAAGTAAAGACAGAGCCCGATGGCAGGCAGGATCACGATAACGGCAAGCTGCGCCAGCCGGTTGCTGCGCCTTACCGGTTGAGCCGGCGCAGCGGCTTTCACGGCATCGGTTGCAGCCAACAAACGGCGGGCGACCTCGGCGCGAGCGAAATTCGCTTCGTCGCCGGAAATCAAACCGTTTTTCTCGTCGCGTTTCAGCTCGTCCAGCTGATCGCGATAGACCTCGACATCATGGGATTGGGGGGCCTCGGCGCTGGCGGCGGCGCGCAGCAGCGGAAGCAGCAGAACAGCGGCAACGGCCGCCGTCAAAGTGGCAACTAGGATCCAGAACAGCATGTTCGCTCAATTACTATGCGAAGCCTGCCATTCCAATCGGAAAACCGGAGATGACGGAAATTTGAGGCGTTTCGCCGCAACTATGGAAACTATCGAATGGGCTGGATCAGCCCAACGGCGTCCACGTGCCGTCGGCATTGCGGCAGGCGGCACCACGCGCGACACTGTCCTGCCCTTTGACCGTTACCGTATGGCTGTATTGGCGGCAGTTCTGCGAGCCGACCTGATACGGTGCGGCGGCAACGACCGAGCCGCTGATACCCGATCCCTGCCAGACCACCGGCTGTCCGCCACGGGATGCTTCCAGGGCGCGGTATTCGGCCTCCAGCGCCCGCTGACGGTCTGCCTTGCTGATCGAAAGTCCGGCTTGATGCCCGATCACACCGCCACCAAGCGCCGCGATATAGGAAGCCGATGTGTTCGAGGTAATGCCACCCAGCTTACCGCCCTCGCGCGAGGCCGTACCGCAGCCGGCGATCAGCAACGACGAGGCGATCAGGCACGCAGCCGGCGAAGCGGAGAGGATGGTCGGGAAACGGGCCTGGTTCTTCATCGTATCGGACAGCTCTTACGGTTTCCGGTGCATCGGCAAATCATGGCTCGGCTTAAGGCCGATTCATGGCTCATTATCTTTTTTACATTCCCCGCATGAGCAGGCAACATCACAGCGATCAAAGCTGCTGCATTGCGGAATTTTGCCTGCAACTCTGTCAAAAAAGTCACGCAACGGCTCAAGACACGTTCCATCATGACACAGCCGGCAGCACGATCAGTGCCTTCAGCCCGCCACGTTCACCGCGTGATAATCCAAGCGTACCCTGATATTCGCCGGCGATTTCGCTGACGATCGACAGACCCAGCCCGGTCCCGGGCTTGCTTTCATCCAGCCGCCTGCCGCGTTTGATGGCAACGGTGATCTGCTCCGGCTCCAGGCCGGGACCGTCATCATCAACCTCTATGGCGATCCAGGTGCGCCGCCCCGGGTCCTTGCCCTGCACGCCCTCGGGCGCGATCTGTGCCACGACGCGAACCTGATCGGCTGCATAGCGCGCAGCGTTGTCGAGAAGGTTCCCCACCGTTTCCTCGACATCCTGCTGTTCCATCGCCAGAATCAGGCCGGGGGGCGAGACAGTCAGCAGAAAGGTCTTTTCCGGATGCAGGCGGCGCATGACGCGAACCAGCCGCTCGAGAACCGGCTCCACCTCGGTGCGGGCCAGAACCGATTCCCGTTGCGCCGCGATCCGCGCCCGGTTGAGATAGGACTGCACCTGCATCTGCATCGCATCCGCCTGCGCCTTGACGAGATCGCCGTGCGGCGGCTCCAGCACCCGCGCCTCATTGATCAAGACGGCAAGCGGCGTCTTCAACGAATGCGCGAGGTTGCCGACCTGCATCCTGGCGCGCTCGATGATGCGCCGGTTGCTGTCGATCAGGGCATTAACTTCGCTCGCCAAAGGTTGGATTTCGCGTGGAAATTCGCCGTCCAGCCGCTCGCTTTCCCCGCCTCGGATCTTTTCCAGCGACCGCCGCGCCTGGTCGAGCGGCCGGAGCCCGAAAAGAATGGCCAGCGCGTTCATGCCAAGACCACCAAAGCCGAAGATCGCCAGCGCCAGATAGAGATTACGATTGAAATCGTCGATGTCGGCTTCAAGGACATCGCGGTTGCCCGCAACCCGGAACCGGGCGGTGTGCCCCTGAATATCCAGAACGACTTCGGTCTCCGCCACTTCGACTTCATTGTTGAAGGAATCAACAGTGGTGTAAAAACGCTCGTAGCGAATATCGAAGGGAACCTCATCGACACTGGCAATCGGCAGCTTGCCTGATCCGAGCGAGGTCGAAATCAGCGGCGGGGTGTTGAATTCCCCAATCGGTTCTACGATCCAGTACCAGCCCGTCTGTGGCTGGGAAAAGCGCAGGTCGCCCAGTTGCGGACTGCCGGCCAGCACCGACTTGTCGTTGACGACGATCGAATTGATGACGTTGTAGAGCTGCGCACGCAAGAGATCTTGAAAGCCGCGCTCAGACCCTTGCCGATAGAGTGTCGAGATCACCACGCCGATCACCACCAGCGCCGCCACCGCCCAGATCGTGGAAACCAGAAGAACGCGTGCGGTCAGCGATTGCGGGCGCAGCATCATGGGTGCCGCCGGATGGTTTGGCGGGACAATGGCGTTAGGCCCTTGCCTTGGTGCGCAACCGCCCTGTCCTTCCAGTTGATCATAGTGATCCCGCTCAGGACTTCACTTCCTTGCTGGCCATGCCGGGAGCCTGCATGCGATAACCAAGGCCACGCACGGTTTCGATCAAGTCGTTGCCGATCTTCTTGCGCAGGCGGCCGACGAAAACCTCGATCGTGTTGGAATCGCGGTCAAAGTCCTGGTCGTACATGTGCTCGACCAGTTCCGTGCGCGACACCACCTGCCCCATGTGGTGCATCAGATAAGACAACAGCCGGAATTCATGCGAGGTCAATTTCAGCGCCACGCCGTTGACCATCGCTTTGGAACCCTTGGTGTCAAGCCGCACCGGGCCGCAAACGATCTCCGAGCTTGCATGTCCGGCCGCACGCCGGATCAGCGCGCGGATACGGGCCAACACTTCTTCAACATGGAATGGCTTGGTGACATAATCGTCGGCGCCGGCATCGATGCCCGCGACCTTGTCGCTCCAGCGGTCACGCGCGGTGAGAATCAGCACCGGCATCGCTTTTCCGGCACCGCGCCATTTTTCCAGCACGGTGATGCCGTCCATTTCCGGCAAACCGATATCAAGGATGACGGCGTCATAGGGCTCGCCCTCGCCGAGGTAGTGGCCTTCTTCGCCGTCGAAAGCCTGATCGACGACATATCCGGCTTCCTTCAACATGTCCGTCAATTGACGGTTGAGGTTGACGTCGTCTTCGACCACCAGAATGCGCATGAACAGACTTTCTTCCCTTGCGCGCCAGCATCTCCTGGAGATTTGCCGTCGCGTCGCAACACCAGACTTACTGCTTACCTTATTTCATCCGTTTCGAGAATGTCTTGAAGGCAGGCATTCTGCGGCTACATCGGCACCCGCATCGTCACCTTTTTCGGGCGGCCGCCATTGCCGGGGATTAGCACGGTGACGACACATTTGCCGTCGCCCGTCGGCTGCGCCGACAGCAGTTCGCCACCGGTCTTGGCAACCACCTCGGCCGCCGCCTGACCACAATCGCCGTCCACAGCGACAACCATCGATGGCACATCAATCGCAGGCGGCGCGAATCCGGACAGGCCCGCTGCAAGCGTTGCTATGATCAAGGGTGAGGACATGAACGCACTTTCGCATTGAAAACAAGATTGGTGGCTTGGGATGCATTGTTGCAGATTTAATAAACGATACAGTCTGAATGGCAAATGAATGTGCCGCCACCACCCGGTTTGCGCAATGTCTAGCGCAAACGCGAGCGCGCTGAAATCCGGCCCCAGATGGCAATCAGTCCGCCCACTGCGGCCGCCAGCGCAGTCAGTCCATCCACAACTCCCCTTTCATCGTCAGGCGCGACCTCCAATCCCAGCAGGTTGGCGCAGGATGCCAGGATTGCCACCACGCCACCCCAGACGGTCTTCGACATGTACCAGGTCTTCAAATCGTTCATTTGACGCTCCTCGTCCGGTTTGCTGAATTTGAGTTTGACTTGAATGGGAAAGCCGGGGTGTTACAGGCTGAGCAGCGCCTGTGCCGGCACGCCGAAGGCAACCTTCTGGCCGCGCTGCCGGACGCGAACCGACAAGTCTGCCTGTGGCGCGCCGAAATCCTCGATCTCGAGACCCGCGGCATAGTGCAACACCGGTTCGGACACGTCGAAGGACCGCTTGACGCTCGTCCCGGCGAGAATGTCGATACGATATCGTTCCTGGGGCTCATCCAGCGCGATATCACCGTCGAGCCAGTGGTCGGCCTCCCGGCGGGCGCAGCGGGTCCAGGTGATTCGGATACCACCGCCCTCAAGACGCCGCCCCCGCAGATGCACCGGCGCAACCGGCCTCTCGGCCCTCAAGCCACCGGCAAAGGCAAAGGGACCGCTTGGCTGAGCGGCCTGCCCGCTCGCCTCGGCGATCCAGTTGATCACACGCCCCGCCTCGTCGGGGCTCAGGGCCAACGGCCTGACCGCCGCATTGAGCACCACCACCGGAGCACCGGAAGCACTCCCCGCCAGCATCGCATCCGTGGTCCCGTGCAGACCCCGCAAAAGCTTTGTCAGCCGCCAGCGCCCGGCAGAAATTTCCTCAGCGCTCTGATAACCGATGATTTCCCAGACACCATTCGAAGCAAGGATCGCCACGCGGTTGCGCCCGTTGAGAACGGAAAGGCGGCCTGCCGAAGACAATCCACCGAAATGTAAATCAAGCGTCAGCGTATGCATGGCATCAAACCTGCCGGTAACACCTGCACCAAGCGACGCCGCCAAGACACCCGTCTGCGCTGGTTGCCCCAGCCGCACCCGCGCCTGATAACCTTCCGCCGTTGCCGATGAAGAAAGCGTCACCACGCGCCATGGCCTGGCAAAGACAGCGGCCCGGGCAAAACTGCTGGCATTGCCTGCCACGTATTGTGGCAGGTCCATCAGGTGCACAACGGGAGAGAACCCGTCGGATGGCCTGCGCGGCGGAACGATCGGTTTTGACGGCTGAACCGGGCGGCCGCCGCTCGACGGCACAAACGCCCGCGCCTCGATCGAACGTGCCGCGCCATCCTCGATCCGGCTGACAATAAAACTGCCCTCCGGTCCATCGTCGAAGGCGACCACATCACCCGGCTCGAACGCCAGTGCCGCCGGCGATAGCGAAAAGCGTACGCTGCGCCTCGACACCTGATGATCGCGCAGCGCGTCCTCGACAGCACTTGCCGACGCCCCTTCATGCATCACCCCCGGCAGTGAAAGCCGCAACACCCGGTCATTGGCCGGCGATACCCGGCGGGAACGGGCGGTGGTTCGCTCAAACGCATTTCCCGGATCGAACCGGTCGAGGATCGCCTCGCTGGCAAAATCGCTGTCGTGGCTGCGCGTCTCCTCAAACAGCGGCTGTCCGTCGAGATCCGCCAGCACTGCAATGGCCCTGGGCTGCGAGGCCTGTTTCATCCGCGACCGGAACCGCAACTTCGCCCCGTCTTCAGCAGCATCGATCTGCAGCGCTGCCATCAGCGGCTCCAGCACATCACGCGCCGACACCTGCTCCGACTGCACATAACCGCTGAGATCACCGCTGACGCAGCTTACATCGCCGCCCTGAAATCCGTGATCGGCAAGTACCGCCGCGATCACGTCGGCCGCCGTCGCCCCACCCAACCGGCCGTTCACCCAATGCCCGGTCTGCCAATTGGCGCCGTCGGACCAGAGCGCCGTATTCTCCGGAAAGGCCGGCATCGGTCGCGCGTCCCAGGTCCAGACGAACATATGATCCGGATCAACACATGCGGGTGCGCCCGAGCCTTGCCAGAACCGGTGCTGCGCCTGTAGAAACCGGCGTTGCATGGCATCGCCGCGCGCGCCGTTCGAAAAATACGGAACCGCCGTTTCCGACGATTTCGGATCAGTAAAGACGTTCGGCTGGTTCGCCCCCTTGTCGATCGCCGGGCAACCGAGTTCGGTGAACCAGACGGGTTTGGAGGCCGCTACCCAGGCCGTCGGCACAGCCTGCTCGACGCCGCCTATCCGGTTGCGATGCATCTGCCCCCACCAATTGGCAATATCCTTGTAGCGGTAGACCCATGGCTTTCCCGCCAGCCCGTCGGTAATCGGCGTGCGGATACGGCCGCGGCGATCGTCCATGCTGGCGTAATACCAGTCATACCCCTCGCCGGCAGTGATCATCCTGCGCATCGCGTCGGCATCTTCCGCCAGCCGGAAACCATCCGCATTTCCCTGAAACAGGTCTCCGTCACGCCAGTCGGACAGCGGCATGTAATTGTCGATCCCGACGGCATCGATATTGGCCGATGCCCAGAGCGGATCGAGATTGTAAAGCACGTCGCCAGACCCATCCGCCGGGTGATAGCCGAAATACTCGCTCCAGTCCGCCCCGTAGGTCAGCTTGGTGGCCGCACCGAGAACGGCCCGGACATCGGCCGCAAGATCCACCAGCTTCTCGACGAAAGGAAACGCGCCCGTCCCATCGCGCAATTGGGTCAGCCCGCGCAATTCGGAGCCGATGATGAATCCGGAAATCCCGCCCGCCGCCTTGCTCAGCAACGCGTAGTGAAGCACCAGCCGGCGATACCCGTCGTCCGCAGCAACCGATCTCACCGACGTGCCCGAAACGGCAAAATCCGCCACCGTGGCCGTTCCGCAAAACGCCGCCACCTGCGTGCGCGCCGCCATCGTCCTGTCGGCAGCGCCCGCAAGCCCCGGCGCCGGATCCGCGGTAATCCGCCCCCGCCAGGGATAGGCAGGTTGCCCCGTACCGCCATAAGGGTTGGGCAACGTGTTCCCGGCCGCAATGTCCATCATCACGAAAGGATAGAGATAGACTTCCAACCCACGTGCCTTCAGGTCAGCAATCGCCGCCACCACGCTCGCATCGCCCGGCGTGCCGCCATAGGCCGGGGCGCCATCATTGCGGCTGATCAGCCTCCCACCACCACGCGAAATTCCCGACACCGACCAGGCCAGGCTTTCCCCCCGCCGCACCGGCGTCTCGACGCCGGGCTCGATCCGGCAATGACCAGCCCGCAAATCCGTTCCGAACCAGGACACCACCAGCGCCACCCGCTCAAGGTTCGGGCAGAGCGCCTGCAATTCATCGATAGACGCACGCCAGTCGGAACTCGCATGAAAAACGTTGCGGTTGATCAACCGGCTCGCACCGGCTCCGGTCTCTTCCCTGACGACGCCAGGGTGATAGCCGTATTCGCTCGAACCCGGAATGATCGTGATGGCGCGGATCTGCTTTTCGAGCGTACCGGTCGGCCGCAAGACCTCGAACTGGATCACCGGAATCCGGTTGCCATAACTATCCAATGGCAAACGCTCGAACACGGCATAGGCGAGCCCCCGGTAGGCCGGTGCTTTCCCCACGCCCTGCTTGGCCTCGATCAACGGATCGGGCAATTGACCGGCTGTCCCGCGATAAATGCGCATCTCGATCCCGGTCAGGTCCAGCTCCCGCCCGTCCGCCCAGACCCGGCGAACGCAGGCAATCTCGCCCTCGCAGATCCCAAGGGCAAAATTGGCATAGTAGCGAAACGTCTCGACCCGCGGCCCGCTCGCCTTGCCGCCCTGCCGTTCGACCCGCACTTCTTCTTCAAACCGTGTCGCCCAGATCAGTGTGCCGCCGATGCGCACCGTGCCATAGGCCCGCGTGATCGCCGTGCCGTCCTCGGCACCGGGTATGCGCGCATCGCCCAGCCGGGCGCCGGAAACCGTCGTCATGCCGTTGATGATCGAGCGGTCGATCACCGAGCCCGCAAGCGCACCAACCGCGCGGCCAAGCACCGCGCCAACCGGACCGAACACGCTGCCAAGCGCTGCACCGGCAGCCTGCAGAAGAATGGTTGCCATGATCGTCAAACCTTTCCGGGAAAACGGAATACACCGGCAATCCGCCGCCGCCAGGACGGAACGAGCGCCGACTCGATCACCGCCGCCTGTTCATAGGCATGGATGAACCTGTCTTCGGTACTGAGAATTCCCGCATGCTTGGCCGGAAAGTCCGGCCGCCAGCAAAACAACAGCAAATCGCCCGGCTGCATTTCCGCGGCCGGAAGCTCCGCCCCGAAATACCGCCGCGCCGCCCCGCGCAACCGATCCTCGCCGCTGCGCTCCGCCCAATCCGGCTGATAGGCCGGCGGCAATTCCGGCTCGGAACCATAGATTTCCCGCCACACACCCCGCACCAGGCCCAGACAATCGCAACCAACGCCCTTCAGGCTCGCCTGATGCCGGTACGGCGTCCCGATCCAGCTCCGTGCAACCGAAACGATTTCGCGCGCAAAGCCAACGGCTGGATCTCCCTCTTCTCCCCATCGGGGAGAAGAGGGCCCGCAGGGCCGGATGAGGGGGACCGCAGCCTCCGAACCAACCAAATGATCCTCCGCGCGGTCGTCACTCATAAAGCGCCCGCCCATCATGCACCGCATCGCCATCCGCATAACCGAAGGCAAAATCCGTCCCCGGCATATGCGGAAACCCTTGGAAGTTCAGGCGATTTGCAAACGTCCCGCCACAAGTGGCAAAACTCTTGTCGCATCCCGCCGTCACGGTGAAATTATCTCCCGCCACCAGCGGCAAAGGCGGCGGCAGCCAGAGCGAAAGCGTGACCCCGTCAGCATCCTTGCGGTGATCCTCGATATCGCAGGCATGCCCGGCATTGGCACCGCCAACGAACCGGAACATGCCATACCGGTAAAACCCTGCCATCGCTGCATCGAGCCCCGTCACCCGGATCCGCGTCTCGCCCAGAACAGCCATGATCGCGCCGCTGCCCCGGTAGGCCGGATTGCTCAAGTTTACCCTGCACCGCCCATCGCCAAGCACGGCATCACAGCGCCGCCCGTAAATCCGCCCCTGCACCTGATCCAGCTTGTGCGTCAGCCGCCGCAACTCAGCACGAAAAGCGCCGCCCGCGCGCACGACATCGCCGATCTCCTGCACGCGCAGCAGAATGCGCTGATCCGGCGCCTGCCAGTTCACCTGGAACACGTCGACCCTGGCGCCGTCATAACGTCCGGCGATCACATCCGCCTCGCTGATCGCGGCGCTGGAAAACCCACCCGCAACCTCGCCTGCCTCGACGGAAAGTCCGCTTGCCGCCTCGCTGTCGGCGGCCTGAAACCCGCTGGCGGCCAGAAAATCGGTGCCATCAAAACGGAGGTCGTGATCATGCTCGGTAAAGCCGAGCACCACCCCGTCGCGCCGCGTCACCCTCCAACAATGGCACATCGTTGTCGCATCGCCGTCCAGGTGTTCGGCAAGGGCTGCGGTGAGCGTTCTCATGGCTTGATCTCCACCAAAGGAATCGACGGAATGCGCCCGGCCTGAAACTGCCCCAGATCGACATCGATCCGGTCGGTATCGAAGCGCACCGGCACATCGAATTCGAACCCTGCCTTGATCGCAACGCCGCTTGCCGGAATTTTCGATGGCAGAAACGTCACCCGCCCGCTTGCCGCATCGAGCGTAAAATCGGCAGGCACCACCAGAATCCCACCAACCGACATGACCACACTGCCCAGAACCGGCTTGGCGATCTCGCGCACGCTCGCACCACCCGCATCGCCATAGGTCTTCGCCAACTGGAACACGGCGGTCACGCCATCACCCGTTCCAACAAGCTGATCATTGGCGCTCACCGTTCCACCCGGCGCACAGGACTTGAAATCGACGGGATCGCGAAACCGGAACCCGAAAAGCTGCCCCGCCCGCGCCTCGAAAAACTCCAGCACCGCATAAAGGTCGCCAACAGACTTGATCCCCGATCCCGCATCATAGTGCCTGCGCGCATCACGCCAGCGCCGGTTGCGGTTTTCCCGCCCGTTCGAAAGGCTGACAATATCCGTCCGCCTGACCGGCCCGCCGCTCGTTCCCAAAGCCAGGCGCAAGGGAAACCGGACTTCATGAAATCCTGTTGTCATGGTGTTTTCCGCTGTGTGTTGAATCGGTTGACAGGGAGTCTTCAGGGATTGCTGCACGGCGGCAGCGTTTTTCTGCCGCTGGCGCGTTGGCAACTGCGATTCCCTGCTCCCTCTCTGCGGGTACGGGGAAGTCGCGAGTTGCTTGGTACGGCACTGCCGAGTACGGTCGACGAATGGAGGAGCTTGAATGAAGGCTACGGCGCTGCTGCAGGCAATTTACACGATGGGTCTCGTTAACTATCCTAATGAGGCGCGCAAATGGGTGAACGTGATGAACACGCTGGGCGTCGTGGCTGGTCGTGCCCACAGTCTTTCGGTCTCGGAGGTCAGCAAGCTTGACCTCATGCTGAGGCAGCTTGAACAGGAGCATCTGGAAGAGATCATAGGCCCCGAAAAACAATTCAGCTTTGCAACAGACCTTATCTGCACCCTCTCCGATAGCTGGCTTCTCGCAAGCTACGAGCCGATCCGTGCCGCGTGCGAACAGACGAGGACCCGCAAGGAGCCGTACGAGAGGCTGGACTCGTTCCACCGTCGTCTTGCGTTGGTACGTATACCTATCGCCAAGGCGGAGATTAAGGACGCGCAACGGCTCAAGCCAACGCTGATGCTTTATCCAATTGGCGACGGAGACGATAACAGCGGAAAGCTGTATGCTCATGACGGCTCCTACATTGTACCGAAGGGAGTTTGCGCGGAAACCGGAGCTACCGTGTGGTACCCAATTGACTTGAAGACACAGAAGACCGTAGCGATCTGCCGGCGTGATCTTTCCGACGAATTTTTGGGATTGTTCGACTAGTAGCTAGCTTGCCTCCCTCATGCCACTTTGCCGCCGATGCAACGTCACATCGATGCAATCCGGAAGGTCCCGACGGGATAACCAGTCTGGAAAAAGCTCCTCGATCTGGGCGATGATCTGGTCGGTCGGCCCGAACACATGATCTGAGGGTGATGGCCACCGCGACGGAGAAGCCTCTCCTCAAATCCCCCGCCGTCCCCGCCCCACCGTGCGCGTCAGCATCGCCGCGATCTGCCCCTCCGACTTTCGAAAACTCTGCACATCAGACGCCGTCACATTGAAGACGACATTCATCGGCCCACCGCCACCTGAGGACGCCACGCCCAGCGATCCATCCGAACCGCGCTTCAACGGCAATATCGCCTCCGATCCGGCCTCGCCCATCAGCCCCATCTGTCCATCCATTGGAAAATAGGTCGGCGTTGAGACGACACCTCCAGCAGCAAACGGCGTCACCCTGCCCGGCACGCCACCATTGGCAAAAGCCGTCGCGCCCCCAAAACTCCCGGCAAGCCCCGAGATCGCCGATCCGAGCAGTCCCTCGAGCGGCTTCAACCCTGCTGAAAGCGCGATCTCCGTCAGCCGCAATCCGGCGCCACGCAGCACATCCTCCAGCCCCTTGCCGCCCCGCGTCGCCGAGGCCAAAGCCCCGGTCAGCGCCGAACCGAACGAGCGCGAACGCCGCTCCAGATCGTCGAGCACATCCTTCCAGGCATCCGCATCATCGGCCGCTGCCGAAAACCCGATCTCGTCCTGTTCCATCACGATCTCCTCGAAAAAGGCTCACCATCTCAGTCTGGAAACGCCGCCATCAGCGCCTCCATGCCAGAGCGATCCGCAACGGCAGCGGCAGGCTGCAGCCCACCGAATGCGGCCTGCATCTCGCGCGGCGTCATCGACCAGAAGACGGGGGCTGGAAGCCGCAGCAGGCAAAGCCCGGCATGGATCACCGGCCCCCACGGAAACGGAGGCGGCAAGCCATTGCCCGCTGCGGCACTCAAGGGTTTGCGCCGTCCTCCGCGCCACCAAAAGTCGCCGCCAGAAGTTCGCTGGTCAGCCGCGCCAGCCCGGCAATGCCGCCGTCGAGGCTCATGACAGCAACATCCTCGTCCGACACCAGATTGCCGCCACCGCGCAGACCGGCGCTCAAGATCCGGATCATGTCCTCTGCCTTCAGCCGCCCGGCGGAAAACCGTGCCGCCAGATCCATCAGATTGTCAGCCGCAAACGCCATCTCCAACTCGGCCAGACTGCCGAGCGTCAGGCAGAGGATGCGCCGCTCACCGCCGATGACCGCCTCCACCTCGCCGCGATGCCGGTTCGCCCGGCCTGCCGTTCCCGTACTCCGCCCGCTCATCACAGCGCCGCAAAGGTCAGAGCACCGGCCGATTCCAGCGCCGTTTCAAAAAGGATTTCGCCATTGTACTGGCCGGAATATTCGAGCGCCGTCACCTGGAACGGCCCGGTCAGCGTGCCGAAATCCGGAATGACGATCTGCCAGTTGAGGATGGCGCCGTTAAAGAAAGCTGCCCGCACCAGCGCATCCGAACTCTGATCCTTGAAGATACCGGCGCCCGATATGGAGGCGCGCTGCACGCCCGCGCCACCCAGAAGCTCCCGCCATCGGCCCGCGGATTCCGCATCCGTCGCGTCCACCGTCTCGGCATTGAACGCCAGCCGTTTCGACCGCAGCCCCGCCACCGTCAGGTAAGAACCGCCATTGTCGATCTTCAAGAGAAGATCCTTCCCCTTCTGCGCCACCATGTTTCATCCTTCCAGAAACAAAAAAGGCGCCCGCTGGGGACGCCGATGAAATCCTATTTCGCCAAGCGAAACGTCATTCCGTTACTGCCCGAAACACCATTTCCGCCACATGCCCCTTGGCCTTGGCATCACGCTTTGTCTTCGTGCGTTGATGCAGGATGCTGACCAACGCAAACCCGGTAGGAACGAGAGGCGTATCGTGCAGCAGCGTCCGCACCCGTGCGGCAATCTCCTGCACCACCCGGTTTCCACCTTCGCCCGTGCGCGCCTCCAGCGTGACCAGATGCTCTTCCCCCGCTTCACTGGCCGTCGAAGCATCCCGGCTCTCGATTGCGGCGATAACAATGCAGGGCCTATGCGATCGTGGCTGCAGATGATCGTGAACCCCGTCCGGCCCGATCAACGCCGTCAGCGCCAGGTCTCCGGCAAGCTTTGCAAAGACTGCCTTCTGCAAGGCTCCCGCCGCACTCATCGCCCCTCCTCCGCACAACGGCAGACGAGATAGCGCCGTGTCTCGTCCGGATCGTGAAAGGCCCGGATCGTAAAAATCCGCGCCCCCTTGCAAAACCGCATATCCGCCGCGATATCCTCGCGAAACCGGATCCAGATACGGTGCGTCACGGTGAACATCTCCGCATCCGCCCGCTCCTCCTCGCTGACGCAAACGTGTTCGATCCGCGCCCAGAGCGACGTCACCGGCACAAAACCCGCCACAATACCACCCTGGCCATCACCGGCATCATTGCGCATCTCCAGGTCCAGCCGCGCCGATAATTGCCCGGGATCGAGCATGACGGTTCCCATGCTCAAAGCCCCCGCCGGCAAAAGGGCGCGATCAGCCGGTCGTAGCTGGCAGGCACCGCCGCCGGTTGGCTGCCCGGCGAAACCGCGCCGCGAAACTCGTAGAGCAGCGCCAGGTGTAGAAGCATCGCCCGTTTCAACATGTCCGGCACATCCGCACCGGTCGCGCCGAAACCGGCCGAAAAATCGATCTCGATACCGTTGATCGCCCGTCCCGGCTCCGGTTGCCGCGGCAAGATCAGCCGCGCCGGACGCGCTTGGCCGTCCAGCACGAAACCGGTGGCATCGATGGTAACAGGCAGGCCGGCCGCATCATAAACCGTAACCGCTTCAATCGTTTGCACCGGCCCCCTGCCAATCTGAATCACCCGCCCCGGCGGCCAGTCGTCGAGATAGAGCCGGAAGGTCCGGGTCAAAAGCGATAGTCCTGTCTGCCGCTCCAGATGTTCGCGCACGGTGCGGATCAGCCCGGCGATCAGCGTATCGTCGGCGCTGGTTTCGACACGCAGATGTGCCTTGGTCTCGGCAAGCGTCAGCGGCTCGCCGAGCGGCGGCGCCAGTTCGGTGATGGTCATGGATATCTCCGTCGCGATGAGGCAATGGGGCAAGAAAATGGGTGGACGCAGCGGGAGGGGAGCTGCGTCCACCCTCGCGCACTGCGGCAGGGAAGACCGCGGCGCGAATGGTTGCACCCTTTGAGAAAGGGCGGCCTTACGCTTATTCAAGATGCCGCGAATTTAATCAGCTTGATAGCCTCGAAATTTTGCACTCCCCCGCCGACGCGCTTGGTGGTGTAGAACAGCACCTAAGTGTTGGCTGTGAATTAAACTACTTCGCCAGCGCATTGAGCCGCGCATGCATGTCGCTGGTTACAGCCCGTCGCCTTTGCGTCGAAACGCCCATCCTCCTTAAACGGCGGCAACATTGTTAACGAAACTTTACCGACTCAAATGCTTTAATCCCGCCCGTGCGTTCAGCTGTGAGCGCCGTGTCCAACAGCGCGATAGATCGGTCGGCTGTATTCATTGTGCCGATGATATCGATATTCGTGGGGAGACCGAAGCGCCTCGCCGGGATCATGCTGGAACAGCATGCGCACACCAGATGCCCCGCGCCGGATGAGTGATTGCTGGAAAGCGCCCGGCGCTATCGCATCCTTGCCAAGATCCACCTCGCCAAAAACGCTGGCATAGCCGGAAAACCGGCCCTCCCCGGTCACCCCGGACAACGTCAGGTTGGCAAACTTCTGCGTTCGCCAGACAGGCATCCTGTCGGTCGTCATGTGTCTTTCTCCGATGATTGGAAATGCAGAGGACGGCAAGGCCAGCCGAAGGCGTCAACGCCTTGCTACCAAAATTATTCAAAACCCGGGGTTGATCGCTCGCGACCCCGGCCTATCTCGACCCGGGTCGTCTTCGAGGGACGGCCGTGGACTGACGCAGGATGCGATGCGGCAGGAACACACCCGGGCGGAAACATTTGCTCCGCCCGGGGCGATAGCCGGCAGCGCCACTTGTGCCTGCCTAATCCGGCCGCCTGCCGAACCGCTCTGCCACGCGCACGGCCGCTCCCATTACCCACCAGGCCATAAGGCTCGCCGCCGCCGAACCCGTCAGCATCACCTCGGCACCTGAAAGGCTGCCGGCAATATCGAGCTTGCCGACAATCCACAGCCCCGCCGGCCCGCCGAAAATCAGCCCACAGGAAAGGCCGGTGAAAAAGCGGGAAGCAGCCTCACGCCGGCCCTTCGGCAGCATGTATATCAGCGACACCGCAGCCCCGGCCGCAGCGCCGATCCCCTTGGCAGCCCAAAGGCCCGGGTCATTGCCAAAATCAGCCATTTGTTAAGCCCTTGATGCTATTATCGGAATTGCATCATCTTCACCCAACCGCAGCCAACTGCCGCGAGGTGATGCACAGCATGACGTCGCGTGAGCTGAAGCATTCTCTGAATCTTTTGAATCGGTTGCAGGGCGAGATTGAGAAACTGAATCCGCAGCCTCACGCGTCACTTCAATAGCCCACCGCCTGCCGCTTCTCCTCGTCGGTCAGAAAATCCGCATCCTTCATCCGTGCCCAGATCTCGCTGCGCTCGCCAGTCAATCCGGTTACCTGATCAAGATCCGGCACCAGTTTCAGCGCCTCGCCCAATCGCCCGGAAAACCAGCCGGACAAAGCTGCTGCGGTGCGAAAAACCATCGGCAGGATAGTCAGCCGGTAAAGCGCGCGGTTGGCCTCCTGATAGTTGGCATAGGTGTTGTCGCCGGGAATGCCGAGCAGCATCGGCGGCACGCCGAAGGCAAGCGCGATGTCGCGCGCAGCACCATTCTTGGCCTCAACGAAATCCATGTCCTTCGGCGAAAGCCCCATCGCCTTCCAGTCCAGCCCGCCTTCTAGAAGCAGCGGCCGCCCGGCGCGGATCGGGCCGGAATAGCCGTCCTCCAGCTCGCTCTTCAGCCGGTCGTACTGATCGGCCGAGAGATTGCCGCCCTCCTTCGGCTGGTAGACCAGCGCGCCGGAAGGCCGGGCGGAATTGTCGAGCAGCGCCTTGTTCCAGGTCGCCGCCGCATTGGAGAGATCGAGCGCCATCTGCGCTGCCGCCAGCGGCGGAAAGCCGAGATGATCGTCAAGCGGATGAAACAGCCTCAGATGCAGCAATCCATCGTCACCAGCCGAAATCCGCCGCGCCAGATTGCCCACCCGGTACTCATACCCCTCCGGCCAGCCATCCCGCCCTTCAAGGACGCGAACCCGGTCCGGCCTCAGCAGATGCAGTTCACGCACCGTGCCACCGATCTCGGCCGCATCAATATAGGCATTGCCGGACAACAGCAGATGGCCGTAGAGCGCTTCCAGAAAATCATGCCCGCCCATCCGCCCATTCGGCCGTGCCAGCAATGCCAGCACCGGATGCTCGCTCCGCTCCTGCGTTCCCTCGTAGACCAGCAGCGGCACGTTTGCCGCCCCCTCCGAAATCAGCCGCACGGCCCGGTGCGCCACCGGATTGCGCATGAACCCCTCGCGGGCAAGTGCCGCATAGGACCGCCCGGTCCAGTGCGCTCGCCCCTCCTGTGCAAGGGTAACAAAGCCCGATGCGGCCTTGGTTTCGTGCGCGTTCTCCACCGGGCGGCGCCACGGCAGACGGAATGGATTTTTCATCGGTCGTGATCCTTGATGGCCGCTTGAGCGCGGATCGAAAGGGAAAAAGAAACCGGAAGCGCCTAAGCTGCCCGGGCGTCGCGGAGCGCCGCCAGGTATCGCCTGCCATAGCCTGCCACCAGCGCCGCCCTGTCGCGGCTGTTGATGATCCGCCGGGCGCCGGTCCAATCCTCTTTGTCTTGTGAGAAATACTGCCCGAGCCTCTTGCCGGTAAACGCGCCGGTCTGCATGCCGATGAACAGGATGTCGACGGCAACACCCATCTCCATCGCCCGCTCCGGTTGGGCGATAAGGTCGACCCCGGTTGCAAGCGTCATCTTTTCGTAATTGGCCCTGTGCGTCAGCTGCACCAGCCCGCGCCCAAGCCAGGTCTTTCCCTCCACGTCCCGCCGCCAATAGGGCGTCGAGACGGAAGGTAGACGGCCCTGTTCAAACGCGCGGTCGAGAAGGACGATCGCCCGTGCGTCACTTGCGGCAAACGTCTCGCGCACCGGCTGCATCGTCCGCCCGGTTTCGTGATGCGCCGTCGCCAGCATATAGGCGAGCCAACGGTCATCAAGCGCTACGGCGCTTTCGCCGCGATCAAGAATCGCCGTCAGCCCCGCCACCTGATGCCGTT
The DNA here is from genome assembly GCF_001424965.1 of Rhizobium sp. Root1204. Taxonomy (NCBI): domain Bacteria; kingdom Pseudomonadati; phylum Pseudomonadota; class Alphaproteobacteria; order Hyphomicrobiales; family Rhizobiaceae; genus Rhizobium; species Rhizobium sp. Root1204. The sequence goes on from NZ_LMCZ01000012.1 coordinate 195,455, forward strand.
TCAACACGGCGTCGAACAGGGAAACACGCACCGCATCAAAGAAGGCTTTTCGCACAAACGGCATTCTTTCTCCGTTTCCGGTCGCACGACCCTAAAAAATCTCGTGACTCTAAATCGATTTAACCAATTTAAATCGTTTAAACTGTTTAATGCCCTGATTTACTTTGCGTTTAAGATATGAAATCTGAATTGAGCAACATGATGTTGTCCCTGATCGAGGAGGATCGAATGAACGCGCAAAGCAAGATACAGGCCGACACCACCCGCGCAACGGTCCCGCAGCATATCCTCGACCGGTTCGAAAACGCCTGGCAGCAGATGCGCGCCAATGCGTCCTCCGCGCCGAAGTCTCCCGCGGACGAAGACGGCAAGCGCTGATCGCTCCTGCGTATTTTTCAACTGCCAGCACACAACCGCTGCGGAACCTTCCAGTCCCGCCTGCGTTATCGGCCGTTGCAGAAATCAACGAAAGGATCGCCCATGCCGGCTCAGCAAATTTCCCAGGCCCTGTTCGACCGCCTCGAAAACGAATGGCGCGAGATTCGCGAAACCGCCTCTGCGGCACCAAGGCCCGTTGCCACGGCAGGCAAATAACCCGCCAATAGTCTCACCTTGAAGCCATGTTCCTTCCCTTGAGGGTAGACAATCGCATATGGCGTTCGGCGTAATCCCTCTTCTCCCCAGCGGGGAGAAGGTGGCCCGAAGGGCCGGATGAGGGGGCGGCATGCTCTGAACTCACCGAAAGCCCCCCTCATCGCCTCGTATCCGCTCGGCACTTCTCCCCGCCGGGAGAAGAGGGAGATCGTGGCATCACTCCTCAAATCCCCCTGACCCGTGGCTCGCCGCCGCCGTCCAGCATAAGTGCCGTCAGCGCCCAGACCAGCGCATCCAGCCGGTCCGGTGAACGGCCTGACGACAATCCATCCGGCCCGAAATCACACATCTGGTCCTCCAATGCCGCAAACGACCCGGCATGCACCACCCGGCCCTGTTCGTAGAGCGCTGCCACCGGTTCCGCCCGCAGCCATTTTCCACGCGATGCCCGCACTGATGTCACCGGCAGCTGCGCATCGATGCCGCGCAGCACGGCAGAGACCATGTCGCCGCCCTGATTGACCTCGGCAACGATCCGGTCGGCATCGAAACGCCTGAAAGCGCGCACCACCGCATTCGCCCATCCGGCCGGGCTTGCGCCCTCGACAGAACAGTCGGCCAGCACGACACCACGCCCGGTGCGATCAAGCCCCGCCACGATGATACCGCAGCAAGAGCCCTGCCCCATGCCCGCCGGCGGATCGACCGCAACGACGATCCGGCCAAGCGGCCCGGTATCGCGCAGTTTCAGCGCCTCAATCCCGGCGCGTGACCAGAGCGCATCCTCGCGATCCTCGATCAGTTCGCCGTCCAGTTCCTGCCGTCCCAGACGCGTGCCGCCATACCGCCCGCTCATGGCTGCAAGAAACCCGGGTGCCAGATTGACGGCGTTGTCGCTAGTGCGGATGCGGCACACCGCCGTGCCGGGATCGGCGATCAGCGCCTTCAGCACCGGCACCGGTCGTGGTGTCGTCGTCACCAAAGCGCGTGGACGATCGCCAAGCCGCAGCGCAAACTGCAGCATATCCCAAGTCTCCTGCCCGTGTTTCCATTTACCCAGTTCGTCGCACCAGGCGTAATCGAATTGCGGCCCGCGCAGGCTTTCGGGGTCTTCCGATGAAAAGATCTGCGCCACCGTGCCGTTCGGCCAAATGAGCCTGCGCCGCGACGCCTCGAAATCCGGTCTGTTTCTTCGGGCAATCCGGCAGATGCCGGACACACCGTCGATCATCACCTCGCGGGCATCACCCAACGTCTCGGCCACCAGCGCGATCCGCAATCCCGGCCGTGCCGTCTTTCCGGCCGCCAATTCCTGTATCCATTCGGCGCCCGCCCGCGTCTTTCCCGACCCGCGCCCACCCATCAGAAGCCAGACCCGCCAATCGCCTTCCGGCGGCCTTTGTTCTGAACGGCTGGTATTGCTCCAGGTCGCGAGCAGACGATGGATTCTGGCCGCGTCGGCGATCATAAAAACCTTGGCCGCTCCCGCATGTCCTGCAGGAGAACCTACAGCTTGGGGAGGATTTCCGCTGGTTAACAACGTGTCGCCGGTGCCGAGGGCCAGACCTTGCAGGTTCCCAACGGGATTGGCCATTGTGCCACTCAACGGTTCTTCGATTACGTTAGCGGGCGCCGCATAGTGCCCCTTCTCGCCACTAGCAGCCTGCTCCCGATTATCTCGCAACAGGTTACCCTTCAGCCGTTCCAGCAACCGTTCGGTATTGACGTGCAGATCGAGCGTCCGGCCCACTCCGGTACTGTGAAATGCGGCGATCCCATCCTTCTTTCCAGTCAAGGTCTTCGTCCGGCACCGCTCACGACGGTCCACTGGACCGGGCGTCGCCGATGGCTCGCTCGGCAAGCGAACGCTCTGCCTCAACGCATCCAGTTGCCGTCTCTCTCGCTCGTTGTTGTTCGCGTTCACGGGCAATATCCTGTGCTCGGCTTTCAATCCGGGCTTCGAACTCAAACTGAAGCTTTTGAAAACCCGCCTCATCGAAGTCCCGCTCAGCCATCATCTGCCGGTCATGCGCAATCGTCCTTTGCAGGCTGTCGATCTTTTCCAATGTCCGCACGATCACCGACATCGCCTCGATGCTCGCCTTGGCGTCGGCCTGGATCAGTTTGCGGTCGATCTCCTCGCCCACCGCCTCCGCCCTGCCGTCAGCCAAAAGCCGCAACCGCTGGAACTGCTGCATCTGCTCGCGCAATTCCCTCGTCATGCCGTTCAGCATGTCCTGCAGCTCATCGAGCGGCGAGACGGTCTCCGCCTTGGTCTCGAGGATCACCCGCCGGGCAATATCCTCAAGCTCCGCATCCACATCCTGCGCCACCACCCCGCCATAGACCGGCGCCTTCGGCCACAGGCCAAACAGCTCCGGATCGAAATCCAGATCAGACGTCATGACAATGTCCTTTGAAACTCACCCTCGCCTTGAGGGCGCAGCTCCGGGGTGGGGTGACCACTTTGAAAACCAAATCACGCCGCGGAACCCGCCGCTCTCTCCCTCTTCTCCCCAACGGGGAGAAGGTGGCCCGCAGGGCCGGATGAGGGGGCCGCAATCTCAAATCATCCGGAAAACCCGGCCAACATCGCTACTGCAAGAGTGCCGAAGCATCCCGCCTCACCCACTTTTCCGACTGTGCCATAACCCTATCAAACAACCGTCACGCCGTCAAGGATTATTTTCCTATTAGGATTATTTTCTTGAGTTTTGCGCATCTTCCCGGGCGTGTTACACTTTTCCGATGAGAACCGAGGACCTGGAAAAGCGGGCTTTGGGCCTGCCGGGAGCCGTCGAGAGCGCCCATTTCGGCAAGCGCGATTTTCGCGTCGGCAACCGCATCTTCATGTCCCTGCCGGAAGCCGGCCGTGCGGTCGTCAAGTTCACCCCTGACCAGCAGAAACTGTTCCTCGAAACCGAGCCCGGCGTTTGCGCTGCCGTCCCCGGCGGCTGGGGTCTGAAAGGCTGGACATCCGTCTATTTCATGGACGCCGATGACGACATCATCGGCCATGTAATGGATACCGCCTGGCGCAACGTCGCGCCGAAAAGCCTTTTGAAACCGGCGGTTCCGGCGCAATAGCCCTTAGCGTGCGCTGTGTTCGCCCACCGTCAGCGGCCATTCCACCAGATAATCCTCGAGGTCCTCGACGTCGATATCGTCTTCGCTGACCGTGCGGCCGCGCACCGAAATGCCCGCCTGATGCACGGTTTCCGGATCCCCGGATACCAGCGGATGCCACCAGTAGAGATCGATCCCGTCGCGCACCAGCCGGTAGCCGCAGGTCGGCGGCAGCCAGCTCAAGGTTTCCACTTCTTCCGGCGTCAGCTGGATACAGTCCGGCACCGTCGCCTGCCGGTTGGGATAATCCTTGCATCGGCAGCTCTCGCCATCGAGCAGCGTGCAGCCGACATTGGTCCAGGCGATCTCGCCCGTATCCCAGTCTTCCAGCTTGTTGAGACAACAGAGCCCGCAGCCATCGCACAGGCTTTCCCATTCAGCGCCCGTCATCTCGGCCAGCGTTTTTGTCTTCCAGAAGGGCTGTTCGCCCATGACGCTCATTCTTCCATCTGTTGGATTTCGGCGACAATTTTACAAAACATTGCCGGTTTTTTAAGGCTCATTATCGATATCGGCGTAGAATAGAAACCCGGCCCATGCAAATATCGCATGGGATTTGAAGCCACCAGGATGCGATCGCGTTGCAGGATCCAAGCCAAGACGACAGCCCGAACCCGGAAAACGGCGCCGCACAGGATGACCGTCCGAGGAAGCGCCATATCCTGCTGCGCATCGATTCCTGGATCGATTCGACCGTCTGGAATGCCGGTTTCCGGCTTGGCGTCTGGTGGGAGGACATCACCATCTTCTTCCGCCGTTTTCGCGTTCGCGGCTGGAAGAAGGCTGTGTTCGAGGTGCTTGGCGAAGGCATGACCTGGGGCACGGTTGGCTCGGTGCTGATGCTGGCACTCGCCCTTCCGGCCTTTGAAGACACCAAGGGCAACTGGCGGGCGCAGGGCGATTTCGCCGTTACGTTCCTCGACCGCTACGGCAACGAGATCGGCCATCGCGGCATCATCCACGAGGATTCCGTGCCGATCGATGAACTGCCGGACACGCTGGTCAAGGCGGTGCTTGCCACCGAAGACCGCCGCTTCTTCGATCATTACGGCATCGACTTCCTCGGCCTTGCCCGCGCCATGACCATCAATGCGCGCGCCGGCGGCGTTGTCCAGGGCGGCTCGACGCTCACCCAGCAGCTGGCGAAAAACCTGTTCCTGTCGAACGAGCGCACCATCGAGCGCAAGATCAAGGAAGCCTTCCTGGCCGTCTGGCTCGAATGCAACCTCTCGAAAAAGGAAATCCTGCGCCTCTATCTCGACCGCGCTTATATGGGCGGCGGCACGTTCGGGGCGGCGGCGGCGTCGCAGTTCTATTTCGGCAAGAACATCACCGATATCAATCTGGCCGAAAGCGCCATGCTGGCCGGCCTGTTCAAGGCGCCAGCCCGCTATGCGCCGCATGTCAACCTGCCTGCCGCCCGCGCCCGCGCCAACGAGGTCCTGACCAATCTCGTCCAGGGCGGACTGATGACCGAAGGCCAGGTGATTGCCGCGCGCCTCAACCCGGCAACGGTCATCGACCGCGCCGAAGTCAGCGCGCCGGATTTCTTCCTCGACTGGGCTTTCGACGAAACCAAGCGCATCGCCACCCCCTTCGCCCAGCATTCGCTGGTCGTGCGCACCACCATCGACATGGGCCTGCAGCAGGCGGCGGAAGAATCCGTCGAATCGAGCCTTCGGCAATATGGCGAGACCTACAAGGTCAAGCAGGGCGCCATGGTGATGATCGAGAATGGCGGCCCGGTCCGCGCCATGGTCGGCGGAAGGGACTATGGCGAAAGCCAGTTCAACCGCGCCACCAAGGCGCTGCGTCAGCCGGGCTCGTCCTTCAAGGTCTACACCTATACGGCCGCCATGGAGACGGGCCTGAAGCCGGAATCAACGATCAGCGATGCGCCGATCACCTGGCGCGGCTGGTCGCCGCAGAACTATTCGAAGGGCAGCTATTCCGGCAAGGTGACGTTGCTCACCGCCATCGCCAAATCGATCAACACCGTGCCGGTGCGGCTTGCCAAGGATACGCTCGGCACCGAGATCATCGCCGAAACCGCCAAGAAGATGGGCGTCGAAACGCCGATCCGCACCGATAAGACCATGCCGCTCGGCACGTCCGAAGTCACAGTGCTCGATCAGGCGACGGCCTACGCGGTCTTTCCGGCGGGCGGCCTGCAATCGCGCCGCCACGGTATCAGCCAGATCCTCAATTATGACGGCGATATTCTCTATGATTTCAATCGCGACGAACCGCCCGCCCAGCGCGTTGTCAGCGAGCAGGCCAACGCCTCGATGAACTACATGCTGACCCAGATCCCGGTCATCGGCACGGCCCGCAAGGCAGCCCTCGACAACGGCATCGTCACGGGCGGCAAGACCGGCACGACGCAAGCCTATCGCGACGCCTGGTTCGTCGGCTTCACCGGCGATTACACCACCGCCGTCTGGTTCGGAAACGACGACTATACCTCGACCAACAACATGACCGGCGGCTCGCTCCCCGCCATGACCTTCAAGCGGCTGATGGACTATGCCGAGCAGGGTATCGAGCACCGGGCCATTCCCGGCATCAAAAACCCGCTGCCAGGACCGGATGCGAAGAAGAAGCAAGCGGAAACCGCAGCCGCGAAACCCGCCGACGAAAATGCCCTGCCACCGCTGGTGCGCCCCCGTTCGCTCTCGTCGGAGGTGACCCGGATGCTGAAGTCGCTGGGCGAAAAATTCGATACGGCCCCTGACCTGAAGGTCCCGGCCGAAACTCCCGGCAAGGTCGCTGAACTCGATCCGCAACCGACTGGCACCATCGTCAAAGGAGGCCGGGATGGGAGCCAGTGATGTTTCCATCACGGCGGCGATGGCTGCCCTCCGGCCCAGTCGCCCCCCTCTGTCCCTCCGGGACATCTCCCCCACAAGGGGGGAGATTACCATAGATTTCGCAGGCCACCTGACGGGTGCAGCACTGAACTCGCGACCAATCTCCCCCCTTGTGGGGGAGATGTCACGGAGTGACAGAGGGGGGTATCTTGCCGAACTCCCGAAACCATTCTTTTCCCTCGACACCCCATCAAATCACCGGTAGTCCACGTTGTTCCGCATCCCCCTCCTCGTCGCCCTTGCCCTGTCCGTCGCCTTTGGCGCCGGCATCGTTTCGAGTGTATCGGCGCTGAAGGCGACGGTCGGGTTCGGGGCGATTGCGCTCGGTCCATGGGTGGCTTTTCCGGACGCGCAGACCGAAAACACCGATCCGTATGCGAAGGCGCACCGGGCGCGGGCCGGCAAGCTGCTGTATGGCGGAGCCGAAGGCCTGCAGTTTACCGCTGCCATGGACAGCACCGGCGAGAAGCTGTCCTCCGGCTGCACCTATGATATCGCCGGCATCACCCCGCCTGCCCGTTTCTGGACGCTCTACGCCACCAATGCCAACGACCAGTCGATGAAGACTGACCCGGAACTGCCGTCGGCGATCAACGCCTGGACGGTGCTGCGCCAGCCCGACAGTTCGTTCGTCATCCATGTCTCGCCGGTCGCCCAGCCCGACAACTGGCTGGCAATACGCCGCACCGGCGCCTTCAAACTGGTGCTGACTCTGCTCGACACCCCGACGGCCGGTTCCTCCGGCGTCATCGATCTCGCCATGCCGAAGATCATCAAGACGGGGTGCCCGAATGCGTAGCGCATTTTTCGCCATCCTTGTCGGCCTGGTCGGCGCGGCCCTGCTGCACATCGTCATCATTCTCGCCTTGCCGCAATTTACCGGCAAGGACGCCTATAGCCGGGTGCTCGGCCTCTACGAGATGGATAGCTTCTTCCCGCTGACCAGCGAGCCAGGCCCGACGGGGCTTGCCAATGACGATCCGTTCCTGCGGGTCGCCGTCTGCGGATTTTCGGTGGATGCCGGGCCAGCCCGGTTCGTCGCCAAGGGGGCCGTCCCCTTCTGGTCATTGGCGATCTATGACGCCAATTCCAACGAGATTTTCAGCATGAACGATCATACGGCCGTCAACGGCAACCTTGATCTGGTCATGGCAACACCGATCCAGCTTGTCGATCTCAGAAAGACGCCGCCACCCGCTCTCGCCCAGTCGATCATGGTGGCCATGCCGGACGAGGAGGGATATGCCGTCCTGCGCGCCTTGGCGCCCACGGGCAGCTATGAGGAAACCGTGCGCAACTTCCTGGCCGAATCAAGCTGCGAGCCCTTCCGGCGGTAATATTTGGAGAATGCCCCCGCGCGGCGCGGCCGTACGGTCTTCACCAACGAAATTTCAAAAAATAATTCCAACAGGCGCCAGTCCTCACCGTGAGGTTTCAAACCGGAAAGAATATCAATGCTTCTTTGCCCGGCTGGGGGCTGGTTTCGCCGGCGTGTTGTCCGGGTGACCATCCAGCCGCTCGTAGCGGATGCCGGTAAACAACAGGATCAATGCCTTGCTGGGGACAATCGGCCCCATGGATGGTTTTGGCGGTGCCCGCACAAGGCGGTCCTCCAGTCTGATAATTTCTGCCATGCTCGTCTCCAAAAATGGTTGAGACGGATGAACTACCGTACTGATTTCACCCTGCCCGCTTTGCGGGCCGGCGCGTCCCATAGCCTTTCAGCTTCGGGCATCTGCGCCTTTCTCGTTGCTCCTTCTTCCGGGATTTCCGGATGTCATGCCAGTCTACATGCGAGAATGCCGATGGTATCCACCATCCGCTGTCCGATTGAGCCACACGATAGTTAACAGCTCCTTAACGGTCGCAATCTCAAGTCACGCGAAAAAATCGCCCGTGCCGGCCTCCTCTCAAACGGACATGTCCGGCGCCATCGCACCGGACAATCTTCCTGCCTGCAGGAACCATTATGGACGAACCCCGACCCCGCGGGAGTTTCGAAGGGAACACCCCGTGGCGCTTCTATCTTCGGGCCAGCAGGCCGATCACAAAAGAAACACCGGCAATCGCCAGGAGTGTCGACACGGGCTCCTCGCGAATGCGGTCACGCAGGCGTTCCGTCATTACCTCGACCTCCGAAGCCGCCACCGCCTTGGCGCTACTGCCGATGGCGCTGACCGATTCGGTCAGGCGGGCAATCTCGGCGCGCAGCTCGGCCAGCTGGTTTTCGAGATCGGCTTTTGCCGTACCGGCTTCGATCTCGGCGACATTGGCATCGTTGGAAACAGCTGCGAATTTCTTTTCGACCATGGTCTGGGCTCCTTTTTCAATGTTCCCACAACGCATAAGCCCGGATTTGGTTCCCCTGTTGATCGCACCAAACCACGGTTTCCTGCCGCCCGACCGGTCTTCAATTCACTAACTCCCGCCGCCCGCCATCACGGTGCTGCGCGCCCTTCCCGGCCAAGCGCGGAACGAAGCACGAGCCTTGCGCGTTCCATGGCACGGAACATAGAGCCGGACGCTCCAATCACCTCAAAAAAGACACAAAAACAACGGTGTTTGCAGGAAACCGCGCGCTTGCACTGACCAGCGTCCGCCGGATCGATAGGGATGGAAAACCGATGACACTACCGCGACGATATTCATTGAAATCAGCACTCATGGCGATAGCCGCCACGGCGGCGGCTTTTCTGTTGCCCGCTGCCGCTCAGGCGGCTGAAGGTTTTGCGACGGCGAATGTCAACATGCGCTCCGGTCCCAGCACCCGCTACCCCGCTGTCACCGTCATTCCGGTTGGAACTCCGGTCGAAATTCACGGCTGCCTTGCCGACACGCCGTGGTGCGACGTCTCCTTCTATAACGGCCGCGGCTGGGTCGCTGGCCGTTATGTTCAGGCGCAGTACCAGCAGCGCCGCGTTTACGTCGAGCCGGACTATTACGGCACGCTCGGCATTCCGCTGGTGACCTTCGAAATCGGAAACTACTGGGATCGGTACTATCGCAACCGTGACTTCTACAGGGAGCGGGATTACTACCGCCGCGACCGCGACAGGGACCGCTACAATCCGGATCGCCGGCCACGCCGTGATTACAACACGTACGAGCGCCCGCGTTACAACAATACCGACGGCATCGTCATTGAACGTCCGACACGCGACCGTGACCGGGAACGCATCGAACGCCGCCGTGAGGACAACGCCCGGCAGTTCGAAAATGAACAGAACAATCGGCGGGAACGCGATCGCGAGCGCATTGAGCGCCGCAACTATAATAGCCAACAACAGTTCGAGCGAAATAACAACAATCAGCAGCGGATCGAACGCCGTAATAATAGTCAGCAGCAGATCGAACGCGGGAACGACCGGCCCAGATATCGTGGCGATGGCGGCGGAGGTTGCCGTCCGCGCGACGTGAACTGCAACTAGTTCAATCTAAACGACGACAGAACGGGCGGCATTGCCGCCCGTTCCTGTATTCCCCGGCAACATTGGAACTGAAGAGCGCCCAACCACGCACGCCAATTGTACGGGGATAACCGTGCTTCTCTCCTCCGGTAAACGATATATTAACCACGTCATCCTAATCTCGGATCATCATTCAGCCATGATCGGCAGGGTCGGCATGCTTTCGTCGGCACCAATGTTTTCAGCGCCTTAGCGTCGATGATACTGGTAGCGCCAGCGGCGTTCGAAAACGTCCCCTCCGTCCGTGTCTGAAATTTCGCCACCCTTTCGGACAAGCGGCCATGCCGGCTGTTCGAAATCGGGACAATGTGTTGTGCGTATGAGTGGGTGTATCCGTGGCGGACCGGTTTCGTGAGTTGGAAAGACCGCAGGCAGGGCGGCTGAAGGACGTGGTCCTGATGGCGACCGTGACCGGTTTTGAAGGACTGCGCCGCCCCCGCCGGACCGACCTCAAGCAATTCTCCGAACTGTTCGATCCGCTGTTTTCCGCCTCCAGCGACGAGGCGCGCCGTCAGGCCGCCGCCGCCCTTTCCCAATGCCAGCACCTACCGCCATCGGTGGCATTGCAGATCGGCAATGCACCGATTTCCATTGCCGCGATCTTTCTCACCCGCTCCGCCTCGATCGATGATGCGACACTGCTGCAGGTCATCCGCACCCAGGGGCAAGCACACGCTACCGCCATTGCGCGGCGCGACAATCTCTCGGTTCATGTGGTCGATGCGCTCGTCGAGCGCCGCCAGACCGCCTCTGCCCCGGCAAAGGCAGCAGTTCCTGTCCTGCCTGCCTCTCCCACCCCGCGCACTACAGAAGTATCGCAGCGCCAGCCGGAAGCGACAGCCCAGGACATGACCGCGGCCAAATTGCTGCGCGAGGAAAAGCTGCGCAACGACCTGAAGTCGCTGGCCCGGGCGCCCCAGAAAACCACCGCAGCCCTGCCGGTCATCGAGCCGGTGGATTCCCTGCATGAGGCGCTGCTCGTTCGCTTCGCCCGCTCCGGCGAGGCCAATCTTTTTGCCGCCAGCCTGTCGGCGGCGCTGCGCTCGACCGCAGAATTGGGTGAGCGGATTCTGCTCGATATATCCGGCCAACAGCTCGCCACGACGTTGACGGCGCTGGACATGCACGCCGATGACAGCCTCTTCGTGCTCTGCGCCTTCTACCCGGACCTGACCGAGCGTCTCGGCGGCACCACGCGCGGCGAAGCGCTGCTTGCCTCGCTGAGCTTGGAGACCTGTCGCGTCCGCGTCCAGGCTTGGCTACAGTCGGACCAAAAGGATACCACCGGCCCGGCCGGACATCAGGCCTACCTGTCGCCGGATCGTGGCAACGATCCGCGCCAGACATCTTCGCGGCAGGACCCGGCCCGCGCTTCCGCCGATACCCAGCAGAAGCGGACCTTCGGCCGCGGCCGCTGAGTTTTTACAGGGTCAATTCGGTTTTTCGGTCACAACATCGAACAGATCGCCGCGCGCATCCACTTCGATCTCCACCACCCAGCAATCCGGATCGAACCGGATCTCCCGGGCAATCGCCTGATCGACCGCATCGGCGTCGGCCTCTTCTAGCCGGATCTCAAATAGCCGGCCTGGCGCCGGGTCATCGAAGAAGCTCTGCGGTGCTGGCGCATAGAACGTCTCAGTGCCAATGCGTGACCGCTGCCGGATGAAGATCGCACCGGCTTCGCCTGCCCCCTTGCGCAGCACGGCGGCATAACCGCCAAGGCCAAAGACCCGGCGAACAAGGGCAGACACAAAGATTTCTGATTTCAGGCGCATACACGGCTGATACACTCCACGGAGCCTGGGCGCAAACTCCCCCTGCTCCGCTTACCCGCTCGTCCCGCGCCTAGACCCGGATCGCCAGCCGCAACCCGCCCCAGTGGCGGCCGTTGACGAAGATCGGGGCAGAGATATCCTTCATCAGCACGAAATTCCCGGCCCCCATGTCACGCCGGTAGGTCTGCACCAGAAAAGGCTCGGTACTGCGGCCCGCGGCAAGCCCGACCCGGTCGTTGAACATGCGGCGATTGCGGCAGTTTGCGGTGTTCCAGTCCGTGTCGCCTGCGCGCTGCGGATGGGAAAATTTGCGGTTGTGGGTCGGAAGATAGCCATTCTCGTCGATCGGTGCACAGAAGGCGATGCGCTCGTCGGACGTGGCGACCGGTTCAAGGATGGCCGGCAGAACTCGATCGGTAAACTCGGTAAAGCGAGTGGTCATCTGAGGCGGATTGCTGCCCGCAATCTGCCGGTACTGCCGATCAAACAGCGCATCCATGCTGATACTGCCGGACGCGACATGCCGCTCGAACACCTCTGAAATCGTCGCTGCGACAGCGCAGGCGGTGCGGATATGGGGGCTGTCAGGCGTTTCAAGCCCGGCGCTCGCCGTTACCTGGATGATCTTCTCAGACACCGAAACGACGGCATCGACGCGGGCCGACGCCGTCTGCAGCGCGCCGCTCGACGTATGGATCTCGCCAGCGATATCCGTCAGTTGCTCGGCAAAGGCGGCATATTGCCGGTCAACGGCATCGGTCGTTCCGGTCACAGAGGATGCGCTGTCGAGGATCGCCGACATGACCTGTTCCATGCTGGCAAAGGAGCCTTGGATCTCGCCTGCCTTTTCCTTGACGCCCTTGGCTGAGGCCGAGGCCTGCTCACCTGCCGACGTCAACCGCACGATGCGGCTGCGCAGTTCGCCAAGCGTCTTCTGAATCGAGGCGGTGGTCTGCGATGTCTGCAGCGCGAGGGCGCGCACTTCGGCCGCGACCACGGCAAAACCCTTGCCGGCGTCGCCTGCCCGCGCCGCCTCGATCGCTGCGTTCAGCGCCAGGAGGTTGGTCTGACGGGCGATCGTGCTGATCTCGCCGGCAAAGCGGTCGACTTCCGACAACGCGCCGGAGAAAGACGAGATTTCCGCGCCGATTTCCCGCGTCGTCGCGACCATGTGGTCGATTTCGGCTAGCGAGCCTTGCAGCCGCTGACCCTGCTCGCCCAGCACCGTGCGGGCGCTGGTGGCCGAAGCGTCGGTTTCACGCAGCGAGCGGGCGACCTCGCCATTGGCGGCGGCAATCGAGCGGGCGGTGGCGGTAACGCTGGAAAAGATATCGACATGGCGGGCAGACAGCGCCGCGGCATTCTGGATCGCCCCGGCAATATCGACAAGATCGATGCCAAGACCGGCGGCTTCGCGCGCCATATCGGCGATGACGCGCCCGAGGCCACTGGCGCCCGTATCGCTATCGTCCGCGCCCGGCTGAATTCCGGACACAGGTATGCGCAAAGCCGTCGTCACCATCCCAATTCTCTCCTCAACCCCGCTACAACCTATGCGAACAGGGTTAACGAAGCAAAAACGGGAATTTTAGAGGCATGCAACGGACACGGGAAATTCAGAGAGCGCCGATTTCCTTCATTTTTTTCAGCACCTTGTCGCTTGGCTGGCCGGTTTCGGGCAGCCGGTAGTGCTTTTCGAAATGGCGGATGGCCGAGCGGGTCTGCTCACCGGCGACACCGTCGATCGACACGTCGCTATAGGCAAGGTTGGTCAGACCCTTCTGGATATTCATCACCAGTTCGCTGGAGGCAGGAATATCGACCTTGGGGATATATTGCGGATCGATCTCGGCATTGCGGATTGCCGCTGCGACCGGATCGAGTTCACCCTTGCCACCCTTGACGTTCTCATACGGCCGCTGCGCGGGTTTTGCCGCGGAAGCCGTCTTGCCACCCGTCTGCTGTGCATTGCCCTGTGCGGCGCCTTTTGCCTGCAAGGCTGCCAGCAGCGTTGCGTTTGCCGAGCCCGTCTCCGGACGGCCCGCCTGTTTTTCAAAGCGCAGGATCGCCGCCGAGGTTTTCGGGCCGGTCTTGCCGTCGGCGGGACCGTCGTAGAAGCCCCGGCGCGCCAGTTCCTTCTGGATACCGGCCACAAGCGCTCCGTCGGCCGCAGGTGTCGCTGCAGGCGCAGACTGGATAATCCCGGAAACGGTTTCAGCTTCCGGCTCCGGTTTCGGCTGGTCGATGCTGGCCGTCTGCTCCCCCTCTTCCTCACGCTGGATGACGAAGGTCGTCACCTTACGGGGTGAAAGGCCATCCTCTTCGGCCGCCGCCTTTGCGGTTTGCGGATCGACAAACGGCAGGCGTGTGCGCATGAAGGGTGAAGGATGCGCGCCCGGCTGGTACCACATGGCATTGGCGGCGACGAAACTGAAGGCAACCGCAAACGCCAGCGAGCCGCCGAAGACGCGCGGATTGCGCGACGCCAGGCGGCCGGCGAAGGTCAGGCCGCGCATCGCCAGGCCCGCGGCCATAAGGCCCGCGCCGCGCTGCGCTTTCTTTTTCTTCTCAGGCTGTTTTCGCTTGCGAGCCGTCATGACCAGCACCCCCGTTCATTCCCTCGGCATCCCTCCGGCTCGCTTCCGGAAAGGACTTGCCGTTCGTCTTTACCCGCGTACGCTCCTTCAGGCGCGGCGGAAACTCCACCATTGTCTGTTCCACAGGTTCCTGCTCGTCGATGCCGACAATGCCGGAACCGTCGAGCGCGATCGTTACCGTGATGACGGTGCCCTCGCCCGGACGGCTGCGGATGTTGAATTCTCCGCCATGCAGCGCCACCAGTCCCTTGACCAGCGACAGGCCAAGGCCGGTCCCCTCGTATTTGCGGGTATAGTCGTTCTGGATCTGCACGAACGGCTGTCCGAGCGACGACAGCTTGTTCTCGGCGATGCCAATGCCGGTATCGCTGACGATCAGGTTGAGATTGCTGCCGGCAATTTCTGCGTCGATGGTGACGAGACCGCCGCGATCGGTGAACTTGATGGCATTGCCGACCAGATTGATCAGGATCTGCTGGATCGCACGCTGGTCGGCATTAACCTCTGCAACATTGCGCATGATCCGGCTGGTCAGCTGCACGCCCTTTTCGCGCGCCTGCAGGCCCAGCATCGCTTCGCAGGCGCTGACGGCATCGGCGACCCGGAACGGTTCCGGCATCAGTTCATAGCGGCCAGCCTCGATCTTGCTCATATCGAGCATGGTGTTAACGACCGATAGAAGATGGGCGCCCGACTGGTTGATCAGCGAGACATATTCGCGCTGCCGGTCGTTTTCGAGCTTGCCGAAATATTCCCCCGACAGGATGTCGGAAAAGCCGAGAATGGCATTGAGCGGCGTGCGCAACTCATGGCTGACCGCCGCCAGGAAACGGGTCTTGGCATCGTTGGCGGATTCCGCAAGCCCCGTCTTGTAGATGGCTTCGGCACGCAGCCGCGCCTCTTCGGACACGTCGCGCGACTGGACGAGGATGGCGAATTCGCCGTCGACCTCGCCAAGCGCCGTCATTTCGCAGCGCATGTGGACGAACTGCTCGCCGCCGGCAAAGACGTTGGGATGCTCCAGCCGGATGTCGATGGTCGCCTGGCGATTGCCCTGGCGCAGCGTATCGATGGCCTGCAGAAACAGGATGCGATCGGAGACGTGGATCTGTTCGATGAACCCCCGGCCGCAGGGATTGCGCATCCAGGCCAGATAGGATTCGGCGTCGCGGCCATGCACGGATGTGACCGAGCCGCGGATGTCGTGGATCGTCACCAGACCGGCAAAACAATCATAATGGCGGGCGCCATTATCGATGGGCATTTCCCGGATTTCGACGGCGGCAGGCGTGCGGCCTCGTTGATAGGCAATACCGCCGACGGTTGCGATCAGTGCCGCAGCACCGACTGAAGCCGCGCCGACCGGCAGGGCCAGCGAAACCGGCAAGACAACAGAGAGCGCGAGGGGAACCGTCGGGAACGCAACGAGAGCCGTGGCTGCGACCGCCCGGATAACGGCGAATTCGCGGCTTGCCTCCGGCTCTCCCGCCACCTGGCGGGGCAGCCAAAGGCGCGCGACGTCATCGACACGCGACGCCATCCTGCCAGCAATGTTACGCAATACTCTCAACGTCTGACCCTGTACGCTCGTTCTTTTCCGGAGCCCGTCATGGCTCCATTCTTTATAAGCAAATCATCATGCACGACCGGAAACGGTTTCATTGAACGATCATCTTGCACATCCGAATTTCGCACTGGCGGCTTAATGAAAGGATAAATGAAACTGCGACAAATCCCGCGAAAGGCCTTCAAAGTCCCATTCCGGGACAAATCGCCGGGGCTTTATCTTTTGTGGTTAACGGGGTGTAAGCGCCGGATTTTAGCGGGTTTTTGCTCCCGCGTTAACCTGTGTGGCACCCCCGCCCGCCGTGAGACCCCGCGTTTCGGGGCTTGACCGGAACCGCTTCGCCTTGAACCTTAATAGCGACTGTTAAAATGCACGATAAATGCCATTCAAATGCCGATAATTCAAATTTTATGAAAAGACGGTGCAAATGCCACTGGTTTTGGCAAAGGCATGTTCCGAATCCCTGCCTAAGGTGTGATGACAAGGCGCCAAGGGAGCGAACCCGGCAGAGACCGGACGCAGGTTTGAGCGCCTGACCAAAGGATGGGCAAGACAATGTGGTTTCTGATCAAGGGAACATTCTGGTTTTCGCTGGTGCTGGTGCTCCTGCCGTTTCTCGATCCGGCAAGCACTTCGACACTGGAGCGCGGCCCCAAGGTCGATGTCGGCGATACGGTCTCGGCCGCCACTGAGGCATTCGGCTACATCAGCGCCATCTGCGTCGAAAAGCCGGATGTCTGCGTCAAGGGAACCGAAACCTTCGTCGCACTTGGCCACCGGGCCCGTGAAGGCGCCAAGATCGCCTATCAGTTCCTCGATCAGCAGTTTGCCGAACCGAGCGACGCCGTGACCACCGGCACCGTTGCCGCCGCCCCGCAGCCTACTATCGACGTCACCACCGATCTCGCCACCGCCGAACAGGCCGCCGCGCAGCCGGAGCCCGTCTTCAACAGAATCCCCGTTCCCGAAAAACGCATCGAGCCGAAGGTTTCGGTTGTGCGCTGACACGCACCCGCAGACCACCACGATTTTACAACTGCCTGAACTGCCGATTTTACGGCCGCCGTGAGGAACGCCCACCCCTCACGGCTTTTCTTTTTGCAGTTCTCATTTGCCAATCCATCGCCTATATCAACGGCATGGACCAGTTGCACACATCGCCGATCACCCCGCTTGCCGAAATCATCGACAATTGCGCCTATCTGGACGATTGGCAGGACCGGATGAGCTATGTCATCGAGCTTGGCCGCAAGCTGCCGGAGATGCCGGACGAAAAACGCACGTCTGAAAACAAGGTGCAGGGTTGCGCCAGCCAGGTCTGGCTGGTCACCCATGCCAGCCCGGCGGCAAGCGACCCGATCCTGACCTTCGAGGGCGAATCAGATGCGCATATCGTGCGCGGCCTGGTCGCCATCGTCCTGTCGATCTTTTCCGGGCAGCATGCCTCCGACATCGTCAAGACCGATGCCATCGACCTGTTTAACCGCATGGGACTGATCGAATACCTGACCGCGCAACGCGCCAATGGCCTGCGCTCGATGATCAAGCGGATCAAGGACGAGGCCGCCCGCCAACTGGCCGCCTAAAGCACAATATCGTTCGCCTGCGGGCGATACCCCTCCGCACCCCACGCATGGCTGCGTTTTGCATCCTTGCGTGGTGGCGTATAGTGGCGGGCAAGCGCCATCAGCGCGGTGCGCAGCATCAGCTTGGCCGAGCGCGCAGGCCATTGCCGCTCCCGCTCGACAATTTCCAAGCCCTTCTGGAAGCAGCAGATATCCAGCGCCACACCGCAGAGTTCTGGACCGATCGCCTCCATTGCCTTTCCGACCCGAAACCGCGCCGACATGGCAGAATCGCTGAGATCGGCAGCACCACCCACGCCGCCCCTGGTCTTCGTCGAGAGCCGCGGTTCGTAAACCATGGTCAGCCGTGGCTGCAAATTCGCGCGGGTAAAATCGGCATGCAGCCGCTCACCCGCCGTAATCGCCTCCGGCGGCAGGAAGGGCTGGCCGGATTTCTCTTTCAGCCGCGCGCAAGCACCGAGCGGCGATTCCAGCTGGTTGACCCGAACGGCCTGGCGGACGCCGTCCAGTGCAACGGTCCCGCTCTCGATTTCGCGGTGCTGTTCCTGAAACCCCTCTTCCGGCATCACAAGCGCGCGGCGCAGGAAAGGCAACGCCTCTGCCGTTGCCCGCATGCAACGACCATCAAGGACGACCAGTCCAAGCGAAAGGGCCTGAGCGACCGTGGTTCCGGAAACCGGGCGCGACAACTTGCCCCCGTGCGAACCCTTGCTGTCTGGAACGAGCGTCACGGCCCCCTCTCCGGGCTCCAGCCGGACAGGGGCGTGGGTAACGACAGTGCGAACGAAGCGAACAAGATCCTTTTGCGCGGCGCGTGCGTCCTTTCCGCTTGTGTCAGGCATGGTCGCGTCCTCCCGGTGCACCGAAGAAGCAGGTGACGACGCGCTCCAGCGCGGCGATGAAGTCATCAAAGGCCTGATCGTCGCGCCGGTCCTCGACGACATTGCAGGCATGGCTGACGGTGGTACGGTCGCGGCCGAAGGAATAGCCGATATCGGTCAGCGAAATCTGCAGCACCACATGGCAGACATACATGGAAATCTGCCGGACATGGCAGCTGGTGCGGCGGCGGTCACGCCGGAGCGGCACGCGCTCGCCGACCATCATCACCATCTCCGCCGTCACCTGCCGCACAAGGCGGCACCGGTGGTGGGCGGCAACAGACAGAACCGGGCCCCATGGATCGTCGAGCGTGCCTGAACCGGGCGGCAGGATGGACTGCGTGACCATGCGCGCTCTTGGCGCCGGCAAGGACGGTTTTAGGGACAAGGGCCGATGAAGAAAGTTACTCAGATGCATGGCTCACTCCTCAGATAGGAATTAATTCATACACCCTAGTGTGATTGCGGGGATGAAAGAAAGCGCGCAGCCACAACCATCCGTTGTTTTTCCATGGTTTTCAAGCTTTTTGAGGAAAATAATAGGTTTATTTTCCTCGCCTTCATTTTTTAGCGTCACCGTTGGAGACAAAAAAGCCGGTCTGTGGGAGCCAGACCGGCTTGGAAATTTTACCGCTGATATCCGCGTAACTTACTTGGCGCGGCGCTTGCGGCGCTGGCCGAGGCCCATTTCCTTGGCGAGACGCGAACGCGCTTCGGCATAGGCCGGAGCGACCATCGGATAGTCTGTCGGCAGGTCCCATTTCTCGCGGTATTCTTCCGGCGACAGGGTGTGATGGGTCATCAGGTGGCGCTTCAGCGACTTGAACGTGCCACCGCACTCCAAACAGGTAATCTGGTCATCCTGAACCGACTTGCGCACCGATACGGCAGGCTTCGGCTTTTCGATCACTACAGCGACAGGAGCCGGGCTGCTCGTGTTGTTCAGCGCAGCATGCACATCACCGATCAGCGTCGACAGTTCGGCGACCGGCACGACATGATTGCTGACATAGGCGGCAACGATCTCGGCGGTCAATTCAACCAGTAGATCATGGCCCGAGCCAAGCGGTAGATCCGTCATTTTTTCTTTCTCCTATCGGAATCACTTCAAACGCGCCCGCGACGGGTTTATCGCGAGCACAACCAAACCATTTTGAGAAAGTGCCCGAACATCACGTTTCCCGCCGAGCCAGATGCACTTTGCTTCTGACAGCGACAGAAAACCACGAGAACCGTATAATACTCCTAATTCTTAGGGATTGGAATCCGTTACCAAAGCGCCGGGACAACCCTGCGCCTCAAAGCAACAATCAATAGTCACAACCCATGCTGGAATTTCAGGATGAAGTAATACGAAAATGGACACTTTGCCTTTACTCGATTAGCATCGATCAGGCAAAAGTCCAACCATAATTTATGCGAGATTTAGCCTCTTGATCTTTAAGAGTCGCGCATATCGCCGCGCAAGCGGAAACATTACGATACATCCGGCCGCAGAGGCTGTGCAGCTTGGCAAGTAATTGGCATTTTACTTGGTATTAACCACATTGTTTCCAGCATTACCAAGAACCGGCCGGTAGACATTCTAGGGAGAAACCCCGGTGTGCGGCATAGTAAGCCGACGCACCCGATCAGAATCGCCCGGACGCATGCATCGCGGCAGAATGCGTTCGATTAAAGGCACGGCGTATCAGAGGCTACGCGATTTCTGCGGAGACGGCTGCGGCATCTGGTCCGTCACCGACAGATTGGTCAGACGATACCCGGCCTGATGGGCGGCCTTGGCAAGCAAATGGGCCGAGAGCGGCGCAGTCAGCAGGAAGAAGGCGAAACCGGCGAGCGCGCGCAGCAGGATGGCGATATCCATCGCGTGGATACCGGCGGCAAGCAGCAACAGACCGGAGCCGATCGTCCCCGCCTTGGAGGCTGCGTGCATGCGCGTGTAGAGATCGGGGAAACGCAGCACACCCAACGCTGCCAGAACGCTGAACAGCGAGCCGATCACCAGGAGCGCGCTGACCACGAGCACCATCGCCATATCGGGATCAGTTGCCATTACCGCCCCACCTTCTTGTTGCGCCGGACCGGCTTGACGCGCTTCGCCTTCTGCGCCGCTGGAAGCGGGCGCCCTGCCCCACCTTGCTTTTCCGGAGAAAGCCCCCGCGCCAGGATGAACCGCGCAAAGGCGACCGTTGCCAGGAAGCCGACAAGGCTGAGCGCAATGGCGATATCGACATAGAGATTGAAGCCGCTCTTGATGGCAAGGACTGCGATCAGGCCGATGGCGATCGCCACCAGCATGTCGAGACCGAGCACCCGGTCGGGCAAGGTTGGTCCGCGCAGGATCCGCACCACCGTCAGCAATAGGCCAAGCGACAGCGCGGCAAGCGCGAAATAGATCGAAGAAGACAGGATGGCGGCGGCGCTCATAGCGGAAAGGCCTCCCGAATGCGGCGTTCGAAGCCGGTGGAAATCGCCCGCTTCTCAGCCGCCGGATCATGGCAATCAAGCGCGTGGACATACAGCGTCTTGCGGTCTTCCGAGACATCGACCGACAAAGTGCCGGGTGTCAACGTGATCAGGTTGGCAAGCAGCGTGATTTCGAAATCGCGCGTCAACGTCAACGGAAAGGCGAAAATGCCCGGCCGCAACTGCATATCGGGCCGAATGACGAGAAGCGCCACCTTGATCGCCGAGAGCGACAACTCCTTGAAGAAGACAGCGGTCAGGACCAAGAGCTTGACGGGATTGACGCGGTGACGGGCAGCGGCAAACTGTTCGCGCACCAGACACAGCGACAGCGCGCCCACGGCAAGACCCAGCAGCAGGTTGGGAATGGTGAAACTGCCCGACACGGCCGCCCAGGTCAGCATCAACAACACGTTGACCATGAGGAATGTCATGACGCACCTCCCGCCGGAAAGACCGAATTGAGATAGGCGGATGGCTCGCTGAGCGTCGATGCTGCCTGCTGGACGAGGTTGAGCAGGGTTTCGGGAAGGAGCCCGATAAGAATGCTCAGTGCCGTCAGGACCAGGAGCGGCAACAGGGCGGTGAATGCCAGCGGCTGCGGCACTGCCGCCGCCGGCGCATCAGCTGGTCGCCAATAGGAAAGCAGGAACACCCGGCCCGTGGCAATCGTGGTGAGAAAGCCGGACAAAAGCAAGATGGCCGCCAGCCACGAAACACCTCCATCGATGGCAGCCTTGACCAGCATCACCTTTGGCCAGAAGCCGGAAAACGGCGGCAGGCCGGACACCGAGAAGAACAGCATCAGCGACAGCGCCGTAAACAGCAGATAGTGACGGTAGAGTCCACCGGCGGGCCCGAGCGAAAAATCGCCACTCAACCGGGCGGCAAGACCGGCTGCCAGATAGAGCGCCGTCATCACCAGCATGGAATGCAGCGCATAGAAAATCACCCCACCGATCGCCTCCGGCCCGCCGATGGCGATACCGGCCAGCATGGCGCCGATACCGGAGATGACGAGATAACCGAGCAGACGTCGGGTATCGTTTTGCGCCAGCGCCCCCAGCGAACCGGTGAGCATGGTCAGCGCCGCGACAATCGCCAGCGCAAGGCTCAACTGTTCAATCTCGGCCGGAAACAGCATGACCCCGACACGGATCAGGGCATAGATGCCGACCTTGGTCAGCAGGCCGGCAAACAGCGCCGACACGACAATGCGCGGCGTATGATAGGAGGCCGGCAGCCAGAAATTCACCGGGAACGCCGCCGCCTTCATCGAGAAGGCGAGAAGATAGAGCGCCGTCAGCGTCACCAGCGGCGCTTGCGCCTGCAAGCCCGGGGCCTTGGCCGCGATGTCGGCCATGTTGAGCGTGCCGAAGATGCCGTAGAGATAACCGGTGGTGATCAGGAACAACGTAGTGGCAACGAGGTTGAGAAAACCGTATTTCACCGCGCCATCGATCTGCTCGCGCTCGCCCCCCAGCACGAGAAGCCCGAAGGACGAGATCAAAAGCACCTCGAACCAGACATAGAGGTTGAAGACGTCGCCGGTCAGAAACGCGCCGCTAACACCCGCCATCAGCAGCAGCAGGAAAGGGTAAAAACCGTAGCGCCTGCCGCTGGCATTGACATCGTCGATGGCGGCGGCCGCACCGACCAGCGCCACCACGGCCGATGTCAGCGCAAACAGCGCACCGGTCAGATCAACCGTGAACGCGATGCCGAACGGCGGCAGCCAGCGGCCCATAACCATCGTCACCGGCCCGCCTTGCGCGACATGCCACAGAAGGGCGGCATCGAGCAGGACAAGAACGGCAAGCCCGGCGATCGCCACCAGCGGCTGCGCCACGCCCTTGTGGCGGATCATCATCAGGATCGCGCCGATCGAAATGCACCAGGCGACCGGCAGTATCACCAGCCAGTCGAGCGCTGCCACCGGCTGAAGAACCAGGGCTGCGGAGAGATCGGCAGGGGAAGAGGAAGCGGCCATGTCTGTCAGTATCCGAGCGGCGGCGGCTGGACATCGTCCGGCTCGGCCACGCGCATAATATCGGTGTTGTCCGTTCCAAGAACGCTGTAGGCGCGCCAGGACAGCACCAAAAGGAAAGCGAAGAACGAAAAGGAAATGACGATTGCCGTCAGGATCAGTGCCTGCGGCAGCGGATTGGCGGTCACACCGGCGGGAACATCCAGCCCCGCCCCAATCACCGGCGGTACCTCGCGCAGGATACGGCCGCTGGTGAAGAGCAGAAGGTTGACCGCATTGCCGAGAATGGCAACGCCGAGCAAGATGCGGATGATGAACTTCGACAACAGCAGGTAAACGGCAACGGCGAGGAAAATGCCGGTCAGAACGGCGAAAACAGGTTCCATCAGTCTTCCCCCCTTTCCTCGAGCGACAGGGCAATCGAGGTGACCGCGCCGACCACGACCAGATAGACGCCGATATCGAAAGTCATCACGCTCGACAGCGGAATCTCTTCGCCGAAAACCACCGGATAGACCCACAGCCCGGTCATGAACGGTACATGGAAAACCATCGACAACAGGCCGGACAATGTCGCCAGCAGCAGCCCGGCCCCGGCGATCGACAGCGGATGAAAGACGATGGCGCGCCGCACCGTCTCGCCGCCAAAGGCGATGCCATAGATCGACAGGGCGGCAACGGCGATCAGGCCGCCGATGAAGCCTCCGCCCGGCTCATTATGGCCGCGCAGCAGCACGAAGATCGAGAACAGCATCATGACGCTGGTGATGACTGGCGTAATGGTCCGGAAGATCAGCGATTTCATCGGCCGGCCTCCTCCGCGTCGGGATCATTGTCGGCGATGCGGCGCATCGATCCGGCCCGCAGGCGCACGAGCGACAGAATGGCCAGCCCGGCGATCATCACCACGGCAATCTCGCCCAGCGTATCGGTGCCGCGGAAGTCGACGATGATGACGTTGACGATATTGGCGCCGTGGGCGATGGTTTTCGAATATTGCGCGAAGAAATCAGACAACGCCGTGTCGAACGGCACCTGTGTCACCTTGAGCAACAGCAGCCCGGCGCCCAGCCCGCAGGCAATGGCGATCGCTGCATCCGGCAGGGTCTCGCGGAACGGACGATGATCGGACGGCGACAGCCTCAACCGTGTCATCACCAGCGCAAGGATCACCACCGCCAGCGTTTCGATCATGAACTGGGTGAAGGCCAGATCCGGCGCGCCGTAGAGCAGGAAGATGACCGCGACCGAGAAGCCCTGAATGCCGAGCGAGACGATTGCCGTCAGCCGGTCCTTGGCGAGAACGACGGCAAATAGGCCGATCACCGCGATGACCATGATCGCCAGTTCGTGCAGAGGAATGGACGGGAAGACCGGCGCCAGCGCCAATTCGCCGAAGACGAACGGCGGCACGAGCAGAACGGCCGCAATCGCTGTGAAAGTCATGGTCATGTAACTGTCCAGCCTGCCATTCTGCAGCCGCCGGGTCACGGCGAAGGAAAAGCGCACGAGACCGCGGATAGCCTGATCGAAGCCACGGTCCGGCCCCCAGCCGATCCAGGCGAGAACGGACGCGACGCCTGCCCTCACCCGCGCCAGGCCAAGGTAAAGTGCAATACCGATAACGCCGGTGATGCCGGACAGTGCCAGCGGAACGCCGATATGCGGCACAAGCGAAATGGTGATCACGCGCGGCTCGCCGGCGATAGCGGATGCCATCGGGGTGGAGATCAAGGCGTGTCCGGCCGCCGATAGCACGGCCGCGACGAGACCGGCCAGCGCCAGCACGGCCGGGCCAAGCCAGAGCAGCACCGGTGCTTCATGCGGGTGCTTTGGCGTTGCCACCAGCTTTCCGGAAAACGGCTTCAGCGCCACAGCGAAGGCGATGGCAAACATCAGCGCGTTGCCGGTGATCACAAGAACCGCAAAAACGATCGAACGAGGATCAGACGACGACAGAGCGGCATAAACCTCTTCCTTGGCCAGAAAGCCGAAGAAAGGCGGCAGGCCGCCCATCGAGATGGCGGCAGCAAGCGCAATTGCGAATGTCAGCGGCATAGCAGTGCGCAGCCCGCCGAGACGGGTAACATCGCGGGTGCCGGTCTCGTGATCAATGATGCCCGCCACCATGAACAGGGCGCCCTTGAACAGCGAATGCGCAACGAGATAGAGCACCGCCGCCTCGATGGCATAGGGCACGCCGAAACCGGTTAGCATCACCAGAAGGCCGAGCGACGACATTGTCGTATAGGCGAGCATCAGCTTCAGGTCCGTCTGGCGCACCGCGAGAAGCGCGCCGATGACGAGGGTCGCGGCACCGAATACCGGCAGAATAAGCTGCCACTCCGGCGTATCCCCCAGCACGGGGTTGAGCCGCATCAACAGATAGACCCCGGCCTTCACCATGGTCGCCGAATGCAGGTAGGCGGAAACCGGTGTCGGCGCTTCCATGGCGTTCGGCAGCCAGAAATGGAACGGAAACTGCGCCGATTTGGTGAAGGCGCCGCCCAGCACCAGTACGAGCGCTGCGAGATAAAGCGGGCTTGCCTTGACCATCGGACCAAGAGACATCAGCGCCGAGAACTGGGTAACACCGGAAATGTTCCAGAGCACGATCAGACCGGCGAGCAGAAACAGCCCGCCGCCGCCGGTAACGACCAGCGCCTGGAAGGCGGCACGGCGCGCGGCTTCGCGATGATGGTCAAAGCCGATCAGCAGGAACGACGTGATCGACGTCAGTTCCCAGAAGACGAACAGCATCAGGAAGCTGTCGGACGCGACGAGGCCGAGCATCGACCCCATGAACATCAACAGGAACGAGAAGAACCGGCCCTGATGCGCATGGCCCTTCAGATAGCCACCGGCATAAAGAACGATCAGCGCGCCGATGCCCGAGATCAGCAGGATGAAACTCAGCGACAGGCCATCGATCAGCCACGAAAACCGGACATTGAAGGACGGCACCCAGGTGTAGCCGCCGGTGATGGGGGTGCCTTGCGCGATTTCCGCCGTAAAACCGGCAAAATGGACAAAGATCGCCGCCGGTATGAGGGCCAGTACCCAGGCGGCATTGTGGCCAAGCATTCGTGTCAGCAAAGGCGCAAAAAGCGCCCCCAGGAAAGGAAGGCAGAGGGCCAGAAATGTCAGGTCGGTGACATTCATGGGTCAGCAGGTTCCTTTCGTGGATAGATGGCGAAAAGCGGGAACGGCGGCAAAGAATGCCGCAGCGTCTACCGTTGGGAATAAGGCAAGCGATGGGTAAACTCAAGGTTACGACGGGATATACAAGCCCTTGTGCCCAGTTGCTGACGCAAAACACTCACGGCATCCAGATACCAATTTTAACGCCGGGCCAGTAACGGCAATTGCCGCAGTGCAAGTTCGTCCTATGTCCTGCGCCATAACGTCACGGAGAGGCCGATGAACGAGAAAAACACCCTGAAAGTCGAGAAAACCGATACCGAATGGCGGGAGCTTTTGACCCCGGAGCAATACCGGATCACCCGGCAGCACGGCACCGAGCGCGCTTTCTCAAGCCCGGATTTCGAAATCAGCAAAACAGGCACCTATCGCTGCGTCTGCTGCAACCGGCCGCTCTATCGTTCGCAGACGAAATTCGATTCCGGAACGGGGTGGCCAAGTTTCTTCGAGCCGATATCCATGGAAGCGGTGACGGAGCATCACGACGTCTCCTATGGGCTGAGCCGGACGGAAATTCGTTGCGCCGATTGTGACGCCCACCTCGGCCATGTCTTTCCCGACGGTCCGCCGCCGACCGGCTTGCGTTATTGCATGAATGGTGTTGCGCTGACATTCGAGCCGACTTAGTCGGCCGATGGAGAAATGGAGAAACAGTTTTGAGATATGCGTTGCTGCTGATCGCCAGCTTTTGGGCCGCAATCCCCGTTCTGGCGGCGGACGGGTGGGTCCGTTATTCAAATCCGCGCTTCGACTACAGCGCTGACGTGCCGCCCGGTTTCACATTGGCGCAGGAAAGCGACAATGGCGATGGCGCAACATTTGAATCAAGGGACGGTGCCAGGTTGTTGATTTTCGGCGCTTTTGTCGAAGAGGGGGCATTCGCTGCCGATATCCGGCAACGCATGGCGTGGGACATGCAGGAAGGCTGGCACATTACCTATGAAAAAGTGACACCAGGATGGGCCAGTTATTCCGGTGCCAAAGGTAGCGATATTCTGTATTCCCGCGCCGTCGCTTTATGTGACGGGAGTGCTGCCTATTTCCAGCTGACATATCCGCGCAAAGCACTGAAGGCCTATAACAACCTTGTCGGCCGCATGGCCAAATCCCTGCGCCCCGCGACCGGATGCAATCAGGCGCCGGCATCGGCACCGGGCGCTGCGCCGAATTGAAAGGGGTCAGGCCCATAACAGAGAGATTTTTATGAACCATTTCGTGGTGATTTCAGGCTGCTCGGGCGGTGGCAAGTCCACCTTGCTTGCAGCGCTTTCCGCTCGGGGATATGCCGTTGTCGAGGAACCGGGCCGGCGCATTGTCGAAGACGAGGCGAAGGGCAACGGATCTGCCCTGCCCTGGGTCAACATGACCGCCTTTGCCCGCCGCGCCGTCGCGATGGCACTTGAGGACCGGAATGCCGCTGGTAGATACCAAGGCTGGGTGTTCTTCGACAGGGGGCTGGTCGATGCCGCCGCAGCACTCGAACACGTTACCGGCGAACCGGCATTGGCGAAGTTCTGTCAGGCGCATCGTTATCACAAACGGGTTTTCCTGGTGCCGCCCTGGCCGGAGATTTATGTGACCGATCCCGAGCGGCGGCACGGCCTCGATGCGGCGGTGGCGGAATACGACCGCCTCCTCAGAGCCTATAGCCTGCTTGGCTATGACATCTGCATCCTGCCGAAGACCGGCATTGCCGAACGGGCGGATTTTGTTTTGCAGACGCTCGCGGCTGACGAACCAGCACTGTAACAAATCGCTACCAGAACCTTGAGCCTGCGACACTCAAGCAGCAGCCCGCGCGCTACGCCGCTGGCGGAACTCCCCTCACCTTTCACTCACGCCCGGATTGCGCCGGGTGTATACTTGCGCCGTCTATCGCAGCGGCGTCCACCGCTCTGGCGGCAGGACCGCATAACATTGGCGGGAGTTGAACAATGGCACGCGTTGAATCCGGGCTTGGCGAAGAGGCCGCTCCCCTGCGAGCGGACAATCCCTTTCTGGTCGAGGCTCCGTCGCAGGCGCCGGCGTTGACGGGTTATTTTGCGTCGGTCCTGATGACTGCCGCCGCCACGGTCGTGGCTGTCGGCCTCGACAGCGGCATCAGCATCCCGAACGTCTCGCTCGTCTTTGTCATACCCGTGATTATCGCCGGCGTTTCCTTCGGGCTCGGAGC
Organism: Rhizobium sp. Root1204; assembly: GCF_001424965.1. Lineage (NCBI taxonomy): Bacteria > Pseudomonadati > Pseudomonadota > Alphaproteobacteria > Hyphomicrobiales > Rhizobiaceae > Rhizobium > Rhizobium sp. Root1204. The sequence goes on from NZ_LMCZ01000012.1 coordinate 223,751, forward strand.
CTCCGTCTGCTCGGCGATCCTGGGCGCGCTCGCCTACAACTTCTTCCTGACCGAACCGCGCTACACGCTGGCGGTCAACGACCCGGCCAATATCTGGGCAATCGTCCTGCTCTTTTTCGTCGGACTGATCGTCAGCAGCGTCGCCTTCACCTCGCGCCGCAGAGCGATCAACGCGGCGCAGCTGACGAAACAGGCCACTCTGCTGCAAGACTATAGCCGCGATATCGGCGCGGCCGGCGACGCCAAGGCTGCCGTTTCCATCACCTCCGGGACACTGACGGCATTGTTCGGCGCCCCCGCTGTGGTGATCCTCATGGCCGGGAATGACCTTGTGCCGGTCAACAATCTCGACGGCGCGGAGCTTCAGGCCGCCGATCTCGATGCGGCGCGGGCGTCACTGGCGATGGGATCTGTGGCACGAGCGGGTGTCTATCCGGCCGTGGCCTCGCGGTTTGATTTCTGGCCTGTGCCCACGGTTGTGGGCCAGAGCGCCGTCATCGGGATCGCCTTTGCGACGGACCAGCGGCCTTTGTCCCCCGATACGTCTGTCGATATCATTGCGCGCATTCTGGGCCTGGCGCTCGATAACCAGCATTTGCGGGCTGCCCGCAACGCGCCACAGGCGGATTGAGCTGGCCGCCCAAACCGTTAAGGAGAGGCGCTGCTCAGCTCGCAGCGCTGCTGATGCAGGTGAGAACGGCGGAATAGTGCACGGCGGCGGCGGTGACGACGAAGCCGTGCCAGATGGCGTTCTGGAAGCGCAACCTTTCCCAGACATGGAAGATCACGCCGAGCGAATAGATGATGCCACCCGCCAGGATGAGGATCATCGTCGTCTCCGTCAGCTGCGACAGAAGCGGACCGGCGGCAAAGACACCGCTCCACCCCATTGCAAGGTAGAGCAATATCGCCAGCTTGTCGAAACGGCCGGGAAAGACGCATTTGATCAAGACGCCAACAATGGCGATTGACCAGATGCCGATCAGCATGCCGAACAGAAAAGGATCGTCCCAGCCGCGCTGCAGGAAGGGCGTATAGGTGGCGGCGATCAGAATGAAGATCGACGAATGATCAAAGCGGCGCAGGAACCACTTTGTCTGCGATACGGGATAGAGATTGTAGAGGAAGGAAATCGACAGGGTCGCCACCAGGCCGGCGCCATAGATCCAGGCGGCAACCAGCTGCCCCGACGTGCTCCAGACGCTTGCATAAAAGATCATCGCCGTGACGCCGATCAGCGCAAAGGCGAGCCCGACGCCATGAACAACACCATCGGCGATCAGCTCAGAGCGATCGTAGTTCCACTTGATGCCCTTGATTTCCATGCACGCCTCTCAACAGCCGGTCCGGCTCTCTCATTGCAGTCTGCCGTCAACACGGCCGGACGGCAAGCCAGATAACCATAACAATTTGACAGGCTGTTAAAGGCTGGAACAGGGTCATCGGGATCAACATTTGCGACAGGCGGACATCAACGCATGCTCGGTGTCCCCCGGTGCAAGGAACGTCAGCTGGATGAAGCATACGGGCGATAACGAAGCGCGTTCACCAGCAGGACAAAGGCGGCGGACGGCTGTTTGCGGCTGGGATAATAGAGGTGATAGCCGGAAAACGGCGTGCACCAGTCTTCGAGAACACGGATCAACCGGCCATCGGCAAGGTGCGATTGGACAACGTCTTCCGGCAGATAGGCCAAGCCCATGCCCTCGACTGCCGCATTCACCCGAAGGGCAATATTGTTGAAGACCAGCCGCCCCTCGACCCGCACGCGCAGCTCATGCCCATCCTTTTCGAACTCCCAGACATAGATGCCGCCATAGGTCGGCAGGCGCATATTGATGCAGGAATGGCCGGTCAGGTCGTGCGGCGTCTGAGGCTTTTGCCGGGTGGCGAAATAGGCGGGGGAGCCGACGGCCGCCATGCGCATGTCGGGCGCGATCCTGACCGCGATCATGTCCTTCGCCACCTGCTCGCCCAACCGCACGCCGGCATCATAACGCTCGGCAACGATATCCGTCAGGCCATAGTCGACAATGACCTCGGCATTGATATCGGGATAGTCCGGCAACAGCTTTGCAAGAGCTGGCCACAATACCGCTTCGGCCGCATGTTCGCCGGCGGTGATGCGGATGGTGCCGGCCGGTTTGTCGCGCAATTCGCTGAGCGCCGCCAGTTCGCTTTCGATCTCATCCATGCGCGGGCCGGCGGTATCGAGCAGCCGGGCTCCGGCCGGCGTCGGCGAAACGCTGCGGGTATTGCGGTTGAGCAGGCGCAGTCCCAGCCGCTTTTCCAGCCCGGTAATCGTGTGGCTGAGCGCCGATTGCGACACGCCCAGCCTGGCCGCCGCCCGGGTGAAACTCTGTTCGCGGGCAACGGCGATAAAGGCGGTCAGATCGTTGATCGGCTGGCGCGGCATTCATGAATTCTCCTCATGAGGCTTAGCGCGTTCTAGCACCTAATCGCGGGTAATCGCACGCGCTAAATACAGGATCATCACTTGCATCATCATCGGCCATGACCGGCCAGCCTGTTTGGAAAGGACATCTGATGAACATCAAGCGCAATGGCTCTGCGCCATCCGCCAAAGGCCCCACAGACTATTTTACTGGAACAGTCCGCATCGATGCACCGTTTCAGGGAACAGCCCCCGCCCGCGTCAGCGGCGCAACCGTGACGTTTGAGCCGGGTGCACGCACCGCCTGGCACACCCATCCGCTCGGCCAGACGCTGCTTGTCGTTTCCGGGTTTGGCCGGGTGCAGCGGCTTGGCGGCCCGATCGAGGAGATCCGGCCGGGCGATATCGTCTGGTTCGAGCCGGGCGAAAAACACTGGCACGGCGCATCGCCAACCACCGCCATGACCCACGTCGCCATCGCTGAAGCGCTGGATGGCAAGGTCGTCGACTGGATGGAACACGTCACCGACGAACAATATCAGGCCTAATCAGGAGCAACCACAATGCAGAAACGCACACTTGGAAATAGCGGCCTTGAAGTCTCGGCCATCGGTCTCGGCTGCATGGGCTTGAGCTTCGGCTACGGCCCGGCCACCGAGAAGCAGCAGGCCATCACGCTGATCCGCACCGCATTCGAACGCGGCGTCACGTTTTTCGACAGTGCAGAGGCTTATGGTCCCTACAAGAACGAGGAGTTGCTCGGCGAGGCGCTCGCCCCCATTCGCGATAAGGTGGTTATCGCCACGAAATTCGGCTTCGACTTCAATGCCGAGGGCGGGCAGAGCGGCATGAACAGCCGTCCACAGCATATCCGCGCCGTTGCCGACGCCGCGCTGAAACGGCTGAACACCGATGTCATCGACCTGTTCTACCAGCATCGCGTCGATCCCAATGTGCCGATCGAGGACGTCGCAGGCACGGTCAAGGACCTGATCGCCGAAGGAAAGGTCAAGCATTTCGGCCTGTCCGAGGCAGGCGCCCAGACCATCCGCCGCGCCCATGCCGTCCAGCCGGTCACAGCCTTGCAGAGCGAGTATTCGCTTTGGTGGCGTGAGCCGGAGGATGACATCCTGCCGGTGCTGGAGGAATTAGGCATCGGCTTCGTTCCCTTCAGCCCGCTCGGCAAGGGGTTCCTCACCGGTGCAATCAATGCGCAGACCACTTTCGACGACAAGGACTACCGCAACACCGTGCCGCGCTTCTCAACGGACGCCCGCAAGGCCAACCAGGCGCTTGTCGACCTGCTCGGCGAGATCGCGGCGGCGAAGAGGGTGACCCCGGCGCAGATCGCGCTCGCCTGGCTGCTCGCACAAAAGCCCTGGATCGTGCCGATCCCCGGCACGACCAAGCTGAACCGCCTCGACGAAAACATCGGCGCTGCCGCTGTCATCCTGTCGGCCGGCGATCTCGCGTCCATCCAGGCTGCGGTCTCGACCGTGACAATTCAGGGCGCGCGCTACTCGGCCGAGCATCAGGCGCGGATCAATCGCTGATCCGGAAGGGGTTCAGAGGGCCGCGCCTGATTGGCATCTTCCGGTCGATGCGCGAGTTGCCGGATGGTAATTCCATCCCAAGCGGCTGCAAAGCAAGCGCCGAACCCCTGGGGCAAACCTCCTGTTTGCCCCAGGGGTTCAGATTGACGGAAACCGGCCCCGGGCGAGACAAAGTGACATCGGCCTGGATAAGCGGCTTCACATTCGCTTGAAAGCCGTGCAACGGTCACGGGTGAAGTCCCCGAATCAGGTAATCTTCTGCGCTGGAACGCTTTTTATCGGCGAGCGAAGGGGTCCCTACGCTTACGGGGGCCAAAGCGCAGAAGGAATATCAGGGCGGATGACAGGTTTTTTCGAAGGGCTTGCGGAGTTTTCCGTCCTGCTCGCCGTGCTCTACGGCGTGACCGTAGCGCTGTATTTCCTTCTTGGCTGCAGCATAATCTGGCTGAACAATCGCAACCCTGAGCGCCGTATCCAGAAGAAAAGGCGTGGCGAAAAACGCAAGGCGGCAGAAATTCGCCTGAGCCTTGCTTCCATTCTCGTCACCTGCCTGTCCGTGACAATCGGTCTTTTCGCCCAATACAAGGGCTGGGCCATGCAACCCTGGGACTTCAACTGGTGGACCGCAGTGCCGCTGTTTCTCCTCTGCATGGTACTGTTTGACGCCTGGTTCTACTTTGCTCACCGGCTGCTCCATACCAAATACTTCTATAAGTACCATCTGGAGCACCATCGCAGCGTCGCGCCGACCGTCTGGAGCAATGATTCCATCGGGCTTGTCGATACCGCCCTGTCGCAGGGATTTTATGCGGTCATCGTTTTCATCGTGCCGTTTCCACCCCTTATCGTGCTGGCCAACCGGCTGTTTGATCAGATCAACGGCACCTTCGGCCATGCCGGTTTTGAATATTTCGCCTCGAAGACGGCCCGCCGTCCCTCGCCGCTGCTGTGCACGACATATCACGATCAGCATCACGCGGAGTTCAAGTATAACTTCGCCAACTACTTCTCGTTCTGGGACCGGGCGCTGGGCACGATTTCTCCCGTTTACGATCGCAGGGTAGAGACATTCGAAAAAGAAGCGCCGCCAATCAACCTGAAGCTTGAACGGCAGATCGCGGGGACGCGTAAAGCCGAGACGTGAGCTTTCAGAAGGTGCGCCTTCTCAGCGGATGGAGGAGACCAGCCGTTGCCACGCCCTGGTTCCAAGGATCGCTCCGCCCATGACAAGCTGTCCGGCCGTGCAAAACGATCGAATACCGGGGCGGCACTGAGCCGTCCCGGTATTCCTTGGTTACACACGCTAAAAACAGCTCTGCTGGCCGCGAAACCGCCCGTTCGCTGTGGATAACGATGCGAACACAGGCGGGCCTTGCTACGGCACGCTCTCAGCGCGGCGCGAGTTGTTCCAGCTCGCCGAGCTTCTTGAGCGCCGCCTGCTGCTGCAGCCAACCATAGTTGATGTTGCTGGCATTCAGTGTGCTGCCCATCTGGAACGGGTACTTGTCGAAGTCCTGGAAAAACTCCTTGATCTTCCCCTGGATCGGCACCAGCAACCACATATTGCGGGCAAGGAAATCGACCGCCCCTCCGCCTTCCTCCAGTCCTTTTTCGTACGGATCCATCCGCAGATTGGCGATGAGCGCCCAGGCCGGGGTTTCGCGGACACCGGTGGCAATATTGCCATGCGCCACCGCAAAGCTCAGTTTCCAGTCGTTCCACCGGATGGCATTCAGGTTCCCGCCCTGGTCGAAATAATAGACGGATTCACGCGGCGGGGTTTTGTTTTCGCCCTTCAGCAAGGAGGTCAGGTCGAAGCCGTCGAGATGGACCTTGAAGGTCTTGGTGCCGGCCTGATAACCCGTCTTCATCTGCTCTTTAATGTCGGTGATGCCAGCGGCGGTCGCGAATGTCGGCAGCCAATCCATCAGTGTCACCGGATCGTTGATCTGCGTGCCCGGCTTCACGACGCCCGGCCAACGGACCATCATCGGGATGCGGAAACCGCCTTCCCAAGTGGTGCCTTTTTCGCCGTGGAACATGGTCATGGCGCCATCCGGCCACAGGGCAATTTCCGCGCCGTTGTCGGTCGTGTAGAGCACGATCGTATTGTCGGCGATGCCAAGGCTGTCGAGCTGATCGAGCAACTGGCCAACGTGCCCATCATGCTCGACCATGCCATCGGCATGAATGCCTTTGCCGGTCTTGCCAAGCGAGTCCTTCTTCAGGTGGGTGAAGACGTGCATGCGGGTCGAGTTGAACCAGCAGAAGAACGGCTTATCGGCCTTGGCCTGACGATCAATGAAGTCCTTGGCTGCAGCCAGGAACTCTTCGTCTACCGTCTCCATACGCTTGGTATTGAGAGCGCCGGTATCCTCGATCTTGCCGTCCGCCGTCGACTTGATGACGCCGCGTGGACCATACTTTTTCCTGAACTCGGCGTCCTTCGGATAGAAATAACCTTCGGGTTCTTCCTCGGCGTTCAGATGGTAGAGATTGCCGAAAAACTCATCGAAACCGTGTTTCGTCGGCAGATGCTCATCGCGGTCGCCAAGGTGGTTCTTGCCGAACTGCCCGGTGGCGTATCCCTTCGATTTCATCACGTCGGCAATGGTCGGCATCCAGTCCTGGATGCCGTGTGGATCGCCCGGCATACCGATCGTCAGGAGCCCGGTGCGGAAGGGCTCCTGCCCGAGAATGAAGGACGCACGGCCGGCCGTGCAGCTTTGCTGGCCATAGCTGTCGGTAAAGATCGCGCCTTCGGCTGCGATGCGATCGATGTTCGGCGTGCGGTAGCCCATCAACCCCATCGTATAGGCGCTGATCTGGGGAACACCGATATCATCGCCGAAAATCACCAGGATGTTCGGCACTTTGCCGGAGGGAGCGGCGGCCTGTGCCTGTGCAGTCGTTGTGGTGGCGATATTGCCGACCGCAACGACACCGGCCGCTAAAGCTGTTGTGCCTATAAGGAGATTGCGTCGCGTTACGTTGCTGTCGTCGTAGGCCATGTCATGTACCTTCCATCGAACGTTGATCTGTGGCGTGAATGTGAGATGCACTGCTGACGCCACAACCGGGCATATTGATGCGGGCATGCACAAGTACGTTACAGTAACATTCCGATATCAGGCACAGTGAGCGGTTCGGGAGCCGCGCTCCCGAACGGGTGGTGCACGCGCAAAACCACGGGCTTGCCTTAACGGTCGATCAGCACCGCACATTTGCAATGGCTGGCGACGCGGCTGGCCGTCGAGCCGATAAAATAATCGATCAGCCCTGGCCGGTGCGAAGCGATGATCACCAGATCGCCTTCCACTTCCTCGGCAAAAGTGTTGATGATGCCGGCGGCACCGCCGATGCGGATTTCGACCTTGCCCTTCGTCACGCCGTGTTTTTCCATCAGTTCCGTCAGCGTTTTCTTGGCATGCTCGCGCGATGCCTCGATCAACTCCAAGGGAAAATCAACGATCATGTAGCCCTGGGCATAGGCATTCAGATCCTCGACGACGTTGAGCAGGATGATCTCGCCGCCCTCGTCGAGCAGCGATTGGGCGCGCTCCAGGATTTTCTCGCCGTGCTCCAGATGGTCCATGGCAATCGGCACGATAATTCTCGAATACATGACGGTCTCCTCGGGTTCGCCGCGCCGGCCGCAGCGCGTGATGACAGGCTTTGCAAGGCCGTCACCCTCGCCGCATTGCGCGGATAGATTCAATATAGGTGTGACACGACAAAAGTCACAACCCGCCATACGGTCGCAGGCGATTGTCAACACGTTGAGAACAGTACATCCTCAAGTCAGTATCTTCCGTGAACGCCGCGCGCGCGTCATATAGTTGGGCAGACAACGGACGGGGACAGAACAATGACCAGCTTCAACCGACGCACCTTCATGAAGTTTTCGGCCACCGCATTGGTCACAAGCAGCGCCGTCACCACAGCCAAGGCAGGGAGCATCCCCATGACCGTTCAAGCCGAAGACCACGCCGTCCGCATGCCAGCCTATGTCGATCATTCGCATCTGGTCGTGCGCGATCTACCGATGGTGTCCTCATGGTACCAGGCCATCATGGGCCTGAAGCCGATCGAGAAGACCGCAAGCGGCGAGACGCTCGGCGTTGCCAGCCGTCCGCTTCTGACCCTGACGACGCAAGGCAATGCGGCCGTCGCGCCGCACAATGCGCCGGGTCTGTTTCACACCGCCTTCCTGATGCCGGACCGCACCGAGCTTGGCCGCTGGCTCGCCCATATCGCCCATAACAACGTGCCGCTTCAGGGCGCGTCCGACCATCTGGTCTCGGAAGCCATCTATCTCGGCGATCCGGAAGGCAACGGCATCGAGGTCTACCGCGACCGGCCGCGCAGCGAATGGAATTACCTGCAGGACGGCATGGTGAAGATGGCGACGCTGCCGTTCGACCTGCAGGCGCTCTATGACGAAGCCCCGAAGGACAAATGGGACGGCATGGCCGCCGGCAGCACGATCGGTCATATCCATCTGCAGGTTTCGGATATCCCGCAGGCCAACGCGTTCTTCGGCGATGTGCTCGGCCTTGACCTGATGGCAAGCTATCCCGGCGCCAGCTTCTTTGCCTCGGGCAAATATCATCACCATGTCGGCGCCAATATCTGGAACTCGCGCGGCGCACCGAAACGCCAGGCCAACATGACCGGTCTTTCAGACTACACCGTGCATTTCAATGATCCGGCCAAGCTGCAGAACGCGATTGCCAAGCTCGACGAACTGGAGATACCGGTAACGCGCAGCGGTGATACCGTCTCACTGATCGATCCCTGGGGCATCGGCCTGAAACTGACCGCCTGACAGCGCCGCAGCACCCTGCAAAACGAGTTTTCAACAGGGTGCCTGCGACGGATTGTACCGGCGCACTCCTTAAAATTGACTATTACAGTCAAGTATTCTAATTCGCCCCGGCATCCGCTCTTGCGGACGTGAGTCTAGGGGTTAGTATTTTGAAAAATAAGAGCATTCTTGTATACGCGCTCGCCACAGCGAGCGCTGCGCCACTGCCTTTGTACGCAGCCGATTGGCGCCCGTCGGTAGAAATCGACGGCACCTGGCGCAGTGGCAATTCAAGCGCCAGCGGCGGCTTCTTCCTGCCCATCCTGCTCGATTCGGGCAATGCGCTGTTCATCGATACGCAAGGTGCCTTCATCGAGGGTGGCGTGCAGCGCGGGTCGATCGGCGCGGGCTATCGCATGCGGGCAAGCGACGACTGGGTGGTCGGCGTCTATGGCTATTACGACTACCTGAACAGCGCCTATGACAATTCCTTCAACCAGCTGTCCTTCGGCGTGGAAGCGCTCGGACCGGTGTTCGAAACACGCGCCAACATCTACCTTCCGCTCGGCGACGATCATACGCTTGCCGGAATGGGCCGCGGCGAAGTCAGCGGCGGCAAGCTGATGTTCCGCGAAGGCATGGAACGCGCCCGCCGAGGCGGCGATGTCGAAGCCGGTGTTCGCGTACCGCTGTCTGGCGCCAGCGACAAAATGCAGCTGAAGGTGTTTGCCGGCAGCTACTGGTACGACGGTGACAACATCGACGACAAGCTGGGTGCCAAGCTGCGCGCCGAACTGTCCTTTGCCGACCTGCCCGGCCTTCCCGGTGGATCGACGGTGACGATCGGTGCGTCTGGTTCCTACGATAACGAAGATCACTTCAAGGGTGCGGCGATGGCGCGGTTGCGCGTGCCGCTCGGTGCGACCTCGTCCACCGGCTCGTCAGATCCGTTCGACCCGCTGACGCAGCGCGTCGAGCGCAATCGCACCATCGAGACCCATCGTGGTGCCACCGGCGATCTCGAGAAGGCTATAGTCGAACTGAACGGCCAGACCGCAGGCAATGTTATCGACGTCTCCGCCGCCAATGGAGATGCCGCCGCCATCAACGCCATCATTGCCGCGGCCGGCGACAACGCGCTGATCCTTGCCAACGGCGCGATCGGGCTTGACCAGTCGTTGACGCTCAACAACGGCCAGGTGCTGCTCGGCGGCGGCGGCTTGCTCAGCCTGCGCGGCGCCTCAAGCGGCGGCGAAGGCTGGTTCCGCAACCATGGTGCTGCCACGACGCTGACGGGCTACAATCCCGCCCAGGACGTTGTTACCATGGCATCGAACAGCGCGGTCTCGACACTGTCGATTACAGGTGGCCTGGCCGCAATCGGCGGCACAGATGCCTCGAACCTGATGATCGACCGTGTCGATATTTCCGGCACCAGCCATGACGGCATCCGGTTTGACCGGGTGAACGGTGCGATTATCCAGAACTCCAGCATCCACGACCTCTACATCTGCGAAAGCAGCACGGAATGCGAATTCTCGGTGTTCGACCCGAACCGGGCGCCCTATGCCGCCGTCAGCGCGCATGGAACCAGCAACCTGACGATCCGCGACACGGAAATCGACAACGTGACCTACGGCCTCTTTGCCGGCAGCGCGATCGATGAAAATGATTGGCCGCCGGTTATCACCAACGCCGCCAGCAACATCACCCTGGACAACGTGACGATCTCGCGGTCGCGCCGCGAGGGCCTGCTGTTCGTCGCAGCAAACGATGTGAACCTCAACAAGGTCACGATCGACAACTCCATGCAGGAACGCGACATGGACCTCGTCGTATTGCAGGGAACGCGCGACGTCACCATCACCGACATGGTGCTGAAGGGCGGCATCAATGGTCTGATGATGGTCACCTCCAGCAGCATGCCGGAAGGTGCCGTGACCACGAATGTCAATGTCGATGGGCTGACGATCGACGGCACCCGCAATGCCGGCATCTTCCTCAATCCGGTTTCCGGCATCAGCTTCAAGAACGTGGCGATCACCAATGCCGGGACCTACGGCGCGTTCATCTACGGGAGCGACTGGGACTTCCTTGGCGGGCCGATCAGCGACATCACCTTCGACAATGTCACGATCGATAAGGCCGGCACGGCGGGGCTCTACTTCATGGGACCATCGCTGGATGTCAAAGGTGACGTCACCGTTACCGGCACCCCGCGCGATTGCAAGGTCGATCCGTCCTGGGACGGCAGCCTCGGCGGTTCACTGACACAAGGCCCAGGCTCGGTCCTCACCGTCAATGGCAGCGTACTTGACCAGACAAACTTTGGCGGCCGTTGCGGCGGATAAGGCAAATTGAAATCGCTGTCCGCACCTGATGTCAGGTGCGGACAGCGGTCCTTCGAGGCTTAGTGCGTCGCACCGGAGCCACCGGCCGCAACGATCGCAAACGGCATGCCTTCGACGGAAATGGTCGCGGTTTGCTTCAGCGTTTCAGTGTTGATCATCCGCACCAAGCTATGGCGCGGATCGGTGATCGCGATGCTGTCGCCGGCAACCGCAAGCCGCGGACGCGGATCGCGCCAATGGCCATCCTTGCTATAGGGCTCGGTGACGCCGGCAGACCGGACGATCTTGCCGCTGACGACATCCAGCACATGCAGCTTGCCATCCTCCGTCAGGATATAGGCGTTGCGGACATTGGCCGGATCGAGGATGAAATCGACACGGCGGGTGGGAAGTTCGACCAGCCGATAGGGTGAAGCTGCGTCCGGATCGATCAGCACGACCTTGTCGTCACCGTAATTGCCGAGAAAGAACTGCATCGACCGGCCGCCGAGCAGGGTCGAAACCTTGCCCTCCGGCAGATCGCTGCCATAGGCGACCATTTCCAGCTTCGGCCCATCGAGCCCGCCGGGCCGGGCGACAAGAACGCCTTCGGCGCAACCGAAGGCGACCAGACGTGCCGATGACGCTTCGCCATGCAGCCCAGTGCATGTCGCGACATCACCAACCTGCTTGCCTTCCCGGTCGACAATGCGCAGGCCAAGCCGCGGGGGCAGCTCATCCGGCTTCACATCCGTCGTCATATTGGGCAAGGAAACGAGGATATGCTGCCCCATCGGCACGGCGACGCCATGATGCGCGGCCGTGGTATCGACACTTGCAGCAATTCCCTTGCCTTCCAGCAGCGCGCTTTCCTGAAACAGATCGACCTTGCCGCCACGATCGTAAAAGACCGCCACATCATCGCCATGCGTGACCACATGGCCCGGCTTCTTGCCGGTGATGACGCCGGGCAACAGTTTCGGATCGGAAATTTCGATATCGCGGTGCTCGCCATGATCGGCCAGTGCGATGCCGGACGCGATGACCTGCACTGTGTCCTTGTCGCCCTGCACCGCAAAAACGGTCTTGCCGCTGTCGCTCAGGGACAGTGCGGCGTAACCGCCAAGATCGAACCGGCCGAGTTCCTTGCCGCTGGCCATATCGAGCGCCCGCACCACGGGCTGGGTGTGATCGGCGACGAACAGCCGCCATGTTTCCTGATGATCATCGGCGAAGGCTGGAAGGGGAGACAGCGCCGTCAGCGCCAGAACAGCGGCGGCCCGCATCGGTTTGCCAAGATGGATCGGCATGAGTTTCTCCTGCAATATTTATGTAATAACGTAACATTGCGGATTGTTATAAAGTTACACCCACCTTGTCCATCCAGAAAATACGGCATCTGACATTCTGCGGGTATTTAACGGGTCACTGCGGGATGCAGCTTGATTGGGAAGAAACGCGGATCAGCCGGAACCAAGATAATGCGTCACAAACAAAAGACGCGATCTGGCGAGGCGGCAGAAATCACATTGCAGCGCAGCAAAAATTGTACCGTTCACCCGATGCTACCCTTCGTTGGTCCGCACCAATTCCCCCCAATAAAGGTTCAACGAGACGCGGTTACATTCGCATCAACTACTATTGCTCATCCACAATAACTAGTGTATCCACAGAATAACAAACTTAAAACTATGTTACCAATTGATTACCAAGACAAAATTTCATCATTTTGTCACAAATTCGACGCTTACGCTGCCTGAATTTTAGGCAAAATGCTCAATAATTTTGTTTTATTCGCAATAATTACGCACGCGTATAATCGAATTATAAAAAACAACCAGAAATAGAGAGTGTTAATAATAAATATAGTGTGAGGCTTAAAGTGATGACCAATATCGCTGTCATAATACCTTTCTATCAGGCAGAAGACGGAATCCTGCGCAGGGCTCTCGATTCAGTTGCGCTGCAGCAATTGCCCCCCGGCGTTGCGCTGAAGATTGTTGTCGTCGATGACGCCTCGCCGCACCCCGCCAGTGACGAGCTTGACGGATTCTCGTTCAAGTGCGGGCACTCGCTCAACGTCATCACGCAGGTCAATTCGGGCCCTGCCGGAGCACGGAATGCCGGTCTCGACAGCCTTGCCGGCGAAGAGATCGATTTCGTCTCGTTCCTCGACTCCGACGATATCTGGACTCCCCTGCATATCCAAAGGGCATTGTCGGCGCTGCGGAAGAGCGATTTCTTTTTCTGCAATCACGTCAGAAGCAAACATTACGGCGACTATTTCCGTTGCCTGCCCGAGACATGGCAGGCCCTTAGCCAAAACCGGGGGGCAGGTCAGTCGCAGCTGGTCAAGGTCTTCGGTGCGGGTGAACTGACGCGGACAATGATCCGCGAATGCCCGCCGCAGACATCAACCGTCGTCTACAATTTCCGCAAAAACCCGACCCTTCGCTTCAACACCTCGCTCAGAAGTGCCGGAGAAGACCACATCTTCTGGATCGAGTTGTCGATTGACAACGCAACGGCGGTCGATGTTCGTGTCAATGTGAGCTGTGGCGAGGGACTTAACCTTTATTGGTCAAACGTTTCCTGGGAAAGCCCGAAATCGATCAGTATCCAGGGCTGCCTTGCCATCCAGTACAACTATATGCGCAACAACAGCCGCATCTATTCCATGGATGCTGAAACCATCGCCTTCAGGCAGAGACTGTATGAGGGCGCTTATGTCTATGCGCTCCTGCGCGGAGCCGCGAAGCGGTTTCTTCCGGACCCCAAGGTCTTCACCAAGCTGGTATCACACTATCCGGCTTTTATCCTGCGCTGCCCGACAAACCTTGCCTTCTTCGTCATGAACAGGAAGGTGATGACCGATGTGACTTCGGTAAAAAACGTCCCTAGCGCGGACCTCGCCGCGTAGGAGGTTTCATTTTTTGGTGGCGCCCTGCCTTGCCTTCCGAGCGCTCTGCCTTGGACAGCAAAGCAGGTCTTGTGGAAAACCCAAAACATTTCGAGCGCAAAATGATATCATCGGCGGCAAGAAACGGTAAATATTCCCTCCTGCATATTGTCAATCTTCAGTACAGACCAACTGGAGGATTCACCAAGCGTTTCCTGGATGTCTTCATTTCACTGTCGATCATCCTGGTATTCCTGCCAATCATCCTGATGATCGCGGCGCTGGTGAAGCTATCAACCACAGGATCAGTCATCTGCGGCCATGCCGAGATCGGATATGATGGCGTATCCCTTGTCCGCCTGAAGTTTCGGACATCGTCTCCTCCCGGAGGCGAGGATTTCGCTCAATACCTGACAACAACGCCGGAAACGCTGTGGGCACGCAAGCATCAGCCGGACGTCTCGCTTCCGCCGATGGGTGCAGTTCTTCAACAATTGGGTCTGGACGGGCTGCCGCAGCTCTTCAATGTCCTGCGTGGCGATATGAGCATCGTCGGCCCCTCGCCGTTGACTATGAGGGATATCGAGCGATACGGGTCCAATACCTCATCCTATATCAAGTCCCGCCCCGGCCTGATCGGCTACCGGTTGAACAGCGGTCTCGACGCCCATTATCTACGCCGCCTGCAACTCGATAGCGACTACGCGGATAATTGGACGATGGTGACGGATTGCAGGGAAATCTGGCGGTTTCTCACTGCCGCGCGGCAGTAGCGGCAGTTTGGAAACGCGCATCATAGGCCCGCCCATTCGCATCGGAAGGCCAGGACGGGCTTTGAAAAACCTTTGAGCCGGCGGCGTTTTGCCTGCGTGAAAAGATCGGCGGCACCATACTCCCGGAAAATGTTCTCCGACACCAGGATCTGATCTCCGGAGGCCGCATCACACAGGCGGGCTGCCAGTTGCACTGTGGAACCGAACAGATCGTTGCTGTCCTCGACGGGCTCGCCGCAATCCAGCCCGATGCGGATATGAAGCGGCTCGGCATTGCCGCTATTGTAGCGCTCGAATTCCTGCTGGATCGCTCTGGCGCAATCGACCGCTGCTTTTATCGAGGCAAAGGCCGCCATGACGCCGTCACCGGTGTGCTTCACCTCGCGGCCGGAAAACTGTTCGAGGCACCTGCGCACCACCGCGTCGTGGGCCCTGACCAGTTCGGCCGCCATCCGGTCACCAAGCCGCGCCGTCATCGCTGTCGAGCCGACAATATCGGTGAACAGGATCGCCCGGTGGCCGGAATCCATTTCGGCCGAAGATTGCCCCGGGGCCGGCACCGGGTCATGTATCCGGCCCAGAAACGCCTCGACCGCCGACAGGGCAACCTCGACGATCTCGCCGGAAACCAGACCGTGCGCCTCGCGGTGAACGCATTGGGCCGCTTCGGCGTCCGGCGCGTCCATCAGGCAAAACGCGGTCCCACGCCGCTGGTCGAACCAGTAGGTCAGAAACTTGACGCCGTACTGATCCTGAATCTCAAGATCCTTGCTATGTGCCTCGGCAACGTCTGCGGCCGTGGTTCCCGAAAGGTCATGCCGGTCGATGAAGATAGGCATCTGTGCGCTCCCGCCCCGAGCCCTGCACCTGTTCCTGGGTTATAGTCTACGGTCTGGAGGCAACGCCGTCTATATTTTAGTATAGCCTTATCTAAAGGAGCGGGACGTACCCTCCAGTTTCCCGCGCCCTGCTCTGCAACCCCATGACGAATCTCAACAGTCCTTCACGACGAGACCCGCACAGCAAGCCAAGGGGAAACGGTGGGCTGCCGGTGAAGGAGTGCCGCAGGCGGCAGCGCGAGCGCTGAAACGCAAAGGGGAGGACACAACGGCCCCCTAGTGAAACACGCCGCAAAATTCAGTTGCAAAACTGCCGCTTTCGTTGAGATCTGTATGACACCGCATGCGATGAAATACTGAAATGGTGGTCGGCCTCGTGAAGATTGAAACGTTTTTTATCCCGTCCTGTGAGGCAGATGCTCAATTGGAAATTGTTGCAGCCAAACCTGACCATGATGGACCTTATCCGACAGTTGTTTTCAACCATGGCTCGACCGGACGGGGGCAGAATAAATCCTTTTATACAAGGACAATCAGTCCGCAGGTCGTGGCAAACTATTTTGTCGAACGGGGCTGGATGACTCTCTTTCCGCAGCGCCGGGGAAGAGGAAAATCAGGGGGGAATTACGGGGAAGGGCTTGCTTTTGACGGCTCCGGCTATTCTTGCGACGCTGCAATCGCAATCGCGGGCTTCGAGCGGGCTGTCGAAGATATCGATGCTGTCGTCCGCCACCTGCGTGCGCGGTCTGATGTGCACCAGGACCAGCTTGCCATCGGCGGCGTGTCACGCGGCGGCATTCTCTCGATCGCCTATGCGGGCATGCGTCCGCATGTTTTCCGGGGCGCGATCAACTTCAACGGTGGCTGGCTCGGCCAAGTCTGCCCCGCCCATGAAAGTGTCAACCCGGCGCTCTTTGAACGGGGCGCGCCAAGCGGAATTTCAACGCTCTGGCTGCACGGAAGTCATGACCAGTATTATCGAATCGCGCACTGCAGGGGGAATTTCGAAAAGTTTCTGTCAGCCGGAGGACAGGGAAAATTCGTTGCCGCCCGGATGGGCCATGCCTTGATGTTCAAGCCAGCCCTGTGGAAGAACCATCTTGACGGCTACATGGATGCGATTGCCGTGCCGCATTCTTCTTAGGTTCGCGGTGACATTAAACGCGTGTGGTCGAACCGGCCGTATTCCACTTTTGCATCACGGGCTGGGGAGGACACGGCGCCCTCCCCATTTTTATCGCAATCACCAAACCGAAATCAGGCTGCGTAACGTGTGCGCTGATGCTGCGCCGGCTGGCTGTGCGAGAAGCGGTTTTCCTCTTCCAGCTTGAAGCGGGCCAGCAGCGCCTGCAGCTGGCGGCTTTCGTCGGCGAGTGTCTCGCTGGCTGCCGTGGTTTCCTCGACCATGGCGGCGTTCTTCTGGGTCATCTGGTCCATGTGGTTGACCGAGGTGTTGATTTCGGCAAGCGCGGTTGATTGTTCGCGTGCGGCAGTGGCGATGCTTTCGACATGATCGTTGACGCGCAGCACGAGGTTTTCGATTTCAACCAGTGCATCACCGGTTGCCCGCACCAGCGAGACGCCCCCTTCGACCTCGGATGTCGAGGCCCTGATCAGCGTCTTGATCTCCTTGGCGGCATTGGCCGAGCGCTGTGCCAGTTCGCGAACTTCCTGGGCAACGACAGCAAAGCCGCGGCCGGCCTCGCCTGCGCGTGCCGCTTCGACACCGGCGTTCAGCGCCAGAAGGTTGGTCTGGAAGGCGATCTCGTCGATGACGCCGATGATCTGGCTGATCCGGCTGGACGAGCCCTCGATACGGCTCATGGCGGTGACGGCGTTGCGGACGATCTCGCCGGATTTTCCGGCACTTTCCTTGGTTTCGCGCACCATGTCTCGGGCCTCGATGGCGCGTGCCGAGGAGGTGCGCACGGTCGCGGTGATCTCGTCAAGCGCTGCCGCGGTTTCCTCAAGCGCTGCGGCCTGCTGCTCGGTGCGCTTCGACAGATCATTGGCGGCGGAGCTGAGTTCTGCCGAGCTGTCCTTGATGGTGCCGGCGGCACCGCGCACATTGTTCATGGTCGAGCGGAGCGTCACCATCGTGGCGTTGACGTTCTGCTGCAACTCGGCGAATGCGCCCTGGAAATGGCCTTCCATGCTTTCCGACAGATCGGCATCGGCAAGCGCTGCGATGACGCGGCGCACTTCATTGACGGCAAGATCGATACTGCCAACCAGTTCGTTGACGCTGCCGGCAAAACGGTTGAGGTCGTCGTTCTGGTAATCCTTGCCGATACGGCCGGTGAAATCGCCGGCGACCGCCGCTGCAACAACAGCGCTGATGCTCGACTGCAACTCGCTGCTGAGCGCATTCAAGGCTGCTTCCTGCGCCTTCATATCGCGCATCGCCAATGCGTTGCGGCGGAACACTTCGACGGCTCGAGCCATTTCGCCGATCTCGTCCTTGCGGGTGGCATCGGTGCCGGCGCTGTCAAGATTGCCTTCGGCAAGACAGCTCATCGCGGCGGTCAGATCGCGAACGGGGGCGGCAATGCCGCGGCGCGCGACCAGCAGACCGATCACGGCACCGGCGAGAATGCAGGCTGCAGCAATGCCGAGGCCGATCATCAGCGCCGTGCGGGAGGACTCCAGTGCATCAGCACGGGCAGCCGCCAGCGCGTTGCCGGAATAGGTGCTGTATTCCTTGACGGCGACCGTCACGGCCTTTTGCGCATAAAGAACCTGGTCCAGCAAGCCGCGGATGCTGGCCGCATCGTTGGGATTGGCCTGTGCATGGTCGATCATGCCACGGATATCGGTGAAATAGCTCTCGAGCGCACCGCGAATAGCCTGCAGCAGCAGAACCTGCGTCTCATCCGCTCCTACCTCGATCTTGGGCAGGCGTCCCAGCATTTCCTTGGCACGGGTCTCGGCCTCAGTGCGGAATTCCTCGGCTCCGCCCGGTTTCAGGGCGAGCTGGTAGGTCATACGGCTGATGGCGATGACATCAACGCGCAGATCCATCGCCTCGCGAGCAACCTCTTCCTTCATTCCGACGGAGGTAAGCGTGTTTTCGAGGGACACGACCCCTCTTGCTCCGACGGCGGCGATAACCACGGAGGACAGGATCATGACAGCCATGACCAGGCTTATCTTCAGAAGAATGGAAAGATTGCGAAAACTCATGTCGGAACTCCGGCTGGGCAATTGACCGCGCGCTGAACGAAAAAATGGAAAAGCGAGGCATGATGCCTCTGGCAAAGCGCAGCAGGGACATCGCGCCGGAGCGCAATCTGAAGTAATTGCGCTAACACCAAGTTAAAGCTGGCAATCAAGACGTTGCAGCGGCCTCATAAACACGAGCAATCGCACCGGAACCGTTCACTGCCACCTCAAGTTGCCTGCCTCGGCCAAGGCCAGGACGAGTTTCAGCTTGAACCTTGCCCGGCCGGTCTCTATCTCGGACACAGACCCCTCGCATCCCCGGAGATTTCCTTGTCCATCTTCAAGAACCTGCCGCCTGCTCCCGCCGCGCCGAAAAAGCCAGTCACGGATACCCGCCATGGCATTACCAGGACGGACGACTATGCCTGGCTGCGCGCCGATAACTGGCAGGCGATGTTCAAGGACCCCTCGATCCTCGACCCAGCAATCCGTCAGCATCTGGAGGCCGAAAACACCTACATGAAGGCGGCGATGGCCGATACCGAAGCCCTGCAGAAGACGCTGTTTGCCGAGATGAAGGGCCGCATCAAGGAAGATGACAGCTCGGTTCCGATGAAAGACGGGCCGTTTGCCTATGGCACGTTCTACGTTACCGGTGGCGAACAGCCCTCCTTCTTCCGCACACCACGTGACGGCGGCGAACGCAGCGTGCTTCTCAACGGCGACAAGGAAGCCGAGGGCAAGGCCTATTTCCGGCTGGGCGGCGTCGATCACTCGACCGATCACAGCCGGGGCCTGTGGAGCTACGACGACAAGGGCTCGGAATATTATACGCTGCGCGTCCGTGACCTTGCGACCGGCGAGGACCTTGCCGATGTCATCGAAAACACCGGCGGCGGCGGCGCCTGGGCACCGGATGGCAAGAGCTTCTTTTACACGGTTCTCGACGACAATCATCGCCCATCAAAGATCTTCCATCACATCGTCGGCACGCCACAGAGCGATGACCGGCTGGTCTACGAGGAAGAGGACCCGGGCTTCTTCATGGGTGTCGGCGGCTCGATGCTCGACGATTTCATCTACATCGACATCCATGACCACGAGACCAGCGAATACTGGCTGCTTCGGACCTCTGATCTCTTGGGTAAACCGAAGCTGGTGGCGGCGCGCGAAACCGGTCTTGAATATTCGCTCTCGGAGGGCGGCGATGTCTTCTACATCCTGACCAACGCCGACGGCGCCAAGGATTTCAAGATCATGCAGGCGCCGGTTGACAATCCGAATCGAGAGAACTGGACCGACGTGGTGCCGCACACCGCCGGACGGCTGATCATCTCGCATGGCGCCTATGCCCGCCATCTCGTCTGGCTGGAGCGCGAGGGTGGTCTGCCGCAGATCAAGATCCGCGACCGCCGCACCGGCGAGGAACATGCAATCGCCTTTGCCGAAGAGGCCTTCTCGCTCGGTCTGCAGGGTGCCGCCGAATACGATACCGACGTCATCCGCTTTTCCTATTCGTCGATGACCACGCCGAACCAGCTCTACGATTACAACATGGTGACGCGCGAACGGACACTGCTGAAGACGCAGGAAGTGCCATCGGGCCACAATCCCGGCGACTACATCACCCGCCGCGTCATGGCACCAGCCTCCGACGGCGCCGAAGTACCGGTCACCCTGCTCTACCGCAAGGACACACCCCTCGACGGCTCCGCCCCCTGCCTGCTCTATGGCTACGGCGCCTATGGCATTGCCATTCCGGCCTCGTTCAACACCAATTGCCTGTCCCTGGTGGACCGGGGCTTCGTCTATGCCATCGCCCATATCCGCGGCGGCAAGGACAAGGGTTTTCAATGGTACGAAGACGGCAAGATGGAGAAGAAGGCCAATACCTTCAAGGACTTCATAGCGGCGGCCGACTATCTGAATCAACAGAAGTTCACGTCCTACGCCAACATCATCGCCGAGGGCGGATCGGCCGGCGGCATGCTGATGGGAGCAATCGCCAATATGGCGCCGGAGAAATTCAAGGGCGTCATCGCCGCTGTCCCCTTCGTCGATGTCTTGAACACCATGCTCGACGACACGCTGCCCTTGACGCCGCCAGAATGGCCGGAATGGGGCAACCCGATTGCTTCCAAGGACGCTTATGAGCGCATGGCAGCCTACTCCCCTTACGACAACGTCTCGGAAAAGCCCTATCCGGCGATCCTGGCGCTGGGCGGCCTCACCGACCCGCGCGTCACCTATTGGGAACCGGCCAAATGGGTGGCCAAGCTGCGCGAAAAAACCACCGGCTCCGAGCCGATCCTGATGAAGACCAACATGGATGCCGGCCACGGCGGCGCCTCCGGCCGCTTCCAGCGGCTGGAGGAAATCGCGTTCGAATATGCGTTTGCGATCAAGGTGGCGGGGAAGATGTAACCCGTCCTACCGCGGACTTTGGCAAGCCCGGCACATGCCCCAAAGAATAAATCTCCCTGCAACCTTGCAGGGAGATTGGCCATGAAGATCGGTGACAGCATCAGCAACTACTACCGCCCGCAGAATGGCAACCAGGGCGCGGCGTCCTCCGGCCTAGCGCTCAACATCGATGGCGGCGGCGGTAATGAGCGCACACAGGCGCCGACCGTTTCGATCGGCTCGTCAGGCTCCTCCGCATCTTTGTCTTCCGCTCTCTGGCTGTCGATGGCCGACAAGCTGGAAGGTGGCGCCGTGGCGGCAGCGCCGAAAGACAGCCCGGCCGACGAATTCATGGACTGGTCGAAAATGTCGCTGGCCGAAAAGATCCGGGCGCAAATCCTCGCCGACAAGGATTTGACGGAGGAAGATATTGCCGCCATGGACGCTGACGCTCGCGCGGCAATCGAGGCGGAAATCAAGGAAGCGATCAAGCGCCAGCTGGAAATCCCTCAGGATGGTGGCACGGCGCAGGCCGAGGCGGCTGGAGCTGATTTTATCAAGGCGTGATGGCTTGCTGTCCGGCTGGCCACCTGCAGGGGTAATCGTGTCAGCGGGCCTTCTCCTCCTGCCGCTCGAACGCCCTTGCCGCAGACCCGCCCTGCTCTTACCTTAGCCGCATGACATTATCTGCGCACGAAAAAGCGGCCGGCGCCGCACCCATTGCCTTCGACAACAGCTATGCCCGGCTGCCGGCGCATTTCCATGCGGCGGCCAATCCGACGCCCGTTTCCGAGCCATGGCTGATCAAGTTCAATCGGCCACTGGCGCTTGAGCTTGGCCTTGACGCCGAAGCGCTGGAGCGCGACGGGGCGGCGATCTTTTCAGGCAACACCATTCCCGAGGGCGCCGAGCCGCTGGGCATGGCCTATGCCGGGCATCAGTTCGGTCAGTTCGTACCGCTGCTCGGCGACGGGCGGGCGATCCTGCTTGGCGAAGTCATCGATACCCACGGCAGGCGCAGCGATATCCAGCTGAAGGGTGCGGGCAAGACGCCGTATTCCCGCCGCGGTGACGGGCGCGCAGCCCTTGGCCCGGTGCTGCGCGAATATATCGTCAGCGAGGCGATGTTTGCACTCGGCATTCCCGCGACCCGGGCGCTGGCGGCCGTCGTCACCGGCGAGCCGGTCTACCGCGACCGCGTTCTGCCGGGTGGCGTCATCACCCGCGTCGCGGCCAGCCATATCCGCGTCGGCACGTTCCAGTTCCTGGCGGCACGCGGCGACACCGAGGGGCTGAAGGTTCTGGCAGATTATGTCATCGACAGACATTATCCCGAAATCAAAGGTCATGAGCGGCCCTATCCGGCGCTGCTCGAAGCCGTGATCGAGAGGCAGGCCTCGCTGATTGCCCGCTGGCTGTCTGTCGGCTTCATCCATGGCGTGATGAACACCGACAATTGCGCCATTTCCGGCGAAACCATCGATTTCGGCCCCTGTGCCTTTCTCGATGCCTATGATCCGGCCAAGGTTTTCTCCTCGATCGACCGGGGCGGGCGTTACGCCTATGCCAGCCAACCGGCGATCGGCCAGTGGAACATGGCACGGTTTGCCGAAACTCTCTTGCCGCTGCTTGATCCCGAACCATCCGAGGCCGTCAATCTCGCCAATGACGCCATTGCCGGCTATGGGCCGCGGTTCCAGAACCATTGGCTCACCGGCATGAAGGCGAAGATCGGACTGCACACCGAGGAAGATGGTGATCTCGATCTGGTTCAGGGGCTGCTGAGCGCCATGCACCGCAACGAGGCCGATTTCACGCTGACCTTCCGCAGGCTGTGCGATGCGGCCGAAAGCAGCGCCCATGACGGACCGTTGCGTGACCTCTTCGCCAATCCCGCTGATATCGACGCCTGGCTTTTCGCCTGGCGCGAGAGGACCGGACGGGAACCGCTGTCGGATGCGCAGACGGCAGCGGCAATGCGCGCCGTCAACCCGGCCTTCATTCCGCGCAACCACCGCATCGAGCAGGCGATCCGTGCGGCGGAAGACGACGGCGATTTCTCGTTGTTCGAAGCGCTGAACGACGTTCTGGCAAACCCCTATGCGGACCAGCCGCAGTTCGCCTCCTATACCGCCCCACCGGCCCCGTCGGAGGAAGTGCTGAAGACGTTCTGCGGGACGTGAGAACAGCTGACTCTTAATCAGCGGGTCGTAGATCGCCGACGAACTTTGAGTACGATAATCTGGCGAGAGCAGCACCTACTCTCCGTCATCCTCGCCCTTGTGGCGGGGATCCAGCGACCCGGCGTCCGCCGGATCAAAAAGCCCTTCAGCCCAAGGGCTTGGGCTGGCTGGATTTCTGTGACATCCCTCGGGTCAAGCCCGAGGACAGAGATGGCGGAGGATTTAGCAATCGCCTATTTCCCAAGCAGCCTGCCGAACAGTGAGCGGACGAGTTTTTCAACAGTCTGAGAGACTCGTTCGCGGTTCTTCCGGTCACTCCCAGCCGCTTCCCCCAATTGCCGCGCAGCCATACGGTGGTAGGCGGTTTTCGAAATTGGTTTTCAGCTGGGCGCAGCCCCATTTGCGCAAGGGTTCCGGCATCCGGCTGTTGAGTTCGATGCCGACTTCGTCGAGCGGGTCGCTGGTATTGGTGACATAGAGCAGCCAGCGGCCGCCGATCACCCCCACCACGGCCACCACCATAACCAAGAGAACCATCAGCAGTTTCTTCATTTCGACCCTCGTTGTGAATCAACATTGCCGTTGACCTAGCCTATTTCCCGGCCGTGCCGAAATCCTTTTAAATCCCGCGGGATGCTGTCAGTCATCCGCCCGCCGCCACGTCGAATTTTGATGGCTGTGCCGAAATGTGGCCATTGAAAGGCAGGGGCACCGCGTTATGTATCAGGATACGCGCGCGAATTGAAACTCTTTCCGCCGCGCACCCGACAGAGGATCACCGCGCAAATTCCCTCCGGCGCGATGGCCAACCTTGAGACCGGACTGCCTTTTCCCAGAGGCGTTGGACCCAATGCCTGCCGCAGGCGGCACTTGCCGCGCGGCGCGGCTTTCCATAACGGGAGATATCCATGTTGATTTTATTGACGGCCATCGTCTTCGCGCTGATCGGGCTTGGGCTCGGCGGCGGCGGGCTTTGGCTCATCATGCTCGGCGGCAGCTGGTATTATGCCATTGCCGGTCTCGGCTTCCTCATCACCGCTTTCCTGCTGCTTGCACGGCGGGGTGCCGCGCTCACCGTCTATGCGCTCCTGATCATCGGTACGCTCGTCTGGGCGATCTGGGAAGTCGGCTTTGACTGGTGGCAACTCGGCCCGCGCGGCGGCGTCATCATCCTGCTTGGCCTATGGCTGTTACTACCGGGCATCCGCCGTGGCCTCGGCTTTGCCAGCCCGACAGGCGAAGCCTATCCGGCCAGCGCCCTACCGCTCGGTCTCGCTGTTCTCGCCTCGATTGTTGTTGCCGGTTATTCGATGACACAGGATCCGCTTGATCTTGCTGGCGAACTGCCAGTCGGCACCACAACGGCCGCGGTCGATCTCGGTGGCAATGTGCCGGATGGCGAATGGCATCAGTATGGCCGCACACCGTACGGCCAGCGTTATTCGCCGCTGGCGCAGATTACGCCCGAGAATGTCGGGACGCTGCAGGTCGCATGGCAATATCAAACAGGCGACGTGAAACGGCCGGACGATGTCGGCGAGACCACCTATCAGGTGACGCCGCTCAAGATCCGCGACACGCTCTACATGTGCACGCCGCACAATCTCGCCATCGCGCTCGACGCCGCGACCGGCAAGGAAAAATGGAAATTCGACGCCAATTCCGGCATGAACCCGGACCGGCAGCACCAGACCTGCCGCGGCGTCAGCTATTATGCCGATCCGGCTGCCGTTGCCGGCAGCCCCTGCGCCGAACGGGTCTATCTGCCGACCGCCGATGCACGCCTGATCGCGCTTGATGCCGCCGATGGCAAGGTCTGCGAAAGCTTTGCCGACAAGGGCACGCTGCATCTGGAAACCGGCATGCAATACAATCCGGCCGGTTATTATTATTCTACCTCGCCACCGGTGATCACGGCTGGCAAGATCATCATCGGCGGCGCCGTCAACGACAACTATTCGACGCAGGAACAGTCGGGCGTCATCCGCGCTTTCGACGTCAATACCGGCGCCCTGGTCTGGAACTGGGACAGTGGCAACCCGGACGTGACGACGCCGCTGCCGGAAGGCCAGACCTACACGACCAATTCGCCCAACAGTTGGTCGGTGTTCAGCTATGACGACAAGCTGAACCTCGTTTATATCCCGCTCGGCAACCAGGTGCCCGACCAGCTGGGCATGGGCCGTTCGGAGCATGTCGAGAAATACTCGTCCTCGATCGTGGCGCTGGATATCACCAGCGGCGCAGTCCGTTGGGTGCGCCAGACGGTGCATCATGACCTCTGGGACATGGACGTTCCGGCCCAGCCGGTTCTGCTCGACATTACCGGCAAGGACGGCCAGCCGGTTCCAGCGCTTGTCGGCCCGACCAAGCAGGGCGATATCTACGTGCTTGACCGGCGCACCGGAGAACCGATCATTCCGGTCAAGGAAATCCCGGCGCCGAGCGGCGCCATCGCGGAGGACTTTACCGCGCCGACCCAGCCGATCTCCGATCTCACTTTCTCGCCGCCACCTTTGACGGACAAGAACATGTGGGGCGTGACGATGTTCGACCAGCTCGCCTGCCGGATCGACTTCAAGCGGCTGAAATATGAAGGCCGCTACACGCCGCCGTCGCTGGAGGGCAGCCTGATCTATCCCGGCAATTTCGGCACCTTCAACTGGGGCTCCGTTGCGGTCGATCCGGAACGGCAGGTGATGTTCGGCATGCCGACCTATCTGGCCTTCACGTCGAGACTGGTGCCGCGCGACCAGATCCCGGCCAAGGGCCAGGATGAGAAAGGGTCCGAGCAGGGCCTCAATCGCAATGACGGCGCACCTTACGGTGTCTTCATGGGGCCATTCCTTGGACCACTCGGCATTCCCTGCCAGGCGCCGCCATGGGGCTATGTCGCAGGAGCAGACCTCAAGACCGGCAAGATCGCCTACAAGCACCGGAACGGCACCGTGCAGGACATGACGCCGCTGCCTTTGCCCTTCAAGGTCGGCGTACCCGGCATCGGCGGCCCGATGATCACCAAGGGCGGCGTCGCCTTCTTGGGGGCAGCCGTCGACAACTTTATCCGCGCCTATGACCTGACGACCGGAAAGGTGCTGTGGGAAGGCCGCCTTCCCGCCGGTGGCCAGTCGACCCCGATGAGCTATGCCACAGACGACGGCACCCAGTTCGTGCTGATCGTCGCCGGCGGCCATGGCTCGGTCGGCACCAAGCCCGGCGACTACGTGATCGCGTACAAACTGGCGAAGTAGTCCAGTCTTCAACACATGGAAAAGCCGGCGGGGCGACCTGCCGGCTTTTCTGTGTGGTCAGTGCTGCCAAACGATTCTGCAGCGAACCGCCTTGGGAGGCGGTTCAGGGGCTTCACCCCGATAAACCCTACGCCGCGACCGGCGTCACCTCGACGGTCAGATGCGACAGGCCAGCGAGCTTGGCCAGCTTTTCCTTGTAGAAGGCCGGCGGGTGCGGGTTGGCCGTGGCGATGGCGACGATGGCGGCGTTGTGGCCGGGGCCGACCTGCCAGACATGCAGATCGGTGATTTTTTCCTGCGGCGTTTCGATCCTTTCGCGGATTTCCGTCTGCAGTTCCGTCACGGTATCGGTCGCATCGACGAGAATGAGGCCCGTCTGGCGGATGAGACCATAGGACCAGTGGGCGATAACCAGCGCGCCGACAATGCCCATGGCCGGATCGAGCCAGAGCCAGCCATAGATGCTGCCCGCCAGAAGGGCGAGAATGGCGAGTACCGAGGTCAACGCGTCAGCCATCACATGCAGATAGGCGGACCGCAGATTGTTATCGGTGCCGGGCGCCGCATGGCCATGGTGGGCATGCCCCTCGTAGCTATGGCCAGAATGGCCGTGATCATGGTGTCCGCCCGCCGGTTGGGCTTCATGATGGTGCGAATGATGCGCGTGACCACCATGGGAATGTCCGCCATGCGAGTGCCCCAGATGATCGTGGTCATCCTTGAGCAAGAAAGCCGAGACGAGATTGACCGCCAGACCGATCACCGCAACGGCAATCGCCTGCGAAAAGCTGATCTGGACGGGGTTGGCGAGGCGCAGCAGGCTTTCCCAGCCGATCAGAAGGGCGATCAACGCAAGGACAATGGCGCTGGCGAAACCGGCGAGATCGCCAAGCTTGCCGGTGCCGAAGGTGAAGCGTGGATTGCGGGCCTGGCGCCGTGCGTAGAGGTAGGCGAGCGCCGTGATCAGCATGGCGCCCGCATGGGTGGACATGTGCAAACCATCGGCGACCAGCGCCATCGATCCGTAAAGATTGCCAGCGATGATTTCCGCCGCCATCATCGTTGCGGTCAGCGCAATGACCAGCCAGACGCGGCGTTCGTTGCGCCGATGACCGGCGCCCAGAAAGACATGTTCGTGAACCAGATTTTCTGTCGGCACGGGCCTATCCTTTCAAGGTCAGCGGCTGCGGCTCAGCGCACGTAAGTTCTCAAGACAGCGGAGAGTTCATCGACGGCCCGGGCGCGCTCGACATCACTTTCCGCCAGAAGCACATGCTCGCGCAGGTGATCTTCCATCACCTCACCGGTCAGCCCGTTCAGCGCGCCACGAATGGAGGACAGCAGCTGCAGGATATCGCCACAGGGCGTCTCCACCTCCAGCGCCCGCTCGACAGCTTCAAGCTGCCCCTTCAGGCGGCGTACCCGCGCCAGCAGTTTTGGTTTTTCACGAACGGTATGGGACATCAGCACCTCAATATAGGATAGTGGGGTATACTATACTCCCATGAAAGAAAAGCCCTCCGGACGACGCAGAGCGGCGGAGCGAAGCGCACCTGCCCGTCCATGCTGGTGTGACGGGGCGTGCGGGATCATGGCCTACGACGTGGAGAGGGCGATCTATGCGGGTTGCTAAAACCCTGGCCGGCCCGATGCGCGGCTGGGAAAGATGGACTAGAGGAAGCGCCCTCACCCTCCGCCATCCTCGCCTAGTGGCGGGAATCCAGTGACCCGACGTCCCTCGGGTCAAAAGACTCTTTCAACCCAAAGACTTGGGCTGGCTGGATCTCTGTGACGAACACAGAGATGACGGCGGTTGGAAGTGCGCTTGGTCTCCTCAAACGGCCACACGCAATTTTCAAAACCGGCAAGTGTTTAAGCCACCATCCCAGCGATCAGCTTGCCGACTTCGGCAAACACCGGCTCAAGCTCCTTGGTCGGTTTCGTGCCTTCGGCGATATAGACCGAGGCAAGAATCGTGTGGCCTTCAGCGGGACGCATGAAGCCGATATCGCCGGCCTCGCCGCGGCCGCTGGTGCCGGTTTTTTCACCGATGGTCCAGTCCTTCGGGAGCCCTGCCCGCAAGCGCCGGTCGCCTGTCGTATTGGCGACGAGCCAGGCAGAAAACTGATCGCGCGATGCGGGTGAAAGCACGTCCCCGATCAGAAGCTTGCCGAGCGTCTCCGTCATCGCCTTTGGTGACGTCGTGTCGCGCGGATCGCCGATCTTTGCCTCGTTGAGTTCCGGCTCGATCCGGTCGAGACGGGTGGTCTCATCGCCGATCGAGCGCAGCCAGTCCGTCAGCCCCTTCGGACCACCAAAGCTCGCCAGAAGCAGGTTGCCGGCGGCATTGTCGCTGTAACGGACCGTTGCATCGCACAGTTCGCGCACCGTCATACCGCCGCCGACATGTTTTTCCACGATCGGTGAATAGGACAGAAGATGTTTTTTCGAGATCGGAATCCGCCGGTCGAGCTTTTCTTCGACCTTATCGGCACGCGCCAGTGCGAAGGCAGCGGCCAGCGCCTTGAAGGTCGAGCACATGGCAAAGCGTTCATCCGGCCGGTGGGCAAAGGACGCCTTGGTTTTCGTGTCGAGGACATAGACGCCGAGGCGGCCGCCGGTGCGTTTTTCCAGCGCGGTCAACTGCTGTTCGATGTCATTGCTCGCAGCAAGGACCAGATTTGGCGCAAAACCGATGCTGGGAAGAAGCAGGCCGGAGCCGATGATGAAGGACCGGCGATTGAACGTGAACGACATGCGATAGGGTCTCCGTGGATGACTGCGCTGACGGACCAACATCTTGATCAGAATGACGAATATTAGCCATCCCTCAACCAGATACTGTGCGCTTGAGCCAATGGGTAGGCAGCGATTGTGGCCGGTCTTGGCCGGAAACATGGCCGTTCAGAATCTTGTTTCAGCCTTAAAAATTAACAGGCCCGAGAATTCCCGTTGACATTTCGTCGAAAAAGGCGACATTGCCCGCCATGATCAGAACCGCGAACATCGCCCGTTGGTATTTTACGCTGCTCCCATAGGTGCGGCTGTCTGATCTCGTTCAACAAGCCGCCATCAGGCGGCTTTTGTTTTTGGATGGCACCTGATGGCGCAAAAGCCATAAGGAGCCTTGAAATGCTGCAGACTGCCACTCCGACATCCCTTCTCCATCCCGCCACACGCGCGCCGATG
Organism: Rhizobium sp. Root1204; assembly: GCF_001424965.1. Taxonomy (NCBI): domain Bacteria; kingdom Pseudomonadati; phylum Pseudomonadota; class Alphaproteobacteria; order Hyphomicrobiales; family Rhizobiaceae; genus Rhizobium; species Rhizobium sp. Root1204. The sequence continues at coordinate 253,535 of NZ_LMCZ01000012.1, forward strand.
GTCACGATCCGTACCGCCAAGCAGCGCGACCTGCCTGCCCTGCGCGAACTGATCACCGAGCTTGCCGCCCATCATGGCGATGCCGCCGCTGTGACCCCGGAAAATCTCGAGCGTGACCTGTTCGGCCGCATGCCCTGGATCACCGCGCTTGTCGCCGAGGCCGCTGGCGAACTGATCGGCTACGCCATTCTCGTGCCGCTCTACCGTGCCCAGCAGGGTGCGCGCGGCATGGAACTGCACCATCTCTACGTCCGCCCGGCCCATCGCGGCACCGGCATCGGCCGTCATCTGGTCGCCAAGGCCCGCGAACAGGCCCGAATGGCCGGCGCCACCTATCTCTCGGTCAGTGCCGCCACCGGCAATTTCCAGGCACATCGTTTCTACGAATCGGAAAACTTCACGCCCGGCCCGGTGACCGGCATGCGCTATCTGCAGACACTCGCCTGAGGCGGGTCATTTCAAGGCAGCAGCATTATGGCGATGGGCGCGTTCGCAAGGGCGCGCCTTGGCCCTTCAGGGACGGAAACAGCCTTTATGCCGCTTTTGCCGCCGCTGCTTTTGCCAGCACTTCGGCTGCCCATTGGTTGAGGCTCTTTCCCGACAGTTCCGCCGCCTTGGCGGCCTGGGCATGCACATCCGGGTCAACGCGAAACATCATCTTGCCGGAATACGATTTTTGCGGATCCTTGCCGATCTTCGCGCAGGTGTCGATATAGTCATCGACAGCCTCGTGGAACGCCGCCTTCAGATCGGCAACCGTATCGGCATGAAACCCGACGCCATCGGTAATGCCTGCGATACGGCCGAAAAAGACTTCGTCTTCCGCGTCATAGTCGATCCGCGCTGCGTAACCCTTGTAGGACATGATGTTCATGGTCTTACTCCTAGACGCAGCAGAAAGTCCCGCGCCGCCCGAACCTGATAGCGCTTTGCTTCTTTCGCCGGATGCGGACGATGGAAACTCTCCACCTCGCTTGCGAAAGAAAACCTGACGCGCGAACCGTTACCTTCGATCAGAGTACACCCAGCCGCCAGAAGCAGGCTTTCGATATCGGCCCAATCGATCGTTCCGGACACAGGCTCCTTGAAGATCGCGGCAAGCGTTTTCCTATGCTTGCTGTTCATGCTAGCATTCTACTATCTGATAGCATGTTATGCAAGCACGCTACTCCACCACCGGCACCGCCTTCAGATACGCCGCAATCGCCTCCCGGTCGGATGCCGGAAGCTTGGCCATGTTCTGCTGGACCTCGACCATCGAGCCGCCGGCCGAATCGAATTCCGGTGTGAAGCCGGTTTCGAGGTAGTTGACGATATCGCCTTCGCTCCAGGAGCCGATGCTCTTCGAGCCCGGCGTGATGTTGGGGATGCGGCCCTCGCCTTCCGGATTGGGCGCGCCCGCCAGCCATTGTGCCGTTTCGAAGCCACCCAAGCTATTGCGCGGCGTGTGGCATTCGCCGCAATGGCCGGGGCCTTCGACGAGATACTGGCCGCGGGCGATTTTAGGATCGCTGGTATCAACGGTGACACGCGGCTTGTCGCTAAGGAACAACAGTTTCCAGCCGCCAAGTGTCAGGCGGATATTGTACGGAAACGGCAGATCGTGTGGTGGCGCCACGTTGGCGCTCTTCGGCAGGGTTTTGAGGAAGCCCCAGAGATCGTTGATATCCTTCGGTGCCATCCGAGCGTAGGAACCGTAGGGGAAGGACGGGTAAAGATGCTCTCCGTTCCTTCCGACGCCGCGTGTCATGGCGTCACCGAATTCCGCCAGCGTCCAGCTGCCGATGCCTGCCGTTTCATCCGGGGAGATATTGGGCACATGAAAGGTGCCGAACGGGCTTTTCAGCGGCAATCCACCGGCGAGGACCAGCTTGGCGTCGCCTTCGGATTTCGCCGCCGCATGACAGCTGGTGCAGCCGCCTGCCCAGAATATCTGTTCGCCATTGGCAACATCCGGTTCACCAAGGTCGGCCCAATGCGATGCGGGCCATGGCTCGGGCTTGGTCAGAAACCAGGCGGCGCCACCGGCGATCGCGCCGAAGAAAACCACCGTCGTCACCAGTTTTCGAACCCGCAAACCCATCACCCGCTCCTATTGCCGGAAAACACATTTGGCGCGCCGGGCCGGGCGCGCCAAAGATCGTCTTTTAGGGGAACGAGGCCCGCCGTGTCATTTCTTGATGCGGTAGGCCTGATGACAGTCGCCGCAATTCTTGCCGATGACGCCAAGGGCTGCTCCGACGCCCGCCTGGTCAGCCGGAAGCTGGGCAAGCGCCATATCGGTGTCTGCACCGAGCTTGGCAGCCTTGGCCTTGAAGTCGTCCATGCTTTCCCAAATCTTCGGGCTGGCTTCGGAATTGGCTTCCGAGCCTGCCGGGAACTGATCCGGAAATGCCTTGATATTGGTGCTGATCGTCGTCAGCGCCGTCTTGACGATCTCGGCGTCATACGGCTTTTCGCCCTTGGCGATACCGGCAAGCGCGCCCATCGATCCGCCGACCTGCTTCATCAGTCCTTCACGGACCTTGACCGGATCATCCGCAGCGATGACGGCGCTTACGCCACAGCCTGCAATCACCATGGCCGTCAATATTGTTTTCAGCTTCATCCATGTCTCCCGGTCAGACACGGCCGCAGCGCTCCGGCGCGGCCTTCCTGTCAATGCGCCGGCATGATTGCATGTTGCGATCCCGAAGGAAGTAACATTTTTTTGAAATCAAGTTTATTACATTCATCGCAACGGCTTGAATTAACAGGAGTATTTTACTCATATTATTGGCAGATCAGCCTTGCGACACCCATCCGTGCCAGGCCGTCAGCGCTGCCACCGCAATCAAAACCACGCCGACTGTCTTGCCGATGATCGCCGTGACGCGCGGGCTGGAGACGATGACATCCCGGCTGCGGCCGGCCGCCAGCGCCAAGCTGCCATAGACGGCGAGCTGGGTCAGCGAGATCATGATCGCCATGATCAGCGCCTGCGACCACACCGGCCCGAACTGGGGTTTCAGGAACTGCGGATAGACGGCGAGCATGAACAGATAGGCTTTTGGATTGAGGATACTGGTCAGCGCGCCGCGCCGGAAGCTCGTCCAGAGCGACAGCCGGGATCCGGTCTCGACCGAGGCGATCGCGATGCTGCTGCGGGCAAGCGACAGGCCGATCCAGGCGATATAGGCTGCCCCTGCAAGCAGGAGCACATTGAACAGTTCAGGCACCAGGTGCAGCAGGAAGCCGACGCCGAGCGCCGCATAGAGCGTATGGAACACGCCGCCCGCCATAATGCCGGCTGTCGCCGTCAGGCCCGAAGCCCGGCCGCCGGTCAGTGCATTGGCCATGACGAACACCATATCCATGCCGGGCACGATAATGATGCCGAAGAGAAGCGTGAAGAACAGCCAGAGATTTTCCGCGTAAGTCATGTCAGTTATCCGTTGATCGAGAGAGAGGCGCATTTTGCACAACGCTTGTTTTTCAAGCGCTTGCCAACATGCTATACCCTCACCCAACTGACAGGGTTCTGTCAGGAGCGTTTCGCCTGATGCAAGAAAAGGTGACCCATGCGCAAGGCATCGCGCCTGTTCGAGATCATCCAGATTCTGCGGCTTGCCACGCGGCCGGTGACGGCGGCTGAGATCGCCGAAACGCTGGAAGTGACGGTCCGCTCGATCTACCGGGATATCGCCGCCCTTCAGGCGATGCGGGTGCCGATCGAGGGCGGGCGCGGCATCGGCTATATCATGCGGCCCGGCTTCGACCTGCCGCCACTGATGTTTTCGATCGAGGAAACGGAGGCAATCGTGCTGGCCCTGGCGCTGCTTGAGCGCACCGGCGATGCGGAACTGAAGGACGCTGCCCGGCGGGTCAACCAGAAGATTGCCGGGGCCATACCGGTGCCGCTGCGCCAGACATTGCAGTCCAAGGCCCTGCATGCCTGGGGTACGATCGCACCGCCGCCGTCAGGGCTCGATCTGGCGCTGGTGCGCCGGGCGATCCGCGACGAACAGAAACTGACGCTCGACTATCGCGATGAACTCGGCCGCGCCAGTGAACGCACAGTCCGGCCGCTGGCACTGATCTATTACTCCACCACCGCGGTCGTGGTCGCCTGGTGTGAACTGCGCCAGGCCATCCGCAATTTCCGCGCCGACCGGGTGGAAAATTGCGACGAGACGCAAGAGAATTTTCGCGGTGAAGGCGACGGCCTGCGGGACATGTGGATCAAGGGGTGGCGGACCGGGTCACCGGCCCCTCCACTGGGCGTCAGCTGAAGAATACGCTTATTTCGTCGCCCCGTGCGCCGGCCCCTCTTCCTTCACCTGCCGCGGCGTCGGCGCCGTAATCACGCCGTGGTCGGGATCGTGCACATCCTGGCCTTTCGAACCATCGGCGGCGGTTGTCCGTTCGCGTTCGCGGCTGGTGCGCAGCGTCTCACGCAGGCTCACCGCCTCCTCGATGAGTGCAGTCAGCTCCCCTTCGGACAGGTCGGATAGATCAAAGGTCTTCGCCATAGTCGTCTCCTCGGCTTGATTGGACCAGAGGTAAACGCACGACTCGGCAAAACGGCTCACGCTGATGGAAATTTTCAGGCGGTGGCCCGCGTCAGGCGCCGAGCCGTATCACCCGGCTCTCTTCCCGCCCAAACCCTTCGATCTCCATCCGGTCCTGAAAGACCGCGACGATCGCAAAGGTGTTTTCGTCCGGCGTGTCGACCATGCCCTTGAACGTCACGAACGGACGGCCGCCGACCTCGCCGAAATTGCCGACATGGTTGTGGCCGCAGAAATAGCCGCGAAAGCAGGCAAAACCGGTGAGCAGGTCAACGATCCGCGCGCTATCCCACATGTTGTGGCTGTTGGGCGGAAAGACAGGATAGTGGCCAAGCACAAGAACGGTTTCGCCATCGGTCTCAGCTTTCTCCATCACCTGCTTGAGCCACCCGAATTGTTCGTCGCTGAGCGAACCGTTCCAGGTCTGCGCATTGATGGCGCCTTCAGCGACAAGTGCCTCCAGCCGCTCCACGGCCAGCGTTGTGCACGGATCTTCTGGCGGCGCTGAAAACGTACTGACATCATTGCCATCCAGGACGACGAAGCGCCAGGAGCCAATGGCAAAATCATAATAGCGGGCGGGCATGCCGAGCCGTTCCGCCACATGACCCAGATGTTCCGGCGCCACTGCGAAATCGTGATTGCCGAGCAGGAACAGGGCCTTGTGGCGCAGAGCTTCATAGACAGGCAGGATATCGTCAAAACTGTCCCAATCGCGATCGATGATATCGCCGAGCGTCATCACAAAATCGAGATCAGCCGCGTTGAAAATCGTTATGGCGTCGGCAAGCTTGGCGAGGCTTTGGGCATAATGCCGGTTCATCGCCTCGTGCGGCGCAATATCGGCATATTGCGGGTCGGCGACGATGCCGAAGCGGAGCACAGGTATTTCGGTGTTGTTTTGCATCGCGCCTGCCTAGAACCGGCCTGTGACAGCCGCATGACATCTGCGCGTGAAAACGGCAAATCTCAAGACGGTACAGGACCTTGCCAAAACGAAAACACCCGGCGCTTGTGACGCCGGGTGTTTTCGCAATTCGATAAGCGGGTTGCTTATGCTGCGGCTTCGTAAAGCTCGAGCACGTAATCCCAGTTGATCAGGCTGTCGACGAAGGCTTCGAGGTACTTCGGACGGGCGTTGCGGTAGTCGATGTAGTAGGAATGTTCCCAGACATCGACGCCGAGGATCGGCGATGCGCCGTGAACCAGCGGGTTTTCGCCGTTCGGGGTTTTCGAGATTTCCAGCTTGCCGCCCTTGACGGAGAGCCATGCCCAGCCCGAGCCGAACTGGCCGGCGCCGGCGGCGATGAAATCGGCGCGGAACTTGTCGTAGCCACCGAGATCGGACTTGATGGCCGCATCGAGCTTGGCCGGCAACTGCGTGCCGCCGCCGCCCTTTTTCATCCACTTCCAGAAATGCAGGTGGTTGTAATGCTGGCCGGCATTGTTGAACAGCGGCTGGTTGGTGCCGTAGGACTTCTTGACGATTTCTTCCAGCGACAGAGCGGAAAGACCGGCTTCTTCAGCCAGCTTGTTGCCGTTGGTCACGTAAGCCAGATGATGCTTGTCGTGGTGATACTCCAGCGTCTCGCGCGACATGTAAGGGGCGAGCGCGTCGTAGTCGTAAGGCAGGTTCGGCAATTCGAAAGCCATGATGGTATCTCCTCTTCTTGGCGGGATCCATGAAAGCCGGGTTGGAATTCATGAAAGAAATCTGTGAGGCGGAACATAGGGACCACTGCTGCAACAGGCAACCGCCGCCATGCCAAATTTCGCACCAGCAATGGAAAATACTTTCATCGCCAGAATGTTCCACAGCGAGGAAACGGGCACAGAATGGACATGATCCTTCGACAGGGTGGCCGCGAACCAGCCGATCCATAAGCCAAGGAAATCAGATGTCTTTTCACCGCCGCTCTGCCCTGATCGCCGCTTTCGCCAGCCTGCTGCCATCAATCGCTGCCGCATCCTCGGATGACGCATGGGCCGCGATGCGGACAGACGTCTCGGCGAAATGCCTGAAGGCGGCGGCGGGATCGATCGAAAAGCCGAAGGCGGTCGTTGATCCCTTCGGTTCCGAGAGCTTCGGCCTTGCGCTGGTCAGCGGCAAGCCAAAGGGCGCCAAGGGCAAGATCACCCAGATCTGCGTCTACAACAAACAGACCAAGACCGTCGAACTGGGCGGTGAACTGACCGAACAGATGCTGAAGACGCCTGCAAAATGACACCGGGACAATCCCGCCATTGACCTCTCACGGCAGGACGGTCACAGCTTGCGGGACTGCTTTCTCCAGCACAGAGACCCTATATGCTGTTTCATGGCCTGTCTGCCTTTCCGATCACCCCTTGCGACGCGGCTGGCCGCGTCGATACCGGTGCGTTGAGCAACCTTCTCAAGCGCATCGATGCGGCGGGGGCTGATTCCATCGGCCTGTTGGGAAGCACCGGGTCCTACATGTACCTCAGCCGGGCGGAAAAACGCCGCGCCATCGACACTGCCACGGAATGCCTTGGCGGCCGCACGCCCGTTATCGTCGGCGTCGGGGCATTGAGGACCGATGAGGCGGTGGCACTGGCCCACGATGCGCAGGATGCCGGCGCACAGGGGCTGCTTCTGGCGCCGGCCTCCTATACGCCGCTTGGCGATGATGAAGTATTCGAGCATTTTTCGGCGGTCGCGACAGCCACGTCCTTGCCGCTCTGCATCTACAACAATCCCGGCACGACGCATTTTTCGATCAGCCAGACGCTGCTGTCGCGTCTCTCGGCCATTCCCAACATCGCTGCCGTCAAAAATCCGGCGCTTGCCGCTGCCGACATTACGGCAGCCCATCAGGCAACAGTGTCTGCCGTTCCCGCCGGCTTCGCCGTTGGCTACAGCGGCGACTGGCTGGTGGCCGATGCCATCCTTGCGGGCGGTGCCGCCTGGTACAGCGTGGTCGCCGGGACACTGCCGGAACCCGCCGTCAAGCTGATGCGGGCAGCGCAAGCCGGCAATCGTCCCGAGGTCGCGCGCATCAATGGGCTGTTTGAACCGCTCTGGGCGCTGTTTCGAGAACTCAGCAGCTACCGCGTGGTCCATGCGATCGCCAACGTCCTGGAACTCAGCAAGTTTGATCCGCCACGGCCAATCCTGTCGCTGTCGCAGCAAGACCGGCTGAGGGTGAAGGCTGCGCTCGAGGTTTTGGCGGCGGTATAACCAGCCGCTGCGGCCGGCCCGCCTGCCATTCAAGCCCTATTGGGCAAATGTAAGGACGGCAGCGGTGGCGCTGATCGCCAGGAGCGCCACGACGCACAACCGCAAAAGCATGGCGACGTCTTGCCGCCCCGTTGTTTCCGCCGTGACAAGGTGATCGGCGGCGGTGGTTTCGCGCGACCGTTGATACTGATGTGAAAGAACCGCGCCACGACCATAGAGCATTGAAAACTTCCTTCTGGTTGACCGTTTGCGTCGCCGCTTCGCATCAGAGGCAAAAGCTGCGGGCGCAGCACCGTTTTAGGTCGAAGCAGCATAGGATTTCGATTGCGCCCGCCCGGCGAACATATCAAAATCCCATAGGACCGCGGCCACCCGGTGCACTCAGCCCGGCGGCACCTGACGGCAGGCCGGCTGATTTTTCTGCGCATCGATCATTATCATTCAGGGGGATTTCCATGGCCAATCCATTGTCCACGCTCGGCATCGTTCACACCGTCATCAGCGTCGTGCCGATCATCGCGGGGCTCTATTCCTTTTCGAAATATGCCGCCATCCTGCCGAAATCGAATTCCGGGCGGATATACATCATTACGCTGTTCCTGTCGGCGATCACCTCGTTCGGCCTGTCGAGCACCGGCGGGTTCAATGCCGGCCATGCGATCGGCATCATCGCCATGCTGGCAGTGATCTTTTCCATCGTCATCGCGCAACTCGGCTGGTTCGGCCGCCTCAACCGCTACCTGCAGGCGCTGTCGATGTCGTTCACCTTCTTCCTCTTGATGATCCCCGGCATCAACGAGACCCTGTCGCGCCTGCCGCCCTCAAGCCCGATCGGCAACGGTCCGGATTCGCCGCCGGTCCAGACGATCACCGCCATCTGGGCCGTGATCTTCCTGCTCGGCATCTGTCTTCAGGCCTTTATCATGCACCGCCGCTCAGGCTCCGGCGCCCTGCCCGCCTGACGGCAGCGAGAGGCGCTGCCGACGGGTCTTCCCGCGTCATCGAGACTGATGACGCTGGCAGTGTCTCTTACTCAGCCGCCTGCACTTGAGAAGGGCCGGTGGCGATCGCCTCCTTGACCGCAAGCTCCGCCATGGCCAGCGCTGCCTCGCGGGTCTTGGCTGCGGCAACGAAGCGGCCGTTGTGGCAGAAGCTTGCACCTTTCACCCCGGAAGCAGCTTCCAGGTCGCCATTGGTGAGGCCAGCCCAGGCGGCCGGCAGGTCGGCGCGGACTTCAAAACCTTCGTCGGCCCGGCGGATGGTGGTCAGGCACCAGTCCTTGTCGCGCGGGTGGACGACGAACAGCAGGTGATCGGCGCCCGCCTTGATGATGGCCGGACGGAACGGCATGCCCATCGGCAGTTCCAGAATACGCCCCTCGCCGGCATCGACGATCGCCTGATGCACCAGCGCCTCGGCCCGCAATTTGGCAGCGCTCTTCCCGATCCGGGCCTCGACGAACGCGCGGGCGATAACAAGAGCGCCGTCAAAGGCCTGATCGTCGGCGTCCGGATCGGTCTCGTCGAAAACGGGCTTGAGGGTTTCCAGCAGCACGGGCAGGCTCAGCCCACCCAGCAACCCGGCAACCGACGGGCTGAGCGCGCCATTGTCGACCAGATCGATTGGGAGCACGAAGCCGGCATCGAACGAGGCATGCACGGTTTCGACATGGGCTTCTGGAACACCGAAGGCTGCGAGATAATCGCGGCCAAAATGCTTCCAGATTAGGCCGAATGAACTATAGGGCTGGCCATCCTCGCGCATCGGCGCGCCGCGCTGATGGTGATCAAAGATGCGCGTCCCGGCATCATAGGCGCCACCGACATCATAGATGACCCGGTCTGCAGCCGGTGTGATCCATTCCGGCGCCCGGCTGCGCACGATGCGCGCCTGCGGGAAAAGCCGGGTGAGGATGACACTCGACAAAAGCTCATCAGCATGGAAGCCACCGGAATGGGTGACGAGGAATTCTGGGGTCATGCCGGGATACGCCTTGTTGTTTGCGGAAATTTGCTTGGGAGTTTGCACCAGATAGCCATTGCCGCGTGTCATCTCAACCCGTCACTTATGTGTTTGACGTGCGGATCGCAGGCACTTCAGGCAAGCAGATGCGTGTTGGCAGCGATTGAGGGCCTTAGCCAGCAGAGCCGGTTTGTTGCTGTAGCTCTGGAGGGCGCCGGACGGGAACAGGGACATCCGCCGGGTTCTCGCTGGCCTTCGTGCTGATGGCGTGGACCTGGCCGGGTATTTCGTCGCGCAAATAGCTCGGATTGCCCGGCAATCCCATCGGGTACAGTGCGTTCCGGCTCGCCTCGTAGGCCGCACTCTTGTCGGTGCAGAGGCGGACACGCATATCCTGAGGCGCCACATCGGTCCGGTTTTGCAGATTGCCGACTAGCCCCGCATTGGCCGGCAGGCCGCCTTCAAAAGCTTGTGTCAGATATTGCGCCGAACGCTCGTTGCGTTCCCGCTCCGTCGTTGCGCCCAAAATCACCACCGCCACGCGTTTTCCATTGCGCGTGGCCAGCCCGACGAAATTCCGCCCGGATGCGCAGAGAAAACCGGTCTTCATGCCGATCGTGCCGTCAAAGCGGGTGAGCAGCAGATTGTTGGATTTGATCTCCTTGCCGTCGATCGTGACGGCCGACGCCAGGAAGAAACGCCGGTATTGCGGAAACAGCCGGTCCACTTCCATGCCAAGGATCGCGAGATCGCGGGCGGTGGTATAGTTGGTCTTGTCAAACAGGCCGTTTGGATTGGAAAAATGGGTGCCGGTCAGCCCGAGGCGGGCCGCCGCTTCGTTCATTTTCCGGACAAAGGCCGTTTCGTCGGGAGCCACTGCTTCAGCCAGGGCCGTCGCGACATCATTTGCCGACGCGGTGATGGTGGCAAACAGCGCATCTTCCAGCGTCATCGTCCGCCCGAAAGTGAGGCCGGATTCGAGAAAGGCCTGTTTCGTTGCATTGCGGGTCATTGTGACAGGTGTGGACAGGCTCACCTCGCCGGAGCGCAAGGCTTCAAACACGACAAATGCCGTCATCAGCTTGGTCGTCGAGGCCGGATACCAGGGCACGCCTGCATCCTCCTGATACAGCACCTGCTGACTGTCGGCATCGACAACGAGCACAGGCGTCGCATGTGCCGGCGCGCACAGGAAAAGCGACGCCATAAACGCCAATTTTTTCCAGGGCCGTCTGGCCAATATGTTTTCGGTCATGTGCCGGTCTCCGGAGAAAGGCATCGTAATGACATGATGCACCACGAAAGGACAAGCGTTTGCTGCGGTAGTATGGCGAAAGGGTGGCTGGGAAGAACCGGCTTTGCCCAATCGCTGGGAAAGAGCCATCCGCTTGCCGCGGATGGCCGGTTTATAACGTTCTTACAAATCCGACGCCGATGAATGCGCCCAGTCCATATACAGGTCCTTGGCCTTGGCGGCGATTGGGCCTGGCTGGAGGTCGCGGTCTTCGAGTTTGGTGACAGGGACGACCTTGGAGTAATTGCCGGAGGTGAAGATCTCGTCGGCGGTCTCGAAATCGGCGAGCGTCAGCGTCGTTTCGACGACGTCGAAACCGGCGTCACGCAGAAGGCCGATGACGCGGAAGCGGGTGATGCCGGCGAGGAAGGTCTTGTTGGAGGCGGGCGTGAAGACGACGCCGTCTTTCACCATGAAGACGTTGGACGAGCCGGTCTCGGCGATATTGCCAAGCATGTCGCGCACCAGCGCATTGGAGAAGCCGCGCTTGCGGGCCTCGATCAGGATACGGCCATTATTGGGATAGAGGCAACCTGCCTTGGCGTCGGTCGGCATGCATTCGATCGTCGGGCGACGGAAGGGGGAAACAGTCAGCGACTGGCCGCCCGGGCCTTCGCCCATCGGCGCTTCAAACAGGCAGAGTGCAAACCGGGTCGAATCGGGATCAACGGCCACGACGCTGCCGGGCATGCCATGTTCGCCCCAATACATCGGCTTGATATAGATGGCGGTCTGGCCGTCGAATTTCTTCACACCTTCCCAGGCCAATGCCTCGATATCCTCTGCGGTCACCACCGGCTTCAGGCCGAGCGCCAAGGCCGAACGGTTGACGCGCTGGCAATGCAGGTCGAGATCCGGCGCGATGCCGTCGAACCAGCGGGCGCCGTCAAACACGGTCGAGCCCAGCCACATGGCATGCGAGGTCGGACCGATCAGCGGCGGATTGCCGGAAAGCCATTCGCCATCGACATAGGTCCAGGTGGCGCTGCGCGGGGATGTATCGACGGCCATAGTGATCTCCTTTTGGTCTCTTGATTTTGCCCGGCATAGCCGGAAAATCGACAAGTGGGGTAAATAGGTACATCAAAAAAAGTCATGCCGTCCAATCTGGATCGCAAAGTTCCGCTCGCCTAGTCTGTTGCCAGAAGCAAAAGGACCCATCCGATGAAAGCCATGTATTACGACGCCTTCGGCAAGACGCCGGATATTCGCGTGCTGCCGGACCCGACACCGAGCGCCGATGGCGTCGTCATCAAGGTCGAGGCGACCGGGCTCTGCCGCAGCGACTGGCACGGCTGGATGGGGCATGATCCGGATATCAACCTGCCGCATGTGCCCGGCCATGAACTGGCAGGCACCGTTGCTGCCACCGGCAAGGGCGTGCTGCGCTACAAAGTGGGCGACCGCGTAACAGTTCCCTTTGTCTCCGGCTGTGGCCGCTGCGGCGAGTGTCATTCGGGCAATCAACAGGTCTGCGCCAACCAGTTCCAGCCGGGCTTTACCCATTGGGGCTCGTTTGCCGAATATGTCGCCATCGATTTTGCCGACCAGAACCTCGTGCATCTGCCCGACAATCTCGACTATGCGACTGCCGCCAGCCTCGGCTGCCGGTTTGCCACCTCGTTCCGCGCCATTGTCGACCAGGGCCGGGTGCGTGGCGGCGAATGGGTGGCGGTACATGGCTGCGGCGGCGTTGGCCTGTCGGCGATCATGATCGCGACCGCGCTTGGCGCCAACGTCATCGCGATTGATATTTCCGAGACGAAACTCTCCTTCGCCCGCGAGATCGGCGCCGTCGCCACCATCGACGGCAGCGTCACCGGCGATGTGGCCGAAGCCGTGCGCGACATCACCAAGGGCGGCGCGCATGTGTCGATCGATGCGCTCGGCTCGCCCGTCACCTGTTTCAATTCAATCAAGAACCTGCGCCGCCGCGGCCGCCATGTGCAGGTCGGCCTGATGCTCGGCGACCATGCGACTCCACAGATCCCGATGTCACAGGTGATCGGTCACGAACTGGAAATCTACGGCAGCCACGGCATGCAGGCGTGGCGCTATCAGGAGATGATAGCGATGCTGGAGACCGGCAAGCTCAACCCGCAAAAGTTGATCGGCCGCCATATCAGCCTGGAGGAAGCTGTGCCGGCGTTGATGACGATGGACACGGCCCAGGACCTCGGCATCAGCGTCATCACGCGGTTTTAGCAGCCAATCCCGGGGTCTTCCGCAGACCCGGCCAAAGCCCGGCACGGCATTGGCCGGGGACACCCGGCCGTTTCTGCCTGCGGTCTAAAACCACCCTTTGCCAGCATATTCTGTAAAACACAGCTTCCCTTCAGACGAGAACGCCCTAATTCAACCACAGGCGCACGCTGCGCCCGTTTTTTTAGGAGTGGGATAAATGGCATCATCCGTGCTGATCAGTATTCTGATTACATTTCTCGTTATCGTACTTGTTCTCTATCTGGTCGCGCGCCTGCCGATCGATGGCCGCGCCAAGCAGATTGTTCAGATCATCGTGCTGATCATCGGTATTATTTCACTTCTGAAATATCTCGCTGTCTTCTAGCGCTGCGAGAGAGAATACTCTCTCGTCACCCGCCCTTCGGATAGCCCGTTTCGACATGCCCAGTTTCGGCCAGCAAAGTGAGTGCACAGATTGACCAGCAAAAACGCCACCAAGACCGCCGCCAAACCAACCGCACGGCGAAGCCCGGACGAAACCTCGGCGGCCGCCCAGCACATCATCAACGCGGAACTGGTGGCGCGCAACAAGAAGACGGCCATGCTGAAAGCCTTGCGGCTTGCCCAGGAACAGGCGGAAGAAAAACCTGTGAAGGTTGCGGCCAAGAAGAAGAAATAGCGGCCAAGCCGCGGCAGTTTCCCGTCGCAACGCCTGAAAATCCTTTCATTTTTCCGGCTTCACAGCAACCAAGTGGGCGTGTGAAATGGGGCGATAGCCGCACAGCGTTGCAGCGCTCAATCCGTCCCTTTCAAAAACCCTCTTCCCCCGCCCCCATTCCAACTGGTATTTTCCCGTCTCACGGCAACGGAATCACGAGGCGATCCATGGCACTGGCAGCGGAAAGGCAGGACAAGCAGACGGATATGCTCTATGCGCCCTTGCTGGCGGCCAATGCAGGCCATCCGAATGGCTGGCCTGCCTGCCTGATCGTCGCGTCTCAAACGGAGGCACGGCACAACAAGGCGGTCTGGGCGCCGAGCCACCTGATCTCGATCCGGGCGCCGGGAACGAAACTTCTGTCGATGATCGACCTGCCGGCGGAACGGCATCTGGAATTACTGTTCGGCGATGTCACCGATCCCGACGAAACGGATGCGGCCAAGTCCGCCCATATCGAGCAGGCCTTCGCCTTTATCGACGGCCTGCCTGAGGATGCGCATCTCCTTGTTCACTGCCTGCGCGGCATCGGCCGTTCGACGGCACTGACGCTCGGAATCCTCGCCCGTTACATGGATCCGGAAGATGCGGCGGCGGCACTGCATGGATTGAGACCGGAGGCCAAACCGAACCGGCACGTGACCGGGCTTTGCGACACCGTTCTCGGCCTCAAGGGGCGGCTGGCCAAGCAGGCGCTGCGGTTTCCGGCCAAAGTCTGGAAACCCGCGAAGAGTTGATGCGGATTGCGCCGAGAAACATTGTGCGGCGCACAAATCTTTGACATGATCCCGGTAGAGAACCGTATCCAAGCGGCAATCGCAGGATGCTCTCGCCTTGACATTGGCGAGTGGCGGAATAATGCGATCAATCAAGGCGCTGCCATCTCTGTTTGATGTATTGACAGAGAGCAGCGTCCGGGAAATGACGGGAGAGTGTGATGTCTCATGCGGCCTATGTGTTCGATGCCTACGGCACGCTGTTCGACGTGCATGCGGCCGTGCGCAGGCATTCAGCCGCGATGGGGCCGGACGGCCAGGCCTTTTCCGACCTCTGGCGAGCCAAGCAGCTGGAATATTCCTGGATCCGCACCCTTATGGGCACCTACACCGATTTCTGGACGCTGACCGAGCAATCGCTGGATTATGCCTTTGCGCGGTTTCCCTCCGCCGACAAGAAACTCAAGGCAGCGTTGCTGGACGCCTATTGGCATCTCGACTGCTATCCGGAAGTTCCAAGTGTCCTCAAGCACCTGAAGGACCGTGGCGCCCGCATCGCCATCCTGTCGAACGGCACACCGCAGATGCTGCAATCGGCGGTGAAGAAGGCCGGGCTTGATCTGATCATCGACGATATTTTCTCGGTCGAGACGGTCAAGGCCTTCAAGACCGCGCCTGCGGTCTACGACATGGTGACGACGACCTACCGGCTCTATCCCGATGCCGTTTCCTTCCAGTCGTCGAACCGCTGGGACATTGCCGGCGCCACCAAGTTCGGTTTCCGTACCGTCTGGATCAACCGCGCCAACATGCCCGACGAATATGCAGATTTCGGCCCGAAGCTGATCCTGCCGTCGCTGGAAAGTCTCTAGGGTATTTTTGCTTTTCCTCGAAATCGCGAAATACCCTCTCTTTCTGTTCTTACGCATTTCCGGACGCAAAATCGCTCCCATTTTTGCCGGAACTGCTCCAACACCTGAAGGACATCCAATGTCTTGGTCTGCCGAACAATATATGAAATTCGAGGACGAGCGTACGCGGCCGGCCCGCGACCTGCTCGACCAGATTCCCAACCTGCCGGATGGTGCGCTCTACGATCTCGGCTGCGGTCCCGGCAATTCGACCGAACTGATCCACGACCGCTTCCCGGCCTATATGCTCACCGGCATCGACAGCGATGAAAACATGCTGGTGGCGGCGCGCAAGCGCATGACCCATACGCGCTTCGAAAAGGGCGACCTGACGCAATGGGCGCCGCCAAAGCCGGCCGTGCTGTTCTTCGCCAACGCCGTGTTCCAATGGCTGCCGGATCATCTGAGCACGATAGAGCGCTTGATGGGCGAACTGATCCCCGGCGGCACGATCGCCGTGCAGATGCCTGATAATCTCGACGAACCGTCGCATGCCTCGATGCGGGAACTGGCGGAAGACCCGCGCTTCTCGCAATATTATCCAAATGGCGGCCAGCGCCGCGCCGCCCTGCCCGCTCCGTCCGCCTATCTCGACCGGCTGGAGGCGAAATGCATCAAGATCGATGTCTGGCACACGATCTATTATCATCGTCTGGCAAATGCCGAAGCGATCGTTGAATGGGTCAAGGGCACCGGCCTTCGCCCCTATCTCGACGCACTTCCGGCTGATGTGCGCGAAGCCTATCTGGCTGCCTATCTCCGGCGCATCCGCGAAGCCTATCCGCCGCTAGCGGACGGGCGCGTTATGCTTAAGTTTCCGCGCCTTTTCGTGGTGGCGGTCAAGCGGTAATGTCCGGGCAACCGTCGAGGCCTGCGCTTTTCCCATAAAAGACTGACGGCCTTGTCTTCGGCGGTGTACTGTAGCGTGCAATCTGTGACGAAGCCCGCTATTGTCTGCGGCGGATTTAAATTCAGGCGTCGCGCAACCAAAATACCGAACGGGAAGTGCGTTGGAAAAAGCCGTTCTAACCGTGTTTCAGGGACGCGCGGGCGACCATAATGATCTCGCAATACCGGGAGCCGCTATCCTGGCGGCTGCCCTTTCCGGTTTGCTTGGCCAAAACCTTCAGGCGATCGGCACACCTGAGCCAGCACTGAATATTCAATGGCAGCCGGAGTTGGAGGCGGCAATGCCTGCATTGCAGGCCATGTCGAGACACTATCAGACCATTTTCGAAGACAGGGTACGCCCTCTTACTGTGCTGACCCGATGCGCGGTCGCCTTGGCGACATTACCAATTATCGCCAGATATCGACCCGATGCCTGCATCATATGGCTCGATGCCCATGCAGACCTGAACACTCCAGAAACCTCGACGTCCGGCTATCTTGGCGGAATGGCAATTTCCGGTGCGGCCAGCCTGTGGGATTCAGGACTGGGCGGCGGTCTTGAGCTGAACAATCTGATCCTGGTCGGAACGCGCGACATCGACCCCGCCGAGCGCGACTTGATCGACGCGGCAGGCGTTCAGATCCTGCAACCACAAGCGGGACTTGGCACAGCAATGATCGATGCGATTACCGGGCGACCGGTCTACGTGCACCTCGATTGCGACGTACTCAACCCCGGCATCGTGCCGACGGATTATCAAGTCGACGGTGGCCTCTCGCTCTTCGACCTAAGGGAAATCGCCGAGGTACTTGCAAGAACCGAGATCATCGGCGTCGAGATCGCAGAATTTCAAGGCGCATGGGAGATCGGCGGCCCTCCGGCCTCGCCTGAAGCATTTCTAAACGCGATCGAACCACTTCTCGGGAGCTTTAGAGCGGCTAAGATCATCTAACGCCTCACACCGTATTGTCACTGTGGCCTTGTGGGAAAAATCACCCTCTGGCGCACGGCCCCGGTTCAGGGCATCCTGTGAGCACAGAGAATTGAGCTTATGGCTGTTGGAGGACCGCCCATGCGCTGCTTTACTGTACTTGGACCGTCGCAGACCGGAAAATCGACGATCGTGGAAAAGCTTGGATCGCTGGAGAGGCCTCCGAGAAAATCCATCTCTCCCTACGGACTGAACCTTACGGAATTCACCTTCGGCAACGAAGCTTGGTGTGCGCTCGACACGCCAGGATTGAATGAGGCGCTCGCCCATGCGCAGCACGCCCTGCTCGCCAGCGATGCCTGCATTCTCTGCGTTTCGCCCGCGCCGGAAGAAGCCGTGCTGGCGGCACCCTATCTCAAGATGATCGAGGCGTCGGGCACGCCCTGCATCCTTTTCGTCAACCGGATGGACGAGCCAAAGGGAAGGCTGCGCGACATCATCGCCGCCCTTCAGGATTATGCCAGCCACACGCTGCTGCTGCGCCAGATCCCGATCCGCGAGGGCGACAAGATCATCGGCAGCTGCGACCTGATTTCCGAACGGGCCTGGCGTTACCGCGAAGGCCAGACCTCGTCGCTGATCGCCATCCCCGAAAGTGCTTCCCAGCGGGAACATGAGGCGCGCACCGAACTGCTGGAACATCTGTCCGAATTCGACGACTGGCTACTGGAAGAACTGATCGAAGACCGCGAGCCGCCCAGCGATGCGCTCTATGCGGTCTCCACCCGTGTACTGCGCGAAAACAAGATCATTCCGGTGCTGATCGGGGCTGCCAGCCATGGCAACGGCATGATGCGGCTGATGAAGGCTTTGCGTCACGAGGCGCCGCCGGTGGATGCGCTGCGTGAGCGTCTTGCCGCGGCCGCCAAGGCCGACAAGAGCAAGCTGAAGGCCGTCAGCTTTCACGCCTATCACCGCCAGAATATCGGCAAAACAATTTTGGCACGCGCACTGAATGACGGGCTGAAACAGGGAACGCCTCTTGCTGGCTCAGGGCTGGGTGCCGTGCAGGATCCCGCCAACGGCAAGGGCAATGTGGCGTTTGCCCCCGTCGCCGGTGACCTCTTCGCGACGGTGAAATCCGATCACCTGACCGTGCCGGCGCTTTTGACCGCAGATGCCGCCCTTGCTGCACCTGAATGGGCCAAGGTTCCGACGCCGATGATGGAGAGAATTCTTGTTCCCGGCAGTGAGCGCGACGAGAACAAGCTTTCAGAAACACTGGCCAAATTGGCCGAGACCGATCGCGGCCTGATCATCCTGCAGGAAGAAGGGACCGGCGCACAGATGGTTTGCGCTCAGGGGCCGGTGCATCTGCGCGATCTCCTGCGCACTCTGTCCGATGTCTTTCATGTGACGGCGACCGAGCGTGCACCAACGCCGGTCTACCGCGAGACGATCTCGAAACCGGCCGATGTCCACTATCGCCACCGAAAGCAGACAGGCGGCGCCGGGCAGTTTGCCGATGTGAAGATGACCATCCATCCCAATGGCCGCGGCCAGGGATTTTCCTTCGGCGAGACCGTCAAGGGTGGCGTCGTTCCGCGCAACTACATTCCGGCCGTGGAAGCGGGAGCGCGCGAGGCGATGGAGAAAGGGCCGCTCGGTTTTGCGGTGATCGATGTCGGCGTGACATTGACCGATGGCCAGCACCACGCGGTCGACAGTTCCGAACATGCGTTCCGCTCCGCCTCGAAAATGGGCGTACGGCAAGCGCTGTCGGAAGGAGCAGCCGTACTGATGCAGCCGGTATTCCGCAGTGAAATCCACATTCCCTCGGTCTATTCGGGCAATCTGGTGCAGATCGTCTCGTCATTGAAAGGACAGGTACTCGGCTTCGACCGGGACGAGACCGCCAAGGGCTGGGATATTTTTCGTGCCCTTGTTCCAGGCGGGGCGCTTGACGAACTGGCCCGCGCATTGCGGTCGGCCACGCAGGGGATCGGCTATTTCTCCAAGACATTCGATCACTTCGAGGAATTATATGGCAAGGAGGCGGACGCGATCGTGCGGGCACATGGGAGCGAGCGCGCCGAGCATTGACGCCGGGATGATGGACATCGGCCCCGCGCTTTCCTAGAACTGGATCGGCAGCGGCACAGGCGGGCAATCGATGGTTCGGGAAAACGAAATACGCGAGAACGAGGTTGCCGTTGATGCACCGCAGGACGCGGATGCGTCGCTTGTGTTCATCGGCCGGATTTCGACGCCCTGGACATCGCGGATGGAATGCCCGCGGCAGGGACGCCATGACGGCCCGCTTTGCCGGATCGAGATTTTTGAACCTTGGGTGCAGGCGCTTCAGGGTGTCGAGGCCTATGAGCGGCTGGAAATTCTCTACTGGCTCGACCGGTCGCGCCGCGATCTGGTGTTGCAGAGCCCGGCCAACAGCGGCAAGGTGCACGGCACGTTTTCGCTGCGCTCTTCCGTGCGGCCCAATCCGATCGGCACATCGATCGTCAAACTGGAAGCGGTCGAGGGTAATATCCTGCTTGTCCGCGGCCTCGACTGCCTCGATGGAACGCCGCTGATCGATCTCAAGCCGGACCGCACGCTGTTCAAGCCAATCGCCCCACCACAGCGGGGCGATTTCGAGACGGGCGATGCCACGGAGGCCCGCCATTGCGAAAAGCTGTAGGGCTGGTCAGTCGACCGCGACCATCACGTCGGATGCCTTGACGACGGCATAGGCCGATCCCCCGACCGTCAGCTCAAGTTCATCGACCGCCTGATTGGTGATCGACGCCGTAACGATGGCGCCATTGCCGATATCGATGCGGACATGGGCCGTGGTCGCGCCCTTGGTGATCTCGACGACTTTGCCCTTCAGGCGGTTGCGCGCGCTGATTTTCATGTGATTTCTCCCTTTTCTCGCTGCGCCCCTATCGCACAGGGACGCTGTTTCGCACGATATATCGCGGCAACAGCAGGATGCAACCGAGCGGGCGCGGACACTGCGCCGGACATGAAAGCTGGGATTCAGGACGTGCTGCGGCGCGGATGGATGGTTTCGCCGCGGGCCAGCATGGCGACCAGCTTTTCGATCATGCGGGCGCGGGTCTCCGGTTTCTTGGCGGTGTGAACGCTATAGAGAACCGCATAGCGGTTGGCGCTGTCGAGCACCTCGAACAGGGTTTTGGCGGCTTCGTTTTCGCCGAGCGCCTGCTGAAAGTCTGACGGCACGGTGATCGTGCTTTGCGACTGATAGGCAAGATCCCAGCGCCCGTCTGCCTTTGCCCGTTCGATTTCAGCAAGACCGGCCGGGCGCATGCGACCCGTCGCAATAAGGGCCTCTGCCCGCCTGCAATTGATCGCCGACCATTTGCTTTTGGGCCGCCGCGGCGTGAACCGGATCAGCCAGTGATTATCGTCGAACGGTTTCAGCTGACCATCAATCCAGCCATGACACAGGGCTGCATCGATCGCCTCAGGCTTTGACACCGTCGGCACACCCGCCGCCTTCCTGGCGAATTTTATCCAGAGACCGTTTGCCGGCAACGGCTGGCTGGCGAGCCAGTTTTCCCATTCAGCCGCATCTGCAAAGGCCAGGACAGGCAGTGGGGTTTGATCCTTGGCCATCATCCTCTCCCTGCCCCGTCAGAGGCTCTGCGGTTCTGTAACCTGGGAATGGATCGACCTGATCTCATCGGCAACCAGCTGCTGCAGCCGCCAAAGGTTGCGGTCGTGAATGCCGAAATCCTCCAGATGCGAGACCGTGTTGTAGAGATATTCGGCGCCTGATCCGAAATGTCCGCACGCCCGGGCGAGGACACCTGCGACCTCATCCAGCGGCAGGCGGGAACGGATGCGCTCGCCGGTCGCCCCCACCCAGAACCCCAAGGCCCGGCATGGGCCGCTTTCGGATTTGACCGATATCCAACGGACGGCATCGATGTTTTCGACGGCGCTGACCTCGCGGCGCAGCATGCGTTCGATCTGCACCGCCCGGTCATGATCCGGCAGCCGGTAAATGACGCCATCGCAGCGGCCGCCGCGCTCCAGCGCCATCATTAATCCGGGCTGATCATGCGAGCCGCGCCAGCGGTTGATGTGCAGGCAGAAGGAGCGGTGCCAGCCGAAGGCCGTTGCCCGCTGCCGGTCGATCGCCTCGAATTCCGGCTTCCAGATCAGCGATCCATAGGCAAACACCCAGAGCGGTTCGCCATGGCTTTCGCGCTCCAGCGCCACGGCGAGATCGCGATATTGCGCGTCGCTGATCGCGGTCCAGCGTCCATCCGGGCCGGGATCGGTGATGTCGCGATGGCAGAGCGCCACCATATCCGGTGTCAGGGACATTTTTCGCGGTTGGGGCATCGATATCTCGTCTCGGCAGGCAGTGTCGGAAGAAGCATGTGGGGCCTGCTTGCCCAAACTGCCAGAGCCAACTCATCAGTCAAGCGATTCGACCGCCACCCGATATCTGCCTTTTCCCGGGACGCCGTCGCCGTTAGAGCCTCCAGAGTTCGTATGCCGGCTTGACCGCTTGCGAGACGCGCGCATTTCCGGACGTGGTTACGCCGGCCGGTAAATCTGCGCCACCGAGCCTCCCGGAAAGGCTGTTGAACTGATCAGCTTGAGGCGCCTTGACGGAGAGACTCCGGAGAAGATCGGCATGCCGTTGCCCAGCACGACCGGATGCACCAGCAAGACGTATTGATCGATCAGATCCTCGGCGATGAGGCTGCGCGCAAAGCTGGCGCCACCATGGGCGATAATCGGCAGGCCATCTCCCGCCTTCAGACCGGCGATTTCGCCGGCCAGATCGCCGCTGGCGACATAGGTCTCACTCCAGCTTTCAGCGCCGGGCTGAAGCGCTCCGGATGGCGCGTGTCCGGCATTGCTTTCGTCTAGAATTGCGAGCCTTCGTTTCGAAAACACGGCTTTGGGGATCTGGTTCATCGGCGACGCAAACACGCCGGTGGCGGTCGGCCAATAGGCGGCCATATCGTGAAAAGTACGGCTGCCCATGATGTGCAGGCTGGCTTTCGACACAGCCGCCACACTCCAAGCAACGGCCTCCGGGTCGCCGCTGAACATCCATTCGACTTCGCCCGCAGGCCCGGCGACAAATCCATCAAGCGACATGGACATTTTCAGGATCAATTCTCTCATTGCTTCGTCCTCGCATTCGCCAGCAAGGCAGTTCCCTTAATCCATCTTTGCGGCAAGAAAATCGATGAAGGCGCGGATACGGGCGGCCAGATGCTCGTGGCCTGCAAAAACCGCATGGACCTGCTCCGGTTCATGCGGATTGTAGTCCGTCAGCACCTCGACCAGCCTGCCGCCGTCGATATCCGGGTCGACATCGAATTTGCCGATGCGGGCGATACCAAGGCCGGTCAGGCACAGATTGCGGGCGATCGAACCGCTCGACGCCTGGACATTGCCGGGCGCCGGCCGGGTGTAAAGCGTTTTACTTTCGGGATCGCGAAACAGCCATTCGCCCGGATTGCGGCCAAAGGTGAAGGTGATGCAATTGTGGGTGACGAGATCATCCGGCCGTTGCGGCGTGCCATGCCGGGCCAGATAATCCGGCGTCGCCACCGTAATCCGGCGACTGTCGAGGAGTTTTCGCGCTTTCAGGCTGGAGTCGCGCATCGGCCCGACCCGGATGGCAATATCGGTGCGCTCCTCGATCAGGTCGATGACGCCATCCGTGAAGGACAATTCGAGACGGACTTCCGGATAGAGCGCCAGGAACTCACCGGCCAAGGGGATGATGTAGCGCTCGCCAAAACCGACCGTGGCGTTGACGCGCAAAAGTCCGCGCGGCGTTGCCAATCCGCCGCCCGCGACGATCTGTTCCGTCTCGGCAATATCAGCGAGGATACGCTGCGCCCGGGCGAGATAAATCTCGCCCTCCGGTGTCAAAAGCAGCGATCGGGTGGTCCGCACCAGAAGGCGGGTGCCAAGCCGGTCCTCGATGCGGGTCACCAGCTTGCTGACGGCCGAGGGGGACAGCTTCAGCCGCCGTCCGGCTGCCGAAAAACTCTTCAGCTCCGCCGCCGTAACGAACACTTCCATTTCGCCTGCCCGGTTGTCCATGGCCGTATCCTGTGAATTAAATTCACAGGCATTTATCTATTCCCCTGGATTATCGCGCAAGTGGCTTTGGCCCATATTCCGCCCAACGAAACCCATGACGGCCCGGATATCCGGTGCGCCGCCACCAACACGTCCGGTCTCCCACCGGCAATAAAGGTGTTCCCATGCCTCTTGCCCTGTTTGCGCTGACGATCGCGGCCTATGCGATCGGAACCACGGAATTCGTCATTGTCGGCCTGTTGCCGACGGTTGCCACCGACCTCGGCATCACTCTGCCGCTGGCTGGCCTGATCGTCTCGATCTACGCGCTCGGCGTCACGTTTGGCGCCCCGATCCTCACTGCGTTGACCGGCCGCATCGAACGCAAGCCGCTGCTGCTCGGCCTGATGGCGCTGTTCGTTGCCGGCAATGCCATGGCGGCGCTCAGCCCGTCTTACGAAACACTGCTCGTCGCCCGCGTTCTCTCGGCCTTTGCGCATGGCGTGTTCTTCTCCGTCGGCGCCACTATTGCCGCCGATCTCGTACCGGAAAACCGCCGCGCCTCGGCCATTGCGCTGATGTTCATGGGGCTCACCGTCGCCATCGTCACCGGCGTACCGCTCGGCACCCTCATCGGCCAGACATTCGGCTGGCGCGCCACCTTCTGGGCCGTGGCCGGTCTCGGTGTCATTGCGTTTGCGGCCATCGCCGTACTTCTGCCCTCCACCCTGTCGAAGGCGGCGCCCGCCAGCCTCCTCGATCAGGTCCGCGTACTCGGATCGGGCCGCCTGCTGCTGGTGTTCGGCATGACGGCGCTCGGTTATGGCGGTACGTTCGTCACCTTCACCTTCCTGGCGCCGATGCTGCAGGACGTCACTGGTTTTGCCGCCTCCTCCGTCAGCCTTGTGCTGGTGCTCTATGGCCTGGCAATTGCCGCCGGCAACATCATCGGCGGCCGTGTCGCCGACCGCAATCCGGTGAAGGCGCTGGTCTGGCTGTTTGCCGCCCAGACGGCGGTGCTGGTGATCTTCACCTTCACCTCCATCTCGACCGTGCCTGCCCTGATCACGCTGGCCGCGCTCGGCTTCCTGTCGTTCGCCAATGTACCCGGCCTGCAGCTCTATGTCGTGCAACTGGCCAAGCAGCACCGTCCCGGCGCCGTCGATGTCGCCTCGGCGCTGAACATCGCCGCCTTCAACCTCGGCATCGCGGCCGGTGCCTGGATCGGCGGACTGGTGGTCGCCTCACCGCTCGGGCTTCAGGCAACGCCATGGGTCGGCGCGATCCTGGTCGCCGGCGCCCTGGTGCTGACCATCATCAGCGGCATGCTCGACCGCAAGCCGGAGCCGATTGCCCAGGCTGCTTGACGCAGGCAGCTTGACCAACACGGCGCACGCCACATCTATTAAGACATCATTCCAGACCCGGCCGTTCGCCGGGTCTCCTCCCTGAAAGGACATTCCCCATGCAGATAGTCAGCGCCAACGGTGCCAATATTCCCGCTCTCGGCTTCGGCACCTTCCGCATGCCCGGCCCCGATGTGCTGCGCATCGTGCCGCAGGCGATCAAGCTCGGCTTCCGCCATATCGATACGGCGCAGATCTATCGCAACGAAGCCGAAGTCGGCGAAGCAATCGAGGCATCCGGCGTTTCCCGCAGCGATATCTTCCTCACCACCAAGGTCTGGGTCGATCATTACAAGCACGCCGATTTTCTCGCCTCGGTCGATGAAAGCCTGAAGAAGCTGCGCACCGATTATGTTGATCTCCTGCTCCTGCATTGGCCCAGCAGCGGAGTGCCGCTGGCCGAACAGATCGGCGCGCTGAATGCCGTGAAGAAGGCCGGCAAGGTGAAGAATATCGGCGTCAGCAATTTCAATACCACGCTGATGGCAAAATCGGTGGAATTGAGTGAAGCGCCGCTCGCCACCAACCAGATCGAATATCATCCCTACCTCGACCAGACCAAAGTTCTGGAGGCTGCCCGCTCCACCGGCATGTCGATCACCGCCTATTATGCGATGGCCGATGGCAAGGTGCCGAACGAACCGCTTTTGAAAGACATCGGCGCAAGGCACGGCAAGACGGCGGCCCAGGTGGTGCTGCGCTGGCTTACCCAGCAGAAGGATGTAATCACGCTTTCGAAAACGGCAACGGAAAGCCGCCTGAAGGAAAATTTCGCTATTTTCGACTTCGACCTTTCCAGCGACGAGATGGCCGCGATCCACAAACTCGCCCGCCCGAACGGCCGCATCGTCAGCCCCGGTGGCCTCGCACCCGACTGGGACCGGGCGGACTGATCCAGGACGACAGCCTCCACGCACTGCGCCGGCAGCCTTGAAAAGCTGGCGCAGTGACAATCGGCTCCTCGGGCAGGCCATCTATTTCAACCCCGCTCATGTTCCGATAAGAGAGGCCAGGCCACAGCTGAGATGGCCGCGAGGGTTTCATGCAGTCATCACACGCCACCGCCGATTTCATGCCCGATTGGGCGGCCATCGTTGCCGTCATTCTTGGTGCATCGGCGTTTTCGGTGGCGCAGGGCATTACCTACCCACTGATTTCGCTGACGCTCGAAAGCCGCGGCGTGACCCCGGCGATGATCGGCTTCAATGCCGTCGGTTTTGCACTCGGCCTTGCCACATCGACGCTGATGATCGGCCAGTTGACGGCACGGCTCCGGACCGACAAGCTGATCATCATCAGCCTTGCGGGATGCTCGATGTGCCTTGCGACCTTTGCCGCGACTACCGCGCTGCCTGTCTGGTTTCTCGCCCGCTTTCTCCTCGGTTTCTTTGCCAGCCTGATCTTCATGCTGAGCGAGGCGTGGATGAACTCGGCCTGCCCCGACCGGCTGCGTGGCCGGGTTTCGGGCCTTTACGGCGCGGGTATCTGCGGCGGGTTCGCCGCCGGTCCGCTCGTCATTCCACTGATGGGAACGGAAGGTGGTTTCGGCTTCGCGTTGACGGCGGTCTATGTGGCGCTCGTCGCTTTTGCCACCGCCCTGTTGACGCTCTCTACCCGCACGACGCCGGAGGCCTCATCCACCCGTGACGTCTTCGTCTTCTTCCGCAGGGCGCCAGTGCTAATCGCCATGGTGCTTGCCTTTGGATTTTCAGACATCGCCGCGATCTCGGTGATGCCGGTCTATTTCGTCAAGACCGGCCATTCGCAGGCTTTTGCCGCACTCAGCGTCACGGTGCTGGCCTTGCCGACCGCCTTGGCCCAGCCGTTCATCGGCGTGCTGCTTGACCGGCTGCCGCGCCAGCGCGTGGCGATCGCCATGGGCGGGATCGGCGCCTTCGCCTTCCTGATCATCCCCTTCCTGACATCGCCGATTGCCATTCTGGCCGATTTTGCCTTGATCGGTGCTGCGAGCTTCTCGCTTTATACCTGCGCGCTGACGATGCTCGGCGAACAGTATCGCGGTAGCATGCTGGTGGCCGGAAGTGCTGCGTTTGCGCTTGCCTATGCGGTCGGCAGCGGCATGGGATCGGGCGCAACGGGATCGATCATGGATCTGTTCGGTGCTCACGCAGCCCCGGTCAGCGTTGGCTTGATCCTGGTGGTTTTCACGCTGTTCATGGTTTTCACGATACGGCAGAAAGCGGCATGAGCAACATCGGCTACACCTTCTTCAGTGTCCCCTGATGGAAGACCATGCGCCAATGACCATTCGTTCGGCGCCAGATCGATGATCGCAGCACATGCCGGCCCTCACCTGCCGTTTCACAGGTGAGCAGCGCGACAGTCTCAGAGAGGCGTTTCAGCTGGTAGTTTTCCGATCGTACGGATGGCCCGGCAGGCTTTGCTTCGGCGGCCAGCGCGGCAATCGTATCGGCGCGGCCATAGGCCTGACCGGAGCTGCCGATTTCGGTGAAATCCGCATCGAGCAATTCACTGGTCAAAAAAACAGAACCGCGCACCTGCGGGTCGTGGAGACGTTGCTCCAGTTGCCTCAGATGCGCGGCGAGATCGTTTTCGGACATATCGTCCATATGACTTCAGGCGATCAGACGAACTGGCTGAGGCCAGGAACCGAGGCAACGACTTCGTCGACCACGTCGGCGCCGGCTTGTTCCTTGGCATAACCGATGGTTTCCTTGGCAAGCGCGGTGATTTCGCCCATGCCGAGGCCTTGGCTCATCAGCTGCTGGCCGAGCGCCATGACGCCGCCGCCGGCGCCGACTGCGCTGAGCAAGCCACCGAGCAGACCACCACCGCCACCCGTGCCTTCGCCGTTATACTGCGCAATCAGTGCATCGGCGCCCGGAATGGCTTCGATCATCTTGGCAACCGGGCCGTCTGCCGCTTCGCGCTGCAGAAAGCCGAGCATCATGCCGATGGCCTTTTCAGCTGTTGCCGGGTCGATGCCGACATTTTCCGCAACGCGGGTGATCAGTTCGTTCATGGTGATTCTCCTCAAATATTTGACGTTAACGTCAAGGTAAATTATCTGGAATTGAAACTCAAGCGCCCTTCGGTACGGGTATCCACAGCGCGAGAACGGCAATATCGTTTCATGCCTCGGTGGCAAATACAATGCGGCCATCCAGCGCGCAAATCCCGTCTTTTGCATG
This sequence comes from Rhizobium sp. Root1204, assembly GCF_001424965.1. Classification (NCBI taxonomy): domain Bacteria; kingdom Pseudomonadati; phylum Pseudomonadota; class Alphaproteobacteria; order Hyphomicrobiales; family Rhizobiaceae; genus Rhizobium; species Rhizobium sp. Root1204. The sequence goes on from NZ_LMCZ01000012.1 coordinate 281,555, forward strand.
GCAATCCTTCTGTTGCCGCTGACCGGTACTCCTCCTATAACAGTGTTGAGAAAACAATGTGATGAAGGCTGGCGTGCTGCCGGCTTTCATTGGCGAAACGGAGACAAGGCCCACATGCTTGAGGACGGGAAGCTCTATATCGGCACCAGCCGGAAACCGGACGACACGATCAACAAGGGCGAATATCTGGATTTCAAATTCGGCAACCGTCACGGCCTCGTGACCGGGGCCACCGGCACCGGCAAGACCGTGACGCTGCAGATTCTGGCGGAGAGCTTTTCCAATGCCGGCGTGCCTGTTTTCTGTGCTGACGTGAAAGGCGACCTGTCCGGCATCGGCGCCATCGGCGAACCGAAGGACTGGGTGACCAAGCGGGCCGAACAGATCGGCTTCACCGATTTTGCCTTCCAGGAATTCCCGGTGATCTTCTGGGATCTCTATGGTGAAAAAGGCCACCGCGTGCGCACCACCATGTCGGAGATGGGGCCTTTGCTGCTCTCCCGGCTGATGAACGCCACCGATGCCCAGGAGGGCGTTATCAACATCGCCTTCAAGATCGCCGACGAAGGCGGGCTGCCGCTCTTGGATCTCAAGGATTTCCAGGCGATGCTCAACTACATGGCCGAAAATGCCTCGGCACTTTCGGGCAAATACGGGCTGATCTCCAAGGCCTCGGTCGGCTCCATCCAGCGCGAACTGCTGATCCTCGAGCAGCAGGGCGCCAAGAATTTTTTCGGCGAACCGGCGCTCAAGGTGTCCGATATCATGCGCACCACCCGCGACGGCCGCGGCGCCATCTCGGTTCTGGCTGCCGACAAGCTGATGATGAACCCGCGCCTCTACGGCACATTCCTGCTCTGGCTGATGTCGGAACTGTTCGAGGAACTGCCCGAGATCGGCGATCCCGACAAGCCGAGACTGGTTTTCTTCTTCGACGAAGCGCATCTGCTGTTCAACGATGCACCGAAGGTTCTGCTGGAGCGCATCGAGCAGGTCGTGCGCCTGATCCGTTCCAAGGGCGTCGGCATCTATTTCGTCACCCAGAACCCGCTCGACGTGCCGGAAACCGTGCTGGCGCAGCTCGGTAACCGCATCCAGCATGCGCTGCGCGCCTATACTCCGCGCGAACAGAAGGCCGTGAAGACGGCGGCTGACACCTTCCGTCCCAACCCGGATTTCGACTGCGCCACGGTCATCACCAACCTTGGCACCGGCGAGGCTTTGGTCTCGACGCTCGAAGGCAAAGGCTCGCCATCAATGGTCGAGCGCACGCTGATCCGCCCGCCGTCGAGCCGAGCCGGCCCGCTGACCGAGGCCGAACGCGCCAACATCATGAGCATCAGTCCCGTCGCGGGCCAGTATGACAAGGATGTCGACCGGGAATCGGCCTATGAGCTTTTGGCCCAGCGCGCCGCCAAGGCAACACAGCAGGCGGAGGATACTCGGGAGACTTCGGAAGCTCCGCCGCCAGCCGCCCCCGGCGGCAGCCGCTGGACCCTGCCCGGCTTCGGCGATGACGATGCGCAGGCGCCGTCACAACCCAAGCCGAAGCCCCGCGCCGGTTATCAGCGCGAAACCGTCGCGGAAGCGGCAATGAAATCGGTTGCCCGCACCGTCGCCTCCTCACTCGGAAGGGCTTTGGTGCGCGGCATTTTGGGAAGCTTGAGGCGATAAACGCCGCATCGGCTTGGAACGCAAAACGGCGGCCCCGATGTGGCCGCCGTTTTTTATTTGTCCGATCCTGCCTCGCGTTAGGCGAGCTTGGCCGAGATTTCGGTCGAGGTGCGGAGCGCATGGCTGTAGGGGCAAACGATATGGGCTGCAGCGACGAGCTTTTCGCCGACTTCGCGATCGACGCCCGGCAGGCTGACGGAGATCGACGGGCTGATGTAGAAGCCGGTGCCGTCTTCGCGCGGACCGATGCCGACCGTTGCGGTGACCGTTGCGTCTTCCGGAATCTTGACCTTTTCCTTGCCGGCGACAAATTTCAGCGCGCCGAGGAAGCAGGCGGAATAGCCGGCTGCAAACAGCTGTTCAGGATTGGTGCCGGTCGCGCCATCGCCGCCGAGTTCCTTCGGAACGGTGAGCGTCACATCGAGAACACCGTCTTCACTGACGGCATGGCCGGCGCGGCCACCGGTTGCGGAAGCTTTGGTTGTGTAGAGAATAGGCATGTCTGTCTCCTTACTGTCTCAGCGGGTTGATGGCGGGGCAAAGTGTTGCCTGATTTTTAAATAGCGCATAATTTAATTGTACGCAATATAATTTTGCAAATTGCAAAATGGTGCACGAACTGCGAAAATGGCATTATGACCAATGATCAAGACATGCGTAAGGACGATCTGAAAGAGGGCGATGCTCTGGCGCTTGGCCAGCAGCTCTGTTTTGCCGTCTACTCGGTGGCCCATGCCTTCAACCGGACCTACAAGCCTCTGCTTGAAAAGTTCGGCCTGACCTACCCGCAATATCTGGTGCTTCTGGCGCTCTGGCAGCAGGATCGGATGACGGTAAAGGGGATAGGCGAGGAACTGGGGCTGGATTCAGGCACGCTCTCGCCGTTGCTGAAGCGGCTGGAAACCGCCGGATTCGTCAGCCGTATTCGCGATAAAGGCGACGAGCGTCAGGTGATCGTGACGCTGACCCCAAAGGGCCAGGCGCTGAAGACCGATGCTTTCGGCATCCTGACGGAAATCGGCAAGGCGACGGGATGCAGCATGGCGGAAGCCGCAGCCCTGCGGTCAGCGCTGCATGGCCTCAGCAATCATCTTGGTTAAAACCAGCAATCCTGAGACGGCAATCCGCCACCGTGCAGGATTTTCAGATCACCAGGATCGGTGCCTTGTCGCGCACGCGATCATAGAGATCGATGACATCCTGGTTGATCAGACGGACGCAGCCGGACGATACGGCCTTGCCGATCGACTGCCATTCCGGCGACCCGTGCAGGCGGTAAAGCGTGTCTTCGCCGTTCTGGAAGATATACATCGCCCGCGCGCCGAGCGGGTTGTCGAGCCCCGGCGCCATGCCACCGTTGGCAATCGAGTATTTTTCCAGATGCGGCTGACGCGCCACCATCTCGTTCGGCGGCTTCCAGCGCGGCCATTTCTGCTTCCACTGGAGGACGCCCCTGCCCGACCAGGCAAAGCCCTCGCGACCGATACCGACGCCGTAGCGCATCGCCGAGCCGTTGGAGAGGATGAGGTAAAGAAAACGCTCGCCGGTATCGACGATGATTGTGCCGGGCTTCTCGCCGAACGTGTTGTCGACCTGCTGACGGTAGAAGCGGGCATCGATCTGTTCGTAAGGCACCGCCGGGATATTGAAGCCACCATCGAATTTGGGGCCGTACATTTCGGCATAATAGGCCGATTGCAGAGGCAGGCCCGTCGGGGTCATGCCATTGCCAACCGGACCTTCCAGCTCGGCGCCGTAGCGCGGATCGGCAAAACGGCCCTCCTGGGACGGGTCGCGAAAATAGGGCGCTGTTTCGGCGCGGAAACGGTCGGTGTTCATCGAAGATGCACAGCCCGCAAGGCCAGCGGACGCGACCGCAAGCCCGGACATATTGAGGAACTGCCGGCGGGAGAGAGCTTTTGAAAGGGTCATTGAACTCTGTAATTCCGTTGACGCATATGGCGAAGACGCGGCCGGTGGCCACGCAGGCATTCTATCCCGGCAGCAAATACCGATCTCTTGCCACAAGTATGGCAATTGCGGCTGGATCGGGGCTTGCGGCCGCTCGATGCCATCACGACTGCGAGAGGAAACGCCTGCGATGCAAAAACGCCACAGGAACCCCCGCCGGGTCTACTTCGCCAACAGGGAAACAAAGGCCGCCGGAGCGACCGGGCGGCTGAAGAAATAGCCCTGAATATCGTCGCAGCCGCTGGCCGCCAGGAAATCCACCTGGTCCTGCGTTTCCACACCTTCGGCAATGACCTGCATCTGCAGCTTCTGCGCCAGCGAGATAATCGCGCCGGTAATCGCCCGGTCGTCGGCGTCACCCGGAATATCCTGGACGAAGGAGCGGTCTATCTTCAGGCGGCGGACGGGAAAGCGCTTCAGCGCACTGAGGCTGGAATATCCGGTGCCGAAATCATCGATGGCCAGATGGACGCCAAGCGCTTCCAGCTCGTGCATGGTGGCAACCGCAGAGGCGACATCCTGCATGATCAGGCTCTCGGTCAATTCCAGCTCAAGATAACAAGCCTCCAGTCCGCTCTCCTCCAGCGCTTCGGCGACCTTCGACACCCAGTTGCGCTCCTTGAACTGACGCGCGGACACATTGACGCTGACGACAATTGGCGGAAGGCCGGCATCCTGCCAGGCCTTGTTCTGCCGGCAGGCTTCGTTCAGCACCCATTCGCCGATCGGCACGATCAGGCCGGTTTCCTCGGCCAGCGGAATGAAGTCGCCCGGCGAAATCAGGCCGCGCTCGGGGTGCTGCCAGCGCAGCAGCGATTCCGCGGCAAAAACGCTGCCGGTCTTCAGGTTCATCTGCGGCTGATAGTGCAGCACGAATTCGGCGCGGACGACCGCGTCGCGCAGCTCTTCGTGACGCCGCAGGCTCTCATGCGCCTTGGCCGCCATCTGGGCGTCGAACACCTGCAAATTGTTACGGCCGACCTCCTTGGCCCGGTACATGGCGGAATCGGCATTGGCGAGCAATTCGGCCGCGATCGCACCATGTTCGGGATAACAGACGACGCCCATCGAACAACTGACCTGCAGGCTGCGCCCGGCGAGCACGACCGGCGCACCGATCGCTGCGCGGATCGCCTCCAGACGGGATAGGACCACCGCGTTTTCCGGTGGGAGACCATTGAGTAGAATGATGAACTCGTCGCCACCCACCCGCACGATCATGTCCGACTTGCGCACGCAGGACAGCATCCGCCGCGCGACCACCTGCAAAAGTTCATCCCCGGCGTGGTGGCCGAGCGTATCATTGATCAGCTTGAAATTATCCAGGTCGAGAAAGGCCAGCGCCACCCACTGGCCCGTCATGCGGGCCTGCTCCAGGGCTCTGGCGACGCGCTCATCGAACATCGCCCGGTTCGGCAAGCCGGTCAGGGCGTCGTGATGCGCCATGAACTGGATGCGCTCTTCCGATTGCTGCCGTTCAATGGCAATGCCGGCAAGATGCGCCGCCATCGAAATGAGGTCAGTCTGCTCTGCCGAAGGCGTTCCGGGTTGATGCGAATAGAGGGCGAACGTGCCGAGCACCTTCCCCTGGTAGGAGAGGATCGGCATCGACCAGCAGGACCGATATGCGAATGGCCGGACCATGTCTGCATAATCTTCCCAGAGCGGATCCGACTGGATGTCGGAGACGAACACCGCCTCGCCACGAAAAGCTGCCGTGCCGCAGGAGCCGACTTTCGGACCAATGGCGATGCCATGGATCGCGGCGCAGTAGGCATTGTCAAGCCCCGGCGCTGCGCCGGTCAAAAGATGCCGCTGGTCTGGAGACAAAAGCAGGATCGAGCCGATAATGCCGGGCAAATGCGCTTCGATCATCAGGATCAGTTCGTTGAAGAACTCGGAGAGCGGCGTGCTGGTGGCAATCAGCTCCAGAAGACGCGCCTGGCCGAGGAGAAGACGTTCTGCCCGCTTGCGATCGGTGATATCGCGCGAAATACCGACAATGCCGATGGTTTTCCCCTGCTTGTCGCGCAGCGGTACCTTCGATGTCATCAGCCAGCGCTCATCCTTGCTGACCGCATTCAGCTCCTCGATGCCGAACATCGGTTCGCCGGTTTCGATCACCCGCCGCTCGGCCTGCTCAAAATGGCGGGCATTGTCCAAAGTATGGATATCGTAGTCGGTCTTGCCGACGATCTCATGGGCTTCGCGAAACCCGTTTTCGGTAACGGTTGCCCGATTGGCTACAAGAAAGCGGCCGTCGAGATCCTTGGCATAGATGTAGTCAGGGATGTGATTCATCATCGTTTCGAGCCAGTAATGGCGATCGGCGATGTCAGGTTCGGGGCCGAACATGCGCGAGACCTCTGCCGCAAGCCGCTGGCTTGCCGCGATCAATCGCTGGGTGTCATCATTACTGGCAATTCGTGCTCCGCCGTCCCTTCGATAGCGGTCCAAACCCTTCGTCACGCAAGCCTCCAAGGACGGATGCACCGTTCCAGCCGTCTCTTCCCTGTTCCCCAACCCGATTTCTACCAGCCATAAGTTATTCTTCCCTAAACACAACTTTCTAAAATAAACGCATCACGCCCCAAACTCCTCCGGCGCTCAACCAGAAAGAGTGAGAATACGGCAGCAGCCGTGCCATTTCGACACACTCCGCGCTGGCATGCTCTATGCATGGAGCGTGGAAAGGATTCGCCATGCTCACCAGACGCCTGCTCCTGTCTTCGATCGCCTCCCTGGCCTGCCTGGAGGCCATCGCCGCCGCCCTCAAGCCGGCTCAGACTGGCCTGCGAGGCACCATCGATATTTCCGGATATGGGGTCAGGCCGGGCAAAACCGGAGATCAAAGCAAGGCGCTCGACCGGCTCTTCAAAGAGGCTGCCGAAAAGGGATTGCCGGTTTTTTTGCCCGCTGGTGATTACCATCTGTCGGGGGTCTCCCTGCCCGACAACCTGTGGCTCAGCGGTGTCCCGGGCCAGACCCGGCTGATCCATGCCGGCGGCGGCAGCTTCATCTCCGGTGAAGCTCTCACGAGGATTACCCTGTCGGACCTTGCTTTCGACGGTGGCGGTAAATCCCTTGGGGACGACGTGCAGGGGCTTCTCAATTTGCGCGGCGTCACCGATCTCAAAATCGAGAACTGCACGATCACCGGCTCCGCCAGACACGGCATCAACGCCGAGCGCTGCGGTGGCCGCATCACCGGCAACAGCATTTCACAGGCGGCCTTTTCCGGCCTCTACGCGGTGGAAAGCGAACGGCTGGCGATCACCGCCAACACGGTATCGGACTGCGGCAATGGCGGCATTCTCGTGCATCGCTGGGAGCTGGGCGAAGACAACACGATCGTCAGCGGCAACCGCGTGTTCAAGATTGGTGCAAAGGATGGCGGCACCGGCGAAAATGGCAATGGGATCAGTGTTTTTCGCGCCGGCAATGTGATGATCATGGACAATCACATCTCTGACTGTGCCTTCTCCGCCATACGCGCCAACGCCGCCACCAATGTGCAGATTTCCAACAACAAGTGCCTGCGTTCCGGTGAGACAGCGATCTATTCCGAGTTCGGTTTTCAGGGCGCCATCGTCTCCGGCAATCTGGTCGATGGCGCCGCCAACGGCATCCTGATCGTCAATTTCGACGAGGGTGGCAGGCTTGCGACTGTCAGCGACAATATCATCCGCAACCTGCATCCCGATGGGCCCTACATTCACGATGGTGCCGGTTTCGGTTTCGGCATTGCGGCGGAGGCGGACACGGTGATTTCGGGTAACGTCATCGAAAACGCACCGAAATGGGGCCTGATGCTCGGTTGGGGGCCCTATATGCGCGGCATCGTCGCGACCGGCAATCTGGTGCGCGACGCCGGTGGCGGCTGCGCGGTTACGGTGGTCGAAGGGGCCGGCACCGCGCTCATCGCCAACAACCTGTTCCTGGACGTCAAGGACGGCGCGGTGTTCGGCTACCGCTGGAACGAGAAATCCACCGGTGATCTTCTGGTGGGGGGAAGCGAGGCCTTCGCGCACCTGACCCTCACCGGTAACCGCATGGCCTAAAACCGCTCACATCAAAAGATTTCATGTCAGATATCACCGCTCTGCGCTTCAAGCCCCGATCCGCTTGGAATAGTTTGCTACGAAAATCAAACGGAGGGACAGACATGCTGACAATCTACGGCGTTTACTGCTCGCGGGCCTCGCGCAACTACTGGATGGCGGAGGAACTCGGCATTCCCTTTCAGTCCGTGCCGGTGATCCAGGCACGCAGGCTGGCCGATCCGCTGGCCGCAGACGCGCAGATGAATACGAAGTCGCCCTCCTTCCTCGCCGTCAACCCGATGGGGCTGATCCCGGCGATCGAGGATGAGGGACTGGTCCTGGCTGAATCGCTTGCCAACAATCTCTATCTCGCCCGCAAGCACGGCGGCCCGCTGGCCGGAGCAACCGTGCGCGAAGAGGGCGAAATGACCGCCTGGACCCTGTGGGCGGCAACCGAGGTCGAACCGCATACGGTGAAGATCGTGCTGACCTACGACAACAATCAGGAAAACACCCCGGCCGGCAAGGCACTGATCGAATCCTGCGTGAAGGGGCTGGAGCGTCCACTTGCACGGCTCGAACAGCACCTGCTGACAGCGAACTATGTCGTCGGCAACCGTTTCACCGTCGCCGATCTCAATCTGGCAGAAGTGCTGCGTTATGCGATGAGCGAGACCTACCTGTTCGATAGATACCCCGCCGTCAGGGCCTGGCTTACCCGCTGCCATGCACGGCCGGCATTCGAGGCAATGATGGCCGGACGGCGCAGAGAAACGCAGGCCGCCTGACACCTATTCGAAACCCAGACGCCGCATGCTTCCGGCAATTTCGTCACGTACCCATTGCTTGAAGGCCAAAACCGTCTTGGTTTCGCGGCGCGAGGGCGGCGTGACAAAATAATGCGCGAACCCTGTTGCCGCCCGCAGGGGAAAAGGCATGACCAGCCGCTTTTCGATCAGGGAATAGGCGGCCAGCGTCTGCCAGGCAAGCATTACCCCCTGCCCGGCAATCGCCGCATCAAGGCAGAGAGACGCATCGTTGAAGACATGCCGCGTCACCATCTGCTCTCCCGAGAGCCCCACCTCGCGCAGCCACATCTCCCAACTGAGGGTGGAATGACCATCGATGATGGCCGGAATTTTCAGAATATCCGCCGGCTCCTTCAGTTTTTCTGCAATGGCGGGAGAGCAGACGGGAAAGACCTCCTGTGCCAACAGAAGCTCAGCCTTGACGCCCGGCCAATCGCCGGCGCCGACGCGGATGCCGATATCAACGCCGGCGCTTTCCAGATTGACCAGCGCTGTCGTCGCATCGATGCGCAGCCGGATATCCGGGTGCTTTTCGGTAAACCGGTCCAGACGGTGGACCAGCCACCGAGCGGCGAAAACCGGAGCGACCGAGATCGTCAGGATCGTCTCGTCCCGCCGCCTTGCCGAGGCGACGGCCTGATCCAGCACTTCGAAGCCGCTGGTCAGGCTGGGCAGAAAACTTTCCCCAAACGGGGTGGCTACCAGGCCGCGCGGGCTGCGCTCGAAAAGGATGCGGCCAAGCTGTTTCTCGGTCTTGATGATCTGCTGGCTAACGGCACCGATGGTGACGCCAAGTTCGTCCGCGGCCGCCTGCAGCGAGCCGAGGCGGCCGGTCGCCTCAACCGCCCGCAATCCATTCAGGTGAATGCTGTTGAGGTCCTTCATATAGTTTTCCTATAACCACTGCGGCACAATCTCAATTGAAATTGCTGAGAACAAGGAGGATCATTGCACCATTGAACAAGGATGGTGATGCCATGTTGAAGATTTTCTCGATACTTGAGCACCTGCTTCCGGCACCGGCAGACGATGACGCACAGGCAAGCTGGGGTCGCGACCTGCTGCGTCATCCGGACATTGCCCGGATGGATACGCGTGAACTGGGCGACCTGCCCTTTCCGGGCAATCCCGTGCGGTTATCACCGAAGCTGCCCTGCGAGGCATGCCGGGCCTGAGCCACATCTGGAGGCTTGAACCGTGTGCGGTTTCAGCAGACAGTGATCTGTCCCGGCGGGCAGGATCATGACCGGCAATCAGGACACGGATTTCGAACGCGTAACGCGGCTCGCCACGGCGGCGGGCCTGCCAGAGATTGCGCCGGGGACCTCCTATGGAACGCCAGCACTTCTGGTGCGGGGCAAGATGTTCGTGCGCATCAAGGAAGCAGGCATCCTGGTCGTCATGTGCGCGACTGAGGAAAAGGCCATGCTGATGGAGTTGGCGCCGGAATTCTACTTCGAAACCGATCACTACAAGGGCTGGCCGGCCATGCTGGTCCGGCTTGACGTCATCGGCGACCGGGATTTGACGCAGCGACTGATCAGCGCCTGGCGGCAGAAGGCGCCGAAGCCCTTGCCGCCAGTTTTACTGCGCCTGCGGCGCCTTGGCCTAACCGCCAGTGACGGATAGAACCTTTTTCACGGCAGGACGTTCAGCCATGCGCAGGCTGTGTTCGTAGACTTTCGGGAAGCGCCTGGGATCGACACCGTCGCCTTCCAGCCAGCTCGTAAAGGTAAACAGGTATGGGTCAGCGATCGAAAAGGTTTCCCCCATCACCCAAGGCCCGGAAAACATGGTGGTTTCGATCAGATCGAAGCACTCACTCATATTGCTGGCCACCTTCAACGTCATAGCCTCTATGACCGCCGGATCATCGGCCCAGCGGCTGCCACGGCGCTTGTGAGCGTGCGCGACATGCACAGTCGAGCACAGATAGGCATTGAAGGACTGAATGCGCGCAAACTCGAATGGATCCTGCGGGACACCGATCGGCGTACCTGCAAAGCTTTGGCCTATATAGGCAAGGATGGCGGGAGATTCAGTAATGACACCGCGATCCGTCACAAGGGCCGGAACGCGGCCCTTCGGATTGAGGCGCAGGAATTCGGGTGCGCGCTGCTGCTGCTTGCCGAAATCGATCCTTTCGGCCTCATAAACCGCGCCGGCTTCTTCCAGGGCAATATGCGATGCCTGCGAGCAGCTTCCGGGCGAAAAATACAGCTTCAACATGCAGGCTCTCCATTCATCCACCGGCGGCAGGCCGGTATGCTCCAGCGGGAAACATACCAACCACGCCGAATGTTCGCCAGTCATTTGCCAGTGATCATGCCCGTATGGTCACGGCACAGCCCGGAACATCCTCGAGCCGGAAATAGACCGGAATGCCGCGCTCGCGGGCAATCCGCACGTCATTGTCGGCACCCTTGCTTTCGCCCGGCAGGCGCAGGACAGCCTCGCACAGCTGCAGAAGCCGTCCGGCGACGGGATGGAATATCTCCTCGTAGAGTTCGTCGCCAACTTCACGTCCGCCCGCCGCATGCCAGATCGGCAACGCCACCCATTCACCGATCATCGGCACGTGGCCCGCCTGAAACAGCGCATGCGACGGCGCTTCCAGACGCCTGAGGTTTGCCGCCATCTTTTCCGGATCGTCGCCGGTGCCGGACCGGTAGGGACCCGCAATCAAGATCAGCATGATCATCTCCATAAATTGCACGATATTTCCATATTATTCTGGATATTTCACGATAAATCATGCAATATCGTGCATAGTCAAGATATGATTTGGAGACAAAAATGCTGACGTCCCAACGGCGGGCACTGATCTCGGCACGGCTGGCCAGCGACGGGCAGATCGTAGCCGGCGAACTGGCGCAAGAACTCGAGCTGTCGGAAGACACGATCCGGCGCGACTTGCGTGACATGGCGGCGGCCGGTCTGTTGAAGCGGGTGCATGGTGGCGCTTTACCGGTGACGCCGCCGCTGCCGGATATCGAAACCCGCCAGACGATGTCTCCCGACATCAAGAAACGGCTGGGGCGCAAGGCAGCGGAACTGGTGCGGGCGGGGCAACTGGTCTTCATCGATGGCGGCACGACCAATGCCGAACTGGTGCGCGCCCTGCCGCGTGAAATGCCGCTGACAATCGCGACGCACAGCCCGGCAATCGCAGCGCTTTTGGAAAAGAACCGGGCCGAGGTGATCCTGATCGGCGGCCGGCTCTACAAGCACTCGATGGTCTCGACGGGCGCGACGGCCCTTGCGGCAATCGGCATGATGCGCCCCGACATCTTCTTCCTCGGCGCGACGGCCATCCATCCGGCGCGCGGCCTTTCGACCGGCGATTACGAGGAAGCCGCCGTCAAACGCGCCATTGCGGCACGCTCGGCAGAAACGGTGGCATTGCTGACGGAGGAAAAACTCGGCACCGTCTCACCGCACCACATCACCGGCATCGAGGACATGTCGGCCCTCATCATACCCGCCGGCATGGCACCCGAGACCAGCGCGCCCTACCGGCAGACGGCGATGCGGATCATTGAGGCGTGAGGTTCAGGCAAAAGCGCCGGTGACCCTGACATCGCCGACATGGATGCCGTTCCAGTTTTTCATCGAATGGTTGGCCTGCGCCATCAGGCTTTGGTGCAATTCCGGTTCATCGTTGAAGAAGCGCGCGAGCGTGGCGGCGACCATCGCTTCGGCGGCGCGGGTGGTGCCATCCTCGCATTTCAGCGCGATCGCGATGCCCTTTTCCGGGATGGCGGCGCAGAACACGCCTTCGGCACCGGTCTTGGCGAAGATGCGACCGGGTGCCGTCTGCATCAGTCTTGTGCAGGCGCGCTTGCTGCCCGCGACATAGAAGGGCTCAGCCATGCAGGCTTCGATCAGGCGCTTTGAGGCTTTGGCGCGCAGCGGTTCAAGGCCAGTGCCCGTTGCCATTTTGGCAAAGCCATGGGCAAGGCCCTTCAAAGGCACGGCGTAGGTCGGGATCGAGCAGCCATCGGTGCCGCAATTGTCATGGGCAAGGACCGCGCCCGTCAGGCTTTCCATGACACCGCGGATTTCGCGCTGCAGGGGATGATCATAGGTGACGTAGCCGGTGGGCTCCTCGCCGCTATGGCAGCAGGCACAGATGAAGCCGGCATGTTTGCCGGAGCAATTGTTGTGCAGCGCCGAAGGATGTTCCAGCGCCCGCGCCTGGCTGATGATGGTGTCCTGATTGAACGACCAGTGGGCGCCGCATTCGAGCGTCGAGACGTCCCTGCCCGCTGCCGACAGCATTTCTGCGGCGAGCGCCACGTGTTCCGGCTCGCCATTGTGCGAGGAGCAGGAGAGCGCCAAGGCCCGCTTGTCGAAACCGTAGGCATCGGCTGCCCCCGTTTCCATCAGCGGCAGCGCCTGCATGGCCTTGCAGGCCGAGCGCGGGAAGACGCCAACGTCGGTATCGCCGAGCGAAAACACGGTCTTGCCATCCCCATCGACGACGATGACCATGCCGCGATGGCGGCTTTCGACCAGATTACCACGCGTGACTTCAACAAGAACCGGGTTCGACATGGTTGTGCCCTCAAAAATCCAACATCTGCCCTGTCTTTAGACCAAGACAGAGCAACGCAAAACCCGGACGGACCCATGAAATTTTTCCGCAAGCTGTTTCTTGCCATCCTGTTCGTCTATCTGCTGCCGGCGCTCGCCTCCGCAGGCTGGTGGTATGTCAAGGAAAGGCCGGAAAACTGGCGCGAGGCGGACTGGACCTCCGCCCATATCCTGCCGAAACCGCAGGACGATCCGGATGCGGCGATCTATATCTTTTCCGCCACGACAGGCGGCATGAAGGGGGCAGTTGCCAGCCATTCCTGGATCGTCACCAAGGGACGCGACGATACGGCCTATAATCGTTACGACAAGGTCGGCTGGGGCTCGCCGATCCGCCGCAACGGCTATCCGGCCGATGCGCGTTGGTACTCCAACACGCCGAACCTGGTGACCAGCGTCAGAGGCGACGAGGCCACCCGCCTGATTTCGAAGGTCGAGCAGGCAATCCAGTCCTACCCCTATGCGACATCAGGCGCCTACCGGATCTGGCCGGGACCGAACTCCAACACGTTCGTCGCCCATGTGCTGCGCTCTGTGCCTGAACTCGGCGCGGTTCTACCGCCGGATGCAGTCGGCCGCGACTACCTGCCGGAGGGCAAGCTATTTTCGATCGATGCCGACGGAATGGACATGCATGCGACGCTGTACGGACTGCTCGGCGTTTCAGCCGGCGTTCGGAGCGGGCTTGAGGTCCATTTCATGGGATTGGTGGCGGGGATTGATGTAATGCGCCCGGCCGTGAAGATACCGGCACTGGGGCGGTTCGGGGTTTAGAAGACAAACAAAAAGGGCCGCTTCACAGCGGCCCTCCATGAGTTTTGGCCAGGTAAAAGGCCCGGACCGTATCTTCTCAGAGACACGACCCGCAGGAAGGCGGGTTCAGATCGAGGGCTGCCTCGTTCCGATCACTACAACTCCCATGCCCTTTACGAGGTTTAAAATCTCATTAGACACTGGATCACCTTCCTTTCGTTCAATTGAAGATAAGTTAAAGGTAGTCCGATTCTTGCCGATTGCAAGAGCAGTCCGGATAAGACTTTAGAAGGTCATGACGATCTTGCCGATATGATCGCCGGCCTCCATCAAACGATGTGCTTCCGCGACCTTGGTGAACGGCACGATCGCGTGCATCACCGGCGCAATGTCGCCGTCTTCCAGAAGCGGCCAGACATTGTCTTCAAGATCGTCGCGGATCGATTCCTTCTCGGAGGCCGTGCGTGGACGCATGGCCGAGCCCATGATGTGCAGGCGCTTGCCAAGAATGGCGGCGATGTTGGCTTTTTCGACGGTGGCACCTCCAAGAAAAGCGATGATCGACAGGCGGCCATCCTTGGCGAGTGAGCCGATGTTACGATCAAAATAGGGACCACCGACCATGTCGAGAATGACATCGACGCCCATGCCGCCGGTTTCCTCAAGAATGACCGCCTTGAAATCCTGCTCGCGGTAATTGATCGCCCGCTTGGCACCCAGCGAAACGCAGGCATCGCATTTGTCCTTGCTGCCGGCCGTCACGAAGACTTCGGCGCCGAAGGCGCGGGCAAGCTGGATGGCGGTGGTGCCGATGCCACTCGAGCCGCCGTGAATGAGAATCTTTTCGCCTTCGACCAGATCGGCCATCTGGAAGACGTTGGCCCAGACGGTGAAGAAGGTTTCCGGCAGGGCCGCCGCGCGCGCCGCATCGTAGCCTTTCGGCCAGGGCATCGCCTGCGTTGCCGGAAGGGCGCAGAATTCGGCATAACCGCCGCCATTGGCAAGGCCACAGACCTTATCACCGACGATGAACCCTTCGGCGCCCTCGCCCATGGCCACGACTTCACCGGCCACTTCCAGCCCAAGGATCGGGCTTGCGCCCGGCGGCGGCGGATAATTTCCGAGCCGCTGCAGCACATCCGGCCGATTGACCCCTGCCGCCTCGACACGGATCAGGATGTCGCCGGGCTTCAGATCCGGCAATGGACCGCGGGCCAGAACCATCTTTTCCGGTCCACCGGGGGACGGAAGGTCGACATAGGTCATTTCGCTCGGCAGGGTCACGGTGTTCTCCTTGATAGATGCTGACCGGTTATCTAGCGCGCCGGTTAAAAACGGCAAAGCAATTCAAACTGCTGACAAACGCATTTTCTACGGCAAAGCCGCTGTCTTGGCATCCGCTATCCACATCGCTCCGACTTGAGGGGCATTGAGCGTCAAACGCTGCGCTGCATCGTGGCAAAATTAAGCCTGCCACTCCCCTGCAAACATTAAGTTTCTTTAATTTGAAACCACCCAAAACCCGGCTTAGCCTCGCAGCCGAACCGGGAGCCACCGGCGGTCCCCACCGCGACGCGACGGACTTCTGACGGTTTGCGATGACCGGTCCCGATGCAGGGACCAAATAAGGACGACACCATGCGTGCCCTTCTGACCTCGTTGACGATCCTTTCCGCCATCTCCCTGTCTTCTACCGCCTTTGCGGCAAGCACCACGACCGGCACCATCCGCGCCTATGACATGAAGGCGATGACCGTGACCTTGAAGAACGGCACCCAATACATGCTACCTGCGTCATTCAAGAATCCGGGGCTCAAGGTCGGTGAAAAGGTGACAATCGCCTATGAGACGATGGGCAAGAAGCATCAGGCAACATCAGTGACGCCTGTCATGAAGTGACGCCTACACCGTCCGCATGAGCGTACCCGATCGCGGCTAGACGCTTCGGGATCATGCAGAAGCGGGCTGGAACCCATGATGGGTTTCAGCCCGTTTTTTCGTTTTCAGATGATGAAGGAAAGAGGATCAGGCCGCCTCGCCGAACAGATCGAAAACCAGGCCGTCATCGCTTTCCTTGGCCCGGCTCTTGATTTCGGCAATACGGGCGCTGACGGCCTGGGCGTCGGAAAAGACAAAGCCTTCCGGCAGGATCAGCACGGCGACCGAGCAGCGCATCAACGGAAAGATGGTGGGCTCGCCGCTGCGTCCATGGCCGGTCATGTAACCCGCCTGCTGGTGCTCTGCCGAATAGAGTTGGCGCACGTCGCTGCGGAATTCCGCAAGAACACGAGAGAGAACGGTCGCAACCTCCTCGCGCGTCCAGCCGCTGACGCCGATGAAGAAATCGTCGCCGCCGACATGGCCGAGAAATTTTTCCTCGCCAATGAAGTGGCGGCGCATCAGGGCGGCAAACAGCGAGATCGCCAGATCGCCCTTCTGGAAGCCGTAGTGATCGTTGAACGGTTTGAAGCTGTCGAAATCGCAGTAACAGAAATAGCGCGCCTCGTCGGCGTCAAGCACGGCGCCCTGGACATAATCGCGAATGGCGCGATTTCCCGGCAGGCCGGTCAAGGGGTTTTGTTCCTGCGCTGTCTTCAGCTGCTTTTCGCTGATGATCTTCAACAGCGACGCCGCCGACAGGATGCCGGCATAGCGCATGTTCTCGGTCAGGATCACGCAATCGCTGCCATCCATGCCGGCAAAGATCTTCAGCATCTCATCGGCCGGCGTCTCGAGATCGGCGATCGGCGCCGGGCTGACGAAATGCGAGATATGACGCTGATAGAGATGGTTCTTCAGCAGATCGCGTCCGAAGGGGTGATAGATCATCTCCTTGACGTGATATTCATGCAGCACACCGCGCGGCTCGCCATTGGCATTCAGCACCGGAAAGAAGCTGCGCTGTGGCGAGCGGCGGAACAGCTCGAACACAGAATCCAGATCGTCGTTTTCGCGCAAAGCCGGCACCTGCTCCACCTGCTTGCGGATGAGGATGCTATCGAGCGAGCTCGACTGACGCCGGGTGCCGGCGGTCTGTTCCAGATGCGGATAGGCCGGCTGCAGATCGGCAAAATGTACGGTTGGGCGGGCAACGAAATAGCCCTGGACGAGATCGCAACCCAGATCGCGGCAGGTGGCGAACTCGGCCTCGGTCTCCACGCCTTCGGCGATCACCCGTGTGCCGAGCACATGGGCAGTGTTGACCGTGTGGCGGACCATGTGGCGCTTGCGGGGACTGGATTCGATGCCCGAAATGAAATGCCGGTCGATCTTCAGATAGTCGACCGGCTGATCGCAGAGCAGTTTCAGGCCGTTGAAGCCAACGCCGAAATCATCGATCGCCAGTTTGAAACCCGCCAGCCGCAGGCGTTTCACCAAGCCGGAATAATCCGGCATCTTGCCGCTGTCGAACCGCTCCGACAGTTCGAAGCAGATCGACGATGGCGGAATGTTCGATCGCTTCAGGTGCTTGCCGAGCCGCTCGACAAGATCGCCTTCGTGGCCGATCAACCGGCTATCGAAATTGACGAACAAGGTTCGTGCAGAAAAATCCGGCAGGCTGGCAAAGCCGGCAAAGGCGCGGGTATTGACCATGTGCTCCAGCGCCAGAAGCTGCCCCGCCTCTTCTGCCTTGTCGAGCAGCTCGATCGGCGACTTGAAACCCAGCCGCTCGAAACCGCGCATCAGCGTTTCGTAGCCGAACACGGCCCCGGTGGCGATCTCGGCGATCGGCTGGAAGGCATTTTCGATCGCAAGCTTGGCCAGCGTGACGATCTGGTCGTCACCGAAACGGCGCAGGGACAGCATTTCGGCGGGGGCAGCGGACATGGGGACTCCGGAGGCGATATCAGATCGCGCGGAGGATCGTCCCGGAAGCCTGAATTTTCCGTTTCCCCAACATGACAGTTTCATGAAAGTTCAATGACTGCCGGGAGTTAGCAGCATCTCACAACCGCCTTCCTGCCAACAGAAAACCAGTCGCTACCCTTTGGCAAGCACGCCGAAGGCGATCAGGGCGAGGCCCTGCATGACCAGATCGATCGCCAGGAACAAGCCGAGGATCCAGAGGCTATTGACCGGCCAGCCGGCGGCGATGATCAGGCCCGCGAGCAACGTGACAAGACCGCCAAGAGCGATCCATCCCCAGCCTGCCAGCGGCCGCAGCTTGAACGCCGTCCATATCCGAAGAACACCGGCAACGATCAGGGCAACGGCCATCATCAATGTCAAGGCGGCAGAGGCAAGCATTGGATTGAGAAAGGCAAAGACGCCGGCGATGGTGTAGCAGGCACCACTGAGGATCCAGTAGAACACACTTTCCCATTTCTTGACCCGGAAGGCCTGCGCCAGATGCAGTATGCCACCGATCAACATGAGCATGCCGACAAAATAGACCGAGGCCGCAGTCGCTGCCATGACATTGCCGAAGGCGATACCGCCAACCATGATCAGCGCCACGCCAAGCGCAACAAACCAGCCCCATTTTTCGCCGAGCGGCGGCCTGAGAGCAATGCCGGAATTCTGAACCATGATACAACCCTCAATTCAACAATGTGAACATTATGTAATCCAAGATAGAATAACAACATTTTAACATGTGAGATCCCGGTTGCGAACCTGCTCTAGATTTTCAGCGCCAGCAGCACCGCACCGCCACCGACCATGCAGACACCAAGCCAATGGGCTGGAGAAAGCCGCTCGCCGAGAAAAAACACGGCGAAAAGGGCGACCAGCACGACGCTCAGCTTATCGACCGGCGCAACCTGGGCCGCATTTCCCATTTTCAGCGCCCGGAAGTAGCACAGCCAGGACGCGCCGGTCGCCAGCCCCGAAAGCACGAGAAACAGCCAGCTCTTGCCCGACACCGACGCCGGCGCCTGCCAGTTGCCCGTCAGGAACAGCATCAGGCCGATCGCAAGCAGGATGACGATCGTACGGACGAAGGTCGCAAAATCCGAATTGACGTTCTCGATGCCGATCTTGGCGAAGATGGCCGTGAGTGCCGCAAACGCAGCGGACAGAAGTGCCCATGCCTGCCAGGAGGAAAACAGATATTTCATAGGCATGGTCCTCTTGCTCTGCCGCGTTCAGCAGCCACTGCCAGTTGAAGCCGAGGCTCGTTTCGATGGCAAGAAAATCCTTTGGCCACAGCCTTCGTTTTTTATTGATTGATGGATCAATCAAAAATACACTGCCGACAACAGGGGAGGAATGATGCCAAAAGTCGGAATGGAACCGGTGCGCCGCAAAGCGCTTGTGGACGCGGCGCTGCATGTGATCGGCGATCAGGGCACGCTGTCGGTCACCATGTCCGACATCGCGCGGCAGGCCGGGGTTTCGGCGGCGCTGGCGCATCATTATTTCGGCAGCAAGGAACAGTTGCTGGTCGAGACCGTACGTTCCCTTCTGAAACAGTTGCGTGACGATACGGTGAAGGCCCTCATGGCCGCTGCAACGCCCCGCGAAAAACTGTCGGCGCTCGTGCGGGTCAGCTTCCAGGCGGATCAATTCGCGCCGGAAACCATCGCGGCCTGGCTGGCCTTCTACTCCGAGGCGCAGCGCTCGGAGGAGACGCGCCGCTTCCTGGTGATCTATGCACGCCGGCTGCATTCCAATCTCGTCGCCAACCTGAAGCAGCTCTGTGTCGCAGATGATGCGCAGCGTATCGCAGAGGGCACCGCAGCAATGATCGACGGGCTTTATATTCGCCGGGCGCTCGGCTCCTCGCCGGTGACGGCGGGCGCCTCGATCGCGCTGACCGACGACTACATCACGCTCAATCTCCATGCCCGCCAGCCACAGGAACATGCCGCATGACCCGGCCGAACATCCTCATCATCATGGTCGACCAGCTGAACGGAAAGTTCTTTCCGGATGGCCCGGCAGAGTTTCTGCACGCGCCGCATATGAAGGCGCTGGCCAAGCGTTCGGCGCGCTTCCGCAACAATTACACCTCCTCGCCGCTCTGCGCCCCTGCCCGCGCCTCGCTGATGGCCGGACAATTGCCGAGCCGGACGCAGGTCTATGACAATGCCGCCGAATATGTCTCGTCGATCCCGACCTATGCCCACCACCTGCGCCGCGCCGGTTATTACACGGCCCTGTCGGGCAAAATGCACTTCGTCGGCCCGGACCAGTTGCATGGTTTCGAGGAGCGGCTGACGACGGATATCTATCCGGCCGATTTCGGCTGGACACCGGATTACCGCAAGCCGGGTGAGCGGATCGACTGGTGGTATCACAATCTCGGCTCCGTCACCGGTGCCGGCGTGGCTGAAATCACCAACCAGATGGAATATGACGACGAGGTGGCGTTTCTGGCCAACCAGAAGCTCTATCACCTCAGCCGCGAACACGGCGATGAGGCCCGCCGTCCTTGGGCGCTCACCGTCTCGTTCACCCATCCGCACGACCCCTATGTCGCACGCCGCAAGTTCTGGGATCTCTACAACGATTGCGATCAGCTTCTGCCGGAAGTCGGCGATATCCCGCTTGCGGAGCAGGACCCGCATTCGCAGCGGCTGATCCATGCCTGCGACTACCAGAATTTCTCCGTCACCGAGGAGAACGTCCGCCGATCGCGGCAGGCCTATTTCGCCAATATTTCCTATCTCGACGAAAAAGTCGGCGAACTCGTCGATACGCTGACCCGCACCCGCATGCTGGACGACACGCTGATCCTGTTCTGCTCGGATCATGGCGACATGCTTGGCGAGCGCGGCCTCTGGTTCAAGATGAACTTCTTCGAGGGCTCGGCCCGCGTGCCGCTGATGGTGGCCGGCCCAGGCATCCCCGCCGGCCTGCATCTGGCACCGACCTCCAATCTCGACCTCACCCCGACGCTCTGCGATCTCGCCGGGATCTCGATGGACGAGATCATGCCCTGGACCGACGGCGAAAGCCTGGTACCGGTGATCAACGGCACTGAGCGCATCGCGCCGGTGCTGATGGAATATGCCGCAGAAGGCTCCTATGCGCCGCTGGTCGGCATCCGCGAAGGCAAGTGGAAGTACGTTCACTGCGCGCTCGATCCGGACCAGCTCTACGATCTCGACGCCGACCCTCTGGAACTCAATAATCTTGCAACGGTTGCCGCCCATGCGCCGACGCTGCGCGCTTTCCAGGCGATGCGCGACAGCCGTTGGGACATGGACGCCTTTGATTCCGCCGTGCGCGAAAGCCAGGCGCGCCGCTGGGTGGTCTACGAGGCGCTCAGGAACGGCGCCTATTATCCGTGGGATCATCAGCCGCTGCAAAAGGCATCCGAGCGCTACATGCGCAACCACATGAATCTCGACAATCTCGAAGAATCCAAACGCTTTCCGCGAGGGGAATGACATGAAAGCCCAACCGCCAGCCTCCCATTTCATCGACGGCGAATATGTCGAGGATATCAACGGCGCTGCCTTCGACAGCATTTACCCGGCGACCGGCGAAGTCATCGCCCGGCTGCATGCCGCCACCCCGGCCATCGTCGACAAGGCGATCGCCAGCGCCAAGCGCGCGCAGGGCGAATGGGCGGCGATGAGCCCGACGGCCCGCGGCCGTATCCTCAAGCGCGCCGCCGATATCATGCGGACACGCAACCGCGAACTGTCGGAGCTTGAAACGCTCGATACCGGCAAGCCGATTCAGGAAACCATCGTCGCCGATCCGACCTCGGGTGCCGATGCGTTCGAATTCTTCGGCGGGGTTGCCGCAGCCGCGCTGAACGGCGACTATATTCCGCTCGGTGGCGATTTTGCCTTTACCAAGCGCGTGCCGCTCGGCGTCTGCGTCGGCATCGGCGCCTGGAACTATCCGCAGCAGATCGCCTGCTGGAAGGGCGCTCCGGCGCTGATTGCCGGCAATGCCATGGTCTTTAAGCCGTCCGAGAACACCCCGCTCGGCGCGCTGAAGATCGCCGAGATCCTGTTTGAGGCCGGCCTGCCGAAGGGGCTTTACAACGTCATCCAGGGCGACCGCACGACCGGGCCGCTGCTGGTCAATCACAAGGACGTCGCCAAGGTTTCGCTGACCGGCTCGGTCGAGACCGGCCGCAAGGTGGCGGGGGCTGCAGCCTCGAGCCTGAAGCACGTGACGATGGAGCTTGGCGGCAAGTCGCCGCTGATCGTCTTTGACGACGCCGATCTGGAAAGCGCCATCGGCGGCGCCATGCTCGGCAATTTCTATTCGACTGGCCAGGTCTGTTCGAACGGCACCCGCGTCTTCGTGCAGAAGGGCATCAAGGACAAGTTCCTTGCCCGTCTCAAGGAGCGCACCGAAAAGATCATCATCGGCGACCCAATGGCCGAGGAAACCCAACTTGGGCCGATGGTCTCGCGCGCCCAACTCGACAAGGTGTTTGCCTATATCGAAAAAGGCAAGGCTGAGGGGGCGACGCTTCTGACCGGCGGCGGCATTCCCAATTCAGTGTCTGCCGAGGGCACCTACATCCAGCCGACCGTGTTTGCCGATGTCACCGACACCATGACCATCGCCCGCGAAGAAATCTTCGGGCCGGTCATGTGCGTACTTGATTTCGACCACGAGGACGACGTGATCGCCCGAGCCAATGGCACCGAGTTCGGGCTTTCGGCCGGTGTCTTCACGGCGGACCTTACTCGTGCGCACCGTGTGGTGGACCGGCTGGAGGCAGGCACGCTGTGGATCAACACCTACAATCTCGCCCCGGTGGAAGTGCCGTTCGGCGGATCGAAGCAATCCGGCTTCGGGCGGGAGAACTCGCTGGCGGCGCTCAATCACTACACGGAACTGAAGAGCGTCTATGTGGCGATGGGACCGGTGCAGTCGCCGTATTAATTTAAGAGGTGTTTCGTGTCAGTCGTAGTGTCGAGGTATCGGGCGTTTATTCGCCGCCCTGCGCAGGCGTTCATTGTAGCGCGCAAGGAAGATGCCGATGGGGACGCATACGGCACACCAGAGTGTCAGAGACCAGCCTGTTTGGAAGTGCAGGAATATCGCAGAAAAGAGAGCAGCCCCAAAAAAGAGCTTCTTCCTGTTTTGTCGTTTGAAAGGCTCGAGAATTTTCCCGTTTTCGTTGTCCCGCATATCGCGGTAGACATTGACGGTACTGGCAAACTTCTCTTCCCGACTGTTTTCCGCCTGCTGGCGACTATTCCTCGCGCGCTCAAGACGCTTGAACATTCTACGACTAAAAGTCTCGGAAGCCACGTTTCGTAAACCTCTAATATCCCTCACCAACGATGTGTCACTTATTGTGGCGTTGCTCAAGACGATACAACCATTCCGGTTAATAAACCCAACTATAACTGTCGGATCGCCCCATGCAGAACGCAGCAGACTTCGTCATCATCGGCTCGGGCTCCGCAGGCTCCGCACTCGCCTACCGCCTGTCGGAGGACGGCAAGAATACAGTGCTGGTGCTGGAATTCGGCGGCAGCGATTTCGGGCCGTTTATCCAGATGCCGGCGGCGCTGGCATGGCCGATGAGCATGAGCCGTTACAACTGGGGTTATCTCTCCGAGCCCGAGCCGAACCTCAACAACCGGCGGATCACCGCGCCGCGCGGCAAGGTGATCGGCGGGTCGTCGTCGATCAACGGCATGGTCTATGTGCGCGGCTCGGCTGAGGATTATACCCGCTGGGAAGACGACGGCGCCAAGGGATGGGGTTATGCCGATGTGCTGCCCTACTTCAAGCGGATGGAACATTCGCATGGCGGCGAAGAGGGCTGGCGCGGCACCGACGGGCCGCTGCATGTGCGGCGCGGGCCAAACAAGAACCCGCTGTTCCATGCCTTTGTCGAGGCCGGAAAACAGGCAGGCTTCGAGCTGACCGACGACTATAACGGCTCCAAGCAGGAAGGTTTCGGCCTGATGGAGCAAACGGTGCACAACGGCAAGCGCTGGTCGGCGGCATCCGCCTACCTGAAGCCTGCGCTGAAGCGCCCGAATGTCGACCTGATCCGCTGCTATGCGCGAAAAATCGTCATCGAGAATGGCCGGGCTGTTGGCGTCGAGATCGAGCGCGGCGGCAAGATCGAGGTGGTGAAGGCCAACCGCGAGGTGATCGTCTCGGCCTCGTCGTTCAACTCGCCGAAGCTTTTGATGCTGTCGGGCATCGGTCCGGGCGCGCATCTGAAGGAGATGGGCATCGAGGTGAAGGCCGACCGGCCGGGCGTCGGCGCCAATCTACAGGACCATATGGAATTCTATTTCCAGCAGGTCTCGACCAAGCCGGTGTCGCTCTATTCCTGGCTGCCCTGGTTCTGGCAGGGGGTTGCCGGCGCGCAGTGGATGTTCACCAAATCCGGGCTTGGCACCTCCAACCAGTTCGAGGCCTGCGCATTCCTGCGATCGGCGCCGGGCGTCAAGCAGCCGGATATTCAATATCACTTCCTGCCGGTGGCGATTTCCTATGATGGCAAGGCGGCGGCAAAGAGCCACGGCTTCCAGGTGCATGTCGGCTACAATCACTCGAAATCACGTGGCGCGGTGACGCTGCGCTCGCCGGACGTGAAAGCCGATCCGGTCATCCAGTTCAACTATATGAGCCATCCGGAAGACTGGGAGAAATTCCGCCACTGCGTCCGCCTCACCCGCGAGATCTTTGGCCAGCAGGCATTCGATCAGTATCGCGGCCCAGAGATCCAGCCCGGCGAGAACGTCCAGACCGACGACCAGATCGACGCCTTCCTGCGAGAACATCTGGAAAGCGCCTATCACCCCTGCGGCACCTGCCGGATGGGCGATGCCCGCGATCCGACGGCGGTGGTCGATCCCGAAACCCGCGTGATCGGCGTCGACGGATTGCGCGTTGCGGATTCATCGATCTTCCCGCATGTCACCTACGGCAATCTCAACGGCCCCTCGATCATGACCGGCGAAAAGGCTGCCGACCACATTCTCGGCAAGCAGCCCCTGCCCCGCTCGAACCAGGAGCCGTGGATCAATCCACGCTGGGCGGTCAGCGACCGGTAAACCCTGGCAGCAAGCTGCACCCCGCGGCAAAACGGCTTGGCCTTCAAACCTCCGGCGCGGCTTTCCTGCGCCGGACGAGATTGCACAAATCGGGGCTTTCTGGCTACGAAACGTGCATAATCCTAAAGTACAACTTATAATTTAAGCATTTTTAATCTTCGATTGTTAATTTTGTTGACAGAGCGGACACTTGGCGGCGGCCCATGATGGGACATCGCCCTCTGTTTCCGGTGTCGCGCCCGATCGTCATACCCACCTTGCCAAGGCCAGTCGTTGACGAATGCCGTCGCTTTCTTGCGCCGTCATCGCATGCGGACGCGTGCCTTGCCGGCAACCGAGAAGTAGATTCATGACAATCAAATCACGCCTGCTCACCTGCCTGTTTCTGGTCGCTCTTTCCATGGTCGTCTTGATCGCGACGGCTTTCAGCGCGATGAACTCCATTTCCAAGCGCACCGAATCGATCGTCGCCGACCGGCTGGTACCGGTGGCGCAGCTGAAGACCGTTGCCGACATGTATGCCGTCAATATCGTCGATACCGCCCACAAGGTGCGCAGCGGCGCACTCGACTGGAATACCGGCGCCAAGGCCGTTACGGATGCCCTTTTGACCATCGAGGTGAAATGGTTTGCCTATGAGGCAACCAAGCTGACGGAAGCGGAAAAATTGCTGGCCGATGCGTTCGATACCGCACGCGCCGCCAGTGCCGCTGCAATACAGAACCTGCTTGATATCATGCAGCGGCGCGACGGCCCGGCGTTCGAACATTTCATCGACAAGGAACTCTACACCGTTATCGACCCGCTTAGCCTGCGGATCGGCGAACTGATCGAACTGCAGCTAACAGAGGCCAACCGCGAACTGCTGGCTGCCAAGGCGGAGAAGGACAGTCTCGTCCTGTCGAAAGCGGCCATTGCCGCCTTCGCGATGGCGGTGCTGGCGGCGACCGTCTGGTTCGTTATTGCCGGGGTCTTCAAACCGTTGACGCGGTTGCGCGAAGCCATGCGCCAGCTGGCAGGCGGCAATCTTGGCGTGGCGATCTTCGGCGAAGGCCGCCGTGACGAGATTGGCCAGATGGCTGGCGCCATCGCGGTCTTCCGCGACAATGCCCTTGATCGCCAGCGCCTTGAAGAAGAAGCCGAGAGCAACCGGTCGCTGTCCGAGCGTGACCGGCAGGAGCGCGAAGCCCAGAAGGCGGCCGAAGCGGCAGAGGTGCAATCGGCCGTCTCCGCGCTTGCCTTCGGCCTCGACAAGCTGGCGGAAGGCGACCTCACCTACCGGATCGATACGGCCCTTGCCGCCCATCTCGATGCGCTGCGCAGCAACTTCAACAGTTCGGTCGGCAATCTCGAGGATGCGCTGCGATCGGTCGGCGAGACCGCCCGCGGCATCAGCGCCGGGGCAACGGAAATCCGCTCGGCTGCTGCCGATCTGTCCAAGCGCACCGAACAGCAAGCAGCTTCCGTCGAGGAGACAGCGGCAGCGCTCGACCAGATCTCGGTCACCGTGTCGGATGCCAGCAAGCGGGCGGAGGAAGCAGGCTCACTGGTGGGCCGCACCCGCAACGCTGCGGAACGGTCCGGCGAGATCGTCGGCAATGCCATTGATGCGATGAGCGGCATCGAAGCCTCGTCGCGGGAAATCTCCAACATTATCGGCGTCATTGATGACATCGCCTTCCAGACTAACCTTCTTGCCTTGAATGCCGGCGTCGAGGCCGCGCGGGCGGGTGAAGCCGGAAAGGGCTTTGCCGTCGTCGCCCAGGAGGTGCGCGAGCTTGCCCAGCGCTCCGCCCAGGCGGCCCGGGAGATCAAGACCCTGATCGCCGCCTCCAGCAACCAGGTCCGCTCCGGCGTCTCGCTGGTGCGCGAGACCGGAACGGCGCTGGAAGGCATCATCGCCGAAGTCCAGGAGATCAGCATCCATGTAACGGCGATCGTTGAAAGTGCGCGCGAACAATCCTCCGGCATCAAGCAGATCAACACCGCCGTCAACACGATCGACCAGGGCACGCAGCAGAATGCCGCCATGGTTGAAGAATCGACAGCCGCCAGCCACAGCCTTGCCAGTGAGGCTGGCGCACTGACGCAACTGTTGACCCGCTTCAAAACGGGCAGAGGAAACCAAGCCGGCCGCGAGATGAAAGCGTCGATGCCAGATCGCAGTTATACCAATGGCTTACGCCAGTTTGGTGTAGCATCCTGACCGCTTGCCCGGTGATGGACGACTAAAGGGAGCCGGGCTTATCGTCCGGCTTCCTTTCCGCTTCACGCCCCTTAACAACATGTCCGGCAATCCCGCCGCCCCATCGTGCAATTGTTGAATCCGGCGAACGTCTTAGGCGCATATCCTTGGAAACAGATTCAGCCGTCCATTCGATCAGCCCGGCAGACGGTTCAGCTGCTCGCCATGCGCATGCGCGTTCACAGCCGCAGTGTCAGGAATTTGACCAAGCCTGACCCGGCGCACGCGTGCATTCATCCAGTGGCGCACGGCATTCCGATAGAGAAACCGGCGAAACCACCCCACCCCCTGCCGGTGCAGCGCATAGAAATCGTCCGGGCTATCGAATAGCCCAAGGTCGGCATTGATGCCGGTTTTCTGAATGTAAGTATCCTGGCCGGTCCAATCGACCGGTGGCGCATTCAAGCAATCGGTCCCGGCGCCAAAACCGCAGAGATCATTGCCCGCCCCGCCAAATTTCTCCTGAAGAGCGGACAGGAACGGCCGGTCGAGAATGAAGCCTTCGAGATTGATCCAGCGGCCGTCATGATAGATTTCGACCCAGCTGTGAAGGACGTTATCGGGAACAAGACCGTAGACCAGTTCCGGCACCACGCCGCGCTGCAATGCCTTGTGGATCGTGAAACCGTGAAGGCGGCACGGTATTCCGAGCGCCCTCAGCAGAGCCATCAGCAGCGTTGCCTTGGTGTTGCACTGGCCATATCCATCGCCAAGGACGGCCGATGCCGGGATATTATCGTCGCGATTGTATCCGAATGCGATCTGATCGCGCACGAAGGTGTAGGCGGCACCGATCCGCTCGAACGCATCAAGCCGTTGCCAGCCTTTCGTGACGATCAAGGCGGGAATCACGCCTGCGCCAAAATCCAGTAGCGGTGTCTGCGTCAGGTATGTGTCGCTCATTTTCCGTTTCCCCCTCTCTATGGAAACGCCTTGTAATTCCTCTAGCGGCTAGAGGGTCAACAGCTATACCGCAGTCTTTTCCGCCATCGGCTGTTGTGCCGGTATCGTCCAGATGCCGATGACAGTCTTCGTCAGCGACTGACAATAACGGGAAACAGGACCTTGAACCGAGGTTCGCTCAACCGCAATAAGCTATAAAAATCATAGATTTTATGCTTAAAATCACGGATTTTGACGCTATTCTGCGTTTTTTGCCGATCGGAGAGATATTTGCTCTGATCCGCCAACATTAGAAATCCGTTTTTCTGTCTTTTGTCACCCACGGCTGCGATATTCCCTGCCAACAGAACAGGATATCCTCCCATGACATCCGCATCGCTTGAAAACCGCGCCACAGCGCTCAACAGCCAACTGGAAAAACTCGATCTTTCCGGCCGGCTGGCGCTGATTGCTTCGCTTGACGGGAAGTCAGTTTTCACCACCAGCCTCGGCATCGAAGACCAGGTCATCACTGCCGCCATCGGCACCGGCAAGCACGGCATCGAGGTTTCGACGCTTGAAACCGGCCGCCTCTTCAACGAGACCGTGGCGCTGATCGACAAAACCGAAGAGACCTACGGCATCCTGATCAGGCGCTTCTATCCCGAACAGGACGATATCGACGCCTATGCCGCCAAGTATGGTGCGAACGGATTTTACGACAGCGTTGAAGCCAGGCATGCCTGTTGTGGCGCGCGCAAGCTGAAGCCTCTTGCGCGTGCACTCGAAGGGGCATCCTTCTGGATCACCGGCCTGCGCCGCGGCCAATCCGGCAACCGCGCGGAAACGCCGTTTGCCGAAGCCGACTCCGAACGGGGCCTGATCAAGATCAACGTACTGGCCGACTGGGACATCGAGACGATCCGTGCGCATGTTGCGGCAGAGGCGATCCCGGTCAATCCGCTGCACACCCGTGGTTACCCGTCGATCGGCTGCGAGCCCTGCACGCGCGCGATCAAGCCGGGCGAACCCGAGCGCGCCGGCCGCTGGTGGTGGGAGAATGACGAGAAGCGCGAATGCGGCCTCCATGTCGCAGACGCCGCCTCGGCGATCCCGCAAGCATCCTCGATCTCAAACAGCCCCGTTTCCAGCAGCATTGCGCGATAACCCGCGCAGGCTCGCACCACAGACACTCCCGGAGACTTGAAATGCCCAGTACTCTTCCGGAAACGGAACTGCACAATCCGCAGACAGCAAAGACCCCGCTCGACCCGCATTTGAAGGCGCTCGAGAACGAAGCGATCCACATCTTCCGTGAAGTGGCAGCCGAGTTCGACAAGCCGGTGATGCTCTATTCGATCGGCAAGGATAGTTCCGTCCTTCTTCATCTGGCGCGAAAAGCCTTTTATCCCGGCCGCGTGCCCTTCCCGCTGCTGCACGTCAATACGGGCTGGAAGTTCCCGGAAATGATCGATTTCCGTGACGCCGTTGCCAAGGAATATGATCTCGACCTGATCGAGCACAAGAACCCGCGCGGCGCGACAGAAAACATCACGCCGTTCAGCCACGGTTCGGCGCTCTATACCGACATCATGAAAACGGAAGCGCTGCGTCAGGCACTGGATGCCGGTGGATATGATGCAGCCTTTGGCGGCGCCCGCCGTGACGAGGAAGCCAGCCGCGCCAAGGAACGCATCTATTCCTTCCGCACGCCGGACCACCGCTGGGATCCGCGCAACCAGCGCCCGGAACTCTGGAACGTCTATAACGGCATGATCCGCAAGGGCGAAAGTGTGCGCGCCTTCCCGCTCTCCAACTGGACCGAAGTGGATATCTGGCGCTACATCCAGGCAGAAAACATTCCGCTTGTACCGCTCTACTACGCCAAGCCGCGCAAATACGTAGACCGCGACGGTATGCTGGTCTGGGCCGAGGATCCGCGCTTCGAGGCGCTGCCGGGCGAACAGATACAGGAAGGCATGCTGCGCTTCCGCACGCTCGGCTGCTGGCCGCTGACCGGCGGTATCCGCTCCACGGCCACCACCCTTGAAGAGGTCATTGCCGAACTGGAAATCGCCACGGTTTCCGAACGGCAGGGACGCGCCATCGACCGCGATCAGTCCGGCTCGATGGAAAAGAAGAAGCGTGAAGGATATTTTTGATGACCGTTTCCGCAATCGCACAAGCCGCCAGCGCTGACGTAACGACCGGCACGGTAACCGCCTTTCCGGCCACGGAGGCTACGCGCGCCGTCCGCGATACACGCCCGCTGCGGCTGATCACCTGCGGATCGGTCGATGATGGCAAGTCGACGCTGATCGGCCGCCTGCTCTGGGACACAAAGGCTGTCAAGGAAGACCAGGCGGCAACGCTGCGCCGTGACAGTGGCAAGCAGAACGATCTCGGCCTGCCCGATTTCGCGCTGCTGCTTGACGGTCTGCAGGCGGAGCGCGAACAGGGCATCACCATCGATGTCGCCTATCGCTATTTCGCCACCGACAAGCGCTCCTTCATCGTCGCCGATACGCCCGGCCATGAGCAATATACCCGCAACATGGCAACCGGCGCCTCGACTGCCGATCTCGCCGTGCTGCTCGTTGATGCCCGCACCGGCCTGCTCGAACAGACCCGCCGCCATGCGACGATTGCCTCGCTGATGGGCATCAAGCAGTTCGTGCTGGCCGTCAACAAGTTCGACCTCGTCGGTTATGACCGCGCCCGTTTCGAGCAGATCACCCACGAATTCCGCGAGCTTGCCTTGTCGCTCGGCGTGCGCCAGATCACCGCCATCCCGATGTCGGCGCTGAAGGGCGAAAACGTCGTCTATGACGGCAAGGCGTCGATGCCCTGGTATGACGGCCAGACGCTGGTCGAGGTGCTGGAGCTGGCAACGGTCCGCTCCGCCCAGACCGTCGGCTTCCGCCTGCCGGTGCAGCGCGTTTCGCGTCCTGGCGAGAGTTTCCGCGGCTATCAGGGCACCGTTGCCGGTGGCTCGGTCAAGCCCGGCGATTCCGTCATCATTCTGCCGTCCGGCATGGTTGCCAACGTCACCAAGATCATCACCTTCGATCTCGTGCGCAACGCAGCCGTTGCCGGTGATGCGATCACGCTGGTGCTCGATCGCCAGGTCGATGTCGCCCGCGGCGACATGATCGTCTCGATCGACAGCCAGCCGCAGGTCGGCCTCGACTTCGATGCCCAGATCGTTGCCCTGCAGGCCGAAGGCATTCAGCCGGGCCGGCGTTATTGGTTGAAGAGCGGCTCGCGGCGCCAGCGCGTTACTGCAAACCCCTACAGCCAGCTGGACCTCCAGACCGGCAGCTGGAACCAGCGGACGGGCGTACTGCCGATGAACGGCATCGGTAAGGTCCACCTCTCCTTCGATGAGAACGCCGTTTTTGACGCCTATGAACAGAACCGCACAACAGGCGCCTTCATCCTGATCGATCCGGATACCAACAACACGGTTGCCGGCGGCATGATCACCGCCAAGCGCTCGTCGCTGACCGATCTGCGTTCGGACGAGGCCCGCGTGATCCTCTCTCTGCCGGCTGACCTTGCCGAGCAACTGATGGCGACGGAACTGTTTTCGCGCCGCCGCGACGAAACCGACCTGCGCCGCATGACTGCCGGCGAAGCATCGCAAATCTTCAAGGATGCCGCCGTCGACATCTGACATGGCTTAGCCCGGCAAGCGCCACCTCCGAAAGACCGGAGGTGGCGCTTGTTGTCATGTCATTGAAAATGTCCGGCATACTCATGCGCCTGGCGGCGCGTGAACCGATCCCGGTCCGCCGCAATCAGGCCGCGTTGGCGGTAACGATGGCCTTCAACCGCTCCAGATCCACCACTTTCAGCGCATCCGGTTCCATGTCCCGCAAGGGCTTGAACCATGCGGCCGCCTCGCTCAACGCTCCCGCATAGGGAGGCGGATAACCACCGAGACCCAGCACCCATTCGCGCACAGTTTCACGCTCCATGCGGCCTGCCTTGTAGCGGTCGTGGATGCTGGCCGCGGAAGCGATCAGGTCGTCAATCTTTTTCAAATCAAGCCCTTAGCGTAGGAGCAATGCGGTCCCGTACATGCCGGCCGCAAAGACCGTGTGCGAGACGAAATTGAGGAAACGCACCTTATTGGCGTTTGGCAGCTTGGAGGCGGCCCAGCCGATGCCCAGGCCCGGCTGCAGCAGGAACCAGCCGGCACCGATGGTGACGATACCAACGATCCAGGCAGGCAGGAATGTCGGTGCAGCAAGCCATGCAGAGCCGGTGACGGCGACGAGCAGGATGCCGTAGGCAATGCCGACAGCATAATGGCTGATCCAGCCAAGCGCCTGCTCGTGGGCATAGGGCTCCGCCTTGCCGATATCGTCATGAAAAACCTTACCGGTGCGCAAATGCCAGAACCATCGCCCGACCGGCGCCCAGTTCGGCTTGCTCTGGCCAGCCAGCAACCACAACAGGACCGCCCAGAGATCCATCAGCACGGTTCCGCCCACGCCGATTGCCACGCTGCGCCAGAAAATATCGAACATGAAGTGAAAATCCTGTTGACCGGAGTGCGGCGCGACGCAGCCGTTTTCTTATAGTTCAGGCCGGTTTTTGTGGTCAAGCACCACCGCCGGTGAAGTCAGCGGCGGTTTCAGCGCTTGGCTTCCAGCTCGAGAAAGCTAGCGGGTTTCTTCTGACGCACGATCACCTCGTAATCGCCGGCGGGATAATCATCGATGACGACATCTTCAATGGTAATCGTCATCTCGCTGTACTCGCCGGTCTCGAGGTGGATGCCCGCCACATGTTCGGCGAGCCTGTTGGCATAGGCCTCGATATCGCTGGGGATGAGATGTGCCGGTGTGAAGTGAGGTATATTCATTCCAGTATCCCGAAAGGGGCCGCCGGGCTGGCCGGTTTTCAAGGCAATGATAGACCGGAGAATCACTGTGTTGCAAATGGGATTTGAGCAGCAGGCAGCCTCAAATCAGCCTTCCCGGGTCAATCGGCCGGGCCGCCACGGCTCCGGCTGACGGTTAGGTTCCGGCGGGTAGCTGCAGGTTTGCCATCGCCCGCTCTCCAGCGGCATTTTTGCAAACAGCAGGTCCAGCACCGCTATATAGAGATGGCAGTTTCAAAAAATTCAGCGCTTCAGGGAAATAGAGCTGGTCGGAGTGAGAGGATTCGAACCTCCGACCCCGTCGTCCCGAACGACGTGCGCTACCAGGCTGCGCTACACTCCGTGACCAGCGGCGCCTCTATAGAACAGCATTTTCCTTTCCACAAGGCGCAAATTTGAAAAATCCGCATGTAGCTTGAAAACAATAGGATAAGTCCCGCCACACCACCGGAAAAGCCTGCAGCCAAGCTGCTCAGCCAGGCCAGAAACGGCGCTAAAAATTGCAGCCGACAGCGGGTTTTTCCCACCAAACTGTTCCCTTGCTGGGGCCTTTCGGCAACGCTTGCAAATTTATGCGTACAGCCGCGTTTATAAGCCGTTGCGGAGATTTTCTTTCAATCGGTTTAGCGCTAGAGGCTGGGGCGACAAGCCTTGGCTGCCAGCGCTTTGCGCCGCCGGGGCGGGCGATCTTTCAGAACGAAAACCAAAGGGACGTGACCAGATGAATTTCCGCTTGATGACCGTGGCCGGCCTTGCGCTGGCGCTTGCCGGCTGCACCACCGTGGGCCCGGCCCGCAATGCCGTCGAGGCCCGCTGGAAGGGACAGCCCGCTGGCGTCTTCTTCGCCGCGTTTGGCCCGCCACAGTCGGACGTTTCCAGCGGTGACATGACCGTCTATTCCTGGAAGGGCGGCTACAAGAAGCGGACGATCCCGGCGCAGTACGCCGAAGGTGAAAACGGCAAGAAGGGCAAGAAGATCGCCTCCGCCCGCACCGAATTCCTGTCCTGCTCTGTCCAGCTCAACGTCTCGTCCGACTACGTCATCCGCTCGATCACGGTGCTCGGCGATGTCAAAAAGTCTTCCGGTCCGAGCTGGTGCGAGGAGTTTCTGGCTGGCGATCAGGCGAAGTAAGGTTTTTGGGCACAGATGTGCTGATGTGAATGGACCCGCCGGTTTTCACCGGCGGGTCTTGTTTATGGCGTTTGCTCAGGTGGTGCTGTTGTCTTCGACGGGCGCACCGGGGCCATTTTTCTTGATGGAATCGATGGCATTCTGAGCGCTCGACTTGCTGGAATAGCCTTCCGTCGAGAACATCACTTCGTTGTTGTATTTGAAGCGAACCCGGAATTCGCCAGCCTTGTCTTTGTAGATTTCAAACTTGTGAGCCATCAGCTCCCCCTCTTGTCAGCGTGAATCAAGCCTCTTCAACGTGGCAGTTGCTGCCGGCGTTGGCAAGTTTGCCCCTGATGTAAAGCGACTAGCCAGCTGGTGAAAATCGGTGGGGAGTTCTTTTTGGGCCGCCAGACCGACGCGCAATCTTCTGCAACGTTTCGGAGGATCGGATCATAAGCCGCCCAATGTCATGCAGACGACCCACAAAGCCGCCTACCGAGGGACTTTTGAGGTGATCAACTGAACATGACGAGAAATGAAGTGGCTGGGGCGCCTGGATTCGAACCAGGGGTGCCGGTACCAAAAACCAGTGCCTTACCGCTTGGCTACGCCCCACCATTTGGCGCGAACAGATTGCCCTGCCAAATCGAGTGCCGGTTTAGCAAAGCCGAACGCATGCGACAATGTCTAAGTTTGGGTTTTGCGCGGATTTTTCAAGGGGGCGATTTTGAGAAGGCTGCGGGCGGGCGCGGCATGCGTAACGGCCCTTCATCCGGCCTGTCGGCCACCTTCTCCCCGCAGGCGGGGCGAAGGGAGATGCGGCAACCTCTGTTGTCCCCTCTCCCCGCGTGCGGGGAGAAGGTTAGGGTGAGGGGCAATGGCGCGGGGACAATCGCTTGTAGCGCCAGCACTCAAAAGACATCAGCCAGTATTGGAAATACATTTCTGTCATCGGCATTCTAGGCTAGGGTCTCCACCCAAACCCGGAGACTTCCATGAGCATTTTTCGTGCCCGCCCGCCCGCCAAACCCACTGTTCTTCTCGATGATGATGTAGTGAGAATCACCCGCTGGGATTTTGAGCCGGGGGCCGATACCGGGCATCATGTGCATGGCATGGGCTATGTGGTCATCCCGATGACCGATTGCCAGTTTCTGCTGGAAGAGCCCGGCGGTGAGCGGCGGGTGGATATTGCCAAGGGGCAGGCCTACCGGCGCGAGGCCGGCGTCGAGCACAATGTCGTCAATGCCGGCAAGGAATTCATGTCGTTCATCGAAGTCGAGTACAAGTGAAGAGACGGCGCGTGGACGGTCCAGATTTCGACCTTGACTTCAAGCCAGCCCATGGCGAAGCGGTGACAGTGGCGGACGGGGTGCAGCGCATCACCGTCAACAATCCCGGTCCCTTCACCTTCCATGGCACCAACAGCTATATCGTCGGCGATAAATCGGTTGCGGTGATCGATCCCGGGCCGGAGGACGAAGCGCATTTCCAGGCGCTGATGGCGGCGCTGAAAGGCCGCGAGGTCACGCATATTGCCGTCAGCCACACGCATCGCGACCACTCGCCGCTTGCCCGGCGGCTGAAGGTTGAGA
The DNA here is from genome assembly GCF_001424965.1 of Rhizobium sp. Root1204. NCBI lineage: Bacteria > Pseudomonadati > Pseudomonadota > Alphaproteobacteria > Hyphomicrobiales > Rhizobiaceae > Rhizobium > Rhizobium sp. Root1204. The sequence goes on from NZ_LMCZ01000012.1 coordinate 317,071, forward strand.
CCGGCGCGCTTGTTGTTGCCGAGGGGCCCCACCGGGCGGCACGGCTGCTGCATGCCGGCGAGATCAACCCGTTTGCCGAAAGCTCGGACAAGGATTTTTCGCCCGATATCGCGCTTGCCGATGGCGACCGGGTCGAGGGCGATGGCTGGTCGCTGACCACGCTTTTAACGCCCGGCCATACCGCCAACCACGCGGCATTTGCGCTTGGCAGTCCGAACGAGACCGGCATCGTCTTTTCCGCCGATCATGTGATGGCCTGGGCAACCTCGATCGTCGCGCCGCCGGATGGGTCGATGACCGATTACATGGCCTCGCTGGAAAAGCTGCTTTCCCGCGACGATCGGCTCTACCTGCCCGGCCATGGCGGCCCGGTCAACGCGCCTGCTGCGTTCCTGCGCGGCCTGCGCGCCCACCGGCGGATGCGCGAGCGCGCCGTACTGGAGCGGGTGCGGGCCGGTGACACGTTCATCCCCGACATGGTGAAGGTGATCTATGCGACTACCGATCCGCGCTTGCATGGCGCCGCGGCGCTGTCGGTGTTTGCTCATCTGGAGGACCTTTTGGAGCGCGGCCAGGTCGAGACCGATGGAGCCCCCTCGCTCACCGGCGCCTTTCGCCTGGCGCCCGGCGGGGCAAGCTGATGCAGTTGAGATCAGCCTATAGTTACCGCAGCGATCCGGCGGTGCCTGCCTTTGCCGACGACCATCCCATCATCGTCTTTGATGGCGCATGCATCTTCTGCTCCGGCTGGGTGAATTTCGTCCTGCGCCACGACAAGCAGGGCCGCTACCATTTCATCACGGCGCAATCGCCCCTTGGCGAAGCGCTCTACCGTCACTATAGCCTCGACAGCCGCGACTATGAGACCAATATCCTGATCGAGAATGGCATCGCCTATCTGAGATCGGAGGGGTCGCTGCGCATGGCGGCCGGGCTCGGCCTTCCCTGGAACCTTGCAAACGTCTTCCGCGCGCTGCCGAGACGCGTCCGCGATCCACTCTATGAACTTGTGGCGCGCAATCGCTACCGGATCGCCGGCCGCCGCAACAGCTGCTTCGTCCCGGCGCCAGAACATCGCGCCCGGTTCCTTGCATGAGCGTCGAACGGCTACGCATCCTGATCCTTGGCGGTTATGGCACGTTTGGTGGCAGGCTGGTGCGGCTCCTGGCCGACGAACCGCGCCTGACGCTGCTGGTGGCCGGACGATCACATGACAAGGCGCGGGCCTTTGTTGACGGCATCTCGGCCAAGGCCGTGCTTGAGCCTGTCGCGATGGACCGCAACGGCGATGTGGACGCCGTGCTCACTGGATTGAAACCGGATCTGGTGGTCGATGCCTCCGGGCCATTTCAGGATACTGGACCTGATCCCTACCGGCTGGTCAAGGCCTGCATCGCGCATGGCATCTGCTATCTCGATCTAGCCGATGCGACCGCGTTCGTGGCGGGCCTGTCCAGCCTCAACGGCATGGCTGTGGATCGCGATGTGTTTGCCCTTTCCGGCTGCAGCAGTTTTCCCGCGCTTTCCTTTGCGGCGCTCAATGCGTTGAAACCGGAATTTGCCGGCATCACCACGGTGACATCCGGTATCGCTCCCTCGCCCAAAGTCCGCATGGGCCTCAACGTCGTCAAGGCCGTGTCGAGCTATGCCGGCAAGCCGGTGGCGCGTCTGCACAACGGCAAGCAGACAGTTGGTTACGGTTTGATGGATTGCGTCCGCCGTACGATCGCGCCACCGGGTGGCATTTCGTTGAACAGCCGAAGGTTCGCGCTTGCCGATGCGCCGGATCTGGCGCTGCTACCAGGCACTCTACCCGGCCTCCAATCCACCTTCACGGGCGCTGGAACCGAACCGCAAATCCTGCAACGCCTGCTGGGCGTTGGCGGCTGGCTGGTGCGGCTGCGGCTGCTTGCGTCCCTTTCACCGTTTGCTGCGCTGTTTCACTGGGCGTCGCATCGCTTCGCCTTCGGCGAACATCGCGGCGGCATGTTCGTCGCCGTCACCGGCTGGACCGGAGATGGCAAGCCGCATGCGAAATCCTGGCATCTGGTGGCTGAGGGAGACGACGGCCCCTTCATCCCGGCAATGGCAGCAGAGGCAATCGTTCGCGGCTGGCTTGCGGGACGCAAACCAAGGCTTGGCGCTCGTCCGGCTGCGGGCGAACTGACACTTGCCGATTTCGAGCCGCTGTTTGACCGTTTCGCCATCCGCACCGGCATCCGTGACGACAGTCTTTGTGCACCAAACACACCGCTCTATCGGCACATGCTGGCAAGCGCGTGGGAGAGCCTATCGCCCGCCGTTGCCACCATGCATGACAGTACCATCTCGCGGACCGTTGAAGGACGGGCCAAAATCGAGCGAGGCACCGGCCTTCTGGCCCGGATGACGGCCGCCATCATCGGCTTTCCCGCGGACAGTCCCGACGTGCCGGTCACGGTCCGTTTCGCATGCGGCGATGGCCGCGAGACCTGGGTCCGCACCTTCGGCACACAATCCTTCCACAGCGTGCAATCCGCCATCGCCGGTCCCGATGCCGGCCTGCTGGCCGAGGATTTCGGGCCGTTTCGCGTGCTGATCGCTCTGCTGCCGGATCAGGGACGCTTGCGGCTGGTGATCCGCGGCTGGCGTTTTTTCGGTCTGCCTCTGCCCTTGTTTCTGGCGCCCCGCGGCGAGACATTCGAGGAAGAAGTAAACGGCATCTTCCGGTTTCATGTCGAGATCACCAGTCCGCTGACCGGGCTGATCGTCCGTTATACCGGCTGGCTTCGTCCAAGGGCCGGTTGAACCGTTCGGCGCTGCCGTCGCCACGGAACGGCTTGCGGCCAATGTCGTATTGCAGGGTGAGGAGCAGAATGACGTCCATCCAGAGTTTGAGGATCGCGCCCATCGCATCGTCCTTCCAAAACTATCGATGCGCCAAGGATGCGCCCCTTGCCCATGGCTGACAAACGAGCTTATTGTCGTCTTCGGATGACTTGAGGTTATGCGATGAAACGCGGACGTTTACCCTTGACCGCCCTGCGCAGTTTTGAAGCGGCTGGAAGGCTCGAGAGTTTTACACTGGCCGCCGAAGAACTGTTCGTCTCGCAAGCCGCGATCAGCCGGCAGGTACGCGAGCTGGAAGCGCTCCTGGGGACAGCGCTGTTTACGCGGCATCACCGCAAGGTGCGTCTGAGCGCAGCAGGGTCGAGACTGCTTGAAACACTGGCCACCGCCTTCGATACGATCGATGCCCGGCTTGAGGAAGTGCGGGCGGCCAAACCCGCGACGCTTTTGACGGTCAATGCCGAACCCGGCTTTGCCGGTTGCTGGCTCGTGCCGCATCTGCAACGTTTTCGCGAAGAGCACCCGCAAATCGACGTATCCGTGGAATCCGAAGCTAGACTTGTCGATTTTCGCGGCGATGTGGCGGAGCTTGCCATCCGCCATAGCGCAAAGGCAAGCAGCTGGCCTCGCACCCAGGCCCTCCATCTCTGCGACGTCGCCATGGTTCCGGCCCTGTCGCCGGCGATCATCAGGGATGAGGCTCCCCTTGAGATGCCGGAAGACCTGCTCTCCTACACTCTGCTGCATGAAGAAAATCGCGACGTCTGGGCGCGCTGGTTTGCAGCAGCCGGGCTCGCGCCGGGTGCCGAGATTATGCGCGGGCCGATCTTCACCGATGGCGCACTGGCATTGCAGGCCCTGCTGCGCGGCCATGGCGTCGCACTTGTCGATGCAGTCCTTTCTCGTGACGACCTCGACGCCGGGCGTTTTATCCAGCCATTCGACCTGAAAGTCCCGCATGGCGCCTATTTCCTGGTGGCACGCGACTTCAATCAGTTATCACCGCAAGCCTTGGCCTTTGTTACCTGGATCACCGGTTGCTTTGCAGGCTTATCCGGCTGAAGGCTCAGGATCAATCGCCCGCGATCCCCAGCAATTCGGCATCGAGCGCATGCAGGAACTGGTCGGCAAAGGCGGCACCGAGGCCAAGATCATGGCCGCCATAACGCGAGGCGACCCGCATATCGACGAAGGTGGTTTCAGCCTCTTCGCGCAGCCTGATCAGCACGTCGAAGCGCAGGCCAACGATCAAAGTGCGCCATTCGCCCTGCAGCAAAATATCGGAGGAGCGCCGTCCCGGCGGCATCTCACCCGTGGCGATCTCGGGGCGCGACAGCGGGATCGGCACGTCATCAGGATCGCTATCGGCCGGGGCAGCGTCGGCCGGCTTGACGGCCATGTCTTCCAGATCGGCTTCGGCATTTTCGACGCCCGCCTGCGCAACGATGGTAATGCCGGTCTGTTCCGCAACGGTCTTTACCCCCTGAAACACGCGGTCAAGCGCACCGTCGTAACGGCGGCCGGTCAGCGCCGGATAGGCAAGAACCTGCGCTTCGCGATCCGCCGGCGTCACCTCGGCCGCGCGCTTCAGCCAGCCCCGTTGTGCATTCGGGGTCTTGATCCAGGGCGGCGGCGTGACCGTATCGGTGCTGACATCGTAGATCGCAGGCTTGGAAAAATATTCGCCGATCACAAAGCCTGCGGCCGCGATCGGAACGGCCGCATAGACCAGCGCCACGAACGAGGCGACGCCGCCCATGGCTGCGACCTGCCAGAACCGGACGAAACCGGCAATTGCAAGCACCACTGCAAGCGCCGCCAGACCTGCCGACAGAACCACCAGCACCACGAAATGCGGGGTGACCAGCGGGCCGAAGCGATGCGCCAGCAAGGCCCCGATAAAGAGACCGAAGGCAAAGCGGGCGATCCGGCGCGCCCAACGGGCTGCAACGGATGTAGGGCGCTCATACTTGATCATCATCTGGCAGAATCAATCCCTTGGCCTGACACGGCAACACATCTCCTGTTTAGAGCATGATGACGAAAGCTGTGAAGTGGTTTTCGCCGGGACGAGGATGGAGGCGCGGATGGCGGGCGAACATCTACACTTCCTAACATGCCGCAAATTTGCCATTCTCCTTGATCATGTCTTAATGATGGGGATCAGCCGTGTTTCCCGGTTCATGCGGCGTAGGACCGGTTTGCACACACATCGGAATTTCCAGGTGCACGGGAAGAGATGTCTTTCTTGTGGCTTGAAAGGAGAGTGAGCATGCTATCATCCGAGATGGCCACATCGGCCACCCAGACCTTAATTCCGGCGCCCGACGCCAACCTGACCATCGAACTGCTTGAACTCGAACTCTCGCTGGACGGTTTCACCGCCGGCCCGGACGGCTTTTCCGCCCATGTCCGCGCCGCCGCTGCAGCCATCGACGGCGCCCTGCTGTTCGAATTGCCCGCCTCCGGGCTGGTGGCCGATTGTGATCGCATCGCGGTCCTGCGCATTCCCAAGGATGGCAGCGCTGTCATGGCAACGATCTTCGCCTGCCTGGAAACCGGTGGCAACACGATCCGCCTCGAAGCACCCGACGAAAGCACCGCGGACCTCAAGAATTTTGCCGAAGCCTTTGTGGATGTGCTGCAACGTATCTGATAGACAGAGTGAGATCTGCAATCGTTTCAAGGTCTCAGCATGTCCATCGGGAAGATTCTGTCGCTTGTCGCGCTCGGCGCAATCCTTGGCGGTTGCACCACACTGACGCCGCAAGAACGCCGCGCCGCAGACGAAAAAACCTGCTTGTCCTACGGCTTCCGCCGCGGCACTGATGCGCTCGCCACCTGCCTGCAACGCATCGACCTCGACCGCCGTGCCGAGTCGCGCTCATTGCGCTATGGCAACGACCCGATGATGTGGGGCTGGAACCGCCCGGTTATCGTCCGGTAATCGCGTAGCACCTTCACTTTCCGCAAGGAAATTTCCGATTCGGCGCGAAATGGCGCTGACTTTTGCTTTGGCAACGGCAATTGCCGCCTATGATGGCGCGTCAACGATCGGGAGATTTCTCATGAAAGCCGTGCTGAAAGTACTCTGCGCCCTCTTCCTCTTCGCCGCCGCGCCGGCAGTGGCCGCTGAACGGTGGCAGCAACTGCCTGCCCCCGCCCCGATGTCGAAGGCGGATAAAACCGGCACGGCGCCGGTCAACGGCATCGACATGTACTACGCCGTCTACGGCTCCGGCCCGCCGGTGCTGCTCATCCACGGCGGCCTCGGCTATGCCGACATCTGGGGCGCACAGATTGCCGATCTTTCCAAGGATCATACCGTCATCGTTGCCGAAAGCCGCGGGCATGGGCGCTCGACCCGCAATGCCGATCCCTATAGCTACGACCTGATGTCTTCGGATTATCTGGCGCTGCTTGATTACCTGAAGATCGGCAAGACGGCGATTGTCGGCTGGAGCGATGGCGGCATTATCGGCCTCGATATCGCCATCCATCACCCGGAACGGCTGACCAAACTGTTTGCTCAGGCCGCCAATTCCAAGATCGACGGCGTCATCCCGACCGTGATGGAAAACAAGACCTTCGCCACCTACATCGAAAAGGCCGGCGAGGTCTACAAGAAGATTTCGCCGACACCGGCCGAATATGACGCTTTCGTCACCCAGATCAGCAACATGTGGGCAAGCCAGCCCAACTGGAGCGACGACGACCTGAAGAAGATCACGACGCCGACCACCATCGTTCTCGGCGACCACGACGAGGCGATCAGCCGGGAGCATACGGATTACCTGGCAAAAACCATCCCCGGCGCCGAACTGATCATCCTCAAGGACGCCAGCCATTTCGCCATGCTGCAGGACCCGGAAGGGTACAACAAGGCGGTGCGGGATTTCATCGACCGGTAGGAAACGAACTGTCCGGCGAGCCCCCGCTTGCCGGACAGTTTAAACCGTAGCACTCACCCCTTGCCATTGATCGCCGCCTGGGCGGCTGCCAGTCTTGCGATCGGCACGCGGAAGGGCGAACAGGAGACATAGTCGAGGCCAGCGTCCTCGCAGAAACGGATAGAGGCCGGGTCGCCGCCGTGCTCGCCGCAGATACCGAGTTTCAAGCCGTTCTTGGTGCGGCGGCCGCGTTCAGCGGCAATCTGGATCAGTTCACCGACCCCATCGAAATCGAGCGAGACGAACGGATCTTTCTCGACAATGCCCTTCTGGATGTAGGTATTGAGGAATTGGGCCGCATCGTCACGCGAAATGCCGAATGTGGTCTGCGTCAAGTCGTTGGTCCCGAAGGAAAAGAAGTCGGCGCTTTCGGCGATGACATGGGCGCGAAGGGCTGCACGCGGCAACTCGATCATCGTACCGACAAGATATTCGATCTCGATACCGGACTCGCCAATAACCTCCCTGGCCACCGCATCGATGCAGGCCTTGACGTAGTCCAACTCGGATTTCAGCCCGACCAGCGGTACCATGATTTCCGGCACGACGGGCGCGCCGGTTTCGCGGGCAGCCTCAACCGCCGCCTCGAAAATCGCACGGGCCTGCATCTCCGCGATCTCCGGATGGGAAATCGCCAGACGGCAGCCGCGATGGCCGAGCATCGGGTTGAACTCGTGCAGCGCATCGACGCGCTGGCGCAGTTCGGCCGGGTCCATGCCGAGAACGGCCGAAACATCGGCGATCTCCTCGTCGGTCTTCGGCAGGAACTCGTGCAGCGGCGGATCGAGCAGGCGGATGGTGACCGGCAGGCCGTGCATGATCGAGAACAGTTCGGTGAAGTCGGAGCGCTGCATCGGCAAAAGCTTGGCGAGCGACACCCGCCGCCCCGCCTCGTCTGCAGCCAGGATCATTTCGCGCATGACATTGATGCGCTCACCCTCGAAGAACATATGCTCGGTACGGCAGAGCCCGATCCCCTCGGCACCGAAGGAGCGGGCAGCGCGGGCATCGGCCGGGGTTTCGGCATTGGTGCGCACCGTCATGCGGCGGCTGGCATCGGCCCAGGCCATGATCTTGCCGAAGTCGCCGGACAGTTCCGGCTGCAGCATAGGGATTTCGCCCTTCAATACCTGGCCGGAGGAGCCGTCAATGGTGATCACCTCACCCTTGGCGAGCGTCATGCCAGCGGCGATCAAAAGTTCGTTGCGGGTATCGACGCGCAGGTTCCCGGCACCGGAGACGCAAGGAATGCCCATGCCGCGCGCGACCACCGCCGCATGGCTGGTCATGCCGCCGCGGCAGGTCAGAATGCCTTCAGCCGCATGCATGCCGTGAATGTCTTCCGGGCTGGTTTCGACGCGGACCAGAATGACCTTGCGGCCTTCCTTGTTGGCCAGCACCGCCTCTTCGGAGGTGAAGACGATCTCACCCGTCGCGGCACCCGGCGAAGCCGGCAGACCGGAACCGATGATATCGCGGCGGGCGCGCGGGTCGATGGTCGGATGCAGCAATTGATCGAGCGAGGCGGGATCGATGCGGGCAACCGCCTGGTCCTGCGTGATCGTGCGGGCTTCGGCCATATCGACTGCGATCCTCAGCGCCGCCTTGGCGGTGCGTTTGCCGGAGCGGGTCTGCAGCATCCAGAGTTTGCCGCGCTCGATGGTGAATTCGAGGTCCTGCATGTCGCGGTAATGGCCTTCCAGCCGGTTGCAGATCGCCTGGAATTCCTCGAACGCTTCCGGCATCAGCTTTTCCAGCGACGGCTTGTCGGAACCCGAAGCGATGCGGGCGGCCTCCGTGATGTTTTGCGGCGTGCGGATGCCGGCGACGACATCCTCGCCTTGCGCATTGACGAGGAATTCGCCGTAAAGTTCGTTTTCGCCGGTCGAGGGATTGCGGGTGAAGGCAACGCCGGTCGCGGACGTATTGCCGAGATTGCCGAACACCATCGCCTGGACATTGACGGCGGTACCCCAGGCGGCGGGTATGTTGTGCAGATGCCGGTAGGTGATGGCGCGTGGGTTCATCCAGCTGGAAAAGACAGCACCGATCGCCCCCCAGAGCTGAACCTCGGGATCCTGCGGAAAGGCCTCGCCGAGTTCCTCCTCGATCACCCGCTTGTAGTGCGCGATGATGTGCTGCCATTCGACGGCGGAAATCTCGGTATCCTGCTCATGCCCGAGACGGCCTTTTTCGTCTTCAAGGATTTCCTCGAAGACCTCGTGGTCGAGCCCCATGACAACATCGGCATACATCTGGATGAAACGGCGATAACTGTCCCAGGCAAACCGGGCATCGCCCGCATCATGGCCGAGCGCCTGTACCGTTGCGTCATTGAGACCGAGATTGAGCACGGTATCCATCATGCCCGGCATCGAGGCGCGGGCGCCGGAGCGGACCGACAGCAGCAGAGGACGCTCGATATCGCCGAACACGCGCCCGGTGATCGCCTGCATCCTCTCAAGACCGGCCGAGACCTGTGTCTTCAACTCTTCGGGAATAATGCGGCCATCGGCATAATATTTGCCGCAGGCCTCGGTGATGATCGTCAGGCCGGGTGGCACCGGCAGGCCGAGATTGCACATCTCTGCCAGATTGGCGCCCTTGCCCCCTAACAGATCACGATCGCCCACATTTCCTTCGGCTTCTCCCCCACCGAAGGTATAAACCCACTTTGTCATGCCATTTCTCCACCCATACGGCTCCCACCGGAGGCTACAGTATCCTTTTCAGCTTTAAAATGCACCGGTGGTGGAATTATGCTGCATCGCAGCAAAAACACGAAAAAACTGTCACAAAAGCGGAAGGAAGGGTCAGGCCGCGGCGGCGCTACGGCGCCACGTGCTTTTGCCGGAGGCTTTCGCCTGATAAAGCGCGCTATCGGCGGCGCTCATCAATTCGTCGGGATCAAAGCCGTTTTCGGGCGCCACCGCGATGCCGATGCTGACGCTGATGCCGATCTGACTGTTGGCAATGCCGAAGGGTTTTCCCAGAGCCAGGATGCAGCGGTCGGCGATATCGGCGCCATCAGCGGCAGAGGCATGTTGCAGAATGGCAAACTCATCACCCCCGAGCCTGGCCACCAGATCACCGCTCAGCAGCACCGACTTCAATCGCTCGGCAACCTGCTTCAGCAGCATATCGCCAGTCGCATGGCCGAAGGTGTCATTGACCGGCTTGAAGCCATCGAGATCAAGATAGTGAACCGCCAGTTCCCTCCCGTCCCGGGCTGCTCTTTCCAGCGCGAATTCAAGCTTCTGGCGAAACTGCATGCGGTTCGGCAGGCCCGTCAGCGGATCGTGGTGGGCAAGATGGGTGGCATGCGCCTCGGCGCGGATGCGGTCGCTGACATCGGCGATCGTCAAAAGCAGCCGCCGCGACGGCCCCTCGTTGATGATGCGCACATAGATCAGCACATGGTGCTCGGTGCCATCTGCCGCCTTCTGATGCCAGACAGTGCGCGCCTCGCAATCGCCCTCCAGGCTGCGCAGCATGGTGCCCAACCGCTCGCCCTCACCGCCGGTATGAAAATCAATGACACGCTTTTGCCGCATCGCTTCGGCCGGAAAACCGTAAAGCCTGACTGCTGCGTTGTTGACAGCCAGAATATCAAGGTTCGCGGCATCGCAGACCATCATCGGCATCGGGTTGGCATCAAACAGCAGCCGGAAGGATTCCTCGCGGCGCTTGAGTTCGGTGATATCGATGCGCATGCCGATGGCGCCCCCATCCGGCGTGCGCCTGTCGTCGTGGCGCAGCCAACGCCCGTCCCGCAGCATCTGCTCCTCCTGCGAGACCGGCAGCCTGTGCTTCTTCATCCGCTCCTCGATCCAGTCTTCCGGATCCGCGACTATTTCCGGCATATCGCCACTGGCCAGGCTGATCTCGAGAATCTCCCTGAACGGCACTCCCGGGCGCAGGTGGCCAGCGATTTCCGGATACAGTGCCGCATATTTCTCGTTCCAGAGAATGTAGCGGTCCTCTGCATCAAAAACGCAAGCCGCCTGCGGCAGCATGTCGATGAAGAAGCCGAGACGCCGGTGGGCAGCCCTTGCCTCAAGCAGCGCCTCATCGTTTTGCCGCTCCAGCTCAAGACGCATCGATTCCATCGACCGCTCATCGATGAGATCGCGGATGACGATGCCCGTCAAAACATCACTGAACCGCACGACCGAAAGCTCGACGGGTATGACACTTCCATCGCCGCGCAAAAGCAGCGTTTCGCGGCGAAAGGATTTGGCAGTGGCGTTCGAGACGGCGTGCCATTCCGGCAGAAGCCGAGATACCGGCGTGCGCGCAAGAACAAAGCTGGCTCCGGACATGGCCGCCGCGGCCTCATTGGCAAAGACAATCAGGCCGCCAGCATTCACGCACACGGACGCCACGGGAACGGCCCTCAAAAGCATCAACGCATCTGCGCCCGTGAAATCCGTCAAGCTTCATACCCTCCGGCAATCCGGCATAGCTCTTTACAGGCTTGCCGGTGAAATTGTGCGCCCAGATATGAAAGATTTTCTTACCAGCCAGCTTGCCAACGGATTAGGCAACGCGACCCGACTACCATCTTTGCGCACGACTTAGGTAATGCTAATATTAATGCGTTAACGGGGATATACCGGATTGAGAGCCGCTCCGAGCAGGCCGCGAATTTTTCCATCACATCATGCGTTCCAGTTTGTAACAGCCGGGAGTGATCACGATGAGAATTTGCCTGGTATGCCTGTCCGTTCTGGTTCTTGCTTTCACTGCACCGCTTGATGCGACCGCCACGGAAACGGGGAAGCGGCTCGCGCTTGTCATCGGAAACGGACAATACGAAGCTGCCGGAACGTTGCCTAACGCAGTACGGGACGCGCGCGAATTCGGAGCCTTTCTTTCCACCCGTGGGTTTGATGCCGATATGGTGATCGACGCCGATCGCAGCCACCTGGCGGAGGCGGTGTCGCGGTTTGTCCGCAAGATCAACAATGACGACGTGGCGCTTTTCTATTTCGCCGGTCATGGCATGCAACTGCGTGGCGAGAACTATCTCGTTGGAACAGATGCGCGGCTGGCGAGCGAATTCGATGTTGCTGCCGAGACGCTGGCACTTGCCGATGTCATTGCGACAATTGAGAAAAAGTCGAAGATCGCCCTCTTCTTTCTCGATGCGTGCCGCAACAACCCGCTCGCCAACCGTCTCAACCAGGAGATCGAAGGTACCACCAGAAGCATCGCGACACGCGGACTGGCGCCGGTCGAAACGGAAAGCGCAGGCACCATGGTGGCGTTCGCTGCAGCACCTGGACAGGTGGCCTCTGACGGGAGTGGCAAGAACTCGCCGTTCACTACTGCCCTGATCAGCCACCTAGCAGGGCCGGGCCTTGAAATCGGCACCGCCTTCAAGCGGGTCATCCGTGACGTTCGAAAGGCAACCGATGGCAAGCAGTCGCCGCAGATCCTGTCGTCGCTGTCGTTGGAATTCTATTTCGACCCCTCTTTGCCAAAGGAAGAACGGGCGGTATCCACACCGGCGATCGATCCTGAAGCAATCGAGATCGAGGCCGATTTCCGCAAGGCATTGCGGATCAACACACCGCGTATCTGGGGGCTGTTTCTGAAAAAACACCCGACAGGCGAACAGGCAATTCTTGCGCGGCAATTGCTGTCTCAGTTTTTACCGGTTCCGGCGCCGGGGAGCGGCACGAACGCTGAAATACGGGAATCCGGGCTGGGTTTGAGCCGGACCCAAAGGCACGATATCCAGGTGGCGCTGACCGGGCGAGGTTTTGCCGCCGGCACACCCGATGGTGCTTTTGGCCAGCAGACTCGGCGGGCCCTTACCGATTACCAGGCGTCTATCGGCGTCGCCAGATCAGGCTACGTCGACGAGGACACAGCCAAAAGCCTCGGAATGTCCGTCCAAGCCTATGGGAACGGTCTGTATTCCTCGCCGCTAGCACGCGTTTACAATCCGAAGGATTTTGAAGGGCTCGAAACCGATCCGCGCGTTCTGAAGGCAATTGCCTGCAATCCTTATTACGAAAGGACCTACGGGTCATTCAACGGACATCTTTACGTCCTGATGCGGGCCGGCTTGATCACACGGAAATCGGCTGCGTCGGTTTCAAAACAGTGTGGCGGCTATCTCGCGACGATTACGTCCGATGCCGAAAACAGCTTCATCGCTTCGCTTCTGAACAAGGATCAGAGACTATTTCTGACGGGCTACGATCCCCGCGGCCACGTTTCCTACAAGATGGGCGCCTGGGTCGGTCTTATCCAGGATCCATCGGGCAAGGAACCACGCGGCGGCTGGAAGTGGGAGAATGGCGAACCGATGACCTATTCGAAATGGTTCAGGGATATGCCGAACGAAGACAAACCCGGCGACGATTATGGCATGTATTATGCTCACAGGCAGGGAAAGGCGGATACAAAGACGCAATATGTCGACACTTGGGACGACATGGGTGAAAGCGACGGCGGCTATTCCTTCGTCTTGGAACTGGAATAAAGAATTTAGACCGCTTCCCGCATTTGCTCGGCCGTCTGCAGATCGACGGAGACGAGTTGCGAAACACCCTGCTCGGCCATGGTGACGCCGAACAGGCGGTTCATGCGGGCCATGGTGATCGGATTGTGGGTAATGATGACGAAACGGGTCTCGGTCGAGGCGGCCATTTCGTCCATCAGGTTGCAATAGCGCTCGACATTATGGTCGTCGAGCGGCGCATCGACTTCGTCGAGCACGCAGATCGGCGCGGGATTGGTGAGGAACACCGCAAAGATCAGCGCCATGGCCGTCAACGCCTGTTCGCCACCCGACAATAGCGTCATCGTCTGCGGCTTTTTACCCGGCGGCCGGGCGAGGATTTCAAGACCAGCGTCGAGCGGATCGTCACTCTCGATCAACTGCAGTTCCGCCGTGCCGCCACCGAACAGATGGGTAAACAGCCGCTGGAACTGGACGTTGACCACGTCGAATGCGGCCAGCAGGCGTTCGCGGCCTTCGCGGTTGAGATTCTGGATCGCCGAACGCAGCTTGCGGATCGCGTCGATGACGTCCTCGCGTTCCTTCAGCATGGCATCGAGCTTGTCGGACAGTTCCTTCTGCTCTTCTTCGGCTCTGAGGTTGACGGCGCCAAGACGCTCACGCTCGATTTTCAGGCGGTCCAGTTCACGCTCGATCTGGCGGACATCCGGCAGCTCGGCATCGACAGCAAGGCCGGTCAGCCGCATCACCTCGTGCGGGGCGCAATTGAGCACTTCACGGATGCGGGCTTCACCCTCGAGCCGCTTTTCGCGGGCGGACACCAGCCGTTCTTCGGCGCGGCCGCGCTTTTCCCGCGTCTCGGCCAGTTCCGAGAGCGCGGTGACAGCGATCCGGTCGGCATCGCGCTGGCGTGTTTCGGCAACGGCCAAAACATCCGCGGCTTCACGGCGCGCCTCTTCGGCCTTCGACAGCTCGCTCGTCAGCGCCCGGCGCTTCTCGTCGAATTCGTCGGGCGCCTCGAGCAGTTCCTCGACCTCCTCGCGCGTCTCGCTTTCGCGCTCGCGCAAAGTCTCGATGTGCTCCTGCGCACTCGCAGCCCGGGTGTTCCAGGTCTGCCGCTCGGCCGCGATGGCGCGGATGCGGCGTTCGCGGCCTTCGTTTTCGCGCGCCAGGCCATCGTTGATGGCGCGCGCTTCGGCCACCAGCGCCCGGTCTGTCGCGACGGTCGTCATCTGGCTGTTGAGCTTCTGCTCCAGCCCGGCAACGTCGGGGGCATCTTCCAGCGCCTCGCGGGCAGATTCCATCTGCTCGCCGATCTCTTCGACCTGCAGCGAAAGCTGGCTTGCGGTTTCGGCCAGAACCGCCCGGCGGCGGACGAGATCACCGGATGCGCGCTCTGCCGCGGCCAACGCTTCGCGGGCTTCGGCAAGCTTGCGCACCACCATGCGCTGGGTTTCGCGCGACAAGCGCAGGCGCTCGTCTTCGGCACGGATGCGCGCGGCAGCAGCAGCAAGTTCGGCTTCGCGCGCGGCCAATTGGTCGCGGGCGTCGATGAGTTCGCCTTCGAGTTCGGCAAGCCGGTTCTTTTGCGCCAGCCGCAAAGCTGCGGCACTCGGCGCATCGGCACCGATGACATGGCCGTCCCAGCGCCAGACAGCACCGTCGCGCGTCACCAGCCTTTGCCCTGCCTTCAACAGCGGCTGCAGACGCTCCGCCGTCGCGTCGTCGGCAACGATACCAATCTGGCGCAGGCCGCGATCCAGCGCTTTTGGCGCGCGCACATACTGCATCAGCGGAGTTGCGTCATCGGGCAATTGCGGATCGCCGGACGCATCGCCCGGTGCGCGCCAATGGGCGGGCGCATTCGGGTCGAGCGGCGATTCCAGATCTTCGCCAAGTGCTGCACCCAAGGCCGTCTCGAAACCACGATCGACCTTCATGTCATCGACCACAGCCGGGGCGGCGCCTTGAACGGCGGAGGCTTCCAGCATCCGCCGGATAGTGCGGGCTTCAGTCTCGATGCCGTTCACCTGCGATCGCGCAGCGTCGACGGACGGGCGGGCGGCAACTTCGGCTTGCCGGGCAGCGGCCAGCGCCTCTTCGATATCGGCAACGGCATTTTCCGCCTGCTCCAGCCCGGATTCGGCGGCTTCGACTTCCTCCTGCTTCTCCGCAGGGTCCGGCAGCGTCGAAATCTGCCGGTCGAGTTCGTCGAGATCGCGGTTCTGGTCGGACAGCTGTCGGGCAAGACGCGCCTGCCGCTCAGTCAGATCGCGAATGGTCTTTTCGAGCTGGTTGCGCGAGGCCTGCGCCTCGGCCTTTTCGGCAGTCAACAAACCGAGCTGGCGTTCGCTTTCGGACAGTTTCTCGCTTGCATCCGCCAGCCGCTCGCGGGCTTCTTCGGCGCGCTCGCCCGCCTCGGCGAGCATATCGGCAAGCTCGCTCTCTTCCTCGTCCAGCCGCGCCAGAATACCGGCATTGTCGGCAACCATCCGCTCTTCGCGAATAATATCCTCGCGCAACTGCGACAGGCGGCGCTGCAATTCATCACGGCGGCGCAGGATGCGGCCAGCGTCTTCTTCAAGCTGCGACTTGGCGATCTGCAGGCGCTGCAGGGCGGCCGCAGCCCTTGCTTCGGATTCGCGCAATTCCGGCAGTTTCAGGCTGGCGATGGCCTGTGCCTTGGCCGCTTCCATCTGGGCTTGCGCCTTTTCGGCGACCAGCGATGTTGCCTGGTTCAGATGGCTATCGGCTTCAGCTTCTGCCTCCTTGGCTTGCACCCAGCGGATATGCAAAAGCATCGCTTCGTGGCGGCGGATATCGGCCGACAGCATCTTGAAGCGATTGGCCTGGCGCGACTGGCGCTTCAGGCTCTCGATCTGGCTTTCGAGCTGCGAGGTGACGTCCTCCAGCCGCTCGAGATTGGTCTCGGCGCCCTTCAGGCGAAGTTCTGCCTCATGGCGGCGCGAATGCAGCCCGGAAATCCCGGCGGCCTCTTCGAGCAACTGGCGCCGTGCCTGGGGCTTGGCCGCAATCAGCTCGCCGATCCGGCCCTGGCCGACCATCGACGGCGAACGCGCGCCGGTCGAGGCATCGGCAAACAGAAGCTGCACATCCTTGGCGCGGGCTTCCTTGCCGTTGATGCGGTAGACGGAACCATTTTCCCGCTCGATCCGCCGCGTCACCTGGATTTCGTCGCTATCGTTGAAG
This sequence comes from Rhizobium sp. Root1204, assembly GCF_001424965.1. Classification (NCBI taxonomy): domain Bacteria; kingdom Pseudomonadati; phylum Pseudomonadota; class Alphaproteobacteria; order Hyphomicrobiales; family Rhizobiaceae; genus Rhizobium; species Rhizobium sp. Root1204. The sequence continues at coordinate 333,535 of NZ_LMCZ01000012.1, forward strand.
GCGGCAGGCGCGGTGCGGTCGGTATTGTCGAGGTAAAGGCCGACCTCGGCCGTGTTGCGGGCGGGACGGTTGCCGGACCCGGAAAAAATCACGTCGTCCATGCCCGACGCGCGCATGTTCTTGTAGGAATTTTCCCCCATCACCCAGCGCAGCGCCTCGACCAGGTTCGACTTGCCACAGCCGTTCGGCCCGACAACACCGGTCAGCCCGCGTTCGATAACGAATTCGGAGGGTTCGACGAAGGACTTGAAGCCGAGAAGTCGGAGCTTGGTGAATTTCATGCGGTTTGCCCCCTCTTCTCCCCAGCGGGGAGAAGGTGGCCCGAAGGGCCGGATGAGGGGGTGGTTCCGCGCCCGGGGTTCCCCCTCATCGCCTCGCTATGCTCGGCACTTCTCCCCGCAGGGGAGAAGAAAAAAAGAAAAACGGGCGCACGAATGCGCCCGCGGGCCGTTTGGTCAAAACGCTGGGAATCAGAGCATCGAGTCGATAAGGGCCGACATGGTGTCAACCGACATTTCTCCAGAATACTTCTTGCCATTGACGAAGAAGGTCGGGGTGGCCTTGACGCCGAACTCCTTGTCGCCCCTCTGCATCGTTGCCTGCACATCATCCAGAAGTTTCTGGTTCGTCAAGCAGGCCTCGAAGCTCTCCTGTGTAAAACCGGCGAGTTTCGACATCTGCAGCAGCGCATCGCGGCCGTTTGGTGCAGCAGCCCAGGTTTCCTGCTGCTTGAACAGCATCGAAATCATCGGGAAATACTGGTCCGCCGGGGCGCAGCGCGCCAGCATGAAGGCGGCAGCCGCACGCGGGTCAAACGGGAATTCGCGCAGGACGAAACGGACCTGGCCGCTATCGACATACTTGGTCTTGATGGCGTCATAGGTTTCGTTGTGGAAACGGGCGCAATGCGGGCAGGTCATCGACATGTATTCGATGATCGTCACCTTGGCATCGGCCTTGCCGACCGACATTTCCGGCAGCGGACCAGGCGCCATCAGCTTGGCGATATCGACCTCGCCTTCCGACTGCGGAACCTCGACCTTGGCTGCGGGGGCAGCGGCCTGCGCCACCTGCGTCTGGGCAGCGTCAGCGGTTGCCGGCGTTGCAGCCGACGACATGGTGGAGGCTGTCGTCGTGCCATCCACCGGCTTCATCGCCGTGGCCGAGGACATCATCGAACCGCCGTCGGCGGGCTTGACCTCGGTCTTGGCGGCCGTGTCAGTGCTTTCCGTCGCAGGCGCGTTTGCGGCCGCGTCCTTCTTCTCGTCGCTGCAGGCGGCGAGCGTCACAGCGATGGCGGCCACGGCGACGCCGCTCAGGAGGCGCTTGAAAGGGCTCAGTTCAGAAAGGGACATGGTTTCACCTGTGTAAGGGGATGAACGAAATCGGTCGAAAATTCGATAACTTGCCTTGTTCGGGGCGACAAGGGGCTGTCGCTCACCAACGTTCAAACAATTGTGACCAGTTGATGGTGTCCGTCACTTTTTTCGCGGCGCCAGCACTGCGGTGCCGAGCCGTGTCAAAGCCGCCTTCAGGGCCTCACTCTCGATACCATCGACCAATGTCTCCAGATGCCTGGCACGTTCTCCGGTCAACGGCCTCGGTTTGCGATAGGGTTTTGGTGGCGGAGACACCGGCTTCTGGACGATGCGCATCTGGCTGATGGCCGGAAACCCGAAAAAACCGTTGATCCGCTGGATCAATTCGCCCTGCGCATGGGTGAGGAACAGGGCGCGCGCACCTTCGCAGGCGATCGTCAGCACGCCCGGTTGATAGCCGCCCTCGCCCGTCATCTCCGAAGCGCGGCGCGGCCAGGCAATCTTTTCCGGCCGGGTGCAATCTGCAAAATCCTCGCCGGCGATCTCATCCCACGACCCGAGCAACAGCGTATTGATACCGGCGCGCTTGGCAAGCACCGGATCGATCATGCCATTGGCGATCTCGCTGATCTGACGGCCGCCCTTGCGGGTATAAGGTTGTTTCAACAGATATCTTTCCGATTTCCGAATCCGCCTTGAAGGATGGCGAACACTCCGCCAAGTATAGGCCCCAACCAAACTTCCGGCAAATGATGCAGCAGATAATGAAAATGGCCGATGCGGCCGATGCGGCCAAACGGCTTCTTACCTGGTATGACCGCCATCACCGTGACCTGCCCTGGCGTGTCTCGCCGCCGATGGCACGCGACGGCGTCGTCGCCGACCCCTATCACGTCTGGCTGTCGGAAGTGATGCTGCAGCAGACCACCGTGCAGGCGGTCAAACCCTATTTCCACAAGTTCCTGGCACTCTGGCCGAAAGTCACCGATCTCGCATCGGCCGATACCGAAGAGGTGATGAAGGCCTGGGCCGGGCTGGGTTACTATGCCCGCGCGAGAAACCTGAAGAAATGCGCCGAGGCCGTGGCCAGCGAGCACTTTGGGGTTTTTCCCGACACAGAAGCGGGATTGAAGGCGCTGCCGGGTATCGGCGACTACACTGCCGCTGCCGTCTCCGCCATTGCCTTCAACCGGCAAAGCGCGGTGCTCGACGGCAATGTCGAGCGGGTGATTTCGCGGCTCCACGCGATCGAAACGCCGCTGCCATCCGCCAAGCCGCAGATGCGGGCATTGGTGGCCCAAATGACGCCGGCTGACCGTCCGGGGGATTTCGCGCAAGGGATGATGGACCTTGGCGCGACGATCTGCACACCGAAACGGCCGGCCTGCGCCCTCTGTCCGCTGAACGAAAACTGTCTGGCCTTGAAAACGGCAGATCCCGAAACCTTTCCACGCAAAGCGCCGAAGAAGGAGAAGCCTCTGCGCGTGGGCGCCGCCTTCGTCGCCAGCCGCACCGATGGTTCTGTCTATCTGCAGAAACGGGGCGAGACCGGCCTGCTCGGCGGCATGACGGAAGTGCCGGGCACGCCGTGGACATCGCGGGTCGATGGCGACAACACCATTTCCGCCCAGCCCTTTGCCGCAGCGTGGGAAGCCTGCGGAACAATCTCTCATGTTTTTACGCATTTTGAGTTGCGCTTGTCGGTGTATCGGGCCAAGGTCGAAAATGAGAACAAAACAGGAAACGGCTGGTGGGAACCGCTCGCTTCGCTCGAGGCCCAGGCCCTGCCGACCGTGATGAAAAAAGCAATCGCCCAGGCCTTACCGCACGCTTTCAAAAGCGGCCCGAACAGCCCGGGAAACTGAGGAATACCTGATGAGCAGCGTCGAAATCCGTCACATCGTCTTCGATATCGGCAAGGTGCTGATCCATTACGATCCGCATATCCCGTTCTCGCGAATCATTCCCGATGACGCGGAACGCAAATGGTTCTTCGCCAATGTCTGCACCCATGACTGGAACATCGAGCAGGATCGCGGCCGCGACTGGCGCGAAGCGGAAGACCTGCTGATTGCCGAACATCCTGACCATGTGGAAAGCATCCGTGCCTTCCGCAAATATTGGCACGAGATGGTGCCGCATGCCTATGTCGAATGCGTCTCGATCATGGAAAGCCTGATCGCCAAGGGCTATGACGTGACCATGCTGACCAATTTTGCCTCGGACACATTCAAGGAAGCGCAGAAAATGTTTCCCTTCCTGACACTGCCGCGCGGCGTGACGGTTTCGGGCGATATCCGGCTGATCAAGCCGGATATCGCGATCTACGAGACGCACGCCAAGTCCTTCGGGCTTGATCCGGCAGCCACCCTGTTCATCGATGACAGCGTGCCCAATGTCGAAGGCGCACGCGCAGCCGGATGGCATGCCGTTCACTTCACCGACCCGCAGACACTTCAATCAGACCTTCTGGCCTATGGGCTGGCAGCATGACGGCGGAGACCAGCAAGAACATGTCCTTTGATCCCGCTGCCGCCTCCGTGCGCTTTCATGCCGTGATCGGCGATCTCGATTTTGAAGCCATAGAGGCGTTCTTTGCCGATGACGCAACCTATTCCTCCGGCAAGGTCGGCGGGCTCAAGGGCCGCACCGATATCATGGCGGCGTTCCGGCGATATTTTACCGAATATCCCGACCAAGTGGCAGAGGACAGTCTGGTCGAACAGGTTTCCCCGCTCGCTGCCCGCGTGGTCTGGAGCCTCCGCGCAACCAGCGCTTCCACCGGTGAGCCCCTTGTTCGCCGGGGAGAAGAAACCATCACCTTCAATGATCAGGGCAAGATCATCGACGTCCATGTCACTGACTTCCAATAATATTAGGCTTTTTGAAACCTTCAAAACGCCGCAATTGGTTCAGCTGTCATTCACCTTCGCGGCGGCATGATCAGCCTCGAAATTAAGAATTGCTATTCACCGGAAAGGCGGAATTTCCATGGCACGGCTTATTATTGATGGCACCAATGGCAACAATCGCATTATCCAGGGCGATTACAGCGGCGGTCCGGTCGACATTTACGGTTATGGCGGCAACGACACCATCTATCTGAACGTGACCAGCAGGTATGGCGGCAACAACTATGTCGAAGCCGGCTCGGGCAACGACAAGGTCGTCAACTATTTCGAAGGCGGCAACGATATTTTCCTCGGTGACGGCAACGATCTCTACATCGCCGACATTCGTGCAGGTGACAGCAATGACTATGACGTCGTTTCCGGCGGCAACGGCAACGATCGCTTCGAAGTCGATACGGAAGCCAGCAAGTATTATGGCGATTCCGGCAACGACACCTTCCTGTCGTGGGGCGCCGACAACTATTTCAGCGGCGGCACCGGCACCGACACGATCAGCTACCAGTTGCAGGACGACTACAATTCCCAGCGCGGCAAGGGCGTTACCATCGACCTCGGCAAGGGATGGGCTTCGACGATGAACGGTCACCGGGAAACTGTGATCAGCATCGAGAATGCCATCGGCACCAACAGGGGCCATGACGACATCACCGGCAGTTCCGGCCGCAATATCCTGGAAGGTCTCGGTGGCAACGACATTCTTGAAGGTCTCGGCGGCAATGACGACCTTTATGGCGGCGCTGGCAACGACGATCTCTACGGCGGCACCGGCGACGACGATCTGGTTGGTGGCTCAGGCGATGACGACCTGGTCGGTGGTACCGGCAATGATTATCTCCTTGGCGGTTCTGGCTTCGATTTCCTCAGCGGCGGCGCTGGCGCAGATGTTTTCGATTTCGACTTTGCCAGCGAATCGGCCGTTGGCAGCAGACGCGATGTCATCAGTGATTTCCGTGCTTCGCAAAATGATGTCATCGATCTGAGTTCGATTGATGCCAACGCGCGCGCGGCAGGCAACCAGAGCTTCAGCTTCATCGGTGGTTCGGCGTTCAGCGGCAAGGCGGGCGAACTGCAATTCAAAGCCGGCATCATTTCAGGCGATACCAATGGCGACGGCCGTGCCGACTTCCAGATCAAGGTGAATGGCGTCACCAAGATGTATGCCGACGATTTCTTCCTTTAAGCCGGGTGAATTCCATCAGCAAAAAGGAGCTCCGCCCCGGCGGGGCTCCTTTTTTGTGGACCGCATCCGGAAAAACAGAAACGCCCAGGATCATCGCTGATCCTGGGCGTGTAAGTCATCGTCCGGGACTGAAGGTACGAAACCGGACGAAAACTATCTCTGAACCGGCTGGCTTTCGCCGCGCCGTCAAGCATTTTACGGGCTGGCCCGCGCGCCTCGCGTGGTTGATCACACGGTCGTCCTGCTTGAGGCCAAGCTACAGGCAGGATGGTTAAATTGTTCTAAAGGCGCGCACGCCCGACCCGATTTCAAAGGCTGGAAAACATCACCGAAACCGGCGCCGTCGAACGAAAACAGCGAGCAACCGAAAGGTAAGAAGCGTCCGTGGGAATTTCTGGATGCCAGTGTAACCGCCGTTCTTGCATCTCACGATCAAGCAAGGCACATAAAGCTTAAATGCCCTGTACGCGATGATTCCAGGCTGAACCATCCGCTATCCGATCTGCGCAGATGCCCGAAAAATTCGTCCGATTCAGAAACTTGTTTTTTCAGGAAATCGTTCCCGTCGACAGACAGGAGAGGCAGACCACATGAACGAGAATACAGAAATTCAAAAAAAAACGGTGGACGGGCAGCACGGCCCGGAGAACAATTTCGAAAGCCCTGCCCGCTGGATCATTCACTGTATCTGTTGCGAAGAGCCGGTCGAGCCTTGGCAGACCAGCGGCTATCAGTTCGGCTACTGCGCCCACTGTTTCGATATCCTGATGGAACCGGCAGGAAAATCCTAGGGGCGCTCTTGACCAGCGCCAAAGCGCAATGACTTTACATGAAAACGCCGCGCATCTGTTGAGACGCGCGGCGTTCGGCATTCAGGGCGTGCGGCAGATCAGTTGATCTTGGCCATGTCGCTGCGGATGACGGCGCGCAGATCGTCGATCGGACGCAGCGACGTACCGTCGTCATAGTGCCAGAAGGTCCAGCCATTGCAGGCGTCGAGGTTCTGCACCTTGGCGCCGAGGCGATGGATTGAGCCGGCGTCGCCACCGCTGGCAATCGTGCCGTCGGCGCGTACGATGGCGCTGTAGCGGCGTCTTGCATCGGTCAGAACCGTGCCGGGCTTGATCATGCCACTTTCGATCAGCGTATTGAAGGCAACCCGCGGCTCGGCCTTCTTGCCGGTCATGACCGACAAAGTTGCCTTGCCGAGCGGTTCGACCGCAGCAATTCGTTCGGCGGCGGCATCGATATAGCTCTGCTCGCGCTCGATACCGACGAAATGGCGGCCGAGGCGCTTGGCGACTGCACCGGTCGTGCCGGAACCGAAGAAGGGATCGAGCACCACGTCGCCCGGCTTGGTGGAGGCCATCAGGATGCGGGCCAGCAGCGCTTCCGGCTTCTGGGTCGGATGCACCTTCTTGCCGTCGTCGCCCTTCAGGCGCTCGCCGCCCGAGCAGATCGGAAACAGCCAGTCGGAGCGCATCTGCACATCGTCGTTCGAGGCCTTCAGGGCATCGTAATTAAACGTATAGCCCTTGCCCTTGGCGCTGGGGCTTGCCCAGATCAGCGTCTCGTGGGCGTTCTGGAACCGGCGGCCCTTGAAATTCGGCATCGGGTTGGTCTTGCGCCAAATGATGTCGTTGAGGATCCAGAAATTCAGGTCCTGCAGCGTCGCACCAACGCGAAAAATGTTGTGGTAGGAGCCGATGACCCAGAGCGTGCCGGTCGGCTTCAACACACGGCGGCAGGCGAGCAGCCAGGCGCGGGTAAAGGCGTCATAGGCCTCGAAAGACACGAACTGGTCCCACTCGTCATCGACAGCATCGACGAGCGACTGGTCCGGACGGTGCAGCGAACCGCCGAGCTGGAGGTTATACGGCGGGTCCGCGAAAACGACGTCGACGGAATTGTCGGGAAGCGCTTCGAGCGCTGCAACACAATCGCCCTTGATGATGGAATCGAGCCAGCCGGCAGGGCTGACGCCGCGGGAGATTTCGGCCAACGAAACAACTGATGACATGGACACTCGCACCTACGCTTACTCGGACTGATTGCCCTTATGGTTACCGAACTTGGTTACCAAATGCTGAAGGGCGAGCAAAATTTGCGAAATGATACAGGAGGATGGAAACTCCGGTGCCGATGCGGTATTCTATTTTTATGGACAGAAGCCACGCCATAACGAGACTAAGGGAGCAGGCCGAAACCGTTCGCGGCATGGGTGCCACAGCGCTTTTTATGTTCGGCTCGACGGCGCGAAACGCCGCATCCGCTGCCAGCGATCTCGACCTGTTCATCGACTACGATCAGGCCAGCCGATTTAACGCCTTTGATCTGATCGGCATTAAACTTTTCCTGGAAACGCAGTTGTCCATCCCCGTCGACATCACAACACGTGACGGACTGCATCCGGTGCTGAAATCAGGGATCGAACAATCCGCCGTACAGGTATTTTGATGGCGCGGGAGTTTCGTCACGCACTTGGCGACACGCTGGAAGCGATCGCTGGTATCGAACGAGCGACCACCGGTAAAAGCTTCGAGGACTATCAAAGCGATTGGCTTCTGAAGCATGCGGTGCAGCGCGCTATCGAAATCATATCGGAGGCGAGCCGCGCTCTCCCCGAAGACGTTAAGGCAATCCGGCCGGAAGTTCCCTGGCCGCAGGTTCGCACCATCGGCAACGTTCTTCGACACGAGTATCACGGATTGTCGGACAGGATTATCTGGGGCGTCGTAATCGACGAACTGCCTGCTCTGAAAATGGCGATCCTCGTGTTGAACGAAAAATTCGGCTCGCCGTAGTATCCCCCATCGGCACTACACCAGAAAAGGGCAATGTGATCGCCCTCTTCTGGTCATTCCCGACTGGCATGCCTACCGCTCCTTCGGCACTGCGTGAAACGCCCGGCTATCGGCCGGTGCTTCGTCGTGTTCGGTCATGCCGTAGTCGCGGATGACGCTGGCGATGCGCAGGCGGTAGTCTGCGAACGTGCCATTGCGGCCGGCGTGCTGGGCGGCGCGATGTTCCGGGCCGTTGCGCCAGGTGGTGATCGCCGCCTCATCGCGCCAGAACGACAAGGACAAGATCTTGCCCGGCACCTTCAGGCTTTCGAACCGCTCGATCGACAGGAAGCCATCGATCTCGTTGAGCTTGCTGTGCAACTGCGCCGCCAGATCGAGATAGGTGCTGCGACGGTCATCGGCTGGCATGACCTCGAAGATGACGGCGATCAAAACGACACGCCTTTCGCATGTGGGGATGACACATTCTTCAGGAAGATCCGGTCTTCCTTGAGAATGAACCGCTCCTTCCGAGCGAATTGATAATTTTCGATGCCGAGCGGATCGGCGGTAAGCCGGGCGCGGTAGGCCTCGTAGGCTGCAAGGCTCTCGATATGATAGGCGGCATAGGCCGTGGTGGCCGAGCCCTCGTGAGGGGCAAAATAGCCGATCAGGTCGGCGCCGTTGCGGGGGATCACTTGCCCCCAATTACGCGCATAGGTGGCGAATTCCTCGCGCTTGAACGGATCGATTTCGTAGCGGATGAAACAGGTGATCACGGGTCTCTCCTTCGTTGTGGATGACCTCTTGTGCCAGTTTGCGGCCCTGAGATGCTTCGATCACGATCGAAGTATGAAGCCTTGCCGGGGGCCGGTGGCGCGGTTAAAATCCGGGCATGAAAGAAGGTCCAGATATTGCTCTCATCGGCTCGCTGATCGGTGACCCCGCCCGCGCCAACATGCTGACCGCCCTGACAGGCGGCAAAGCGCTGACGGCGACGGAGCTTGCGGGAACCGCGGGGATCACGCTGCAGACCGCCAGTTCGCACCTTTCGAAGCTCGAAGCCGGAGGCCTGATTGCTCAGCGAAAGCAGGGACGCCACCGCTATTTCACCCTCGCCGATGACGATGTCGGGCTGATGATCGAGGGACTGATGGGCTTTGCCGCCTATCGCGGTTTTACCCGCCATCGCACCGGCCCCAAGGACCCGGCGCTACGCAAGGCTCGCGTCTGCTATAACCATCTGGCGGGCGATTATGGCGTCCGCATGCTCGATAGCCTCATTGCAGAAGAGGTGGTTTCCGGCGCTGGCGACACGCTGCATCTGACGGCATCAGGCGCGGACAAGATGACGGCGCTCGGCATCGACCTTGCCGCCCTGACACGATCACGCCGTCCGGTCTGTCGCGCCTGCCTCGACTGGAGCGAGCGCCGTTCGCATCTCGCCGGTTCGCTGGGACAGGCGTTGCTGACGCTGTTTGTCGACAAGGGCTGGGCCAGGCGTGAGCCCGACAGCCGCGCCATCCGCTTTACCAGCACCGGCGAAAAAGAATTCGCAAAGCTCTTCCCCCCGCCCGCGCCGCCACCGGTCGCGCTTCGCCACGAGCACGCTATCCACGCGTGAAGCGAAAGAGCCATCGCAGGCATGGGATTTTGCTGGAAGGCTGCTATAGGTCGGACCCGATATTTCCCCTGAATGCGGCCCATGACATCCCCAGCCAGTTTCCGCGAGCGCATCGTCCTCTATGCCTGCCTGACCTCACTGACCTCCATCAGCATCGATGCTCTATTGCCGGGGTTGCGTCAGATCGGGGCGGATGTCGGCGCTGCACCGCCGCTCTCCACCCAGCACGTCATATCGCTTTTCATCCTCGGCATGGCATTTGGCGAGCTGCTGCTGGGGCCACTGTCCGACGCGATGGGACGGAAGAAAGCGCTGGTTCTCGGCCTTTGCGTCTATGCGCTTGGAACGGTGATCGCCATGCTGGCCGGATCGCTCGAAATGGTCGTGCTTGGCCGGATCATTCAGGGGATCGGCGTCTCCGGCCCGAAGATCGCAACCCGGGCAATGATCCGCGACCAGTTCGAGGGCGATGCCATGGCCCGTGTCATGTCGCTGATGTTCACGCTGTTCATTCTCGTACCGATGCTGGCGCCGGCCTTGGCACAGGGTATCATCACGGTGGGCGGCTGGCGCAGCGTCTTTGCGGTTTATCTCGGCGTGGCAGGCCTGCTCGGCCTCTGGCTGGTGATGCGGCAACCGGAAACCTTGCTTCCCGAAAGGCGCATTCCCTTTCGGCTGAGGTTTCTCGTGTTGAACGGATGGCGTATCCTGTCGAACCGGCGCGTGACGCTGCTGATCGTCGCGACCGGCCTCGTGTTCGGAGCACAGCTCGTCTATCTCAGCACTGCTGCCGACCTGTTTTTTGATGCCTATGGCATTGCAGACACGTTTCCGTTTTATTTTGCGGCTCTGGCTACGGGGATCGGACTGGCCTCATTCTTCAATGCCAAGCTCGTACAACGTTTTGGTTCTGACAACATGGCACGCTGCGGATTTGCCGGACTGGCAGCGGCGGGCCTGGCGATGCTGGCCGCATCCGGATTGTGGGGCGGACGGCTGCCCCTGCCCGTCCTGATGGGGCTCGCCTTCTCGGCGTTCTTTGCGATCGGCGTGCTGTTCGGCAATCTCAACGCCATGGCCATGCGTTCGCTTGGACAGGTTGCGGGCCTTGGTGCGTCCCTGATCGCCTCCGGATCAAGCCTCATCGCTACCTTGTTTGCCGTCACTCTGGGCGCGTTTTATGATGGCACGGCGCTTTCGCTCTCGGCCGGCTTCCTCGTGGCGGGCGTCGGTGCGCTGGCGCTGGCCGAGCTTGCGGCGCGAGCTGATGCCTCACCCATCGAGGCCATCCGATAGACGCAGCCCACAAACACCCGCGGCGCTCACGTCGCGTTTCCGTTGCTCATGCAAGAGTTCATTACCGTTCGCCTCACACAGAGCCATGTGGTGGCTGGCTATCCGGCGCCACCACCAGCACACCGTCGAAGCCTGCACTGGCAATACCGGTGCAGAGCGGCGACCATTCGCAGCGGGCGCAGCCCTCCCGGATGGAACCCGTGCTGAAAGCATCACGCATCCGCTGCAGGAAATCTGCACTGGGACAGAGCGAGGCGCCCGGCGCGGCAGGGTGCTTGAGCAAGGCCTCGACCGCATCGCTCGCCTTCCGGTCACGATCGGTCACACTTCTGTCAAGACAGTGCATGCCCGGCTCGCCCAGCATCGGCGCACAGACATCGTCCGGCCCTTCGACCACGAGAATATCCTCGCCCGCTGAAAGGCGGGCGGCGATGCGGATGTAATTTTCGGTGAAAGCAGCCGTATAGCCCTTGCCGACGAAGGTCAGCATGCAGAGGAGATGATGTGGGCGCAGGCGAACGGTCATGGGGGCCTTGCTGGATCAAAATCAGATTTTACCCGGCAATGCGGCGAGCGGCAACCGATGGCCAGCAGCCTTCCTGTCCCGCGCTCCGCTGCGCCCCTGTGAACAGAGAAGCAGCGGATGCTCCCGATGGCCAAATGTCGTCAGGCGGCGATGCCGGCAACCTTGTCCAATTCGCTGACAGTCTCATCCGGCAGCACCAGTTCCGCTGCGGCAAGGTTTTCACGAAGATGGCCGAGGGACGAAGTCCCGGGGATGAGCAGGATGTTCGGCGCGCGGCGCAACAGCCAGGCCAGTGCCACCTGCATCGGGGTGGCGTTCAGGCGGGTTGCAACGTCCGACAGCGTCGATGACTGCAGCGGGCTGAAACCGCCGAGCGGGAAGAACGGGACGTAGGCGATACCATCGCGGGCAAGATCATCGATCAGGGCATCATCGTCCCGGTGGGCCAGATTATACTGGTTCTGGACACAAACGATCTCGGCGATGCCACGCCCTTCAGCGATCTGCGCGGCGGTTACGTTGCTGAGCCCGATGTGACGGATCAAGCCCTGCCGTTGGAGATCCGCCAGCACTGTCAATGGAGCTTCCAACGACCCTTCCGCCGGACCATAAACGCTGAACATCAGGCGAAGATTGACGATCTCGATGACATCCAGGCCCAGATTGCGAAGATTGTCGTGTACTGCCTTTGTTAGTTCCTCACGCGAGAAAGCCGGGATCCACGACTTGTCCTCGCCGCGCCGGGCGCCGACCTTGGTGACGATGACCAGATCGTCGCGATACGGATGCAGCGCTTCGCGGATGAGCTTGTTGGTGACATGCGGGCCATAGAAATCGCTGGTATCGATATGATCGACCCCGCTTTCGACAGCCGCGCGCAGCACGGCGAGCGCCGCATCGTGATCCTTCGGCGGACCGAAAACACCCGGGCCTGCGAGCTGCATGGCACCGTAGCCGAGCCGTTTGACGCCGCGGTTACCAAGAGTGAATGTACCCGACTGATCGATAATTGACATGATCTCATTCCTTTCAAGAGCCGATACCAAGATAGGCGTTGTCGGCATGCATGAAAACGGGCCATAATCTGCACAGCATGTGCGGAATGGCGAACAATGAAGACTGATCTGGGCGATCTGAATGCGTTTGTCGCGGTGGCGCGTGCCGGTGGTTTTCGCGAGGGTGCGCGAACCAGTGGCAGCAGCGCCTCCTTTCTCAGCGAAGCGGTGCGCCGCCTGGAAGCCCAACTGGGCGTCAGGCTGCTGAACCGGACGACACGAAGCGTGGTTCCGACCGAAGCCGGCAAGGGCTTGCTGGAACGGCTGGGGCCAGCATTGACCGAAGTGGAAGCAGCACTTGACGTGGTCAACGGCTTTCGCGACCGGCCAGCTGGCACCCTTCGCCTCAACGTTCCAGTCAGCGCGGCGCGGCTGGTGCTGCCGGAGATCATACCGCCGTTCCTGGCTGCCTATCCGGATATAAGACTGGAGATTGTCACCGACGACAGCTTTGTCGATGTGCTTGCGGCAGGCTGCGACGCCGGCATCCGCTATGACGAACGGCTGGAGCAGGACATGATCGCTGTGCCGATCGGCCCGCGTGTCCAGCGCTTTGCCACCGCGGCGTCCCCCGCCTATCTCGACCGCCGGGGCCGGCCCCTTCATCCGCGTGAACTGCTTGGTCATGCCTGCCTGCTCGGCCGCTTTGCAAGCGGCAGGACGACGGCACCTTGGGAGTTCGAGCATGATGGCGAGGTGGTGCGGGTTGATCCCGTGGGGCCGCTGATCGTCAGCGTCGGCGGATCGATCGATCTCGCCGTCGATGCCGCGATTGCTGGAACAGGGATCATTTCGCTGTTTGAGGACTGGCTGCGGCCGCATCTGGACACCGGCGCACTGGAGCCCGTTCTTGAACCCTGGTGGCAGTCCTTCCCAGGGCCGTTCCTCTACTATCCAGGACGGCGGCTGGTACCCGCCCCGCTCCGGGCTTTCATCGACTTCGTCAAGGCACCCGCCGCCAGACCCGGCCCTTGCCTGTAAAAAGCAGGTCCTTCATTGAAGCGCGTAATTCAACCAGTCCGCTTCGCGTGCATGGCAGGTTTCCGCTTGCCGCGGTTGAGCTTTCAGGCGGCATCGTGTACACGGCCAGCATCTCCCCGAAGGACACTCCCGACATGACCAGCATTGATCTCATCATCTTCGACTGCGACGGCGTTCTCGTCGATTCCGAAATCATCGCCAGCGAAGTCGAAGCAGAACTTCTGACGGAATCCGGTTATCCGATCAGCACCGAGGAAATGGCCGAGCGCTTTGCCGGCATGACCTGGCACAACACGCTGCTTGCCATCGAGAAGGAAGCCGATATCCCGTTTTCGGCCTCGATGCTGACCAAGGTCGAAGCCATCCTCGACAAGCGCCTGGCCGAAGACCTCAACATTATCGACGGCGTCAAGCCGATGCTGGCGCAGCTGACGCTGCCACATTGCATCTGCTCGAACTCGACATCGGCGCGGCTCGCCTCGATGCTGGCCAAGGTCGGCATCAAGGATCATTTCGGCAAGCACATCTATTCGGCCCGCGATCTCGGCGAAGACAAGGTCAAGCCGAAGCCGGACATCTTCCTGCATGGCGCAAGACAGTTCGGCGTCCATCCGTCGCGCGTTCTGGTGATCGAGGATTCCGTCCACGGCATCCATGGCGCAATTGCCGCCGGCATGCGCGTCGTCGGCTTCACCGGTGCATCGCACAGCTATCCCTCGCATGCCGACAAGCTGACTGAAGCCGGCGCCGAAACCGTGATTTCACGCATGAGCGCGCTTCCGGGCGTCATTGCGGCGCTGTCGCAATGGTCGGAAACGCTGACGGCTTGATCAAAACCTGAACAAAAAAGCCGGCGCGATTTTCTCGCGCCGGCTTTTTTTGTTTCGAAGCAGAAACTGCTTACTTCTTCTTTTTCTTGCCCGCGGCCGGACCTTCGTCGAAGCCGACATAGATCTTGGCGAAATCGCCGGCGCCGCCGGGCAGCGCGATGTTGGTCTTGGTGAAGATGAACTGGGCGGAGCCGGTACCGGCCGGGACTTCGACCGGGTATTGCGTCAGTTCCGAATAGAGCGTGTTCTTGCCGTCGGTCGCAGCGACCCGGATCGGCAGGTTTACCGTACCGGCGCCACCGGCTGGGCCTGAAACGACGCGGCCCTGGACGACAACGGTCATCACCAGCTGGCTCTCGTTCTGGACGCACTGGCGGGTCGTATCGGCCAACGACGCCTGATAAACGATCTTGGTCGGATCATCCTTGGCGCCCTTGGCATAGGTACGGTAGTTGGCAGTGCCATCAAGCAGGTAGACCTGCGGGCAAGAGCCCTGGATGACGGCGGGCGTCGGCGCCGCAGCG
The DNA here is from genome assembly GCF_001424965.1 of Rhizobium sp. Root1204. Taxonomy (NCBI): domain Bacteria; kingdom Pseudomonadati; phylum Pseudomonadota; class Alphaproteobacteria; order Hyphomicrobiales; family Rhizobiaceae; genus Rhizobium; species Rhizobium sp. Root1204. The sequence goes on from NZ_LMCZ01000012.1 coordinate 348,565, forward strand.
CTGCCACCGGCGTCGATGGCACCGCCGGTATCCGTTTTGTTGCAGCCTGCGATGACCACGAGAAGTGAAATTCCGAGAAGACGGATGGAAACTTTACCAAACACCTGACTTGACCCCCTGCCTTGCGCAAATTGATGCCGCAGGCGTGACTGACCGTAAAATAAGGTATTTTTCGGTTTTCAGCCCTGCAACTTGAGCCTTTCAAGACCCTTGGCGATGGTCTATAGCAGCGACGCATTGAAAAATCGAATGGAGTCTGACGCCGGAACGCCAATTTTTCAGGACGCACTGAATTGGCCGGCTACAGGTAAAATACCGATATTTCCGTCAGCTTTGCCAAGGGTTGACGCAAAAAGGACCGTGGTTCCCACCCCGTTCCATTAGGGTGCCGTTCAATTCCCGCCGCAACGTCTGCGGCAGCAAACAGACGACGAAGGATGGTCACGGTGAAGTATATCTCGACGCGGGGCGAAGCCCGTTCGCTGGGTTTTTGCGATGCGCTCCTGGCAGGCCTTGGCCGCGACGGCGGCCTGTATGTTCCTGCCGAATGGCCGAGCTTCACCAAAAAGGAAATCCGCGCCATGCGCGGCAAATCCTATCAGGACATCGCCTTCACGGTCCTGAAGCCCTTTATCGACGGTGAAATTCCGGACGACAAGTTCCGTTCGATGATCGATGAGGCCTATGCGACGTTCCGCCATCCGGCGATCGCTCCCCTCGTCCAGACCGGTCCGAACGCCTTCATCATGGAGCTGTTCCATGGCTCGACGCTCGCTTTCAAGGACGTGGCGATGCAGCTGCTCGGGCGGCTGATGGACTACGTGCTGACCGAACGCAACGAGCGCGCCACCATTGTCGGCGCCACCTCGGGCGATACCGGTGGCGCAGCGATCGATGCCTTTGCCGGGCGCGACCGCACCGACATCTTCATCCTCTTCCCGCATGGCAAGGTCTCGCCAGTGCAGCAGCGCCAGATGACCACCTCGACCGCAGGCAACGTCCATGCGCTGGCGATCAACGGCAATTTCGACGATTGCCAGAGCCTCGTCAAAGAGATGTTCAACGACGTTGCCTTCCGCGACGGCGTGGCTTTGTCCGGCGTCAACTCGATCAACTGGGCCCGCATCATGGCTCAGATCGTCTATTATTTCACCACGGCACTGGCGCTCGGCGGCCCCGACCGAATGGTTTCGTTCACGGTTCCGACCGGCAATTTCGGCGATATCTTCGCCGGTTACGTCGCCCGCCAGATGGGCCTGCCCATCGACAAGCTGGTGGTTGCAACCAACGAGAACGACATTCTCGCTCGCACGCTTGATACCGGCCGTTACGAGATGCGCGACGTCAAGGCGACCACCTCGCCGTCCATGGACATTCAGATTTCGTCCAATTTCGAACGGCTGCTGTTCGAAGCCTATGGCCGCGACGCCTCCAAGGTGCGGGGTGCCATGGCCAACCTGAAGCAATCCGGCTCCTTCGAGATCGAAGAAGACGCGCTGAAATCGATCCGCAAGGTGTTCCGGGCCGGGCGGGCGTCGGAAAAGGATGTGGCGAAAACCATCGCCAAGACGCTGGACGCGACCGGCTATCTGCTCGACCCGCACACGGCGATCGGCGTTTTCGTTGCCAACAAGCATGAAACATCGAGCGTGCCGATGGTGACACTGGCCACCGCGCACCCGGCAAAATTCCCCGCCGCAGTAAAATCGGCCAGTGGTATTGACCCGGCGCTTCCAACGTGGCTTGCTAATCTGATGGTCAGGGAGGAGCGTTTCGACGTTCTCGACGCCGAGCTAAAAGCTGTTGAAACCTTTATCAACGAGCGGGCCCGCATCCGGAAATAAGGACGCAGAAAGACGTATGATGAAAGTTGAGTGCACCCGGCTCCAATCCGGGTTGACGGTCGTCACCGAGAACATGCCGCATCTTGAAAGCGTCGCACTCGGGGTCTGGATCAAATCCGGTTCACGCGATGAAACCACGGACGAGCACGGAATTGCCCATCTGCTGGAACATATGGCGTTCAAGGGCACCGCACGGCGATCCGCCCGCGATATTGCCGAACAGATCGAAAATGTCGGCGGCGAAGTCAACGCCGCGACTTCAACGGAAACCACCTCCTACTACGCCCGCATTCTTCAGGACGACGTTCCGCTTGCGGTCGATATCCTCGCCGATATCCTGACGGAATCCTCCTTCGACGAGGACGAACTGCAGCGCGAAAAGCAGGTCATCCTGCAGGAAATCGGCGCCGCCAACGACACGCCGGACGATGTCGTCTTCGACAAATTCGCTGAAACCGCGTTTGCCAACCAGACCATCGGCCGTCCGATCCTCGGCACGCCGGACACGGTTTTGTCTTTCACGCCCGAACAGATCCGCACCTATCTCGACCGCAATTACACCACCGACCGCATGTTCGTCGTCGGTGCCGGCGCGCTCGATCATGATAGCTTTGTGCGACAGGTTGAAGACCGCTTTTCCAGCCTGCCGCAAAAGCCGGTGGCTCCCCCCGTCTCCGAGACCGCCCATTACACCGGTGGCGACGTGCGCGAAAGCCGTGACCTGATGGACGCGCAGGTGCTGCTCGGTTTCGAGGGCAAGGCTTATCACGCCCGCGATTTCTACTGTTCGCAGATTCTGGCCAACATCCTTGGTGGCGGCATGTCGTCCCGCCTGTTCCAGGAAGTGCGCGAGCATCGTGGTCTTTGCTATTCGGTCTATGCCTTCCATTGGGGCTTTTCCGATACCGGCATCTTCGGCGTGCACGCGGCAACCGGTGGCGAAAACCTGCCGGAACTGATGCCCGTCATCATCGACGAGCTGCGCAAGTCGTCGATGAAGATCGAGCAGCAGGAAATCGATCGCGCCCGCGCCCAGATTCGCGCCCAGCTTCTGATGGGACAGGAAAGCCCCGCGGCCCGCGCCGGCCAGATTGCCCGCCAGATGATGCTCTACGGCCGCCCGATCCCGAATGAAGAGCTGATGGAGCGCCTGTCCGGCATCACCATCGAACGCCTGACGGATCTTGCCGGCCGCCTGTTCTTCGATACGGTTCCGACGCTGTCGGCAATCGGCCCGGTCGAAAAACTGGCGCCGATGGACGACATCCTCGGTGCACTTTCCAACAAGGCCGTCCGGGTTCGGGCTGCCAACGGCTAGCTTTTTTCTGATGAGCGACCTCCGGGCGTTCGTCGAGCGCCCGGCACTCTCGCATATGGCATCAACCCATCCGTTGCGGAGGCTTCTATGACACGATCGGTCTTTCGGTTTCTGTCACGGCAGCCGGGTCCGATCGAGATTGGCAATGCGACACATGTGCTGCGCCTGCCGAAATCTGCCGACTATCGCCAATGGTATCAGCTGCGCAGCGAAAGCCGCGCCTTTCTCGAGCCCTGGGAGCCGACATGGCGGGCCGACGAGATGACGGAGAGCGCCTTTCGTACCCGCGTCATCCGCAACGAACAGGAATTCTCTTCCGGCCAGGCGGTGCCGTTGTTCATCGTTTCGCGCCAGGAAGACCAGCTGATCGGCGGCCTGACCATCGGCTATATCCGCCGGGGTGCTGCCCAATGCTGCATGATCGGCTACTGGATGGGCGAGAGATTTGCCGGCAAGGGGCACATGGCACAGGCCGTTAAACTGGCTATCCCCTATATCTTTTCGAGCCTTCAGTTGCACCGTATTGAAGCAGCCTGTATTCCCGAGAACCACAGAAGCATCCGGCTCCTTGAAAAGGCCGGGTTTCAGCGCGAAGGCTATTTGCGGGAATACCTGAAAATCAACGGGCAATGGCGGGATCACCTGATGTTCTCCCTCCTCTCGCAGGACAGCATGCAACATAAGAATTCGAGTGATTGATGTTTTTGACACGCCTGCCACTTCACCCGTCAGCACGAAGGCTCTTGGCGCTTCTCACCGCCATGATGATCACGTTCTGCCTGATCGGTAGCGGCGCGGCCTTTGCCACCGAGCCCGTCAAGATTTCGCGCGAGGACACGGCACTTGATCTCACCGCGACGACGGAAATCTATACCGGCCGCGGCGAAGCCTTCCAAGTCTCGACGGCGCCCGGCACCGACGGCATCGTCCGGCGCATCGAGGTCCGCTCGAGCGCCGATAATCATCAAGGCGACTGGGCGGTGTTTGCGCTTGCAAACGTTTCGGAAGAACAGCTGGAGCGCGTCATCGTCGCTCCGCATTTCCGTCTGGTGAATTCAAAGCTGTTCTGGCCGGACCTCGGATCGCAGCGAATCCTGTCGATCACGCCCTCGGAAGGTTTTGCGCTGGACCGCCAGCCGAGCGACGAGGCCGATGTCTTCCGCATCACGCTCAACCCCGGCTCGGTCATCACCTTCGTTGCCGAACTCGCCGGTCCCGACCTGCCGCAAATCTATCTCTGGCAGCCTGACGCCTACAAGGACACGGTTAACGCTTTCACACTCTATCGCGGCATCGTACTTGGCATTGCCGGCCTGCTGGCCGTGTTCCTGACGATCCTGTTCGTCGTCAAGGGAACCTCGATGCTGCCGGCAACGGCGGCACTCGCCTGGGCGGTGCTTGCCTATATCTGCGTCGACTTCGGTTTCCTGTCGAAACTGATCTCGATCACCGCGGGCGACGAGCGCATATGGCGCGCGGGCAGCGAGGTGTTTCTTGCCGCCGGCCTTGTGGTCTTCCTGTTCACCTATCTCAACCTCAACCGCTGGCATCAGCATCTGAGCTATGCGACGCTCGCCTGGATCCTTGGCCTTGGCCTTCTGTTCGGTGTGGCGATCTATGACCCGGCCATCGCGTCTGGCATCGCCCGCCTTTCCTTCGCACTGACCGGCACGGCCGGCATCGTGCTGATCGCCTATCTCGGATTCAATCGCTACGACCGCGCCATCCTTTTGGTGCCCGCATGGCTTCTGATCCTCGTCTGGCTGTTCGGTGCGTGGCTGACGGTGACGGGCCAGCTCGCCAATGACATTGTCCAGCCGGCGCTCGGCGGCGGCCTTGTCCTGATCGTATTGCTGATCGGCTTTACGGTGATGCAGCACGCCTTTGCCGGTGGCGCCTATAGCCAGGGTCTGTTTTCCGATCTGGAACGTCAATCGCTGGCGTTGACGGGGTCTGGCGATACGGTCTGGGATTGGGACGTGGCGCGTGACCGGGTCGTGACCATTCCAGACATTTCCGCCCAGCTTGGCCTGTCGCCCGGTACCATGCACGGGGCTGCCCGCAACTGGCTGCCGCGCCTGCACCCGGATGACCGCGACCGGTTCCGGGCAACGCTGGACGTCCTTCTGGAGCACCGCAAAGGGCGGCTGAACCACGAGTTCCGCGTTCGCGCCGAGGACGGTCATTACCACTGGCTGTCGATCCGTGCCCGGCCGGTGCTTGGCGCCAATGGCGAGATCATTCGCTGCGTCGGCACTATCGTCGATATCACCGAGCAGAAGAACTCGGTCGATCGTCTGCTGCACAACGCACTCAACGACAATCTGACCGGATTACCGAACCGACAGATTTTCCTCGACCGGCTGCAATCGCTTCTCTCGCTGGCGCCCGGTTCGAGTGCGGTACGTCCCACCGTCATCACCATCGACATCGACCGCTACAAGCAGGTCAACGACATGCTGGGCATCGCGGCCGGCGACAACATTCTGATCGCGCTGACCCGCCGCCTGCGGCGGCTGGTGAAACCGCAGGATACGCTGGCACGTCTCGGCAGCGATGAATTCGGGCTGATCCTGATGTCCGAACGCGATACGGCCAAGATTGCCGATTTCGCCGACGCGATCTCCAAGGCGATCATGGTGCCGCTCAATTTCGGTAATCGCGAAATCAACCTGACGGCGTCGATCGGTCTCGTTTCCTGGGTCGATCAGCAGGAAAATGCCGCAGGCCTGCTCGATGATGCCGAGTTGGCGATGTTCCGCGCCAAGAAGGCCGGAGGCAACCGTGTCGAACCTTTCCGCCCCGCCTTCCGCGCTTCCGGCACCGATCGCCTGCAGCTTGAAACCGATCTGCGCCGCGCCATCGAACGCAAGGAACTGAGCCTCGTCTACCAGCCGATCGTGCGCCTGGTGGATGCCGAGATCGCCGGCTTCGAGGCACTGATGCGCTGGGAGCACCCCAAGCGCGGCAGCATCTCGCCCTCGGAATTCATCCCGATTGCCGAAAGCTGCGATCTGATCAACGAGCTGGGCATGTTTGCCTTTGAGCGGGCAACGAGCGACCTGACGGAATGGCAGATCCAGACCGGAGAACTGCCGGTCTTCGTCTCCGTCAACCTGTCGAGTGCGCAGCTGCTCAACAACGACCTCTATGATGATATCCGCGGGGTCTTGAACAAGAACCATTGCGATCCGCATAAGGTGAAGGTGGAACTGACCGAATCCGTCGTGATGGAAAACCCGGAACAGGCGCGTCTGGTTCTGGAAAAACTGAAGGACGCGGGCCTCAGACTGGCGCTCGACGATTTCGGCACCGGCCATTCGTCGCTGGCCTACCTTACCCGCTTTCCGTTCGACACGATCAAGATCGACAAATCACTGGTCCGCGACCCCAGCGACAAGCGCTCTATCCTCCTGCGCTCGGTCATCACCATGGCGCGTGAACTGGAGATGCAGGTCGTCGCCGAAGGCATCGAATCCGAGGAAGACGCCGTCCAGCTCTCGCAGATGGGCTGCGATTTCGGCCAGAGCTTCCTGTTCGGACCGCCAATCGGATCGGAATCGATCCAGCGGCTGTTGAAAGAACGATTTCCGCTGATGAAACGGGCCTAACCTATTCGTAAAGTTTTCGGATCGTGTCGCTAAATCGATAGCACCCGCAACCAGCTCGGGACGGGCATAACCGAATGCCCGCGCAGATTTAACGGTGGTGCACCTGGGGCCGCCGGGTATGTTACATCCCAATGTTACCGTAACGTACGGGGATGCGGATAAAAACTTGGACTGATTTATACGGTTAGGCCAAGGCTTTCTCGATATTCGACCGGACTGCGTGAGCCCAGTGATAATTTGATGCGCTGGGGATGCGGATAAAAACTTGGACTGATTTATACGGTTAGGCCAAGGCTTTCTCGATATTCGACCGGACTGCGTGAGCCCAGTGATAATTTGATGCGCTTTTCATTGTACCATCGGATGTACGCATCAACCTCGCGGACAAACTGCTCGATTGTGATGCTCTTCCAGTCCCGAGGGTAGAAGAGTTCCGTTTTCAGTCGTCCAAAGAAGCCTTCGCACGCGGCGTTATCTTGGGAACAGCCTTTGCGGGACATTGAACGAACCAGCTTCGCATCGCTGATCCGCGTAAGCCAGCCGGGCCAGCGATAATGGGCGCCGCGATCCGAATGAACGATCGTCTTGCCTTCGGCGTCGGTAACTGTCTCGATGGCGGCGTCGAGCATCGTGTTGACCAAGCTGGCGTCTGGCTGCGTTCCAATCGACCAACTGATCACCATGCCATCGAAGCAATCTATGATGGGCGAGAGATACACTTTGCCGGCTGGGATCTGGAACTCGGTGATGTCCGTCAGCCACTTCTCGTTCGGTGTTTTCGCATGGAAGTCGCGGTTGATCAGGTTTTCAGGCGCAGGACTGATTTCTCCCAGATACGAGCCAAAACGCCGTCGCCGTGGTCTGGCGGCGACCAGGCGCTCTTGTTTCATCAATCGCTGCACAACCTTTTCCGAGATTGTCACACTCTGTCTGGCCAGAGACGCCTGCAGTCTACGATAGCCGTAGCAGCGATGGTTGCTTTCGAAGATTTCCGCCAGGTTGCGACGGATGGTGACATACTTGTCGTCCAGGCTCACTCGGGCGCGGTGGTAGAAGTAGGAACTTCGCGCAATTCCCAACTGCACAAGCAGCTCTGGCAATCGATAGATATCTTTGAGGGCGTCAACCAGCTGTGTCTTCTCCCGATTACTCAGGAGTTGCAGATCGACGCCCAGGCCTTTTTTTAGCAGTTCATTGGCCTTCTTCAGCAGATCATGCTCGAGCTGCAATTGGCGGRCATCGCGTTGGAGGGCCTCAAGCTGTCGCTCAAGTTCCTCGCGCTCGGGTGCCGGCGCAGAGGTTTTGCGGCGTTTCATGGATGAGGCAACCTCATGTCCGAGTAACTCATTCCTCCAACTGTACAATGTTGGCCGGCATACGCCCAGCCGGTCGGCGACTTCCTGGGCGCTCTCTTCCCCATTGCAAAGATCAAGGACCGCGACCTGCTTCAAGGCCTCGGGATAGGCGGGACGCCAGGACCGGCCGGCCATCGAAGTCCTCGCCTCCGGAAACGCTTCTCGGACCCATGCCGTCAAAGTTCCACGACCTGGATAGCCCAAAGCTCTCATCGTTGAAGAGATACAGCGATCGTGAGTGCGGTAGTGCTCAAGCGCGGCCTGCTTCTGGGCTTGGGAAAACTTCGGCGCGCGAGCCACAGAACGAAAGCGCAGATCTCGATGCTGCTCGTATTCGCGGTACCAGTTCCTCAGCGCATTCTTGGTCGGATAACCCAATTGGCGGATCGTCGCCTTAACCCGCTTGCCGAGCT